>NZ_JAVJQO010000006.1 GCF_040218225.1 Gracilimonas sp.
GTTCATGATTTGAGGTCCTTCGTGTTACCTATCCCCGCCCTTCGCTATCTACCACGCACTCAGGATGACAACTTTAGAATTATTTAAAAATTGAAGGTATAAAATCATAGTTGCAAGACTTAGCTAAGGACTGGTATTCATAAAGCCATTCCACCCAGTGTCATCCTGAGTGAAGAGATTTTACAAGAGTATCGTTGGGTATCGCGAAGGATCTCATCGTCAGACAGAGCAGCCAGTTCATGATTTGAGGTCCTTCGTGTTAACTGTCCCCGCCCTTCGCTAATCCCCACACACTCAGGATGACAATTTTCGGGTGTTTTAAAAAAGCCTGTAAGGAATTCACCTGTAATTGCTCTAACAATCATGGGTAAATCATACTATGTATACATATTGAGCAACAATTCCAGAATGCTTTACACCGGAATGACTAATGATCTCCAGCAAAGAGTTTATCAACATAAACAAAAGCAGGTTAGCGGCTTCACCAAGAAATATAACCTTTATAAATTGGTGTATTATGCCGAAACAGACGATGTTGGATATGCTATCCGAAGAGAAAAGGAAATAAAAGGTTGGAGCCGAAAAAAGAAGAAGGAATTGATTGAAAGTATCAACCCTGAATGGAGAGACTTAGCTAAGGACTGGTATTCATAAAGCCATTCCACCCATTGTCTTCCTGTGCGAAGAGATTTCATGCAGGCATCGTTGGTTGTCGCGAAGGATCTCAATGTCTGACAGGGCAGCCGGTTCATGATTTGAGGTCCTTCGTGTTACCTATCCCCGCCCTTCGTTATCTACCACGCACTCAGGATGACAACTTTAGAATTATTTAAAAATTGAAGGTATAAAATCATAGTTGCAAGACTTAGCTAAGGACTGGTATTCATAAAGCCATTCCACCCATTGTCATCCTGAGCGAAGAGATTTTACAAGGGTATCGTTGGGTATCGCGAAGGATCTCATCGTCAGACAGGGCAGTCGGTTCATGATTTGAGGTCCTTCGTGTTACCTATCCCCGCCATTCGCTATCTACCACGCACTCAGGATGACAATATGTGGTAGCTTAAATTGTAGTTCACCTAATTCATCATCAGACATCAATCAAATCTTTAAAAAGACAGCATAACACTTTCTTAACATTACGGAATGAATTTAGCTCTAACTTTCTTTTAGAAAGTTCGTGTAAGTACCTCACTCAAATTCAGACTATTCAAACTTCATGTACCGCAAACTCTTACTGGTTCTCTTCATAACATTCGGGGGCATTTCATGGGTGGCAGCTCAACAATCAGCTTCACTCAATGGATACATCACTGATTCTCAAACCGGGGAAACACTCATCAGTGCCAATATTGGTTTCCAGGAAATCAATAAAGGAACGGCCTCCAACACGCTGGGCTACTATTCTCTGCCAAACCTGCAGCCGGGTACCTACACCCTTTTTTGCAGCTATGTTGGGTACAAACCATTCCGGCGGGAGATCACGCTTGAGCCTGGTCAGAATATGCGACTGGATGTAGAACTGGTACCCGAAAGTGTGGAATTGGAGGAAATTATAGTACGCTCCAGCCGTGAGGAAGAAGAACAGAAGAATATCGGAACCGTACAGGTTGATGCGAAGATGATTCAGGAATTGCCGTCTGTTTTTGAGGCCGATGTATTTCGGTCCATACAGTTACTGCCGGGTGTGAAAGCTGCTTCGGATTTCTCAAGCGGGTTGTATATCCGCGGGGGAAGCCCCGACCAAACCCTGATCCTGCTCGACCGGACTACCGTGTATAATCCCAGTCACTTTTTTGGATTTTTCTCCACCTTTAACCCCGATGCCATCAAAGATGTGAGGCTATATAAAGGTGGTTACCCGGCTGAATATGGCGGACGGCTGGGTTCGGTACTCACCATTTATAACAAAGACGGAAACCGGAATGAGATGGACGGTACGGCTACCATCGGGATGCTGGCTTCCCGGGCTTCTGTCGAAGGTCCGTACAGCAAAGGCTCCTGGATGTTTTCAGCGCGGCGCTCTACCCTTGAACCGCTGCTGGCAGGATTACGCCAAACCACCGATAACGTGCCGAGTCAGTTTTATTTCTACGATTTTAACGGCAAGGTAAACTACGATGCTACCCAGAACGATAAACTGTCCCTCGCTTTCTATGCCGGGCAGGATCGGGTTACTTTTCCTTTTGCTGATGACGCCGAATTTGCCCTGAATTATGGAAACCAAACCCTGAGCGGTAACTGGACACATATTTTTTCTGAAAAACTGTTTTCCAACTTTGTACTCACCGGCTCCCGTTATTTCAACTTTCCGGGCTTTGATTTCGGCGGAACCAAGTTCACCCGTTCCAACAATATTTATGATTTCTCGCTTAAAGCGGATCTCGAATATCTGCCGGGCAATAATCACACCATTGAAACCGGAATCTGGTCGGGAATCTTCACCTTTAAGCTGCAGGATACCTTTGACGGTCAGGACACGTTCGCCAGCCGCATCCAAAATCAATACGCTTCTTTTTATGTGCAGGATGAATGGCGACCCAACGATCAGTGGATTTTCACTCCCGGAGTTCGCATGAACTATTTCTCGGACGGAGATTTTGTACGGATTGAACCGCGTTTTTCTATGGAGTACCGACCCACCGACCGGATTCGCCTTCAGGCTGCCTATGGCCGGTATAACCAATTCCTGACTCTCGTCACCAACGAAGCCTTTTCCGGCTTTGATGTATGGCTGACCTCAGCCGAAGGCGTCTCTCCTGCTTACGGTGATCAGTTTGTGATTGGAGCCAAAACGATTCCTTTCGAAGACTATGGACTCGACATCGAGATTTATTACCGAACCATGGAAGATCTATTCGAACTGGATCCGTTCATTCCGGATGTGGCCGGACTGTTGTATGAGGATTTATTCCGTGTAGGTGATGGCAGTGCCTATGGAGTAGAAGTATTCTTTGAAAAAAGAGCAGGTGATTTTACCGGGTTCATCGGCTATACGCTGGGCTATACCTGGCGACGATTCCCCGGCTACAATGCCGAGATCACCGATCAGGGACAAACAGCCCGTTTTTATCCACCTAAATACGATCGCCGGCATGATATCAACCTGGTGGGAAATTACCAGTTCAACGACCGCTGGAAAATGACGGCCTCTTTTAATTTTGCAACGGGACAGTCGTATACACAGGTGCTGGGCCGTTACATTCAGCTTGACCTGCCCTGGACCAACGACGACCGAAATACCTTTACCGTTGGAAGGGTGAATGCATCCCGCTTGCCAAGTTACCACCGGATGGATCTTTCGTTCGCACGCTCAGGTAAATTCTTTAACCTGGGTGACTCAGAACTTCAGCTTCAGATTATCAACGTGTACTCCCGACGGAATGTCTGGTTCTACAGCTTCGACTTTGACGAAAACCCTGTGGAACGCAATCCGGTTAACCTGTTGCCCATTTTGCCATCAATTTCATATACCGTCAATTTTTAAGAACATGAAGAAACTAACCTTATTCGCTTTATCCATTACCGCATTCATTGCTTCCTGTGATGTATATCCTCAGGATGATTATGAAGAATATTATGTGGTGGAATCGTACCTGGTTGCCAACCGCCAGCTTCCGCAGGTACGCCTTTCAACTACCGTTCCGGCTAATGAGTTTTATGATTTTGAAGACGCCGCTATCAACGATGCCATTGTTGAAGTCCGCTTGCTCCAAACCGGCCCGGAAAGCAGTGTTGAGCAATCCTTTACGTATTCCATTTCAGAACCTGGCATTTACCAGGCTGACCAGAATCATGCCGTTCTGCCGGAGAGAACTTATCAGCTGCATATTTCTTTCCCCGGCTCCGATGATATTTTAACAGCACATACCATCATCCCCGGTAGCTTTGAAATCCTTGATGGGGTTTCAGAATCGGTGGTCTACCAGTCATCTCAGCAGCTTGAGATCACCCTGAGTGAGAGTTCCTACCCCGGCAGGCAGAATATCTTTGTATTCAACGCCATCAGTTTTGATCCAAATGCGGAAGACCTCACTCCTCTTTATGCTGATTTATTAACAGATAGTGACAACCCGGAAGAAGATTTAATGCTGCTTTCTAATAACAGCTCCGGCATTATCAACTCGGCTAACTTTGAAAATAACCCTGATGGATCGGTGACCATTAAGTATCCGTGGATTGGAATCGCCTTTTATGGCACAAATGATATTGTGGCGAATACTTTAGACGATAATGTCTATGACTTTGTACGGTCTCAACAAGTTCAATTGGGAGGCTCTACCCTATCACCCGGTGAAATTCAAAACGTGATTTATCATGTACAGGGTGGAATAGGCATATTCGGGTCTATTGCTTCTGATACGGTAAGAACAAACGTGGAGCGAAATCCTAATTTGTAACGTTTAAAGGATAACCCGATTTACTTCATCCCGAAACTTGCAGGGCAAAGAACAAAACTGTGATTAAGACCTTCAATGTGCTATATTTTATTCACTCTGCCGCGCTGCAATGTCTAATTTGTGATTAAACAGTTTATGCGATCGACTATCATTTACATTTTACTACCCCTTCTGGCCTTTACAGGCAGCCCATTGGTACTAGCACAAACTTCCGGTGAATTTGAAATTGCCCGTGCAAAATATCGTGGGGGCGGTGACTGGTATAATGACCCATCGGCTCTGGAAAACCTGATTTCCTTCACAAAGAGTAATGTACCTATCCAAATTGCAAATTCTTACACCGATGTATCTTTGGGAAGCGCAGATCTCCATTCCTATCCATTTGTATTCTTAACCGGACATGGAAATATTGCACTGACATCCACTGAGGCCCGAAACGTTCGTGAGTATCTGCAAAATGGTGGTTTCTTGTACATTGATGACGACTACGGACTGGATGAATATATCCGTCCGGCCATGAAAGAAGTGTTTCCTGACGAAGAGTTTATCGAGATACCCTTTAATCATCCCATCTACGATCAGGTATATACCTTTGAAAATGGATTACCTAAAATCCATGAACACGATGGCAAACCCCCAAAAGGATTTGGGATTTTTCATGAAGGACGGCTCGTTGTCTTTTTCAGTGTTGAATCAAATCTCGGGGATGGATGGACGGATGCTGAAGTTCACAATACCCCGCAATCGCTCCGACAGAAGGCTTTGCAAATGGGCGCAAATATTTTAGTATATG
Organism: Gracilimonas sp.; assembly: GCF_040218225.1. NCBI lineage: Bacteria > Pseudomonadati > Balneolota > Balneolia > Balneolales > Balneolaceae > Gracilimonas > Gracilimonas sp. The sequence goes on from NZ_JAVJQO010000006.1 coordinate 5,194, forward strand.
CATTGACCTCTAACTAATACTTTCAATCATGAAAACGATTGTTCCATATCTATTTTTTCGGGGAAACTGCGAAGAAGCCATGAACTACTACAAAGATTGTCTGGGTGGTGAAATTACCGTACTCCAGCGCTTTGGAGATACCGAGATGCCCGTCGACGACGATCACAAAGAAAAGATCATGCACGGAGAACTAAAAGCAGACGGAATTCATATGATGTTTTCAGACGGAGCTCCGCATAAAGACATTGCTGTGGGCGACAATGTACAGCTGAACATCAATGTGCAAACAGAGGAAGAGCAGGACCGGCTTTTCGAGCTTCTTTCTGAGGGCGGCGAAGTTACCATGCCTCTGGAGAAAACCTTTTGGGGAGCACGCTACGGAATGCTGAAAGACAAATTTGGTATCCGCTGGATGCTCAATTGTGAACTTGAGGGATGATTTATTGAGTTGTCATCTCGCGGTGAATGCCCGAGATCCGGATGTATGAAAGGATAACCGGATTCCTGCCTGCGCAGGAATGACCTGACCTTATCACCTCACCAACCCTCACTTCTCCCCCTTCATCTTATACTGGAATACCTTGTCGTTTACCTGGTTATCCACATTCGAGTCCGGGTCGGGATACAGATCGTCAGGGTCGGTGGTTTCCCGGCGGGTAAGTTTTGATTTGATGTCCTTTTGCCGCTCCATCAGTTCCAGCTTTTCATCGCCTTTAGCTGATGCAATTTTATCAGCGAGCTCATTTTGTTTATGGCGATAAAAGTTAATCTGAGCAGCCCGGATCGAACTTTTTGCAGTTTTATAGGGATTTTTATCTTTCTCGTACTTTAATCCTACTTTTTCTTCATGGCGGTCGCTGGCGGTATGCTGTTCCAATAACACATCTCCCACCAATCGTGGAAATGGATCATCCAGTCCTGAATAAGCGTTCACCGAAATCTCTTTTTCTTCTTTATACCGCTCGATAATATGCTCATAGAACATTTGAAGCTCATCGTCTTCAAAAAGCCTGGAATTCGTAAAAGAACAAATATATTCCACCATGCTTCGGCCATAGATAATCATCAGCCTGATCAATTCTTTTTCGAAATGAGGCTTCTTCCTTGAGGCAGATGCCGCAGCAGTCCGAGTTCCGGGATGAGGCGGTTCTTCATTACCAGAAGACGGCAACTCACCCTCGTTCTGCTGTTGAACACGCTGCCGGGCTTCTTCTCGCCGTTGCGATCTTTTCTCTTCCCAGCGTTTGTCGTTCATTACCCGTTCCAGCTGTTCGTATAAATCGCTTTCCTTCACCTTCTGGAACTTCTGCATCTTCTGGTGCAGATACTGCACATATACCTGTCGCTGAATAGAATCTTTGATGTTGGCAATTGACTCCAGAATCTCTGTAATAACTTTAGGTGTTTCGGTAGGTTTTTCCAGCCGGCCTTCTTCTCCAGCCTTCAGCAGCAGAAAATCTACAAAATCCCCCGCTTCCTCTTTCTTAAGCTCTTCAAACGATTCTTTCCCAAACTGTTTCACAAACGAATCCGGGTCCTGATTCTCGGGAAGCTCAAGCAGTTGCACTTCCATTCCCTCAGCCAGCGCAATATTGATCCCGCGCTTCATCGCTGTTTGTCCAGCCGCGTCGGAGTCATAAATCATAACAATACGCTCGCCATAACGATGCAATATCTTCATTTGTCCGGAAGTGAGCGAGGTTCCGCTGCTGGCCACCACATTTTTAATACCGTGCTCATTAAGAGTAATCACATCCGTATACCCTTCCACCAAAATAACTTCCTTGTGCTTACGGATTTCATTCTTGGCAAAATTCACCCCATATACCACTTCACTTTTGTTATACACTTTGGTTTGAGATGAATTGATGTATTTGGCCGTTTTCTCATTCCCAAGTACCCTTCCTGCAAAAGCAATCACTTTTCCGGTCGGATTAAAAATGGGAAACATCAGCCTTCCCCGAAAAGTATCATAAAAGCCACTCCCGCGATTACTTGGTTTGATGAGATCTGCTTCAACCAAATATTTTTCGTCTATTCCGGCGTTTTGAGCTGCTTTCCATAGTTCTTCTCCTCCTGATGGAGAAAACCCAAGCCCGAACTTTTTATACACCTGGCGATTATATCCCCGGTTCTCCAGGTATTTGACCGCTTTTTCGGCTTCCGGGTTCTCGATCAGGTTTCGATAATAAAATACACCGGCAAACTTAAGCGCATGATAGATCCCTTCCCGAAGTTGCATGTTTTCGCTGGGTTCATCATTGTCTTCTTCAGGAATGAAGACTCCGTACCGTTCTCCAAGCTGACGGACCGCTTCATTAAAGCCCACTCCCTCCTGATCCATCACAAATTTGAATACATCACCAGACTCCCCGCAACCAAAGCATTTAAAAATTTCCAGGCGCGGGGTAACATTAAAGGAAGGAGTCTTTTCATCATGATAAGGACAAAGGCCAACGAAACCACTGCCCGACCGCTTCAGCTTCACATAGTCTGAAACGACCTCCACGATATCTGCGGCAGCACGTACTTCTTCTTTTTTTTCGTCACTTATCATAGCCAATGATGAGCATTTTCACGCTGTAAATAAAGTGAAAATGTGTATTCCTTTGAGAAAGTTTAATCGGTTGGAATTTAACTGTAGTAAAACTTATTTGATACTTAATAATACCGGCCCAATTCCTTTTTCTTTCCATGTAAGTGGATAAAATAAAGCGTTGGCGTAGTCTGTTACTATCACGTACATTTAGAGCGTATTAAGGTTAAATATCATCTACTACAAATTTTTTTATGAAAAGCAGGTTCTCTATAGCTTTTTTTGTCTTAATTGGATTTTTGCTGCTGAATACTACAGTGACTTCTGCCCAAAGTTTATCCGAATTTCTATTTGGACAAACAGTTAAAAATTTTCCCGAAAAAAAACTCGATAAAAGTTCGAAGGAGTATCTAGACTCACTGATTGTTAACACCTCCCTTGAAGAGAAAATCGGACAACTGTTTTTTATTCCGGCAGAAGGTGAGTTCACAAACCGGGACGACCGTAGCTTCAAACAGCTCGAAGAAATGGTTCAGAAGCACCATGTAGGTGGAATCATTTTCATGCATGGTGATATTTACGGGCAGGCTATCATGACCAACAAACTGCAGCGTATGGCTAAGTTCCCCCTCTGGATTTCACAGGATATGGAATATGGTGCGGCTATGCGGGTGTCTGGTACTACACGATTTACACCGGCTATGGGAGTTGCTGCGAGTGGTGACAAACGCAACGCTTTCATGATAGGTAAAATCACGGCTATTGAAGCAAAAGCGTTAGGAGTTCACCAGATTTACGCGCCCGTTTTAGATGTAAACAACAATCCAGACAACCCGGTCATCAATGTGCGATCTTTTTCCGGCGACCCTCAGATTGTATCTGATTTTGGCACGGCCTTTATGCAGGGTGTACAAAGCGAAGGAATGGTGGCTACTGCCAAGCACTTTCCCGGACATGGGGATACCGATGTAGATTCTCACAGTGACCTCCCCGTGGTAGATTATGACTACAACCGCCTGGATTCTCTCGAGCTCATTCCATTTCGCGCAGCTATAGACGGAGGCATTCAGAGTGTGATGAGTGCCCATATTGCCTTTCCGAATCTGAATACCAACGAGTTCCTGCCCGGCACTCTCGATTCCGTTATACTGGGAAGCATCCTTACTGATTCCCTGAAATTTGACGGTATGGTTGTTACCGATGGGCTTGAAATGAAAGGCATCACCTCCAAATACTCTCCGGGCCGGGCTGCTGTACGGGCTCTGAATGCGGGTGCAGACATCATGCTCATTAGTCCGGATGTTTTCACAGCTATCAATGAAGTACAGAAAGCGGTTGAGAAAGGCGAAATCACCGAAGAACGCATTAATAAATCCTTTGCCAAACTCATGCTTTGGAAACAACAGTATGGGCTTTTTGATGGTGAAAACCAGGTGGAAATCGATGAACTTGACACAAAAATAAATACGGCTTTTCATGAAGCTGAAGCACGCCGTATTGCCCGGGAATCAGTAACACTGCTCAAAAATGAAAAGAACCTCCTGCCTCTGCTGCCCTCAAAATACCCGGAAATTATGGTGGTTTCTGTAGCTGACGACCGCTCAGGCCGCACCGGTTCAGACTTTGTGAGAGAACTAAGAGATTATCATCCTGATGTTTCTTTTCATATCTATGATGAAAGAACAAGCGAGGTCGATAAAAGAAGGATACTGAATAAAGCAGATGACGTTGACCTGATTATCATCGGTTCTTTTTTGCATCTGAAAAATGGCCAGACCGTTCACTTGAATTCAGAGCAACAATACTTTTTAGATAACCTGATCAAAAGCAGAAAACCAACGCTGCTGGTCTCATTCGGAAATCCTTATGTGCTTTCAGATTTAAGTAATACGGACGCTCACGTACTGGGCTGGCATAATTCTTCTCATCAGGTGCACGGAGTAGTCCCCGCCCTTTTCGGCGCCAGCAAGATTAGCGCAAAACTCCCTATCGAAATTCCCGGACTTTACTCATTGGGAACAGGTTTGGAAATGGATCATTCTACGCTTCGATTTGGGGAACCGGAAGAGGTGAATTTAGACCATGAAAAGCTATTTGAAGTCGACAGGATTATTAATAATGCCATCAAAGACTCCGTATTTCCGGGAGCAGTAGTTGGGATCGTTAAAGATGGCGTTCTGGCTTATAACCGCGGATATGGGTATCAGGACTATGCTAAAACGGAGGCGGTAAGAGATACAGATGTATACGACCTGGCATCCATCACAAAAGTAATGGCAACCACTACAGCTGCCATGAAATTAGTGGACCGCGGAGAACTGAAACTGGATGACCCGGTAGCTAAATACATCAAAGAATTTAAAACCCCTGAAAAGAAAGAAATAACCATTCGGGATCTGCTGCTTCACCAAAGCGGGCTCCCAGCCTTCCGCGTTTATGTTGATTCGCTCAAATCAAGAGGTCAGATTGTAGAGGCCATAAAGAACGAACCCCTGATTTATGAAACCGGAACTCAATATATCTACAGTGATCTTGGAATGATTCTTTTAGGTGAAATTATTCATGAAATAAGTGGCCTCCGGCTTGACCGCTTTATGAGAAATGAATTCTATTTCCCGCTGAATATGTACAGTACTTTTTTCAATCCTCATAGAAACAGCAGCTGGCTGGTTTCCAGGATTGCTCCAACCGAAATCGATACCGTCTTTGACCGTGGTGTTGTAAAAGCCCGGGCTCATGACGAACGTGCCTACTTTATGGACGGGGTAGCAGGACACGCAGGCTTATTCTCCTCTGCAATCGATATGGCTAAATTTAGTACCATGCTGCTAAACGGGGGCGTCTACTCAGGCAAGCAGTACTTAAAACCCGAAACAATTCAACTTTTCACCAGTAAGCAATCCGAATTAAATGAACGAGGGCTTGGCTTCGACAGGAAAAGTCCCTCCGGTTTCTCTACTGCAGGGCAATTAGCCAGTGAAAATGCCTTTGGACATACCGGGTTTACAGGTACCAGTATTTGGATTGACCCTGACAAGAATATGGCCGTTATTCTATTAACCAACCGTACTTATCCATATCGATCGTATGGAAAAAGAATCAGTGAAATAAGGGCCAAAGTTGCAGATGCAGCTTATTCCGCAATAACTAATTGATATGAGCTGGAAGCTACTTTACGAATATGTATACGTGCCGTATTCACAGAATAAAAGTGCGTGCGTTGTAGAAAGCAAAACAGGCAGATTTTATGCCGGAGTCAGAATTGAGAATATTTCCTACCCTCTTACTATTCCGGCCGTTCAGGCAGCTTGTGCAATCTGTTTGAGTGAAGGTGAAGTTCCCGCTAAAATTTATGTAGATGATTCAGATTCAGAGCAACTGGATTATTGGGCTAAAGAATTTGAGCTGGAAATCATAGAAACGGAGAATCCCCCGCTCGATAAGCTGGAAGATCTGTTTCATAACTCTGATATAGAATCAGATCCATTGCCAAAATTGAAAGCATTGCTGGATAAGGCAGTCATCCCCAACTCTGATTTCCCGGTATCCGCGCTACTATTTACAAAAGATGGATATTTTGAGGGCGTGAACGTGGAGGTTAGCGAATGGACACACGGCATCTGTGCCGAGCGCGTTGCCCTTGCCAAAGCCTTTGCAGCTGGTAAAACCGAATTCACCCGTATGGAAATACATACCAAAAAAGGTGAGATAAGCAGTCCGTGTGGCGCATGCAGGCAAGTTATATCTGAGTTGTTGCCATATCATGAACTAAAACTCCACCATGCTGATGGAACCCTTTCAGAGCATCTTTCCATAGATTTGCTGCCCTTTAGTTTTAAATCTTCTGCTCTGAAAAAATAAGCGGTGATTTTAAATGGAATTCATGTGAAATTGGTTCGTCATCAATAACCAGAAAGACTAATTTTAAGTCCACTAAAAATCTATACCACTTATGCCGATTAACTTTATTGCGGTACTTGATCACCAACATTTGGAAAACTCCATTTTTCTCACCGCTTTTGCAAAGTCATTAGCCCGGCTTGGTGATCGCAAAGGACTCGTAATTCATGGTGACAGCCCCTACACCGACCGGCTCATACAAACAGGCATGATGAGAGAGGACGCTCGCCTCAGGGCTATTAAAGACCTGAATAAACGACTTGTAGGATTATTTGCCGATCAGGGTATACCCACCATCGGTATTCATGGGTTCCAAAAAGGATTAATCAAAATGGAGGGTGACACATTCAGCCTGGAAAAAGAAGCGTTAGACGCGCATCATGCTTCCCCCAACCTATTGATTTCGAACCTTGTGGAGCATAATGGTGACCCAAAACACATTCCCTTGCCCGAATTTACCCGTTCTATCTCCCTTGAACTGGAGCACGCTGAGATTCTTTTATTCTCTAAAAATGAAAAAGATGAAATCCTGATTTCAGAAACCGAAAAAAAGCTATCCTGGGATAATTTACCTACTGAATTCGCTGAGAGCACACTTCCTGAAGAATTTCAAAATTTTAATCACCCGGTGAAATTGGCTACGGCTACCGATTTTGCCAACTGGCCTTCACTTAAAAAAGTGACAAAAATTGAGTGATTTCGAAAAAAAGTTTAAAATTTATACTAAAAAAGCACTTTTTAATTTGACTCAATATAACCGAATGAATAGCTTCAACGCACTTTCTGAAAACAGAAAATTTTTAACTAAATAATAATTTAACGGAGCTACATAATGAGTAGAGTTGAAGAAATCAAAAACCTCGTAGAAGAAACCACTGTAGAAATGGAAAAATTCTACGACAAGGGCAACAAAGCAGCGGGTACACGTGCACGTAAAGGCCTTCAAGAATTAAAAAAATTAGCTCAGGAGATCCGTCTTGAGATTCAGGACATCAAAAACAAAGACTGATTTTTACAGCTCTAAGTTTTTAAAAAAGCCGCTTAAATAAGCGGCTTTTTTTATATCTATACATTAAGTATCTAGCAAATCACTTTTAAACGAACACAATACCATGAGATTTCTACCTGCAATTCTTCTTTTTGCTTTCCTGCTTTCCTGCTCCTCTCCTCATAATCCCGAAACCCTGAATGAACTGGAAACGCTTATCAATTCCAGGTTATCTGAGCTGGAGGGAACCTTTGGTGTTTCGTTTAAGAGTCTGCAAAACCCTGAACTTTCCATCGCTATTAATGAGGATGAGCGATTTCATGCGGCCAGCACCATGAAAACCCCGGTAATTATCGAGCTTTATAATCAGGCTGAACAAGGAGAGTTTTCCGTGCAAGACTCCATAGTAGTTCAGAACGAATTTGTGAGTATTGTAGACAGTTCTACCTTTACCATGGAAGTATCAGAAGATAGTGAGCAGGACCTGTATGCGCTATTAGGTAAGAAAACTACGCTTTACCATCTTGCTTATGAGATGATTACAAGAAGCAGCAACCTTGCCACAAACATTCTGATTGATTTCCTGGATGCAAAAAAAGTAACTGCTACCATGCGTGAAATGGGTGCTGACAGTATTGAAGTGCTTCGGGGAGTGGAAGACATTAAAGCTTATGAAGCCGGACTCAGTAACACAACCACTCCTGAAGATCTCAGAATTATCTTTGAACAGCTTGCCGGGGGTGATCTGCTATCTTCAGAATCAAAAGATGAGATTTTAAAAATTCTGAAAGACCAGAAATACAACGATATGATTCCGGTTAACCTTCCGGAAGGTACTGTGGTAGCCCATAAAACAGGCTGGATTACCGGCGTCCATCACGACTCTGGTATTGTCTACATGCCCGATGGAAGTTCTTTTGTCCTTGTCTTTCTTTCAAAAAACGCCCCTGACCGTGAATCAGTGCTGGCAGCTTCAGCTGATATCGCTGAATACTGCTATAACTTTATGAACGCGCAATAGCCCGAAACCTTCTCTTCGAAACATTCACAGGGTTAGGCTTGTTATAAAAGTGAACATAAATAAAAGACGTACTTATGTATCGCGATTTAGCCGACGCTGTAGAATCACTGAAAGAAAAAGGCTTTGATCACACCTACGAACTGGGAGATGACTGCATTACCTGTAAAGAAATGGAAGTGGAATACTCTACGGAAGATCTTTCCATCATTGAGACGCACAAATTTGACCAGGGAACAGACCCCGGAAGTGAGTCCACCGTTTACGCCATCGAATCTGATAACGGAGTAAAGGGCACGCTTATCATATCATATGGCAAATATGTGGACCCTCAGAAAGCCGAACTTATAGACCGGCTCTTAGAGTCTCATGAAGCCTGAATTACATTCCGCTATATTTATCAGGGATGGGATTGAACTCTGATTCATGTGCCCAGTATATGGTAACCACCCACCAGCGATCTCCATCATCAAAAAGCTGAATGCTGTTTATTCCTTTGTTGAAAGGCTCGGCATCCGATTCACTCCGCTTTGAGCCATATGTGCTGAACAGATGTACTACTCGCCCATAGTGGTGCTCCTCGCGGTGGATTTCATATTCATAAAATCCATTTTCCACAAAATATGAATCCGTATTCTCGATGAACTCTTCTGGTGTCATCACCTGGTAGACGTTCTTACCTTCCTGATTTCTTCCCGTTGGAATGAGTCTGGCTTCCGGAATTACAAGATTTCGAAAACGCTCCCAATCTCTGGGTTCTCCTTTCTCGCCGGAAATAGAAGCATATAATGCTTCTATCAGGTTGTCAATGCTTTCTACATCTTTAGCACGCTGTTCTTCACTCACTTGCGCATTTATGGTAGCGCCAGCAAATACGATAAGAATAAATAATATGATCGTTCTCTTCATTTGTATCTCTTTTTAAGATTCAACACAATTGGACTGACGATTTGTATCGACTATGAAAAATATTTTCCAGTCTCCGTCTTTCTTCACAAGCTGAAATGAATTCACCCCACAGTGCGAAAAGGTATCTCCCCTGTAAAATTCAAAAGGAGTCCATACCGTAGCGAGATTACCATCAATATTAATGTCATAGCTTCCAATGCGTTCGTCCCAGACTTCATTTTTGGGAGAACCGATAGCATTTAAAAATGCAGCAAGATTACCGGTATTAACCATTACTTCGCCATTCTGGTTGGTTGCCACCCTCTTCATAATTGCATCTTTAGTGAAAGCATCGGCCACCATGGCGCTATCGCTTGCTCTCATTCCATCAAAGAGCTGTTCTATGGTAGCTTGTACATCTTTGGCATCCTGAGTTTGAGCATTCACTGATTCAGGAACGGTAAACAAAAGGACTGCAACTGTTAAAAGTAAAAAGTGCTTCATCGTAAATCGGTTTGGTTAAGGGTTGAACCGAATTACGGAATAATTTTTGACAAGTTTGTATAAAAATGTAATCCCGGCAATATCTTATCTATTATTTTAAATGCAATATTAACATAAATATGCTATATGTATCTTAACTTTAGCTTTTTATCCTAAAACCACACCCTCAATAATTGATCAATCGTTTTATGAGTCCATTCCAAAAAAATTTGCTGAAATTTGTCTTCCTTTTTTCTTTTCTGCTAATCTCTTCACAACTATTCGCGCAAACAGATCCTTCCCCAAAGCACTCACTCAAGAAAAGTTCGAAAGCACTTCAATTTCAGATCAATAACAATTTTAGTTTGTCCTCTTTTTCCGGTTCAATGCTCTCCTACAAAAAGCAAGTTACAAATAGCCGGGCACATAGATTAGGACTTAGCCTGGGTTCGAGGTTTAGAAGTTCAGACATCGAAGATGACCCTAATGAAAGGAATAATACTAACTCCAATAACAATCTTTCTTTTAGTTACACATGGATGAATTATGTGAATCCCGATGCTCAAATTAAATTCTATTATGGCTTTGGTCCTGGGGTTGATGCTGGTTTTCAGAAATCAGAAATGGATGAGATCAACAGTAAACGAACCACCAAAGAGTATACAATTGGGTTATCTGCATTGGGCTATACAGGAGTTGAATGGTTTTTTCATCCATCAATAAGCCTCCACGTTGAATATCAAATTTCCGCAACCGCAAGCTACACACAGAATCAAAGTATCAATAAAAATAAACCAGCTGATAATACGGTTAAACAGATAATAAATGAGAGAGAGTTCGCCTTTGGCGGAAATGGAGTCCGCTTCGGATTATCAGTTTACTTCTAAAAAAATAGCCCTGACCAAATGATCAGGGCTATTGAATGAATTGGTTACTGGCTTAAATTTAAAGCAGCATGGAAAGCGGATTTTCCAACAGGTTCTTAACCGTGTTCAGGAATTCTGCTGCCTTGGCTCCGTCCACAATTCGGTGATCGCTTGAGAGCGTCACTTTCATTCGTTTGCCGGGAACTACTTCTCCGTTCTCAACAACAGGGACGTCACGAATGGCACCTACCGCTAAAATACAGGCGTTTGGTGGATTAATAATAGCTGTGAATTCTTCAATGCCAAACATTCCCAGATTACTGATGGTGAACGTACTTCCTTCCATCTGTTCCGGCTGAAGTTTACGGTCGCGGGCCAGTCCGGCAAGCTCCCTTGTTTCAGATGAAATCTGGGCAAGTCCCTTCTGATCGGCGTGGTTGATCACCGGAGTCATCAATCCTTCCTCAATGGCCACAGCTACAGCCACATGAACATCCGCGTGCTGCTTGATGGTATCTCCCAGCCAGGAACTGTTAACGTATGGGTGGCGAGTGAGAGCAATTGCACAAGCCTTCACCACAATATCATTAAAACTGATTTTCACATCATTGGCTTCGTTCATGGAAGCTCTGGCCTGAACCGCAGCTTTCATGTCAATGTCAATAGTCTCATAGAAATGCGGATTGCTGAACTTACTCTCCGACAAGCGCCGGGCAATGGTCTTCCGCATCTGGGAAACTTTAATCTCTTTGCTTTCCAGGCTCTTAAACGACTGGGAAGGAGCTGATGCCGCAGCGGGTTGTGCTGCTTCTTTGTAATTCTCGATATCAGCCTTGATAATTCTTCCGCCAGGACCGGAACCATCTACCCGCGATAGATCAATACCTCTGTCATCAGCCATGCTTCGTGCCAATGGAGAAGCTTTAATTCTTCCGTTATCTGAAGGTGATGATGTTGAGGGTTCTGACTTTGGAGATGTCAATCCAGAAGAGCTTTTAGATTTTGCTTCTTCTTTATTTTCAGATTTAGATTCTTTGGCTCCTTCTTTCTGAGCGGAAGCATCACTTCCGGCTCCATCTAAAATATCAGAGATATCTTCGCCTTCCTCACCAAGAACAGCCATTAAACCACCCAGTGGAACAGCATCTCCTTCCCCAACCAAAATCTTGAGAACGGTACCTTCATCAAAGGCTTCCACTTCCATGGTGGCTTTATCAGTTTCTACTTCAGCAATAATATCGCCGGCTTCTACCTTATCTCCTTCGCTTACATTCCACGACGCGATTACCCCTTCTTCCATGGTATCGCTGAGCTTCGGCATTTCAATCTTAATCGCCATAATAATCTATTCTGTTGAGTGAGTTATTAATTTCTGAACTTCTGCTAATTTAACGTGTGTTTGAGTGAAAAGGCAAAACTGAAAGGTGAAAAGTGGTTTATGAGCACTTTTCACCTTTGCCTTTTCCCTAGTTCCTGTATGTAACCTGATTAACTGCGTCAATTACATTTTTGGCACTTGGCAACCATGCATCAAACAGTGGTTTGGAAAATGGTGCATTTACATCAGGTAATGTAACACGCTGAACCGGTGCATCTAAGTAATCAAAAGCTTCGCGTTGAATCAAGAAGCCAATCTCAGCTGCAAATCCTGCAAATGGATGCGCTTCATCTACAACTACACATCGGTTGGTTTTCTTAATTGATTCTATGATCAAAGGCAGGTCAAGTGGCTTTACCGTACGCGGATCAATAATCTCTACTTCCACTCCGTCTTTTTCAAGCTGTGCAGCAGCTTGTTTGGCCACATGATACATTTTCCCGTGTGCAACAACAGTCACATCACTTCCTTCACGCTTGATCTTTCCTTTCCCAATCGGGATAATGTAATCTTCTTCGTCAGATACTTCCCCTTTCATTCCATACATCTGCTCCGATTCCATGAACAACACGGGGTTGTCATCACGGATCGCAGATTTCAATAATCCCTTGGCATCATCCGGCTCTGATGTGTAAATCACTTTCAGTCCCGGGAAGTGAGCATACATCGAATCGTAAGCTACCGAGTGTGTTGCTCCTAACTGACCTGCAGATGCATTTGGTCCACGGAATACAATAGGCATGCTGATTTGTCCGCCGGTCATATATCCTGCTTTGGAAGCATGATTTATGATCTGGTCGGCTGCCAGCACGGCAAAGTTAAACGTCATGAATTCTACAATAGGACGAAGACCGTTCATTGCGGCTCCAACTCCGATCCCGGCAAAGCCAAGTTCAGAAATAGGAGTATCGATTACTCTTTTATAACCGTATTTGTCTAAAAGTCCTTCGGTGGCTTTATAAGCTCCGTTGTATTCGGCAACTTCCTCACCCATAATGAAGACTTTCTCTTCACGGGCCATTTCCTCGTCAATTGCCTCTTTTATCGCTTCTCTAAATTGTAATTCAGCCATTACTTTATGTAGTCAGTTTTTTAAAATTATTTATGGAAATAAGGATCGTCTTCAGCAAACATATCATCATAGAGAGCTGATTCTTCTGGGAAATCCGCATTGTCAGCAAAGTCAACTGCTTCAAGTACTTCATCCTCAACTTTGTCCTCTATTTCCTGAATTTCGCTGTCTTTCAGAATTTTTTCATCTTTCAGATACGTTTTCAATCGCTCGATAGGATCTACTTTTTGATATTCTTCCAGCTCCTCTTTAGTACGGTATTTCTGAGGATCTGACATCGAATGACCGCGGTAACGATACGTGCGGATTTCAAGGAAATACGGTTCTGAGTTCTTGCGCACATCTTCAGCTACTTCTTTCATAGCTTCATACACAGAAAAAACATCCATTCCGTTTACCACTTTTCCTTTCATGCCATAAGCTTTGGCACGGTCCACAATTTCAGTAACCGTATGGCGACGGGCAGCGGTTCCCATCGAGTAACCGTTGTTCTCTACCGCAAAAATAGCCGGCAGTTTCCAGAGGTTAGCGATGTTAAAAGTCTCGTGAAGTGCTCCCTGATCTACAGCACCATCCCCAAAAAACGTGGCCGAAATTCTGCCGTTCTGATTGTATTTGTTAGCAAAAGCAAGTCCGCCCCCAATGGGGATATGGCCACCTACAATTCCGTAACCGCCCCAGAAGTGATTTTCTGTCTTGGCAAAGTGCATGGAACCACCTTTACCTTTGGAGCATCCCGGTGCTTTACCAAATAATTCAGCCATCCCTTCTTTCGGGGTAATTCCTCGGCAAAGTCCCCAGCCGTGATCACGATAAGCTGTAATGATATCGTCGTCATCATTCAGAGCATATACGGTTCCGGTTGAAATGGCTTCCTGACCAATATAAAGGTGAAGAAATCCACCAAATTTACCCTTCTGATACTGCTGCATGGCACGCTCTTCAAAACGTCGCTGAAGATACATCTGCTCATACATTGCCTTGAGATCATCTTCACTCAAGCCAAGGGATTTGTGTTTCTTTTTGGTTGGGGATGGAAGATCCACGCCTTTTTGAACGGCGCCGTCTTTTTCGTCTCCAATACCCCGCGGGGCAAAATTTACTTCGTCTGTTTTCTTCTTAGCCATAATTATGTTTTCAAGTCATTCTTGCATCAAATTCAAAAGGGACGCAAATATATCCAATTTTTATGAAGATTTTGTGATTTGATCTATTGAATTGATTCGGTGATTATTTCATTCACTTTATCGAGGGCTTCACCCAGTTTTTCAGGCTGGCGTCCTCCGGCTGTAGCCAGGTTAGGCTGACCGCCTCCACCTCCGCCAACAAGCCTTCCAAGCTGACCGACAATCGCACCGGCTTTTAATCCCTTTTCCTTAATCAGGTCTTCTGAAAGGGCCACCATCAGGTACACCTTTTTTTCTTCCTCATCTTTGGATCCAAGAACTATCGCCGTGTTTTCCTTTGTTTTTTGAAGGCCATCGTAGCCAAGCTGCTTAAGAACATCCATATCAGCGCCGGCAATTTCACCTTTAACGAGTCTGATACCCGAGGTCAAAGAACTTGCGCTTTGTATCAGCTCATCCAGCTTGGCTCCGGTGTTTTGAAGCTGCATTTGTTCGAGTTCTTTTTCCAGCGATTTTTTCTCCTCTATAAGTTTCATTACATCAGCAACAAGATCCTGGGTTTGCCCGATGGCTCCTTTTACTTGCTGAAGCAATCGTTTTTCATCCCGGAGAAGTTTATCAGCCCTGGTTCCACAAACAGCTTCGATTCTTCGAATACCAGCCGCTACAGAGGTTTCCTGAGTAAATCGAAAGTATCCGATTTCGCCGGTTGCCCCTACATGAGTTCCCCCACAAAGTTCGACAGAATAATCTTCATCGAAAGTAATCACCCGAACGCTCTCACCATATTTCTCACCAAAGAGCATCATCGCACCGCGGTCTTTGGCTTCATCAATAGGTACGTTTCGTTCTTCTTGCAGTGGGATGTTTTCCTGAATTTTCTCATTCACCAACTGCTCAACCTCATCCAGCTGCTCATCGGTCATGGCTTCAAAGTGAGAGAAATCAAACCTCAGATGGTTTTCATCCACCAGCGATCCTTTCTGCGCTACATGATCTCCCAGAATTCCACGAAGTGCAGCATGAACCAAATGGGTTGCAGAATGATGCTTCTGAATTTCAATTCTTCTATCCAAATCGATACTTGCTGTCCAGGTTCCGCTCAGATCTTCCGGAAGCTTATCCACATAATGAATAAACTGCCCGTTCGACTTCTTCACATCCAATACTTTGATGTATTCATCACCATTGGTAATAAGCCCGGTATCAGCAACCTGTCCACCACTTTCGGCATAAAACGGGGTTTTGTTCAACTGCAGGGCAAATCGATCTCCTTCTTTGCGATAAGCGATGATGTTAACTTCTGCTTTAGCATCGTCATACCCTACAAACTCAAACTCATCTGTATCTTCAATTACATTCCAGGATTTTGAATCAGACTGATCAACCGAAAACTTACCGGCAGCACGAGCACGTTCTTTCTGCTCTTTCATGTTTTTGTTGAAGCCTTCCACATCTACTTCAACTCCTTGTTCCCGAGCCATTAGCTCGGTCAGGTCAATCGGAAAACCGTAGGTATCGTGCAGTTTAAAAGCATCCTCACCTGAGAGCTTATCCTTGCCTTCCACCATTTCATTGAACAGTTCAATACCCTGCCCCAATGTCTTTAGGAAGCTCTTTTCTTCGGACCGAATAACGTTTACGATATATTCTTTCTGAGCTGCAATCTCCGGGAATACCTCTTCAAACTGATCCGCAAGTACGTCTACTAACTTGAAGAAAAATGGCTCTTTGAAATCCAGCACATCCCAACCATATCGAATAGCACGGCGCAGAATTCGTCGGATTACATATCCACGACCATCATTTCCGGGAGAAGCCCCATCGGCTATCGAAAAGGTAACCGCACGGATATGATCTGCAATCACCCGCATGGCGATGTCTTTTTCTTCATTCTTGCCGTAAGTCTCACCGGCCATCTCCGCAATCTTGTTAATTACTGGAGTGAATACATCCGTGTCATAATTGGATGTTTTATTCTGAAGGACCGCACAAATACGCTCAAAGCCCATTCCGGTATCAACGTGCTGTGCAGGCAGTTTTTCAAGACTTCCGTCTGGTTTCCGGTTGAACTGAATAAATACCAGGTTCCAGATTTCCATCACCCGCGGGTCATCCATGTTCACCAATTCAGCGCCGGGTTTTTTCTTACGATCTTCATCCGAACGTAAATCAATATGCACTTCAGAGCACGGACCACATGGACCGGTTTCCCCCATCTCCCAAAAATTATCCTTCTTCCCGCATTTCAGGATATGGCCATGATCAATACCTGTCTCGCTCTTCCAAAGTTCAATGGCTTCATCATCAACAGGGAGGCCGTCTTCTTCATCTCCTCCAAAAACGGTAGCATAAAGCCGATCGGGTTCGAGTCCCCATTCATCCACCAACAATTCCCAGGCCCACCCAATAGCCTCTTTTTTGAAGTAGTCGCCAAACGACCAGTTCCCCAGCATCTCGAACAGCGTATGATGATAGGTATCGTGGCCTACTTCTTCCAAATCGTTGTGCTTACCGCTTACGCGAATACATTTCTGAGTATCAGCGGCCCGATTCCAGTTTTTTCCTTCGTGCTTAAGCGTGTCTTCCTCTCCAAGAAAAATGGCTTTAAACTGGTTCATTCCCGCATTGGTAAATAAAAGTGTAGGATCATTTTTAGGAACGACAGGGGCACTATCTACAATAGCATGATCTTTTTCAGCAAAGAAATCAAAGAATTCCTGACGAATCTGAGCAGAAGTCTTGTGAGACATTAATTTTGATGTGTGAGTGTTGGATTTTACAGAGCCTTGAAGATAGGAAAAATCTGGTTTGAACTCATGTGCGGTTTGAGATTCGTTAATCGTCAAACTCAGGTAGGTTTATTACTTTTTAATAGGGGCAGATGATTAGTTGAGATCGAAGTTATTACCAAAGAAGAGACGTGAGTTTTCAAAAAATACTCAAAAGGTATCGTCCTATTTCAAGCCAAAGTCCAGAATTTGAGATATAATATCGTCCTAATACTGAGAGTGTTAAAACAACGGCGCCAAGCAAATAAAGGAAGTGTACTCTTTTCTTGAACATAACATCCAATGCAGCACCGGCTAATAATGGAATAAGCCATATGATAAAAGTAGGAATTTGCGCCAATCCTATACGAGCAATTCCCGGGAATATCAGCATTAGAGAAGCAATCAAAATCAGTCTCTTGTGAATTTCGCTCTTTTTTCTGTAATACAGAGCCGGAATAAAAAATGCGATGAAGACAATTAGGTCGCCCAGCGGATGAATCAGAAAAGAAGCTCCTCGGTCTAAAGTCCATTCTCCACTTTCAATTCTTTCCAATGGCAACATAAAAGCAGCTGCCAAGCCAAAAATGATCATCAGAGTTACATAGAACCCTCCGGCAACTCCCAGTTTTCGGTGAACTTTTGTATTCCCTGAAGCAACGAGTGAAGTTTGAACGAATAAGAGAAGCAACCATCCTATAAAAATAAGGGCATGTGCGTGCATGCTCCAGTGCCTGACAGGAAGTTCGCTAAAGACATGACTAAAATAGGTTGGCCAAAAACCGACAATCACTAAAACCGACATGTAAGCCACAGATGAGATGTAGAAGTAATGAGTGATCTTTCTGTTCCTGAGCTTCAGGTTACGGGAAAGCACTCTTTCCGTCGATTTTTGCACCCCCAATTCTTCCATAGCATTGTTTTGAATCTATGTTTAGATCAGCAAATAGTACTTTTTTCCGCACATAAATAAAAATCGGTTAATTAATCCGGACACACATTTTTGAAGATTTACCGTTAGATTCAGGTAAAGCTAAATCATCTGCCGATTATGAAAACGATTCTGAATTACTTTTTTCGTGGAATGCTGGTCATTTTACCCGTCAGCGCTACCGTCTATTTAGTTTATGTGACCCTGGTCTGGATCAACAACCTCTTTAACAATCTATTCTATAGCTGGTTTGACCTTGAGGTTCCGGGATTAGGGATTGTTACCGGCTTTATTGCCATAACCCTAATTGGGTTTGTCCTAACCCAGACTTTTGTGAAGCCCATCCTACACCTCTTTGAAAAACTACTCACAAAAACTCCTTTCGTAAATATTGTATATAACTCTCTGAAAGATCTTACAGAAGCTTTTGTGGGAGATAAAAAGAAATTCACCCAGCCGGTGAGTGTAGAGTTCAGTGAACCTGTTGGCATGAAACGATTTGGGTTCATTACCGAAGAATCACTGTCTCACTTTGGCCTGGAAGATGAGGTTGCCGTGTACTGCCCTCATTCCTATAACTTTTCCGGCAACTTATATATCGTTCCCAAAGATAAAGTTACACCTATCAAAACCGACCCGACAAATTTTATGCGTTTTATCGTATCAGGCGGGGTGACCAAAATTCATTCTTAAACTTGCGGCTCATGTCAGATTCTGAATCAATTTCAGAATGACTACGAATGAAAGCACAGAAGTATTAATAAACCTCTTCAAAGGTGCGGTCACTCGGCTTTACATTACGCTTCATATCTTCCCAGTCCCAATCGGCTGGGTCCATTTCGGCGTAGTCATCTTTAATCACCAGGTATTCGTTAAGGCCTTTCTTGGCGAGCGTTTTATAAATTCCTGCTTCCATACCTTTGATACCACAGATATAAATCAGTGTATTTTCCTGGCTTAGAATTGGATCCAGAATTTCTGACTCATCTTCGATGGCAGTTTGAACGTAATACTTCGAGCCATCTGGCCGGCGATCTTCCCGGGATATCTTGGCGATATAATGAAAATTATCATTGTTCTTTTCTGCTTCCATGAGGTAATCGGGATAAATCAAATCGGTTCGGTACGCTGCACCAAAAACCAGTGCAATTTGACTCTCCATTCCTGCTTCCAGCATTTCCATAATCATTCCCCTGAAAGGAGCGATTCCAGTACCGGTGGCAAAAAAGACATAATTAAACTTTTCGGGATTCTCGGGTAACAAGAACCTTTTTCCAGAAGGACCGGTTGCCTTTACTTTATCACCGGGTTTTAAGTCAGCCAGGTAATTAGAACAAATACCAGTGTATAATTTACCATCCAACTCTTCAATCGTTCGTTTCACAGTAGTTGATATCAGGTTGGACTTACCACCTTCTCCTTTAGTAGGTGATGAGACTGAATATAATCTAAGCTTATAGGGTCGCCCTTTTTCATTTTCGCCGGGAGGCAAGATCCCTATTGACTGACCGATACGAACACGTCCTTCCAATTTGGTTCCGGATACATCAAAAGTAACATGCCTTACAAAGTTAGGGCTACTTTCCTTTGTACATACATAATTTTCAACTACGGTAATTTCAGTTGGATCTTTGGGTGAGTAAATATTTAATTCAACTTCAGGTAGTACAATTTCCGGCATATTTCTGAATTTGAGTGAGAGTGAGTGATGTTTATTGAGTGATTAAAACAAAAAAAATCCCGCACTGGTTAAGCACGGGATTCTTAAAATAGGATAGTTTTTGTTAGAAATAAAATGTGAGTCCGGCTGAAATTACATTGCCGCTAAATTCCTTATCTGACAGATCATCACTTCCATCTAAAAATAAATAGCGATAGTCTATATTTAAGGCAGCAGATTCCGAAAGGGCCACATCAGCACCAAAACCTAAGTGATAACCAATATTCACCTCAGCATCATCTCCTGGATTTGTAAAGCCACCATCATAGTCATAAAAGGTATAATAGGCACCCAATCCAGCTAAACCATAAGGGGCAAGGTTTTCAGCCAACGGAGCAAAAACCAATAAAGACCCTGTAACAGGAACTTGTCGAACGGTTAGCTCACTTCCACCCGTTGTTGTATAGCTTTGCTCTCCTCTGTATTCCAGCGAAAATTCAGCTCCAACATATTTACCTTTTGTCCGGGATTGGAGACCAATAAACATGGTTCCATCTTCGGCGTCAGGGGCTTTATAGAAACCAATTTTTGGACCTATTCCGGAAGAATTCTCAATCAGGTATTCCTGCGCTGTTGCCTGCGTCAGTAGTGTTGAAATTATTATTAAAGAAAAAAGTGATAGTAATCTTTTCATTGCAAATTGTTTAGTTATTTCTATTCACTATTTGTAAAGATATTTAAGAAGAAAATGTTCCGAAGAAACTCTCTTAGCTATTGATTACTAATACGATAGCGGATCAGATCGTCTACCGAGGGACGTGCTCCACGTTCTTCCGTGAGGTTTTCAGCCAGGGTATGAGTTACCCCGATATTTCTCATTCTGATTAGGTTATCTTTGGTCAGTTCTTCCATTGTATAACCTAAATCCATCATATTGCTGGTGAAGAATGCCGTTACATCGGCCCGACGCAGGTCGATTAAATCCTGTATGGTCAGGTCGTATCCGAGTTCACTCATCATTCGGGTAAAAGTCGAACTCACATCCGAGTTTTGAAGTTCAACGAGCTGTTCCAAAGTTACATCAGGATAGCCTGCATCCCGTATTTGTGACGTATATGTAGCCGTTACACCTTCTGCTCTCAAAGCGATAAGCTCTTCATGAGTAAGGACTCCATAGCCCATTTCTTCCATCCATTCCCCCATGCTATTTAATAAGTCTTCATTGGGCTGATTAAATTCCTGTACAATATTATCCAGCGGGTTTAGGTCAATACCAGAAGAATTAAATTGTGAGCCGGCATAAAAGGTAAGCGTGGCAATGAAAGCGAAAAGCAGTATATAATTGGCAATTTTTGAACTTGACTTACTTCCTGAAACTGAAGAACCCTCATCAATATCAAATTGCCCGTCTTGTTCCAGATCCTCTAAATCGTTGCGTAGATTTTTGAATTTTGTACTCATAGTATTTGCCCATAATTATTTCGGACTAACCTACGATAAAATCACTGAAAAGATGCACAAAAAGTTATCAGGGAACCAACTCTAATGAGCGGGTCAATTCTCCAATCGTGAAAGGCTTTGAGATTAAATCCACACATTCTGTGGCTTTGGCTCGTTCGTAATTTACCTTATCAGAATTTCCGGTGAGATAAATTACTTCTGTCTTGATGTGTTCTTTAATCTGAGTCACAGCTTCGATCCCATCCATCTCTCCCTTAAGCCGGATATCCATTAACACAATATCTGGCTGATGCTCTTTAGCTAACTCAATAGCTTCATCTCCTGAGGCGGCTTTACCCACTAACGTATGGCCAAGCTTCTTGATCATATTTTCAACGACAAGTGATATAATCATGTCGTCTTCTACAATAAGTATTTTCTTATTTGCCGATTCTGTCAATGTTACGTCCTTTATGCTTTATGTAAAATCATCGCTCACAAAACAAGAGTAATGATCCTAACGTATGTTACTAATCTTAATATTCTGGTGTTGTAAAGAAATTTAATATTCTTTTTCACCTGTTTCCTGAGCTAACGAGCTCTCATATCTACCAGGAAACCTTCCTCTATATCCACATAAGCCATCCAGCCTTCAAAGCCTGAACTTTGGTTATATGAAATTGGGATGGCCCAGCAAGTACGAATCTCCAACTTTTGTTCGCTCTCATTTTCTATTGGCAAGTATACCCTCTCCGGCTTCCCGCCAATATCTTCATTTTGTATCGTATAAATCGTTTCCTCTCCGGTATAAGGTCGCATATCGATCTCCCAACCTATCATACCAGATTGTACTTCTTCGTAACCGAAGTTTACAAAATCGGGGACTTCAAAATCCTGGTACCAATTCCCCCATATTCTGCTCACTCCCTCCGCATCTATAACAACGGTGATATCGGTTCCAACTACTTTATTCGAATCTTTCTCTTGCTCTGCAAAAGTAATTTTCAACTCTATCGGTACATTGTTAAGACCCGGTCCTTCACAGATTGTACATCCTCTTATCGGCAGTATTTCTGTAATAATAAGTTTTGATGAATCATTTACCCCGGTATAGATACTATTCTTAACCAAAGCTGATTTAGTCGCAGTTATGAGTGTATCTGTTTCCTCAATTTCTGTTCTCACAACCTCACGATCAGCACATGGGCTTTCTCCATTCACAAAAAAGATTTCGCTGTATCCGGTAAAGCCATATTTATTGAGAGTAGAACAAATATGTCCGTTATTTGCTGCCTGATATTCCTGGTTCATCTTATCAAGTTCTGAAAACTCAATAGCCGGGAAAGTGGAAGGATAATCAGAGGCTTCTCCATCTACGGTGAGCAAATTGCAGGACATTATGCTCAAAAAAAGAACAATAGTTAAAATAAATGGTATTATTTTTTGCACGTAAAAAGCCTGTCTGTTGATAAGTAAAATTACCAAAATTAGTCACTTGAAACAACACGCATAGACCTTTGAACATTAATTTATTCCAACTTTTAAGCCTGTTTTTTTGATATGAAGAGAGACAAAAATGTTTGCATCATCGGTTGTGGTATAAGCGGATTAAGTGTTGCGCATCTTTTGCAACAGCATAATTGGGATGTCACCATCTTTACAGAAAAAGATCCAAGAACAGCAAAACCTGATCCAACTTTTAGCAGCCTCTTCCCGGCAGCATCTGTAATTCCACGTTCTGTATACTCAGAAAATGTGTACTCTATTTTTACAAAGAGTCAGGCCTATTTTGAAACACTCTACAAGAACAAATTCCCCGGATTAAAGCTTCACGAGCATTTCGAACTTTTTACTATGGCTCAGAGCTTACCTGACTATACCCACCTGATGAAAGGTTTTACTCCCCTGACAAACTTCAAAAACTCTTTTCATCCAAAACATCCTGAACATGAAGTGAAAGATGGATGGAAGTTTTCCTGCTATTTTGCTGATTGGTCGCTCTATTATCCCTCTTTAATGGAGACTGTACTAAAAAATGGAGTAGCACTCGAAATCAAATCGATTCAAAAAGAAGAATTGAAAAATCTGCCTTATGACATAATCATCAATTGCTCGGAGCTGGGATCCATTCGGCTTTTTGATGACCCTAATGATCTTATTTATAGAGGACATATTCTGCAGATTAATGATATTCCCCGCTTATTGAATTCTGAAGGGAATGTTGTTTCGTATAATTTTTCTCCCGGAGCCGATGTTTATAAAACCGAATCCGGAAACTCACAAGACATCTATTGCTACCCCAGAAAGGATGGATTGATTCTGGGGGGAAGTCGACAAATTGGCAAACTGGATGACCAGGAAAATTGGATTGGAGAAGAAACTGTCCAGCCAATCATGAACATAAATGGAATAGAGATTCCAGCTCAAATTTATAATCTGCACAAAAGTATTATTCAGGAAACATTTGGCGTTGACATCAGCGAGTTTAAAAACCGGAAAGTAAAAATTGGATACCGATACGTTCGGAAGAAGGAGAATGGGTTAAGGCTGGAGACTGAAGAACTACACGACAAACTCTTCATTCATAATTATGGACACGGTGGTGCCGGCGTAACTTTAAGCTGGGGATGTGCACTTGAGGTTTTGCAGCTACTGGAAGAAAATATTAG
Source organism: Gracilimonas sp. (assembly GCF_040218225.1). Taxonomy (NCBI): domain Bacteria; kingdom Pseudomonadati; phylum Balneolota; class Balneolia; order Balneolales; family Balneolaceae; genus Gracilimonas; species Gracilimonas sp. The sequence goes on from NZ_JAVJQO010000006.1 coordinate 28,921, forward strand.
CTAATATTTTTTGATCTATAATTAAGCCAGTGTCCCCTGATTAATAAGCCACTTCCAATCAACGTCACCCCCGCTTCGCCATACTCTCCAAGCTGATGATTAAAAAACCAGGCCACAAAAATAATGGCAAGCCCAACGAATAAATAGCCTGAGATAGATTTGAGATTCTTTCTTTTTTTGATGGATAAAACAACCGCAGGAGCAATGGCTAGAATGAATACCAGGTGTGTGTATTCGTGAAAATCATCCAGTGCCGGCCATAGCGGTATCAGAGAAACAAAAACAGGTACCAACAGGCAATGTATTGCACATAAACCGGAAAGCCCGATTCCCAGCCGATCCCAAAATCCTTTGGATGATTCAGTATTTCTATTTTGCATATTTATTTCTGTCCAGCTTTAGGTACTAGGCACAATCGGCACAAATACCGGATATCATCCCGTTGAAGTTCTTTGCGATATAGTTTTCGGGTAATTTGATGTCAATTTCCCTTGTCAAACACTCGACCTTTCCGCACTTATTGCACCGAAAGTGAAAATGATCATGATTATGATCGTGCTTTTCACAGTCTTCACAGAGAGCGAAATATTGTTTCCCATTTTCTCCAACCACCCGGTGTACCAACCCATCTTCACTAAACCGGTTCAATACCCGATATATGGTAGCCCGGTCAACTTCAATATCAAGGGCATCTTCTATCATTTGGTGGCTCATAGCTGATTCTGCAGCTTTAAGCACAGATAGAATTTCGGTGGTCGATTGTGTTTTTCGTCTTGGCATAATTATTTATTGCGACTGTGTTGCAATAATAAAAATAATTTCTTCCTGCCGCAATCTTTTTCTTCAGATACATTCGCTATCCGGACAAATATTGAGCAGAAAAAACCTGCCTTTACCATGGTCTTTACTCTCTTTTTTTGCTGATGCAGTCCTGATTAGCTTAAAACTACATAACATCATATACCCCCAATGTTAGTACTGATTAGGGCTCACAAACCTTTTGACCTCTTCTTTCCTTTTCTTACGATGTTTGGTATCTCTGCCTGAAACCCTCTTTCTCCACATTTTAAAGCTGGAACGTTTCATTTCGGAGCGCATCAGTTCGATGGTTTCATCTTCTGTCAGACCAAATTGAAATTCAATGGCATCAAAAGGAGTCCGGTCTTCCCAGGCCATTTCGATGATTCTGCTTTTGTCGGATTTAGATAAGCTGCTAAAATTGCTCATAGTCTGTCTTTTCTTTGCAATACAATTAATACAGCGGTTTCAATCCTGATGAAAATAACGTAGTTCATCCATAAAGTTTGATATGGGGTTATCATTATCAGTTCCGATTTTATACTTTTGCGTTGGAAGTTTCGAAATCATAAACGGAAATATTTTTTAATCATATCGGATGATAAGACCATACATTTTAGCTGAAAACAATTGGAAAGACCTTAAGAATGCTGACTTTGAACTGGCTGTTCTACCCTGGGGTGCTACTGAAGCTCATAATTATCATTTACCCTATTCTACCGATGTCATTGAAGCTGACCATATAGCAGCGGAATCGGCGAGGCTGGCCTGGGACGAAGGTGCCAAAGTCATTGTTCTTCCAACGATCCCTTTTGGTGTAAATACCGGGCAACCTGATATCTATCTTGATATAAACCTGAACCCGAGTACTCAGTACGCAATTCTCAAAGATGTGATAACTGTTTTAAACCGGCAGGGCATCCATAAGCTTGTGATTTTCAATAGCCATGGTGGTAATAATTTCAAACCTCTCGTCAGAGAATTAGGGCTTGAATTCCCCGACATGTTTCTTTGTGTAACCGATTGGTTCAAGTCGCTCGACAAGAAATTATTCTTTGATGAAGATGGAGACCATGCAGACGAACTTGAAACCAGTCTGATACTTCACCTCAAACCGGAGCTGGTGTTACCGCTGGATGAAGCAGGCCCAGGAGATGAAAGAAAGAGTAAAATAAAAGCACTTACGGAAGATTGGGCATGGGCAGAACGCCCATGGTCTCAGGTAACTGACGACACAGGAATTGGGAATCCGAAAAAAGCATCTGCAGAAAAAGGGCAAAAGTACTTCAAGGCTGTAACCAAAAAATTTGCCCGGTTTTTTATTGAATTATCTCAGGCTAACAAAGATAATTTGTATGAATGACGTTACCTGCGATTTCCAAAAATCCGAAGCAAGAAGATAAACATGTTGATGAAGTCGAGGTAAAGAGCAAGTGCACCCATAATAGCCCCTTTACTCCCCTCTTCTGAATCAACATCTACTTCCAGGCTCATTTTTTTCATCTTCTGCGTATCGTACGCTGTCAATCCGACAAACACTATTACACCAATGTAGGTGATGCCCCAATACAGCATTTCACTATGGACAAAAATATTCACAATGGTAGCTATGATAATACCAATCAGCCCCATAAATGCAATATTTCCAATGCTGGAAAGATCTTTTTTAGTGAAATATCCATAGGCACTGGTCACTCCAAAGGTACCTGCTGTAATAAAAAAGGTGGAAGCAATAGAAGCTGATGTATAAACCAGAAACAAAATGGAGAAGGTTAAACCATTTAAAGCGGAGTAGAGCAGAAACAGCCCAATGGCCATACTGGCGTTCATGCTGTTGATTCGGCCCGACAGCCAAACTACTAAACCCAACTCAGCCAGAATCACTCCAAAAAATAAAATCTGGTTTTGGGCAATAGTTTCCACAAAACCGGAATCAACCACCCGCAATGCTACAAATCCGGTTATGGCAAGTGCCAGAGCCATCCAGCCGTATACTTTATTAATAAAACTGGCCTGAATTGATTTTACCTGTTCTGCTGTAAGATGCTGTGTATTCATTTCTGTTTTTAATAAATATTTAGTTCAGTTACTATTCACCTGTAGTTACAAGTTCACAAAACCTTCAAAATTAAGTTTTATTGTGAGAGTGAAAATACTAAAACTTCTAGCCGTTTGTGTACTCTGTATACTAATTATTACAGCTTTGGTATTTCTAATTGAATGGATTATCTAACTAAATAAATGAGGTTATTATGAAAAAAAATATGGGTTCTGCTGATAAAATTATACGGTTTATTTTAGCTATCATTTTTGTAGCTCTTTATTTTACAGGAACCGTAACTGGAACACTTGGCATTGTTTTGTTGGTACTTGCAGGTGTTTTTGTACTAACCAGCCTTGTTAGCTTCTGTCCCCTTTATGCTCCTTTTGGACTGACCTGCAAGACATCGGTGGAATAAAAAAGCCCCACACTTGTGCTGTGGAGCATTGTTGTAGTTGCGATAGTAAGGGCGTGTTAGCGCCCTTACTATTGATGAACGTTATATCAGGTTATATCAAGTGCCGAACCAATAGCTTAGTTTAACAAGGAATACATTGGTTGGTTTAGAACTGAACAGGCCATCCAGATCTCTTCCCAGGTCAAAGTTACCCATACCTACAAAATCATCCCGCTGCTGCTGCCACACAAGAAACAGGGTTGACCCCGGCGTGTATTCCCATCGAAATACAGCATTACCTTGCACCGATCTGAAATTAAAGTCAGGGTCTTGAAAACTAAAGGCAGGTGAACTACCGTTGCCATCCGGATCAATGGAGTAATCGTCATCAACTTTGGTTATGGTTCCTTTGTCTTCACCATATCTGTCAAAATTATATGTGCGAGGCTCCGCAAATTCCTTAAAGTGTGAATACTCTCCGCTGGATATAAACGGGCGGACATAAGTTTGAAGGCTTATCGTTGGTGAGAATGTCCAGTTAAGACGAATACTGGTTACAAAAGTACGCTGTTTGATATCAGCAAAAACATAGCGGCTTCCATAAGTTTCTGTTGCATTCACATCTTCGACCCGTGTTACGTATTGGTCTGTATCTCTTTGGTAAATAAATTCTGGTGAAATGGATACCTGAATAAATGTTGTAGGCAGAAAAGTGACTCCCATCCAAATATCATTATCAAATTCACCTGAAACATCCTGCCGCTGGTAAGTACCAAAGTTGAATGAGATGTCTTTGTTCTGATTGGTATTAATATTCATGTTAAAATTCCAATCCTTGGGACGTTCCATCAAGGGTCCTCCCCGGGTTGTTCGATCCATAAATTGATTACCTGCTAAATTAGCATTGTAATTGAAGGTCCAAAGGTTATCAAACCGAACGAATCCACCTGTTCCATACCAATTATTGATCAGGTCTCCGTCATAATTCCACGCATTTCCTTTGAATAACCAGGTTTCAAGATACTGTACCAGTTTAGGATCCGTTTCCCGATAGATAACACCTCCATTTAGAGAACGATAGTCAGCACGGTTCTGAAAACCGATATCATTCGTCTCATATCCCGGAGTTACATCAGAATAAGTAAGTGAAGTGAGCCAGTTGTCGTCTCCCCCTCTTTTTTGAATGCTTATCTCCGTTGCAAAGCCGGATAGACTTGTTTTATTTGGATCTACTGAGAGTTCGTCCGAATCTACCCGGTCATAATGCCTGACTGGTGAAGTCTGGGCTCGTCGAATGGCTTCTTTTGAACCGTTTATAACGCTGTAAGAGAAAGCACCACTGGTGATCCAGTTTCGATTGCCAAAGTTGTGTTCAAAATCAACACCGCCCAGGTAAGCAGATGAACGGAGAAAATCTTCAAAGTAAGTGCCATCAATGCTCCGGTTTACCGCACTTGCAAATCCGCCAAAATAAGTATTGCCTGAATTTAGATCTTTTTTGGTTCTGCCAACCATATAGTTCGTAGCTGGTTCAACAGCAAAAGAGCTTTCATTTCCTGAAGGATTTGTGAATTGAGCTGATTCCTCTAACGTATAAGCATCCAGGAAACCTATAGACCATCCATTCTGGGTTTTACCACTTACCTTGGCCGCAGCTGCAATTGTTGTGAAATCTGGCCTGTCTACATATTCGGCGTTTACGCCAGCCCTGTTGGCATTACCCTGTGGTGCCCGGCCAATCCTTCTGGAATAAAACGTCACAGGGTTTCCAAACCGACTAAATGTTTTAGTATTCCCAAATTGAAATATATCATTTCCTTCCAGGAAGAACGGACGTCGCTCGGAAAAGAAATTCTCATTCGCCGTAAGATTTATGACGGCCGGATCAGCTTCAACCTGTCCAAAATCCGGGTTAATTGTAGCAGTTAATGTTAAGTCAGTTGTGAGCCCATATTTGATATCTCCTCCGACTCCACCGCCTAATTCATTTCTGCTGAAATATGGATTATTAGTATTTGAAGATGGAACCCGTGTTAAATCAGCAGACAGGTAAGGAATAATCTCCAGTCTACGCGGTTCTTTCAGGTTTTGAATTCCATTAAGCCGGCCAAACTTGGAGACGATACCTGTTTCATTCTGAGATGTGGGCGACCAGAAAGATATCTCTCCGTTTCGTGCTATCCTTCGCTGAAAATTAACCCCCCACGATTGCTCTTCATTATTAGAGCTGAAGCGCAACTGTGAAAGGGGAATTTTCATCTCTGCTGACCAGCCATTATTTAAAATCTTTGTTTCTGCCTGCCACACAGCATCCCAAAGCTGATCTTCATCGGTATCATCATAAAGCAGGATATCTTTTTGTACACCCCGAGGATTTATACCGAAAGTAAAAGCCGTACGCTTGTCGTTGTAGCTATCAAAAAGTACATATACCCAGTCGCTGGCTTCATCACCATCGCGCCGGAAAAGCGGTGCTTTTATAGAATCCGGTGCTGAATCGTAGGCCATAATTCCTACATACAAATAGTCATCGGTATATATTAATTGAATCTCTGTTTTCTCTGAGGCAGCGCTGCCATCATCAGGTGCCCGCTGCGTAAACTGAGTAGCAATGGGAACATTTCTCCAAATGGATTCGCTCAAAAGTCCGTCTAAAACAATTTCATTTTCACCATCAATTCTGACAGCGTGCATGGCTGGGTTTTCAGCCGTTCCTCTTCTTACATCATCTGTTTTTATGGCTACAGTATCACCTTTCTTTTGATAGGAAGTCTGTGCAAATACGTTCGCACAAAGACATACCAATACCACAGTAGTATATATGCTTTTCATAGGTTATAGATTTTAAAGAAAGGAGTCCTATCCCTGCAAGCCTCTTAGCTTAAATGACTTACAGCTCCTGGTTTTGATTTGTACTTTAGACGAGTTGAATCTAAAAAGGTTGCTGAAAAAAATTACTTTTTACGAATTGAAATATCTCCGTGCAAGGTTTTGAAAAGAAATTCAGGCCCTCCACCATTCACTTTTCCAAAAATCCATTTATTTACGGCTACACGATATTCTCCGTCTTTGGTATTCACTTCAGGTTTAGAAGCAGAGCGGTCTATCTCCATATCGAAGTTAGTGTATACATCACCCCACTCTGTTTTCATTTTTGCAGTGAATTTGGCGCTTGCCGGAAAAGAAACTTCGATATCTCCATTCACTCCGGTGAAAGACATCGGTGAATTTGCTGTTATCTCTTTGAAATCGATCTCCATATCTCCATTCACGCTATTGACAAGAACAGTTCCTGAAATATCTGATAATTCGATATCCCCATTTACCGCACTTATTTCCAATTCGCCTCGTAAACCAACAACTTTCACATCTCCTTGTACCGTATTCAGCTTAAGCGAAAAATTACGGGGCACATAAATAATCATTTCAAAATCATCATTCGGCATTGGACCAGTATTGACGCGCACTTCATTATTATCTTCTGTCACTTCAATACCTATTCCTCCACCTGAAATTCGGCGCATTCCGTTTCTCATAGCATCACGATCATCGTCACTATCTTCGCCGTCATAATTCACAATAACGTTATTCTTATCATGACCTCTGATTTCAACTTCATCAGAAAAGTTAGCAGCCACAATCAATCTGCCAGGTTCGCCAGGGTTTGAAAGTGGAATTTCAAGATTATTCTGAGCCAGGGCCGGGATGGAAATAAGGCCAGCTACTACTACAAAAAGCGCATGTTTTATTGATCTACACATAATTATTTTTCTTTATGATTTTCTTTGTTTGATATAAGCGTTTCCATTCAAAAGCTGGAACCGCAGTTCGGGGCCGCCTTCGCCAATTTGAATTGGAGCAGCTTGCTCAATACTGTATCGGGTTGTCCCATCCTGGCTTTTATTTACCCGCTTAGGCAAATATTCAATATTGTTGAAGTCGGTATATAGTTCACCGTGTAAACTTTTAAAGGTTACAACAGCAGATAAATTTTTAGGGGCATAAACTTCAATGGTCCCATTTACCGTATGAAATTCCGAATCTCTTTCAGGCGTTTTCGCAAATTCTACCCGGATATTTCCATTCACTGTATGTGCATCCACTTTTCCGGATACTTCATTCACAAATACGCTGCCATTTACATTATTAGCTTCCACACCGTTACTCATTCCTTCAACTACAACTTCTCCGCCATTGATAGTTGAAATCTCTGACATCAGATAGTGGGGAATTTTGAGCTGAAGGTTGAATTCAAAATTCAGACGATCATCATCTCCATATTTATTCTTATGTCGTCTTTTGTAATTGTAATAAAGGTCATCTCCATTAATTTTTACTTCTACACCAGGCTGCCGAACAAATATGAAAATACTATTATCTCCATTCAGCCGATCCAGATAAATTTCGTCCGGGTTAAAATCTCCGATCAATCTTGGCTTGGTCGTTATAACTTTAGTTCCTGTGATGATGATTTCATCTCCTTCATATCCTTCCGCATTCAGATCGCCATTTATATTTTTTATGTGAAAAAACGTCTCGGCATTGAACTCAGAAGCGGGAATTCTTATCTCAATACTTTCCTGTGTTCGCTGGGATGTGACAGAAGTTTGGGCAGCGGATTGTAGTGCTAACAAACAGTTGAGAAGTGCTCCTAAAATCAAAAATATCGATAATAGAGATTGCTTCGTCGTAAATATTCCTTGGCTAATACTATACAGTGATTCTCTTCGCAATGACTTTTTCATATCTCTCACATTAATGCAGCAATGCTGCTTTCCAGTTTTTGTTGAACCGTGAAGTCAAGCTCGCGCTCTTCAATTAAACGCCTGAATTCTGGTGCAGAATTTCGCAGCTCTAACTCAAGCATCGCATCTGCAAGCTCCACAATTACAATCGGTGACTCCTGTTTTGCAATGGCTTTAACCAGCCCCTCTCTCACACGCTCGTTATTGCCCCATCGCTTAAGAGCTTCAATGGATTGTACGCGAACATTTATACTTGGATCGTTATTGAGTGTAAACAATAATGCATGGATAGCCTCTGAATCAACAGATGTCATTTCGCTGCTGATGGTCACCGCTTTAAGCCGATCCGCAGCCGATGCCCCTTCCAACATATTTACCATCATCACTTCCCGCATGTCTTGTACCTGCTGGCTAAGTTGTTCGATTTCGGAGTCATTGTTATTTATTTGTGAACCAATGAATCCGCCCACAATCAATAAAATCAGCCCATATGCTAAACGTGGCATAGTTAGTTCAGCAATCATCTGCTGAACCTGATCCTTTAATAACTGAAACCAGGGGTTTTTAACCGATTGCTTTTCTTCTTCCAGCATAGCATAGAAATTCGAGCTCATTTCTTTGCTGGGGGAAGGTGCGGGGATCGACCCCAGGTCTTCATGCAATTTTTCCAACTCCCGAAATTCCATAAAATCAATTTCGCCACTGGCAATTAGCTCTTCCACTTTTGTCTTGCCGGTATCATCAAGATTTCCGGCCAGGTAGTCAGCTATTAATTGTTGATGTTGTTCATTCATGGCTGCATTCCTCATTTAAGGTATTAACCAAATCTTTTAACTCTTTCATGGCCCTAAACATTTTTACTTTAATCGCTCCCTCTGTGGTTTCCAGTATGTCGGCGATTTCTTTGTATTTCAAACCTTCGTAACGGCTCAAAATAATAATCTCTCTTTTGTCCTCGTCAAGTCGGTCGAGTGCAACTTCCAACAGTTCTTTCTTCTCCTGTTTGTTGACAACCACCTTGGTTTCTTCATCATCGAGCTCCAAACGCTCTTCGTCAATCTCTACCGGAATTCCTTCCCGCTGCTGTTTTCGATAATGATCGATATGAGCGTTCCGGGCAATACTAAACATCCAGGTAGTGAACTTACCATCACCGGTATAGGTATCACGGTATTTTAATATGCGTTCAAAAACTGACTGTACCAGGTCTTCACAAAGCTCTGCTTCTTTACACATCCGGTAGAAAAAACTAAAAAGCGGGCGATTATACCGTTCAAACAGCAGACCTAATTTATCAAGGTCTCCGTTCTTCACTTTCATCATCAATGCCTTATCCGAAGTTGAATCCACCGTGTAAATTTCCCGAGCTTTATGTTTCCACCCTTATACACTGATGATAAAGAAAAAGGTTACAGGTTTTTTGGGTTCCGTTAATAGTTATTCGTTGAATCGGTATTGAGATGCGGAAATAATCATCAATAAATCAGTAATTATCCGCAACATCAGGCTCATCCGTGTTCCATAATTCAAAATTTCCTCATTTAAAATTCATAATTCTAAAGGCGAGTTCTTATTTTCAGCTTCCTAATTTTGAAAACGAATATCATCAATGAGCGACACTTCTATTTTTAGTTTTTTAGCAAAGCAACTGAACTTTTCACCCAAGCAAGTCAGCACGGTAGCTAACTTTTTGGATGATGGTGCTACGGTCCCATTCCTGGCCCGTTACCGTAAAGAAGCCACAGACGGACTGGATGAGGAGCAAATCCGTGCCATCCGGGATGGCATTGAAACCCAGCGAACGCTCGAGGCCCGTAAAGAAACCGTTCTTAAATCTATCAAAGAGCAGGATAAACTCACACCGGAGCTGGAAGAGCAAATTAAGGCTTGCACGGATCTCACTACCCTGGAAGATATTTACCTTCCCTACAAACAAAAGCGTAAAACACGGGGCGACAAAGCCAAGGAAAAAGGACTGGAACCATTGGCTCAGCTTATCTGGGATCAGGAAATTGAAAAAGGCGACCCTGCTGAATACGCCAAAGAATACATCAACAAAGAAAAAGAAGTTGAGACGGTTGAAGATGCTTTTGACGGCGCCACAGATATTGTAGCTGAATGGATCAATGAAAGCCTGGAAGTGCGGGAGATGCTTCGAAAGGTATTTGCAGAGCATGCTAATATCGTGACCAAGAAAAACCCGGCCGTTAAAGACCGCACGAACTATGAAGATTATTACGAATTCTCCTATCGCGCCAGCAAAATGAAGCCTTACCAAATTTTGGCTATAAACCGGGGTGAAAAGGAGAATGTACTGTTTGTAAATGTGGAACTTTGGGAAGAACGCACGCTGGAAAACATTGATGATCTGGTCATCAATAACGAGCTGAGTATTTTCACCGAGTACCTGCAGGATGCAGTGGAAGATGCTTACAAACGCCTGCTCTTCCCTTCCCTTGAACGAGAACTAAGAAGTGAGCTTACCGATAAAGCCGACGAACACGCTATTGAAACCTTTGCCACCAACCTTGGCAACCTGCTGATGCAACCCCCGCTCGACAAAAAAGTGGTTATGGGAATCGATCCTGCATTCAGAAGTGGGTGTAAAGTGGCTGTTGTAGATGAACATGGAAAGTACATGGAAGGAACCACCACTTACCCTACTCCTCCACAGAATAAAGTAGCGGAAGCAGAAGCTGTTTTCGAAAAGCTGATTGACAAATACGGAGTAAGCCTGATCGCCATTGGTAATGGTACGGCCAGCCGGGAAACAGAGCAGATTGTGGCCGATTTCCTTCAAAAACGAAAAGAAAAACACCCGGATGAAGAACTGCACTATCTTATTGTGAATGAAGCGGGTGCTTCGGTGTACTCAGCTTCCAAAGTTGCTCGTGAAGAGTTTCCGGAACTGGATGCTGCCCAACGTGGAAATATATCCATCGCCCGAAGAGTGCAAGATCCACTGGCTGAGTTGGTTAAAATCGATCCAAAGTCGATTGGCGTTGGCTTATATCAACATGATGTGAACCAGAATCAGTTAGCTGGCAAGCTGGATGATGTAGTGGAAAGTTGTGTAAACGAAGTTGGGGTGAACCTGAATACAGCTTCAGCACCTTTGCTTTCGCATATCTCTGGTTTGAGTAAGCGGGTTGCCACCAACATCGTGAAACACCGGGAAGAAAAAGGAATTTTTATGGATCGTGAGCAAATTCGGAGTATCGATGGGGTTGGAGATTTCCGCTTCCAACAGGCCGCCGGATTCATGCGTATTCCCGAATCCAAAAATCCACTCGACAACACCGCCATTCACCCCGAAAGTTACGAAGCCGCAGAAAAGCTCTGTAACCTGTTTAATATTGATCTTGAAAATCTTTCAGCTGAAAAAGACAAGATTGCATCTAAATTTAAGAATGTGAATCTCAAAGAAACAGCTGAGCAAATCGGAGTAGGTGTTCCTACCCTTGAACTCATCATCGAAAACCTGCAGAAGCCAGGTCGCGATCCCCGCGAAAGCCTGCAGAAGCCATTACTCAGAACCGACGTGATGAAAATGGAAGACCTGAAAGTGGGAAAAAAACTGGAAGGTACCGTTCGAAACGTTGTAGACTTCGGTGCTTTTGTTGATATCGGAGTAAAACAAGATGGCTTGCTCCATATTTCCAACATGGCTGAGAACAAGAAGATTGAAGAACCACACGATGTGGTTAGCGTGGGCGATATTATCAGTCTTGAAATTATTACCTTGGACCTGGAAAGAGGCCGAATTGGACTTAAGTTGGTTAATGGGTAATCGTTATTTGTGAATTGTACCACAGCGAATGCTCTTGTGCTCGTTCCGAACGTCTCGTTCGGAATGCCTTCGGGAACCTCTGGTTCCCCAAGAGTTAGCAAATGCTACCCAGCGTAAATAGTAACTGGAATTAGCCCTTCCTGCCCCAGATAATTCCTTGCCGATGAATACCGCCAATACTCGGGACGATCCACAAATCCACGTGCTACCGGATTGTTATGTATATACTCCAGTTTCTGAGCTACTATCTCATCACATGTAAGTTGCTTAGGATGAAATCCTTCCTCCCAAACCTGATGTTCAGATCTTAACTTATGTATCAATTTTCTAAATGCGATCTGGCTTAACAGTTTACTGTTACCATTCTCTTTCATAAGATCAATCATCTTTCTTGCCATGAAAGACTTTGTGAGTCTTAATTTCTTAGACAAGTCCCCTCCTTTTACTACAGCATGAAAATGATTTTCCATGATTACATAACCATAAAGCTGTACATTTCGGCTGTTTTGAAGAAATACTAAACTTTCTAATACAACTTGAGCTATTTCAGGTTTTGCGAAAAGTGGCAATCCATCTTTTATTGTACTTGTAATGAAGTATGGGTAGTGTTCTTCAAATATTCTGTATCGACTTCGTCCCATTGTCATCTCTTTTGTTATCATAGTTAGAGGGGCTTCGTTACGATTCCTTACAGAAATAATTTCATAAGCCTATTTCAACATCTCGAACCAGAGGTTCGGGCAGGCGTTTCCAACCAGAGGTTGGGAACGAGGTATCATTGTATCACAACTAATAACGAAACTACAAAATGAACAAAGCGCAGCAGCTCGAAAAGCAATATCACTTTCAGGTGTACAATCGCCTGCCCGTCACCTTATCTCATGGCAAAGGAGCCTTGGTTTGGGATACAAAAGGCAATGAATATCTGGATGCTTTTGGTGGACTCGCCGTAAATAACCTCGGACACTGTCATCCAAAAATTGTTGCAGCTATCAAAGAACAGGCAGAAAAGCTGCTGCACGCCTCCAATTTCTTTTATAACGAACCACAGAGTTTACTGGCTGAAAGACTTGCAAAACTTTCCGGTTTAGACCGGGTTTTCTTTTGTAACAGCGGCGTGGAAGCTATGGAAGCCTGCGTAAAACTAGCCAGAAAATGGGGTAAGAAGAATGGAAAAAGCGGGGATGTAATCACGCTAAGTGAAGGGTTCCACGGCCGTTCGGTAACCACCATCGCAATGGGAATGCCAAGTTATCAGGAAGGGTTTGACCCCATGCCAACCGGGTTTGACCAGGTTCCTTTTAATGATTTCGAAGCCCTGAAAGCCAAAGTCAATGAAGATACCATCGCGATTGGTTTTGAAACTATACAGGGCTCCGGTGGAGTGAATGTAATAGATGGTGAATTCCTTAAAAAAACCCGCCAGCTTTGTGATGATCTAAATATCCTGATGATTATTGACGAAGTGCAGTGTGGCGTAGGCCGGTCCGGTAAATTCTACGCGTATCAACATTTTGATGTAAAACCAGATATCGTTGCTACCGCTAAAGCATTGGCTGGAGGCATACCCATCGGATCTATTATGGCGAAAGAAGAAGTTGCTTCTGCCCTTGGATTCGGTGATCACGGCACCACTTTTGGCGGCAATCCATTTGCCTGTCACGTTGCCAATGCTGCTTTGGATGCTATTGAAGAAGAAGGACTCGTCGATGGAGCTGCAGAAAAAGGGGCTTTCATGATGGAATTACTTAAAGAAAAAGTAGCCGGCCTTACTTCGGTAAAAGACATTCGTGGACTTGGACTGATGTTAGGTGTGGAACTTAACCGGCCAGCCCGACCTGTAGTTGATAAAATGTTTGAACATAATATTCTGGGTAATGCAGCTCATGGAACCGTTGTAAGATTTCTTCCACCTCTGGTCATCACAAAAGAACAAATTGAACGTGTTGTTGATGAGCTGGTTTGGGCTTTGAACCAAACTGACTGATAGAAAGCGGATTACGCCGATATAATGGATTCTTTAATTCAGTTCGTCGTTACTTCTTAACCTGCTGTGCTGTCAGGTAAAACCCGATATTGTATTTTACAAACTGATCCATTTTCAGCAATGGAGCCTGACTGGTTGTTCTGAACCAGGTATTGGGTTTTCTCATCGTACGATCTGCCCTGAAACTGATATCCTGTATCTCACTGTTATTAAGAGAAACGGCCTCAATCCACTCCACCGTCAAAAGTACATTTTCTTCAGTGACAATGTCATAACCTCTTAAATTTACTAAAACAGTGCCGGGTTCTTTTGGTGCTCTGAATAATTCATTTTCCGTAATAAGATTTCGAACAGGTTTATCACCATTCATCTCATACAAATTCACCCGGAAAAGCAGGCTGTCATCACCGGTGTGATTGAAAATAAAATGAGCCGAGTATATCAATGTTTGACGGTCTATTTCTATCAGTCCGCCGATTTCCGTTCCAAGCAGAGTACTTCCAAAACTAATGCTTTGTCTCTTTTTATTGAGATTGTATCCTAATTCTTTAATCCGACCCAATGCTTTTTCTTTTACGGTAATTTCATCGAGATTATAGGTAGCCGGATTAAGAAGAATAACCTCATCCGCTAATATGTCTTTAATAGAAAAGGTATCTGTTTCGTACCCAATAGCTGAGAATGTTACACTATCAATTTCAGCAGTGTAACCTAAACTAAATTTACCTTCAGCATTGCTGACTGTTCCTTTCATCAGGCTTATGATACCTATATTGACATAAGGAACCGCTTTTCCTGTTTCAGCATCCTGAACAATTCCTGTTACTTTTTCTTGTGAGAATGATAGCGTTGAAAGTAAAAGTGGTATGATGAAGGCAAGGAATATTCTCATACATGTTTTCTTTATGGTTTAGTTCTCACTTCTAGACAACTTCTGTTTTGAGGTAGTCAGTCAGGCAGACTTATTTTCCCAAAGTGAATTTTCTCTTTTGTTACTCCGGGAATTTTGAAACCCTCTCCGGCTACCAATTCATTGGCAAAAAAGGCCATCATTGCCGCTTCTTTTGCATCTGCTGAAATTCCCAATTCTTCAAAATCTTTGAATTCTGCATGAGGGTTTCTGTCTTTCAGATCTTGCATTAACGTTAGGTTATGAACACCTCCCCCGCTCACATAACACTCAAACGCTTCTTCACCAATTATTTCATCAAAAGCGCGACTTATGCTCTGTGATGTAACGGCTGTCAATGTGGCCACCAAATCTTCGGGCGACAATTCGATCTGATGTCCTTCCATCAGATTTTCGATAAACTCCAACTGGAAGTCTTCCTGACCGGTGGTCTTCGGAAATGCTTTTCTGAAATACGGTTCAAGCAGTATATATCTCACCAATTCGGAATGAACCGTACCTGATGCCGCAATCTTTCCATCTTCATCAAAAGGCTGACTGAAATGCTTTTGCATGGCCTCGTTAATCAATGTGTTTGCAGGACCGGTATCGCTGGTCAGTACTTCTTTTTTACTCTTATGAGAAGGAAGCCAGGTGAAGTTTGCTATACCCCCCAAGTTTAGAAGAAGTCGGTTTTGTTTCTGATCCCGAAATAAAACTTCATCAAATATACCGGCCAGCGGGGCTCCTTCTCCTCCAACCGCTGTATGCTTCTGACGAAAGTCAGATACCGTAATAATTCCTGTTTTTTGGGCTATGTGATCACCATCAACGATCTGCAAGGTTGCATTGTTCTGATCCTGACTTTGGGCCGGGGCATGATATATGGTTTGACCATGGCTGGCTATTAGATCGACTTCCCCGGACGTAATATTTAAGCTCTTTAGCGCTTCTAAAATAGCTGAGCTATAATGATCGGCAAGTTCAGAATGCAACACTGTTAATTCACGGGCATTAACCTGCTCTTTGGATTGTACAGCAAGAATACGATTTCGTAAACCTTCAGAATATTCTTGTGTTAGGAACCGTAGAACATCAATAGACGTGCCCGTTCCGTCACCGGATACTTTGCATACACAAATATCCAATCCATCAAGGGATGTCCCTGACATCAGGCCGATTATAAGACGTTCTGATTTTTGGGAAATTTCCCACAGTTTTGCCAAATATTTATTCATAGATTTAAGCTGAATTTATAAGCTAGAACCTAAGGAAAATGAGCGAACCTACCGAAGACGAAATTAAAGCTTTTATTGAAGATGTTGAATTTCTGATTCAAACCCTTAAGGACAGTTTTGAGTCTGCCGATGCGCAGTTTTTCATTGATGAGCATAATGATATTCTATACGTGAAATTAGAGGGATTGAATGATTATGACGAACACGAAATTGAAGAAATTGCGGCTCCGGTGTTAAGCGAACTGGATTTGGATTTTGAAGAAATTATTTTGCTCCCATTATAATCAGAGCGCCTAAAAAAGCGCTTTTTTCTTTATTTTTTGATAACTTCGGTTTCGTATTATCTGCGATAATCCCAATAAAACTAACCCATGAAGTCAAGCAATTCCGGATATACCATGAGCTGCATTATGTGTGGCCAGGAAAATGACGAAAGAGAGACAAGTACGTACTGCACTTATTGTGGAGGTGTTCTGGAAATTGAATACAATCAGCCTGAAAAGAATATTCAGTATCCTCTTAAAGAGATTCTTCCCGATCCTTTGAAGAACCATTTTACCTCGCTCAAAAGACTGAACCGGCTTTCAGAAAAATATGGTGCTGAACTATATGCAAAGCTCGAATTTGAACACCCCACCGGGTGTTTTAAAGACCGGGGAAGTTATGTTGAAGTACAAAAAGCACTTGAATTAGGTGCAGATGCAATCTGTCTGGCCTCCACGGGAAATATGGCTGCTTCAGTAGCAGCATATGCTTGCTATTTTAAAATTCCTTGTTTCGTTTTTGTACCCGAAAAGACGCCGGAAGTAAAGCTGGCTCAAGCGACCATTTACGATGCGACTATCATCAAGATTAAGGGAGATTTCATGGCTTGTGAAAAACTGTGCCGTGAGTTTGCCAAATCCGGGAATTATTATCTGGCTGGTGATTATGTATTCCGGCAGGAAGGCCAGAAATCATTCTCTTATGAGCTATACGAGCAAGGTGATACAGATTTCGATTACATTTTTGTACCCATTGGCGCCGGTACTAATTTTGCTGCTATCTATAAAGGATACAAGGAAATGAAAGCTTCAGGGATGATTGACAAAATCCCAAGCTTTGTAGCCGTTCAACCCGAACAAAGTTCGCCGGTTGTTGAAGGTATTTTCAAAAAAGACAAGATCGTCAAAGATCAGGTGAATACCATGGCTGATGCCGTTGCTGTAGCCGATCCACTGGATTTCTACAAGGTATTTCGCGGGATTGAGGAAACTGACGGACTAGCTTTTACCGCTACGGAGAATGAACTGCTCGATTCTATGAAAGAAATGACGGTTGAAGAGGGGTATTTCACCGAACCAGCCTGTGCTATTCCTCTTGCTACCTTCAAAAATAACCTGGAGCAATTCAACGGCAAAAAATGTCTGTTTGTTCTAACCGGAACCGGACTTAAAAGCTCACATATTGTTGCCAAATACTCTCTGTCTTCCCCTGTTCTTCCTCCAAACCTGGAAAGGGTCCAACAGTATATAGAGTCCGGATTTATTGATATGCAAAAGAACAGCTGGGGACAATCCCGTAATACCGGGTTTGAGAATGTCAATATGGACGAAGGACATACCAAGCTATATGATGAGTATGTAAATAACATCAACCGTAAAGGGAAAACGCTTAAGGAAGAAGAAATCAAAGTGCTTCGTTCGCTTGTCTACAACGAAGATGCCGACCTTGTTTACCCGGTCGAAGTGGTAGACTACAAACTTACCATGCGCAAACACGGATTGGTAAGTGCAGCCGTAAAGCTGAAGATTGAAGATCGGGATGAAATCATTTCTTTAGATCAAGGCGTGGGCCCTATTGATGCGATTTTGACAGCTATTAAGGCCGAAACGGATGCATTTCTGCCGCTGGAAGTGATTAATCACGAAGTGGAAATCTTAAGTCCAGATACTGATTCACTCGTCGTCGTAACCTTAACGCTTGGAAAAGAAGGGCATCGATTCACATCCAAAGGTGCCTCCCCTGATACGCTTGAGGCTGTTATTCAAGCATTTGTGAAAGGACTGGCTGTGGCTAATAAAGCACTGGCTGTTGGGTAAAACATGAGTGCTGTATTTTCGGGGCAATTCATGACTTTCGGGTGTTGCAGCGATTAAGCTACAGCAGGTGAAAAATAGTTCTGTCTCAACTTTTATAAATAAAACTCGCTGCTAATTCTTGTATTAGTATATTTGATGCCATCAGAAATAAAGAAGCTGATAATTATCAAATTGAATTCTATGAGCAAGCTTCTATCCATATCTAAAAAAATTATGACTGCATTTATTGGCCTCGGATTGGCGTTGGCTGTGGCTACTTTTCTCTACATGAAGCAGGAAAAGTTTGGCCAGGCACCTTCTGGCGTCCATCTGGATAAAATCACTTATTCCCCAAACTTTGTTGATGGAGAATTCCGGAATCTCAACTTCACTCCAGATTTAACGGAGGGTTATTCAATGATGGGGATCATTTATGAACAGTTTTTCAAAACACATCCACGAACGGAACCAGAACAGCCTATTCCATCACAGAAGACAAGCTTGCTGAATTTAGCTCAAGATGAAAATGTGCTCATCTGGTTTGGGCATTCTTCTTATTTCATTCAACTGGATGGAAAAAAGATTTTGGTTGATCCTGTTTTCAGCGGTAATGCCTCTCCCATTCCCGGTACCGTAAAGGCTTTTAAAGGAACCGATGCTTATTCTGTTGATGATATTCCGGAAATCGATTATCTATTTATCAGTCATGACCATTACGATCACCTGGACTACACCACAATAAAAGCACTCAAAGAGAAGGTGAAGATGGTTATTTGCGGGCTTGGTGTTGGTGCCCATTTTGAACGGTGGGGCTATTCATCACAACAAATTTTAGAACAAGATTGGTATGATAAGCTTGAGCCAGACTCTGGTTTCGTAATACGAACGTTGCCAGCCCGACATTTTTCCGGGCGGGGATTCACCCGAAAAAATACACTTTGGGCTTCTTATCTATTTCAGTCTCCTTCCCAGAAAATCTACTTTGGTGGTGACAGCGGCTACGATCCTTTCTTTGCTGAAATTGGAGAAAAGTATGGACCCATCGACTTAGCGATCCTTGATAATGGCCAATATAATGTGGCATGGCGAGAGCTCCATTTATTCCCGGAGGAAGTCATGCAGGCTACAAAAGACTTAAAAGCCAAACGACTATTTCCGGTGCACTCGTCAAAATTTGTACTTGCAATGCACCCATGGGATGAGCCACTTAATGAGCTGGACAGGCTAAATGAGAATCAGGCTATTCCACTGGTTACACCTGTCATTGGAGAAAAGGTATTGCTGGGAGATTCAACCCAAGCTTTCAGCAAATGGTGGAAGAATTTAGACTAAAACTTTGTTAATCATGTATTCGTTGAACCGGTTTTAATACGATCCAACGAATAATGATTTTCTGAATTCTTATCTGAGTGCTTCTTCAAGCTCTAGTGATGCGTTACTTCCTGAATCACGGTATTTCACGATAATCGGGCACGCCATACTGAGTCCGTTTTCTTTCGCCCAGTCGTTGTTTACAGGACGGGTTCCGGGAATCACAACGGCATTTTCAGGGATGGCTGAGCCACGTTCCAGAACTTTCTCATTCACGGTATCATAAACAGGAACTGCTTTGGAAAGGGTTACGCCCGGAGCAATTACCGCTCCCTTCTTAACCAAAATCCCTTCTACAATAACAGAACCTGCTCCGATAAAGCAATCGTCTTCTATGATCACCGGATTCATTCCTACCGGTTCTAAAACTCCCCCGATTTGAACTCCCGCTGAAAGGTGAACATTTTTACCAATCTGTGCACAAGAACCCACCAGTGCATGACTGTCTACCATGGAGCCTTCGTCAACATAAGCCCCAACGTTAACGTAGGCCGGAGGCATGATAATCACACCGGAAGAAACATAAGCTCCGCGCCGGACTGATGAACCACCGGGTACCAATCGTACTCCATCTTCAGGACCAAAGAACCGGGGAGGCAGGTTGTGTTTGTCTACAAATCCTTCATAGATACCTTCGTATGAGGTGTTTTCGCCATCTTTGAAAGAAGCCAATATAGCCTCTTTAACTTCTACATTAGCCTCCCAACCATTCTCGGTTTTATTGGCTGCGCGTACGGTTCCTTCTTCTAATTGATCTAAAATTTCTTCGTAACTCATTCTGTGTTTTTGTTTTTGAATTCATTAATTGTGTCACCCTGATCCTGATTTGTAGAGTAAAGAATCTAAATTAGTCAAACACTTGAAGATTCTTCGCTTCCGCTCTGAATGACTTGAACTATCTATTACTTTGTTCAGCAAGCCACGCTGCAATTTCTTCGTCTGCTTTCATCAGGTTTTCTTCCACTTCCTCTGATATATCCCCAAGAGATAGTGGTAACCTAACGGTATCATTATCAATCCAGTTCTTTTTGCTAAGCAGAACTTTAACGGGAACCGGATTGGGTGCTTTAAACAATCGATCGGTGGCAGTTTTCCATAAAGGAAATAAATCATCTGTTTGCCCTTTTATGCAAAGCTCCACATATTTGTGGGTCGCTTTTGGCCATACATTGGCTGCAACGGAAACCAGTCCAACTCCACCTTCTTTGCTGAAAGCCGGAGTCATTCCATCATCACCACTGTAGAACTTAACATCAGGGGCTTCACGACGAAAAGCTTTAAACTCTTCTACGCTTCCACTGGCTTCTTTCACTCCCATCAGGTTATCAAATTCTCTACTGAGCCGAGCCGGAACACTTGGGTGCATTTTTACCCCCGTTCGGGATGGCACATTATACAACATGCAGGGTATATCGGTTTCAGCCATCAGCTCACTGAACCATTCAAACTGTCCTTCTGCACCGGGCTTTGCGTAAAGAGGGGTTACCAATAGTAAAGCGTCCGGCTTCACTTCGTTGCAGAAATGAATAAAGTCAACCTGGGCTGGCAAGTTAAAGCCACCTACTCCAACCATCAAAGGAACGTCCAGATTCAAATCTTTGGCAAACTCAGCGACTTCCCTTTTTTCTTCTTCATTCAGATTCAGTCCTTCGCCGGTACTTCCCAAAACCAACACTCCATTTCCGGCCTCTTCCTGCTTTCTGAGAATGTTTTCAAAACTGCTGTAGTCTACGCTCCCATCTGTATTCATTGGGGTTACAATGGCTGTCCAAAGGGGAAATTTTTCCATTATTGTTGTTCCTCAATTACTTGATCAAATAACTGCCCAAAGGTACGAATTCCAGCTTCCATCTTCGAATTGTTTACCAGTTGCCTGGCGGCCCAAATCGCTCCCTCTGCAAATAAAGCACGATCCAGAGCTTTGTGTCTTAAAGTAATTTCTTCGGTATCGGTCTTTAGTGTCAGCTCATGAATTCCCTTTACATCACCTTCTCGGGCTGAGGTCACTTCCGCCTCTTTACCCAACCATTCTTTCCATGAAAGGGCCGTTCCGCTTGGGGCGTCTTTTTTGTGAATGTGATGAACTTCATGAATATGAAATTCCGGGTCTTTCAAAATGTTAGAACCAGCTGAGATAGCCTCGATGCTTTTCCGGATGATATTCATACCCAGGCTAAAGTTGGAAGCCATAATCCATTTGGTATTTTTTGATTTCACACGATCTTCCAAATCATCCGGCCAGGCATATCCGGTACTACCCCAGGCAGCCGGAATCCCTGACTCAATAACCGCATCAATTACATCCGGTACGGCATCACCAGGTACAAAAATAATGACGGCGTCAGCTTGTTTAAGTTTTTCTACGGTAGGCGGATTATGTGCATCAAATGCTTCCGAGAGTTCTTCTCCGAGTAGCTCAACTACTTTTCCACCTGTCTTTCCAGTTCCTATAACCGCGATCTTCATAAATCTGATTCTTATTCAGTGATAAATTTATTGTGCAACATGCGAACAATGTCTTCAGCTTGTTTTTGATCAACCAGAAAACACAAGTTATTCGGGCTTGCGCCATGACAAATCAAGCGAACATTGTAATCCTCAAGTGCTGTAAATAAAGGGCCTCCAATACCTGACGTTTTCTGAAGGTCATTACCAATAAGCGCAATTAAAGCGAGACCTTTTTCAACGATTACTTCAGCAAACCGCCCGAGCTCTTCCAAAATATTATCATCCAACTCTACTTTATTAGCTGCATTTACGGCTGTATCCAGAGTGAGTGCTACACTAACCTCACTGGTACTTACCAGGTCAACAGAAATTTTATGCTCAGCCAATACTTTAAACAAATGCGCCAGAAAACCATGCTGGTGAAGCATTTCAAGACTATTCAAGGTCAGCAATGTTTGATCTCTTCTCAGGGAAATTGCCCGAATTGGGGGCTTTTTATCCGCATCTTTTACGATATACGTTCCCGGGTTTTCAGGATCAGAACTCGAAGCTACCCGAACATTCACACCACCCCTGATCGCTGGCTTAAGCGTTGCCGGATGGAGCACCTTGCCGCCAAAAACTGAAAGCTCGGCTGCTTCATCAAAAGTAATTTCGTTAATCGGAAAGGCTCCCGGTACAATTCTTGGATCGGTTGTAAACACCCCAGCTACATCTGTCCAGATTTCCAGGGTATCTGCTCCGACTGTTTCAGCAAATAATGATGCAGAAAAATCACTACCACCCCGGCCCAGCGTCGTTGTATTTCCAAATACATCCGAACCGATAAAACCCTGAGTCAGATAGGTCTTCCCTTTCTGAATATGCTTTGCAGCTTTCTTCTTTATGGATGCTAAAATGGGTTCTGCATTTCCAAACGTGGAATCCGTTTTCATCACATTCCGGGCATCCAGCCACTCGGCATCCACACCGTTTTGCCTCAGGACTTCTACAAATACCCTGGTAGACATCAGCTCTCCAAAGGCATACAACGCATCTTTCCAGCGCTTATCACGGCCTACAAAATCAAGATGTTCCCGTAGTTTTGAAAACTCAGTATAAAAGGCATCACGAAGCTTTTCTTGCTCTTTACAATGTTCAATAATTTCAAGATGGCGCTTTTCGATGTTGCCAAGCAGTTCTTCCCGTTGGGTAGAATCCAGCTGATTAGCTGAAAGAGCTACCAGATCGTTGGTAGTACCTGAAGTAGCACTGATTACAATAAGCTGACGGTCAGGATCGGCCGCCACAATACGGGCACTGCGCTGCATGGCTTCAAACGTGCCCACGCTGGTGCCTCCGAATTTGGATACAATCATTAATTAAAAAAGTTTGTTTGATGAATGAGCGAATTCTGAAAATAAAGACTCTTACACTCAATCCCTTATAGAAAAGCGCTGTTTACCTATTTTTTACGGTTTTTAAGAGATGAATGAGTACATGCCTCATTCCCAAGAATTTTGTATCCTCACTCGACATTAAATTCAGAACAAATTTTACTTCATGGATTCAGCACTAATCACCAGCGACGCGGTTACATTTGGACTTTTGATGGCTATACTTGCCGGAATTTTTGTCACCTCCCACAGTGAAAATCCTAAATGGCAGAAATTCTACAAGTTTGTTCCTTCGTTGCTCTTGTGCTATTTCATCCCCTCGCTGCTTACTACTTTTGGAGTGGTTTCTGAAGCCGACTCCAATCTCTATTATGTAGCTTCCCGGTATCTGCTGCCGGCAAGTTTGGTATTGCTTACCCTGAGCATTGATCTCAAGGGAATTATGAACCTGGGACCTAAAGCTATTATTATGTTTTTGGCAGGAACCGGGAGTATAATGATTGGTGGTCCTCTCGCCTTATTGATTGTAGGAACCATCAGTCCGGAGATTGTTGGCGGAACCGGACCGGAAGCCGTTTGGCGTGGACTCGCGACTGTAGCCGGAAGCTGGATCGGTGGTGGTGCTAACCAAACGGCCATGCTGGAAGTATTTGAACCCAGCACCGATTTATTCGGTGCTATGGTTACCGTGGATATTATCGTGGCCAACATCTGGATGGCTTTTCTGCTATACGGTGCCGGTATTTCCGAACAGGTGGACAAATGGTTCAAAGCAGATGCCTCTGCTATTGATGAGCTCAAACACAATATTGCCGAATATCAGGCAAACATCGCTCGGGTTCCTACTTTAGTCGATTTCACCAAAATAATAGCTGTCGCATTTGTGATCGTGGCCCTTGGTCACCTTGCCGGTGATTCCATTGGTCCATGGATTGATGAAAATGCACCCGCTCTTGCAGATTTAAGTCTGAACTCGTCCTTTTTCTGGATTGTAGTCGTAGCTACTACTGGCGGACTGATTTTGTCGTTCACTAAAGTTCGTGATTTGGAAGGAGCAGGAGCTTCGAAACTGGGAAGTCTTTTTCTGTACATCCTGGTGATGACCATTGGAATGAAGATGAATATTGCCTCTATGCTCGATGCACCCGGTTTTTTCGTAATTGGTGCGGTCTGGATTCTGATCCATGTGGCCGTATTGTTAACTGTGGGTAAGCTCATCAAAGCCCCTTTCTTCTTTGTAGCGGTAGGCAGTCAGGCCAACGTAGGAGGTGCTGCATCTGCTCCCATCGTGGCCTCAGCTTTCCACTCAGCCCTTGCTCCGGTGGGCGTATTACTTGCCGTACTGGGATATGCCTTAGGTACTTATGGAGCTTATTTATGTGCTATTATGATGCAGGCGATTTCAGGAATGTAGATCCAAAGATTAATACCATTCTTTTAACCCCATAAAGGCCACAAAGACACAAGGGCGCAGATTCACTAAGTTTTTGTGCACATTAACTTTGTGGCACTTAGTGTCTTACAGCCTTGGTGGCAATCTGTATTCAAAGTTTTACCGTCGAATACCCCGATTCTCAGAAATCCTTAATTCCTTTCAAAATTTGAGATATGCTCTGCTCTTCTTCGTATCTTTGAAGCCTAATTTTAACCCTGATTAAATATCCTGTTTCTTGAAGAGAGCACTTAAGTTCCTGTTCACCTTTCTGGCCGCGGCAGCCTTTGTTTTTGCTATGGTCATTGGGCTCAATTATTCCGGCTTTGAAACCCTTTTTGAAAATGAAGCCGGCATGGCTGAAGGTAGCCAGTATATCGAAAACACTTATTCTTTAGCCGGACTGGCTGAATTTATCGGCGAACACCCCGAATGGGTTTCTATCACTTCCTATAATGTAAACCAACCAGATTCCGGCATCTTTTATCAGGAAAACGTGCCCCGTGCATTGGGAGCAACAGCCAATTTATTCCTGCTCATAGAATATGAAAGACAGATTGCCGAAGGACTCCTTAATCCAACAGAATCGATTAGTCTGACTGAGATTAAAAAATTTGCATTACCTGAAATCAGTGAAAACAATCATAATAAACTGATTGAAGAGTTTGAAGATGGTTCTGCTCCTCTCGATGATGTGGTTCTGGCTATGCTTCAGAACAGTGATTTGGTTTCGGCTGATTACCTGTGGTTTCGGCTGGGAGAAGAAAATATACGTGCATTAATTGATACGCTGGGAATGTCCGAAACATCACTACCTCTTCCCTTCAGTGGAATGTACACGCGTATCAATCCTTCTTTGAACGATACATCTGTTTTAAATAAACTAAGCTACTCTGATTTTGCGGAGCAATCCATTGCTGAAGCAAGAAAATTGAAGGACGATGCCGATTACAATCAAAAAGTAAAAGATCAGTTTTATGATGACCGGTTGTCTATTACATTCATGCAGGAAAGAGATGCTCTGGCTTATTTCCCTCAGGCTACCACTAACCAACTCACTCAATTAATGACGCTGCTTTTGGATAACGAAATCATAAATTCTGAGGTTTCCGAGGCCGTAAAAAATAAACTTCGCTGGCCAATGGGCTCTGAACCCATTACCCGGAGCTTTAAAGACTATGGAGCTATTTATGATAACCGGATGGGACTTTTAGGAGGTATCGATTTCGGAACTTCCATCTATGATGGACATACTTCTGTTCAGGCTGTTTTCTTTGATCAGCTTCCGGTTGGATTCTGGGTGCATATGAGCGCCAATC
The DNA here is from genome assembly GCF_040218225.1 of Gracilimonas sp. Taxonomy (NCBI): domain Bacteria; kingdom Pseudomonadati; phylum Balneolota; class Balneolia; order Balneolales; family Balneolaceae; genus Gracilimonas; species Gracilimonas sp. The sequence goes on from NZ_JAVJQO010000006.1 coordinate 54,812, forward strand.
ATATGCAGGAAGACTATCAGCAGCGACTCATTTGGGATCCTGCCCTGTACGAAACCACACAAAATGAAATTGCCGGCGACAATGAATAACTACCGACTTTTATATCTCTATTGGGTTATACCTGCCTACCTTTTGTTTCTGGTTGTTCAGCAGGGCCTGGTTCATCAAAGTGCAATTGATACCTATGAGAATGGAACTACCTATCTTGCTGAAGTGACGGATTTTGATATCAAACAAATTGCGGCTCAAAGCAATGGTTATATTGATATCCGCTTTGAAGTTGAAGGAGAAGTTATTGAGCGCCGGTTATCCTTATCCGTTCAAATGGCACAGGAGCTGATGGAAAGTTCTAATATTCCTATACGCTATCAGAAAGGAGCTTTCCAGGAAATTGTACTTTATCCCACTTTTAATATTCAGAAAAGCACATCCCTTTTTAACATGAGTGTGGCCTTTGTAGGTTTGGTCGTGACTGTAATTTCCGGTTTTTTTGTACATCGTTATGTACGAAGAAAAGTCACAAATGAAAACGACGAGAAATTTGAAATTGAACGGGTAGATTAATGGAAACCGGTACACTTTATCTTATCCCAACAACACTAGGCAAAACTCCGGATAACAATACCATTCCAGAGTATACTCTCAATGTTTTAAGAAAACTAGATGTATTGATGGTGGAAAACCTGAAGAGCGCTACGTCTTTTTTGCAGTGGGTTGGTGATACCGTTCCTGAGTACGAGATCGATTTTTATCCGTTGAATAAAAACACGCCCGAGCAGGAAATTCATTCCTTCCTGAAACCCATGCTAAATGGTCGTAATGCCGGAATTCTCTCCGAGGCTGGCGCTCCAGGTGTAGCCGATCCGGGAGCCCGATTAGTAAAGTTAGCTCATCAATACCAAATTAGAGTCGTTCCTCTTGTAGGACCTTCCTCTATTTTGCTCGCGCTGATGGCTTCGGGTTTTAACGGGCAGGAATTCTCTTTTCATGGTTATCTGCCAATGGATCAGAACAAGAGAAAGTCTATGATTACCCAATTGGAGGGAGAATCCAGACGCCACGACCGGACTCAGATTTTCATGGAGGCTCCTTACCGGAATAATGAACTATTTGGAGATATCATTTCAACCTGTTCCCCGGCCACCCGGCTGTGTACTGCAACCGATATCACCCTTCCTTCCGAAGAAATAATTTCGAAACATATTTCTGAATGGGAATCTATGAAAAAGCCTGATCTGCATAAACGACCTACCATCTTTATTCTCTATGCAAAATAAAAAAGCCCCGTCAATTGATGAGGCTTTTCACTTACTAAAGTAGATAGCTTTAATTTAATGTGCACCAGCAGCATTCAATAATTCTACCACACCATCGTGGTGATGCGTTATTGCCTGATCTTTTGCAGACCAACCACGATCGTCATGCACGTCTACGTCGCCGCTGTTTTCTATCAATAATTGTACAATATCATAATGCCCGTTCGTCGAAGCCCAATACAACGCTGAGGTTCCCCTGTTGTCACGGTGATCTATAGCTGCACCCTTTTTAATCAAAAGCTCAACTATTTTTTTATGCCCATGTTTGGCAGCCTTCAATAGAGCTGTTCTTTCATGGCTATCTTTCGTGTTTACATCTATACCATCTTGAAGCAGACTATTGATGGTTTCAAAATCGCCGCTTTCTGCGGCATCCAGAAATGATATTTCGTCATTCATAACGTATCCTCCTCTAATGAGAGATTTAGATTGGCTCCTGAATTGTAATTTTCAGGTGGTCAAATGTCAAATTAGAAATACAACGCTAATTTAAAGATTGGATGAATTGCGATAGTTAGAAAAGAAAAACCCGATATCAGTTTTTGAGAGCTACTATGTTTAAAAAGCTACTAATAAAAATCGGCTCTGTACAGATATCGGGCTAAAGCTACATTACTTAAGACGAGTATAAATCTGAATAGTTTCTACATTGATGTTAAATAATTGTAAATGAAGTTTAGAATAATCTAAGCTGTGTACCTGTGCTTTTCACAAAATGGTCTGTAGTCAGATATCGTTTCTTCTCATTGAGCCCCAAACGTTTAGCCTGAACTTTAAAAAGATCTGAAATCTGTTTTGAGAAATTTCCTTTTCCCTTCATGCGCTCATTCCACTCATAGCTGTTTAACTTCCCGTCACGGATATCTAAAATTTTGCGCAGTACTTTCTTTTTTCTTTCCGGATAATGCTGCTCCAACCATTCTTTGAACATATCTTTAACTTTATAGGGCAACCTCACAATGGTATATCCTGCAAATGATGCCCCGGCCGCTGAAGCTTTTTCTAAGATCCTGGCACATTCATGATCCGTTAATCCGGGGATGATGGGTGCTACATTTACTCCAACAGGTATGCCGGCATCAGCCAGCTGGCGGATAGCATCTAACCGGCGATTAGGACGGGATGTCCGAGGTTCCATCACTCCGGTCAGGTCTTTATCCAGGGTTGTAACCGATATTGTTACGCTAACACAGTTATAATCATTCAACTCACAGAGGAGATCAATATCCCGCGTTATCAGGTGATTCTTTGTTATCAACCCAACTGGATTTCTGAATTCAGCCAACACTTCCAGGCAACCTCTCGTTAACTCCAGCTTTCTCTCAAGCGGTTGATATACATCCGTAACACCACTCATAGCAATTACCTGTGGTTTCCATTTTGGAGAACTCAGCTCCTTCTTAAGCAGTTCAGGCGCATTGTATTTGACGACAATCTTGGATTCAAAATCCAAACCTGAAGAATACCCCAAATATTCATGATATGGCCGGGCATAACAATAAATACAGCCATGCTCGCATCCCCGATAGGGATTTATACTTGCGTTAAAACCAATATCTTCGCTCTTGTTGTAGGTTATTACTGTTTTGGTATCGTCCCTGATTAATTGGGTTTTTTGGGATGGTTTCTCCCCTGTCTCTTCATCCAAATCGTAATCAATATAATTTCCTTCAAAACGGTTAACGGGATTATCTGATGCGCCTCTCCCTCTTAGTGGATTTTGCTTGCCTGCCATAAATGCCTCCTGAATTATTTGTACATATATCACACATATAATATATGATTTCAGAAGTTCTTTTAAAACAAAAAGCCCCATCTGATTTCAGATAGGGCTTCAAATAGTGCACCAGGTATTAAGCGATGTAATTAATTATTCAGTGCAGGTGGTGTTATTCAGATTTTCGTCCCAGCAGGATTTTGCACCATTATTGTAATTAGGTGATATAATAAATCCGGTAATTGTTTCAGTGTTATAGCTGATCGTTGTTGTCTCATCCTCAGATACATCTGTAAAAACGACTGTCTTTACAGTTCCATCAAATTCGTAGCTAATGGTATCACCTAGATTATTATTTCGATCACTTTCAACCTCAAGCATTACTGAAGCTGAATTTTCAGATCGTTGCCAGGTAACTACAGAAACTTCCTGTCCGGATCCCAGGTCAAAATAAGTCCAGGTACCACTTGTAGCATCAAAGTCGGATGTTCCTGTGAAAAAGAGTTGGTTATCAAGACCGAGTCCGGAACTTGTAACATAAAAATTCCAGATTACTTCATCAGTAGACTCGGCGTTAGCTGTCAGCCTAACACCAAAATTCTGGCCATTGGCAGCGGTATCAAAACTCCACTCCCATTCTGAGTTATTTACAACTTCGGCAGTTTCATCTTGAGCGGCTGTAATCAATACTTTTGGAATAGCCAGGTTTACTTCTAGAATTGCTTTAGCTACACCTGCTGCAACCAAAGCAGTATTGAAATTTGATTCCGCTAATTTAGCAACTGTTTTATTTGATGCTGTTTGCATCTCGGATATATCTACAGACGTAGATTCAACCGGTGGTATTTCTGGTGGGTTTTTATCACTGCTTGTGGTATTGCAGGAAAATAGAAACAGGGAAACGGTAAGCAATAAACAGGTAAAAGATGTTATTCGGTATTTCATAATCATAGATTCTTTAGTGTTCATTGCCTTAAACCAGCTTCCAAAACTGATGTTCCCGACTAATTACTCGGAAACACCATACACCTTTTCACCAGCAACCCATGTTTCCAGAATGTTTACTTTCCAGATTTCACTGGCAGGAATCTCAAAATAATCCTGATCAATAATTACAAAATCAGCCCACTTTCCTTTTTCTATTGAACCGATTACATCTTCCTGGTGAGCGGAATAAGCAGCATCGACGGTAAAAGCTTTGAGTGCTTGCTCTCTGCTCAGCGATTCATCCGGATACCAGCCATTGGGTGGGTTTCCCTGGTGATCCATTCGGGTTACTGCAGAATATAATCCCCAAAAAGGGTTTGAAGGCTCAACCGGAAAATCAGAACCGGCAGCAACTACTGTTCCCTGATCTAAAAACGTCTGCCAGGCATAGCCGCCTTCGATTCGTTCTTCTCCGACCCGATCAACCGCCATATTTTTATCGCTGGTGGCATGTCTGGGCTGCATAGAGGCAATTATATCTAATTCTTTAAATCGTGGGATATCTTCAAGGGCTACTATCTGGGCATGCTCAATTCTGTGCCGAAGCCCCTGATTTCCAAGTTCATCCCGAATATGAGCAAAAGCATCCAGGATCACGCGGTTTGCCCGGTCTCCGATAGCATGCACATTGGTTTGAAAACCTGCAGAAGCAGTTGTCATCATTGTCTTGTTAAATTCTTCCTGATCGGCAAACAGTAATCCACGGTTACCGGGATCATCAGAATAGGGCTCAATCATAGCTGCTCCCCTGCTCCCAAGTGCCCCATCCGAATAAAGCTTTACACTTCTCAGAGCCAATCGGTCATTCGCGTATGATTCTACCGGTCCATTCTGAGAAAGCTCTTCAAAGGCCTCCATACCGCCAATCATAGCATAAACTCGGGTGGTCATTTTATCCTGATCAGCAAATTCTTTATAAATTTCCCAGTTTTTAGCGCTTACGCCAGCATCATGAACCGATGTAAGTCCAACACTAGCCATCTGCTTTAATGCTTCTTCCAGTGCCCGTTTTCTTTCAACTTCAGTGGGCTCTGGTATTACTTCATTGATATAATTTTCAGCTGCATCAACAAAAACACCGGTAGCATTTCCGCTGGCATCCCGGATGATTTTACCGCCTTGAGGATCCGGAGTGTCTTTACTGATTTGAGCCAGCTCCATCGCTTTGGAATTTACCCAGCCAGCATGTCCGTCTACTCTTGAAAGATATACCGGACGATCAGGTACAACTCTGTCTAAATCTTCGGCGGTTGGAAATTCATTTTCTTCCCACAGGGTCTGATTCCAGCCACGACCCTGAATCCATTCCAGTTCAGGGTTTGCTTCCGCGTAAGCTTTGATAGTATCCAGTGTGGCTTCAAGTGATTCTATACCCGCTACATTCACATTCAATTCCTGAAAACCCAGTCCCATTACATGTCCATGAGCATCAATTAAACCAGGAAGAACGGTCTTTCCTTCTAAATCAATGACCTCTCCGGCAGCTCCATCAGAAAGTTCTTGTCCCCCAACCTGTTTTATTTTTCCATCTTCAATAATCATGGTTTCAAACGTGACGAGTGAATCTCCGGAAAATGTATATCCATTGGCATTGACAAAAGTTTTAACATCTCCGCTATTTGTACAAGCGCTTATTGAAATTGCGAGAGCAAAAAGAAAAACAAGTAGTTTTTTCATATGTATGATTTGATTAGAATTTCTTGAATATAAGGAAAGGAATGGGCTTTGATAAGCGTTTTGCAAGCTTTGATGTTTTTCACATTAAGGTTGTATAATATTCGGTAATTACTGTTGATAATAATTTTGAATAGAATTATTTAGCTCCAAAATAAAAGGAAGTCTTACTTATTGAATCATCTGCAGTTCACATATAGCTTGTTACTTTTTCTGGTTTTCATCCTTGGCATCCCGGGGTATTCACAAAATACTGAAGCTGACAGCCTCAGGAATATTATAAATGCATACAATACTGATTCCTCTATAGAAGACACCACACTGGTCAATACACTTATAGAGTTGAGTACATTCTATCGCTTTTCTGATATGGATAGTACCCTAAAGTATGCTAACCTAGCTGCTTCGGAAGCCATTAATGCTGATTTCACCAAAGGAAAATTAAATGCCCGTTATTTACAGGCTATTGTTTATTACAACCGCGGGGATTATGAAAGAACGGCTGAAATAGCTCGTCAATCTTTAGGCGAAGCCGGAAGTGAACAGTTCAAGCAGGAACGAGCACTGCTTAATCAGTTAATAGGAATTTCATATTCTGCCCGGGGAAGCTACCAACCCGGACTTAGTTATTTCTTCGAAGCTTATGATCTTTTTAAAGAACTTGGAAATGATTTAGGCACCTTTCAAAACCTCAATAATATTGGGGTAAGTTACCTGAAGCTGGAAGATTATGAAGAGGCTCTTGCTATTTTTTCAGAGCTCGATTCCCTTCGCTCACTTGAACCATCTACCATTTCCATTCCCGTGAACCTGGGATTTATCTATTATGAACTTGATCAGTTAGAAAAAGCAGAGCAACAATTGATGCGGGTTATAAATTTTGATGGATCTGATTTTGATCAGCGTGCAATTGGCCTCTCCACTTTTAAACTTGGTGAAATTCACCTCCGCTGGAGAAATTATTCCAAAGCTCTCGATTACTTCAATCGGTCTATAGACAAGTATGAAGAGCTTGGCAACGAACTGGAAAAAGTACAGTCTTTAAACGGGATTGCTCGCAGCTATTTACAACAAGGAGCCTTAAATCAGGCATTACGTTTCGGAAATAATGCCTTTAAAATAGCCAATGAGCTAGGCGGACTTCCTGAGAAAAACATGTCAGCCGGAACCCTTTATGAAATTCACAAAGCTCATGGGAATTTTGAGAATGCACTTAGCTATCATGAGATTTACAAAAATCTTTCTGACAGCTTAAGTAATGATGAAATAAATCGTGAGGTTGGAAGGCTGGAAGCGGAATACGAATTCCGTGAAAAAGAACTGCAAATGCGGGAAGCTCAGCAGCAACAAAATCTTGAAAACGCAAGTCGGGTTGCAAACAGAAATATTCTGATTCTAATTAGTCTATCCCTGTTATTTATTGCTGTGATTGTTGCTTATGCACAATACCGAAACTCTGCTCTTCGCAAGAAAGCAAACGATCTTCTTCGCGAAAAAAATGACCATATAGAACAGCAGGCCGTTCGTCTTGAGGAGATGAACGATATAAAAATGCATCTTTTCTCTATTATTGCACACGACCTGAGAGGTCCGCTGAGTTCGTTATATGGGTTTATCACTTTGAACCAAATGAATGAGCTTTCAAAAGAAAAGATACAGGAACTAATTCCTGAGCTGTCTGATAAATTCCGCTATACCTCCAATCTGCTGAATAATTTATTGAACTGGGCTAAAAGTCAGCTGGAAGGTTACAGAGTAATTCCTGAAGAGTTTAATTTGAGACAGTTGCTGGTGGAAAATCAGAAGCTTCTGGATTATCAGGCAAAAGAGAAGAACATCACGGTTAAAAATAACACTGATGATGAGACTGTATATGCGGATAAGAATATGATCAGCCTGGTACTGCTGAATCTTCTTTCAAACGCCATAAAATTTACTCCGGAAAATGGAAGCATCGCTCTTTGGACTGAGACGAAAGAACACCATATCCAATTTAGCATAAGAGATACGGGTGTCGGAATTCCTGAAGATAAGCTTACACTCTTATTTGAAGAATCCAGTTTTTACACAACTGATGGAACCAATAATGAAAAAGGTACCGGCCTTGGCTTGATGCTTTGCAAAGATTTTATCAAGAAAAACCATGGAAAGTTTTGGGCAGTCAGTGAAGTTGGAAAAGGAAGTACATTTAATTTTACGGTTCCAAAAACTAAAACTGCCTTCAAGAAATAAATTCGGACCAAAACTGTGATTTTATAAATTCTGGAGCTGTGTTCATTTCGGCTATTTCCCTCCGGCTGTAAAATCCAATGTTTCTGAGAATTTGTTGGTCAGATTCTAATTCCGGATCAGTACCCAGATTTAAACTGCCCCCTTCTTCTTTCACCAAAAAATAAAATTCAATGGCATGTATGGGGGGTTGAATCACCTGATTGATGTGGACTCTCGTCCCAACTGATATTTCCAGTCCGGTCTCTTCTTCAAACTCACGGATAAGAGCCTCTTCTATCGATTCCCCAAACTTGACCCCACCGCCGGGCGGAATCCAGGTCCATTGATTTGTAACCGGAGATCGCAGCTCGACAAGCAATAACTTTTCATCCTTAACCAGTAATCCACAAGATCGTATTCGTAAACGATTCGAGTAAGAATCTGACGTTATCAATTTTCAGCTACAGCTTTTTTAGCTTTTCGGGGCTCATATAATTTAGAAGATTTTGCATATTTGAGACTGGCTTTCACAAAATCAACAAAGAGTGGTTGTGGATTATTCACGGTACTGCGTAACTCAGGGTGAAACTGCACACCTACAAACCATGGATGATCAGGTATCTCCACAATCTCTACCAGATCACGTTCCGGGTTCATCCCCGCCAGTACCATTCCATTCTCGGTAAGTTTATATCTCAGGTTGTTGTTTACCTCATACCGGTGACGGTGTCGTTCCTCAACAACTTCCTGGCCATAAGCCTCAAAAGACTTTGTCCCCTCCTTCAGCTTACAGGTATACTTCCCAAGACGCATGGTACCACCCATATTCTCGATATTCTTTTGATCGTGCATAATATCGATGATGGGGTATTCGGTGTTTTCGTCAAACTCGGTGCTATTTGAGTCTTCCCACCCGCAAACATCTCTTGCATATTCAATGACTGCACACTGCATACCCAAACAAATTCCAAAAAATGGAATCTTATTTACGCGGGCATATTCCACAGCTGCCAGTTTTCCGGAAATACCTCTGCCTCCAAAACCCGGTGCAACAAGTACACCCGATACATCTTTGAATTCTTTTTCGACGTTCTCACGAGACAGGTTATCAGATTGAATCCATTTAATGTTCACTTTGCAATCATTAACTGCTCCGGCATGAATGAAAGCTTCTACAATAGATTTATAGGAATCATGGTGTTCAACGTATTTCCCAACCAAAGCAATATTTATATCTCCCGATGGATTGCAAACTGCCTCAACAAATCCAATCCAGTTATCGAGATTAGGTTCTTCAGTCTTCAGCTTCAGCTTTTCGATTACTCTCTTGTCAAGGCCTTCTTCCTGCATGAGCAGAGGAACTTCGTATATGCTTCTGGCATCCCGCGACTCAATCACATCTTCCAGATCTACATTACAAAACTGGGCCACTTTCCGGCGAATAGTTTCATCCAGGGGGTGCTCTGTTCGGCAAACAAGGATATCTGGCTGAAGTCCGCTTTCGGATAATGTTTTAACAGAGTGTTGTGTAGGCTTGGTTTTCAACTCACCCGCTGCCGCCAGATAAGGAACCAGTGTCAGGTGAATGGAAAGTGTATTCTGACGTCCTACGTTATATCTCAGCTGGCGAACGGCCTCAATATATGGCAAGCTCTCAATGTCACCCACGGTTCCGCCAATCTCAATAATTACTATATCGTAATTTCCGGATTGTCCGAGTTTCAGAACATGAGACTGTATCTCATCAGTGATATGCGGAATTACCTGAACCGTTTTTCCGAGATATGCTCCTTGCCGTTCTTTGGTAATTACATCATAATAAATACGACCGGTGGTCACATTATTACTTTGTGATGTTTTTATATCCAGAAATCGTTCATAGTGACCAAGATCGAGATCGGTTTCTGCACCATCATCGGTTACATAAACCTCACCATGTTCGTATGGATTCATCGTTCCCGGATCTACGTTGATGTAAGGATCCAGTTTTTGAACGGTTACTTTGAGACCTTGTGCAACTAACAGACGGCCGAGAGATGCACAAATGATTCCTTTTCCGAGTGAAGATGTAACTCCTCCGGTTACAAAAATATATTTGGTGGACATGCGGGAAATGAGTGTAGTTAATGGATATAAAATATAGGGGGTTCCCTATCCCCATTCAATGCAGATTGGCAAGAAAACCTACTTTGTTTTCCACATGTTATCCACAACTTGCTTCAACAGATCCGGCTTATCGGAAAAAATCCCGCTTGCACCCCGCTTAATTACTTTCTCCATGTGCCTCTTATTATTCACGGTATATATAAAAACCGGAATATTATGCCTCTGTGTATCTTCTGCCCATCTTTTTGAGAACTGACGCCGGCTACAGTTAAAGGCGTCGGCTTCGTAATTCTCTATTAATTCAGATGGAATACGGCCTGCAGATTGGCTTTTTTCGTACAGCAGAGCAGCAGAGATGTCCACATCCAGCTGTTTGAGGTGGGATATAGCCCGATAGTCAAAACTGGAGAATAATACATGGGCTTCCATTCCGTGTTTTTTTACCAAGTTCAGTGCCTTCTCTTCTATACCGCCAGAGGGCTCATCGGCAACCGCTTCGGTTTTAATTTCGATATTCAGGGCTATTTTACCCTTGGCAAATTCGAGGACCTCTTCCAGCGTAGGAATTTGTTCGCCAGCATGTTCTTCACCAAACCAAAGTCCGGCATCCAATTTCCTGAGCTCCTCTAAAGAATAGTTTGCAACCAATCCTTTTCCATTGGTTGTGCGGTCAAGAGTTTCATCATGAATAACTACAGGAATCCCGTCTTTACTCAGCAGAATATCCAGCTCTATCATTTCGGCTCCCATCTCGTAGGCAGCCCGGAAAGCAGACATGGTATTCTCTGGATAGTAAGCACTGGCTCCTCTGTGTCCTATAACAATGAAGTTATCTTCGGAACCGGAATATAGCTGGATTGGTAAGTCCAAAGTTCTGGGTTGGGATATGATCGTTTGGTTTACCACCAATAATAAGGGGAATAGACAAAAAAGTAATTTCAAATTATCGAAAGAATTTTATGAAACGCATAACTATCCCAACGATAGTAAATTAAATTGCCGATACTATAAATTAATTATTAACAATGAATTAATTTTGCGAGCTTATTACACGCTTAATGGCTTTATGCAAAAGGGAATCGAATGCACCTGAGTGAGTAATAATACTATACATAAAATATAATCCTACCATAGTTGTGATACTGCCGAACACCGTCATAATAGTAGCTAACCAAAAAGGTTGTATACTATTAATTAATGAAAGCGCTACCACAGACGTCCCTAAAAAAATCTGAGTTATGGCCGACACAAAATGCAATCCATTTATTGAATGCACTCGATCCATAAAATCAGAGATGCCTGTAGCTTTACGGTTGGTTATATTTAACTGCTTTAAACCATCGCTAACTAATGGGTTTTTATGTTTCTCTTCTTCAAACATGTCCTTTATTTTTTAGCTAACCTGTCTTCTGACACTCATTTATTATAATGAAACTAAAACGACTTTAAAATTATTTATGACAAATTCTGAAAATTTTTTCATCTATGGTCGCAATCCGGTAGAGGAAGCTCTCCAAAATCAGCCTGATGAAATTGACAAAATTTTTGTAAAGAATAATATCAAGCCTTCTTCCTATCAAAATATATCAGAGCTTGCAAAAAACAACGACGTCCCCCTCGTCAAGGTTCCAGGACCAAAGATATTCAGCCTTGTAGGCAAAGTGAACGACCAGGGCTTCGTAGCACAAAGAAGTGCTGTTAAATACACCCCTTTCTTTGACTGGGTTGAGACCCTGATCATGTCAAAAAATCCTGCAGTACTTCTATTACACGGAATTGAAGACCCACATAACTTTGGAGCTATTCTCCGGTCTGCAGCTGCCTCTGGAATGGATGCGGTTATCATTCCCATGCAAAACCAAGCTCCGGTTAATGCTACTGTTTTTAAAACCTCGGCTGGTACTGCAGGCAGAATTCCGGTCATCAGAATTCACGATATTAACCAGGGAATTAAAGACCTGACTGCTACCGGATTTTCTATCATTGGGTTAGACGGCTCAGGTAAGAAAACGTTATGGGAAACCGATTTAAACAAACCCGTAGCTTTTTTAATTGGGAGTGAAGGCGACGGAATTCATACAGAAAATCTCAAACGTTGCAACGAAGTAATTCACATTCCGATGCAAAATGATGTTGAGTCATTGAACGCTTCAGTTAGCGCAGCTCTTGTCAGCTATGAGTGGATGCGCCAAAAAAAATGAGTGAGATGTTATCGCTAGTATAAAAGGTATTTCACTCTTTGCTCTTTGAACGCTTCTACATCCGATTGCCACGAAGGAATGTCCTCATCATTTTCGATGATGGACTTCAGGTCTATTCCATAGAGTTTATTCGCAAAAGACTTGATCTCAAAATCAGCAGTGTTGGCTTGTGCTAATTTTAACAGATCCAATCCTAATTTAACAGGGTCCGTTTTTGTATAATCGCCACCGAATGTAATTCGAATCCCCTTACATTTTTGCCCTTCGAGCTTTGGGTTTGGCGCTTTACCGGGTATTGATTGAGGGGTAAAAGTAATAGCTTCCAGCTCTACCGAATGTTTGTTCTCTAACTCTGTCAGGTCGGATTCTTGAACTTTAAACTCCGGAGCACCGATTGTTAAAAAGGGATCAGGTGTGCCCCGGCCTTCTGACAAGTTTGTCCCTTCAAAAATTACCGTTCCGGGGTAAGCGAATACATGTTCGAATGTAGGCAAGTTCGGCGAAGGAGCGATCCAGGGCAAACCCGTTTCCGGCCAAAGCATATCCCTATCCCAGCCCGAAGTTTTGATGACTCTGAAATTTGGTTCTGTTTCTAAATTGAGCCATCCTTCTCCAACAGCCATTTGGGCAATCTCTCCCATCGTCATCCCATAAGCTATGGGCATTGGATAAGAACCCACAAACGACTTGTACTCTTCTTCCAGAATCCACCCGGATACATAATTACCCCCCAGCGGATTTGGACGATCCAGTATCCACATTTCCTTATCATTTTCTGCCACCGCTTCCATCACTAATCCCATGGTGGAATTGTAGGTGTAAAATCGGACACCCATGTCTGGCAGGTCAAATAAGATCAGATCTATGTTTTCCAGCATTTCTGCCGTTGGCTTTTTTGTTGAACCATAAAGAGAAAAGACTGGCAGGCCTGTTTCCTGATCTTCTCCATCTGTAATTTCCTCTCCGGCTCCTGCTTCCCCCCGAAATCCATGTTCAGCGGCGAACAAGGCGGTCACATTCACACCCAGGCTCATCAGCGTATCCACCATATGTACACCATCTACCCGGGAAGTTGGATTCATTACCAGCCCAATCCTCTTCCCTTGCAATTCAGATAAGTGCTCGTCTAATAAAATTTCAGCCCCAGTTTTTACCAGGTCATCTTTGTGATCCTGTTGTATTGAGCAACTCATGAGAAACAAACTTAGCAGAACCAGGGAAAATGTAACTTTCATAGCTAGGATTTAAGTGATGAAATAAAAAAAGCCTCGCAGTAAAACCACGAGACCTAAATGTAGTACGAATGCAGGAATTAATTAAGCCTGATTTGCAACCACTTCTGATTCAGCAAAGAAGTAAGCCGCTTCAATTTTTCCATTTTCAACAGAGTCGGAACCGTGAATGATGTTCTCCCCCACACTGTCAGCAAAGTCAGCACGGATTGTTCCTTTGTCAGCTTCAGCTGGATTGGTAGCTCCGATCAATTCTCTGAAATCTGCAATTGCATTCTCTTTTTCCAGAATCATAGGCACACAGGCTCCGCTGCTCATAAATTCGCAAAGCTCGCCGTAAAAAGGACGCTCTTTGTGAACCGCATAGAATCCACCAGCCGTGTCTTTAGTGAGTCGGGTCATCTTCATTGCAAGGATAGAAAACCCAGCATCTTGAATTCGTTTTGTTACTTCTCCGATCAGTCCTTTTCGTACACAATCGGGTTTGAGAATAGTCAGTGTTCGTTCTTTTGCCATTATTATTGTCTATTAAAATTTTGTAACATTTATCTTTACAGAAACTCTATTTAGTGACGATAAAGATACGGGTTCATTCATCAAGATTCGAACCTTTCTGTTATAGAGTTATTCGGTTAGTAAAAATGAAAGAAGGACAAAAGCAATTTTATCACTGGCATTTTAGCCTCTCGGCCTCCCCGGCAAAGCTATGGCCTTATGTGTCTGATACGAACCGGATATTTCGAATCCTGGGAGCCACTCCTGTGAGTGAAACATCCCTTTCACGCAGTACTCCAAAAGGATTTTTAGAGCTTAGCCATAGCAAACTAAAATCGTATGTTACATGGCAGGAAACCCCTTATATCTGGGAATATCCCTATCGCTTTGGGGTAACACGCCACTATAAGCTGGGCATGCTCAAAGAACTCAAGTTTCGCACTGAATTTATTTCTTTGGATGACGAAACCCGGGTCAGTATTAAAATCTGGGTGCAGCCCTCAAATATATTTTTCTCTTTTCTGATAAAGGCCTATGTCGAATATGTAATCAAGCGCCGGCTTACCAAATACCTGCAACAGGTTGATGAGAGTGTTTCCAAAAACCTGAAACCTTATGAAATTTCGAAACCAAAGAAGCTGGTTCGTGGTGCTGAACGAAAAATCAATACCCTGAAGACGCAGCTTATTGAAAACAGTAAGCGGAAGCGAATTGTAAACCGGCTTTTTGATCTCATCCGGTTTGCTGATGACGAAGATCTGACACGTATTCACCCCTATTCCCTGGCAGAGTATTGGGGAGAGAAGAAATACTCGGTTTTAAATGTATTCCTTCACGCCTCCAAGCTGGACATACTGGATTTCAGCTGGGATGTATGTTGCCCCAAATGTAAGTCGCCCAAGCATACCTTCCGCAAGATGAGAGAAGCCCGTGTTCATCTTTTTTGTGATGATTGCGAGTCTGATTATATGATGGACTTCAACCGGAATACCCATTTGGTATTCACCCCTCATCCGCTGATAAGAAAAATCAATGATAAGAAATTCTGCCTGGGTGGCCCGAGTTCAAAACCACACCGTGTGACTCAGCAAACCCTGGATATTGGCGATGCAAAATATCCCCAAATACGGTTAGAAGAAGGAACCTATCTTTTCCGGACTCATAACCATGATGGTCATTTGATTTTACATGTGAGAGAAGAAGGCGCAGATAATATTACCGTATATATTACGGATGAAGAACTGGATGGACAGGAGATCACGATTTCTACCAATCCAAACCTGATCATCAGCAACCGTTCTTCAAAAAAATCGGTTTGCTTTATCGACAAGTTAAACTGGAAAGAAGAAGCTATTTATGCCAGTGAAGTAAGTTCGTCGCATGATTTCAGAGAACTATTCTCCCGCGAGACACTGAAGGAAACCAGCAAAGTAAAAGCATCTGAAGTTACCATGCTATTCACCGACCTGATGAACTCTACGGAATTAT
The DNA here is from genome assembly GCF_040218225.1 of Gracilimonas sp. NCBI lineage: Bacteria > Pseudomonadati > Balneolota > Balneolia > Balneolales > Balneolaceae > Gracilimonas > Gracilimonas sp. The sequence continues at coordinate 70,239 of NZ_JAVJQO010000006.1, forward strand.
ATGTTCAGGAAGGGGACGAATCGGCTATTGGTCGCGTGATGGGACATTTCAAGATTATACAGCAGATTGTAGCTGAGGAACGCGGCGGAATCGTGAAAACCATCGGGGATTCTGTAATGGCTGTTTTCTGGGAGCCGGTTTCTGCTCTAAAAGCCGTACAGCGTATTCAGCAAATCTTCACGACTTCTACTTCGATGGGTGATTCCTTTAAGATTAAAGCCGGGGTCCATTTTGGGGATTGCACGGCCGTGAACCTGAACGGGCGCATCGACTATTTCGGAACCACGGTTAATATTGCATCCCGCCTGGTTGATATTGCCTCTGAAAAAGAAATTATGGTTTCCGAAGCGGTATTCAATCACCCCGATGTGCAGCTGTATCTCGACAAACACTCCGATACTTTTTTCGTGAAAGAAAGCATGAAAGAGCTCAAAGGCTTTGACGACGAAGAATTCAAGGTGAAGCAAATCCGCTTAGAACGCCCACCAATGCGATTGGTAATATAGTTCGAGGCAGAGCTTCGGTGAAGATTTTTTTTGCGCCACTAAATCACGAAAGCTCTAAATTTTTGATGATTAGCATTCTTCTGAGGCCTCTCACTTTACTATTTCAACCTGAGTTCGATATAAACAGTCAACTGTGGAAGCTTATAATCCATTTAGATTCTGGGCCATCCCCCTATTTTGATCATTACTCTCTAAAACCATTTCCGGCCCAGAATCCCGCCTAAATCGTTTTTATAATTGCCCGTCACTTCGCATCTTTGAGTAATTATTACTCACTCAATTCAACATCTTTTTATGTCTGCAAAACAATTACATCCATCCATTGCGGATAGTGTTCAACCCATGAAACCCAAAAAGAATATTGCACTGATTGCCCACGATCATCGCAAAGCAGATTTACTGGACTGGGCCGAATACAACCGCGAACACCTTTCAGAACACAACCTGTTTGGTACCGGAACTACCGGATCGTTAGTATCTGACAAGTTAGATCTTCCTGTGTTTACCTTCAAAAGTGGTCCGCTTGGCGGCGACTTACAAATTGGTACTGCCATCGTCCAGAATGAAATTGATGTAATGATCTTTTTCTGGGATCCGTTGCAAGCCCAGCCGCATGATGTGGATGTAAAGGCTCTCCAGCGTATCAGTATTGTGTACAACATCCCGATGGCCTGTAACCGCTCATCTGCTGATTTCCTGATTACATCACCCCTAATGAAAACAAAATACGATCGATTTATCGTTGACTACAGTCAGCGTTTCAAAAAAGATTACAATGCCGAATAAACTCAAAGACGAGAAAAGCCCTTATCTAAAACAACACGCCGACAATCCTGTGGATTGGTATCCCTGGGGCAAGGAGGCCTTCGAAAAGGCCAAAAAAGAGAATAAGCCGGTGTTCCTCTCCATTGGATACGCCACATGTCACTGGTGCCACGTGATGGCGCACGAGAGTTTTGAAGATCCTGAAATTGCTAAGCTGATGAATGAGGCTTTCATCAATGTGAAAGTAGACCGGGAAGAACGGCCGGATATCGACAGCACATATATGACGGTCTGCCAAATGCTTACCGGACAAGGCGGCTGGCCGCTGACGATCATCATGACGCCCGGAAAGGAACCATTTTTTGCGGGAACTTACATTCCTAAAGAGGCTAGGTTTAACCGAATTGGTTTGCGACAGCTGATTCCCGGAGTGAAAGGCATGTGGGAGAACGAGCCCAAACGGGTTGAAAAAGCTACAGCTAAAATCCGAGAAGGATTTACCAAATCCCAGGAATATGAAAGCGGGAATTTCCCCGGGACTGAAGCTACTGATTTTGCATCAGAACAACTCGCTCAGAGATATGACTCCGAACATGGTGGATTTGGATCGGCCCCGAAATTCCCAAGTCCACACAACCTGATGTTTATGCTTCGCCAGTGGAAATTGACGGGAGAAGAACGATTTCTGGAGATGGTGACTTCCACTCTCGAAAAAATGCGACTGGGCGGAATCTGGGATCATATTGGATTTGGCTTTCACCGCTACTCAACCGATCAGGAGTGGCTGCTTCCCCATTTTGAAAAAATGCTGTACGATCAAGCCCTGCTGATGATGGCTTATACGGAAGGCTGGCAGGCTACTGGAAATTCGCTTTTCAAGCAAACGGTTTATGAAATTGGTGAATATATAGAACGAGATTTACTTCACCCGGAAGGTGGGTTTTATTCAGCTGAAGATGCTGACAGCGAAGGAGAAGAAGGAAAGTTCTACATATGGGAGAAAAATGAAATTGAATCGGTACTTTCAGATGATTCCCAGAAGTTTATCGACCATTTCAACATTACGGAAGAAGGTAATTTTGAGGATGAAGCCACCAAAGAACTCACCGGAAAGAACATTCCTCATCTCACTTCTGCCTTAAAGCCAGACCAATCTTCATGGTTCAAAGAAGTCAGAACTTCACTTTTCAAGAAGCGGGAAGAAAGAGTCCGCCCGTTACTTGATGATAAAATCCTGACCGACTGGAACGGACTTATGATTGCCGCCCTGGCAAAAGCGGGTTTTGCATTTGATGACGATCATCTAACTGAGCTTGCGGAAAAAGCGGCGCAATTCATTGAGGATCATCTTGTAGAGAAAGAAAAACTGATCCACCGGTACAATGATGGTGAAGCTGCGATCGATGCCATGGCCGATGATTATGCGTTCCTGATCTGGGGGTTGATTGAACTGTATGAATCTACCTTTGAGCCTCAATATCTCTCAAAAGCCCTGACACTGAATGAGCAGTTTATCGAATTGTTTTGGGATACAGAGAAAAGCGGGTTCTATTTCAGCATAGCCGACGAAGATCAGGTTTATGGGCGACAAAAGCAGATTTTTGACGGAGCCATGCCTTCCTCCAATTCTGTTGCCATGATGAACCTGATCAGGTTGAGCCGTTTATCCGGAAATACGGAGCTTGAAGGTTATGCTGATAAAATCGGTGAGGCTTTTTCAGCTGATTTAATCCGATCCGGGGCCAGTATTTGTCACAGTATGCAATCCATTCAATTCCTGAATGCTGATGCCAGGGAGATCACTTTCAGGGCAAAATCAACCGAGCAGAAAGCATTGTTGGAGCTGGTTCGGAATCAATTCACCCCTTTTAAAGTGATGCATATGATTACTGAAAAGAATCATGAACTACTGACAGAAGTTGCCGGTTATACCTCCACACAAAAGAAACTAAACGACAAACCCACGCTTTATATATGCAGAGATTTTACCTGCGACCAGCCCATCAACGAAGTGAAAAAAATGAAGAAAGCTTTGGGTTAATGACTAGTTTTTCCTTTTATTTACATCATAATTTTATCAGGATGTCAATCCATTGTTGAACGGCCTGCGTATATAACCACATCAGACATTTATGCTTTTTTTCATTTTATCTACAATTGGGAAAGTCCTGACAAAGGATGAAGAAAGGGATCGGGACATTATGGCCCGTATTAAAGCGCGTGACGCTTCTGCCCTCTCCGAATTGTATGATCAATATAACAGACTGCTTTTTGGACTGATTCTTTCTATCGTCAAAAAACGAGAGGAAGCTGAAGACACCTTGCAGGAAGTTTTTACACAGATTTGGGAGAAAGCCGAGCAGTTTGATTTAGAAAGAGGAACTGTTTATACCTGGATTGTTTCTTTAACCCGAAATAAATCGATAGACCGTTTACGGTCCAAGGTTTATAAGGAACAGAAAAAGCAATCGACCAGCCTGGATGATGAAGATGTTTTCTATCCGCTGTATTCAGATGAAGCAGATCCGTTGGAAAACACCATATTAACCGATCGCGCAAAAAAATTGCGGGACGCGTTGGACCAAATATCTGACAAACAAAGGAAGGTATTACAAGTGGCTTACTTTAACGGGATGAGCCAAAGTGAAATCGCAGACGAATACGACATCCCTCTCGGTACAGTTAAAACAAGGATGAGAGATGGCATGATAAAATTAAGAGAGCTTTTAGCGAAGGATATAGAATTATGAGTAACGATAATAACAGATTTACAGAGCTTTGTACGGGGCATGTGCTCAATGCGTTGAGTGCAAGCGAAGAAAAGGAGTTTCAGCAATTATTAGCTGAAGCAGATGAGGACCAGTTAGCACTTCATGATGAACTGAAAGCTGTTGCTGCCGAAATGGCTACGCTTGCACCAGCCCAGAAACCTTCCCTCTCCGTTAAAGAAAATATCATGAAAATGGCTACGGGTGTCGCAGCTAATCAAACTTCGAAAACCAGAAATGCACCTGTAACCCGAATGAGATGGTATCGTGTGGCTGTGGCAGCATCATTTATTTTTATCTTCACTTCTATTGGCTTACTGTTTTATTCACAATCGCTGGAAGAAGATATGCGCGGGCAGTCACAGACTATAGCGCAGCAACAAACGACTATTGAGCAACTTGAAAGTGAAGTGCAACGAAAAGAAGAACTACTTACCATACTCGAAGCACGGGAAGTGGACCTCGTTATGATGGCTGGTACTGAAAACACAAATCCAAACGGATATGGAAAAGTTGTATGGGATAAACAAGGCGGACGTGCCCTGCTCCAGGTTGCTAATATGCCTATTGTTCCAAGTGACAAAGACTACCAGCTATGGTTTATTGTAAATGGACAACCAATCAGTGCTGGTGTATTTGCAGTAGACGATCCACAGCGTGATAATTTCTTCAAGATTGAACAGCTGCAAAGTGATGCCCGTGAAGGTGCCTTTGCTATCACCATGGAGCCAAAAGGTGGTGTTCCACAACCTACCGGAGACATGTATTTACTGGGTAATATGTAATCCATACATCGCCCTCCAGGTTGCATAAATTATTTCTGCAAAAAAAAGCCCGACACAAAATCTGTACCGGGCTTTTTCAATTTCTGTTACAATCAGGAAAGATTTGTTACTCCATCATCATGCTAAAGATGTATTCCTGAAGGCTTATCAACTTTACGCCGGCTGGCACTTCAACCATTGCCTTGGCAATACTGGAGCGATTCACATTCTTCACATCCATTACAATTTCTCGCTTACCCTCTTCCACAACTTCAATCATCAGCGGGAAGTTCTTGCCTTTAAAAATTACATCCTGTGACATTCCATTAAGCTCTTTGTCGATATCTTTAGGCATTCCTTTCCATGGCTCAGCCAGCATGCCCCAGTTGATGTCTATTCCCGGAGTTAACCAAACGGAAAGATGGCTCTCAGGATTTTCATTACTTTTTATGATCAGCTCCGTGGTTTCATATCCCAGAATGGTTTTAGTACGATCGGTATATTCATATTCGGTGTCTGGTGCTCCTGATGAAGAACTTTCGGAATCTCCTGACCAGCTGGTCAGCATTTCAACAAGAGACTCTATTCCCGACTTGGTAGCCTGCAGAGCTTTATCCTGATCCGTCATAATGATAAAATCCTTCATATCATTTCTGATCAATAAGCCGCCGGCACTAACTTTGCCCATTACCTCCAGGCTTTCTTCTCCCTTAATCATTATGCGGTCTGCAGTCGCATAGAGATTCAATTCACTAACTTCTCTTTGCCCATTATCATCACTGTAAAGGTTTATTTGTATATGACCTTCAAACTGAGCAAAGGCAGACGCCGAATAGAAAGTAGCCATTAAAAATAGCGCGGTACTGAATAGTCGTCTTGTTTTCATAGTAATATTTTTAGGTTTGATAGACGAATTGTTAAACGCTCTAAGGTAAGAGTTGTTTCGTAAGAATATATCAGGCAGGGATTAAATCATCCATGCCCACACTCACTTTCTTAATCCAGCCGCCAGCTACCACATCATCTCCTTCATAACAAACAATAGCCTGTCCCGGAGTGATGGCTTCCCTGCCTGCCGGAAAGTGAACTTTCATTTCATCATCACTGATTTGAGTAAGCTGACCGATGGCTCCATCATCATTATAACGGATTGCTCCGGTGATCTCCATTTCCTTTTCAGGGATTCTGTCATACTTGATCAGATTCATTTCACCGGCAATTAAAGTAGAACTAACTAAATCCTCTTTTTCACCAATAGTGATGGTATTGGTAGCCGGGTTAATGTGAGTCACATACACAGGTTTGCCCATGGCAAGGTCCAATCCACGGCGCTGACCGATGGTATAGAATGGATAGCCTTCATGTTCTCCAACAATGTTTCCGTCCTTATCTACAAACTTACCACCGGAAACCCGCTCTTCAAGACCATCTACACGATCTCTGAGGAATCGCCGGTAATCGTCATCAGGTACAAAGCAGATTTCATAGGAATCGGGTTTGTTGGCTACGTTGAGTAATCCATGATCTTCGGCAATTTGCCGGATTTCAGTTTTTGGATAATTTCCCAACGGAAAGATCGTCCGGGCCAAATGTTTTTGAGCTACTCCCCACAGTGCGTATGACTGATCTTTTTTAGGATCATGTCCTCTTGAAATCACATAACGTCCATTTTCTTCACGGACTTTAGCGTAATGGCCGGTTGCAATGAAATCACATCCCAGGTTGTCTGCTCTTTTGAGCAGTGCCGCCCACTTGATATGAGTATTGCAAAGTACACATGGATTAGGCGTTCTTCCGCCCAGATAATCATCTACAAAGCGATCGATTACCCAATCTCCAAATTCTTCTCGGATATCAACGATAAAATGTTTAAAACCATGATTCACGGCTATGTGACGTGCGTCATTCATAGACTCTACCGTACAGCAACCAGTCTCTTTGTCTGAATTCCCACCACTTCGGTGATAATCCCAGGTTTTCATGGTAATGCCAATCACTTCATAACCCTGTTCCTGCAGCATAACTGCAGCTACGGATGAATCGACACCGCCACTCATGGCTACTAATACTCTGCCTTTCTTACTCATAGATAGGAAGTTTAAAAATACTTCTTGACGTTAAATGAACCTCAAAGATAAGGCTTTTTAAGGACGGTTAACAGAGGAGAAGAATATTGAATATTCAACATTGAATGTTCAATATTGAGATTCCTTAAGTCATGTAGAGATAGGGTTTCCAGGGCTCTTGCACGCCTCCGTTTGAATCGCGGAAGAAAGTAATTGGAATCGGACGGTAAGGTTTTTTCTTAAGCGGCATTCGGGCTTCCTTAGGCGTTCGGTTTCCTTTGTGCACATTACACTTGTCACAGGCTGTGGTCAGGTTTTCCCAGGTATCTTTTCCGCCCCGGCTTTTGGGGATAATATGGTCAATGGTTAAATCGGACTTCTTGCCACAATACTGGCAGGTGAAGTCATCACGCCGCATTACATTTCTGCGGGACAGTACAATTTTACTGTAAGGAACCCGGATGTAGCTCCTGAGCCGTATTACAGAAGGAAACTGAAATGATTCCCTTGGAGTACGCACTTCTTTATCCGGATCATCGTGAAGCAACTCTGCTTTTTCAAGAAAAATCAGCTTCATAGACCGCTGTACTGAACAAATACTCAGCGGCTGGTAGTCTTGATTTAAAACTAGCACATTAGCGTTCATAGTGCATCCGGTTTAAATTCTGTTGATGATATTCTGGTTTTAATTTCCATGAAGAATGCAGAATATGAAACAAAAAAAAGGCGTGCTCACTGATGTAAGCACGCCTTAGTATGAGGTATTTGCCTTTAAATATCAATAGCCAATCATGCCTAAGAGTTGGTCACGAACTTCATCATTGATTGAAATAGCCAACACTATCGACACTGCCAGACCAATTAAGGCGTAACTCAGATCTTTAAATGCCATACCAAACACCTTACCCATCGGTCTGCCCTGCTCTTTACCATCCATGATGCTCATCCCGATTTCTCGTCCGGCCAACAGCCCAAGAAATACCCAGGTCGTACTCATAGGCACCGTGCTTACAGTGAGCTTATAGACGAGCAGAATAGCATATACAAAATCAATAATGGTGGCCGATCGTACATCAGAAACGCGCGACTTCTCGGTAACAATTTCCTGTATTTTATCTCCCCTTAAATAGAACAGTAGTCCAAGTCCAAAGAAAATAAAGAGAGCAAAACCAAGGAACTGAGTGAAGTCAAGCGAACGTGGCAGGTATACGGCTATATTAGCTGCATCCTGCATGACCCAAACGGCCCAAAGCGTACCGGAAATAATCCACTGCAGAGGCATCCAGAATTTCTTAGGCTCACCATTAAATTTCTTTTCCACGGTATTTGTAACCACCAGCCAAACTACCAAACCTGTAATAAGAGCTAACCCATATCCCTGTAAACTCTTGCCGAGCACAGAGGTGATTCCCTCTGCAGAAGTGGCAAAACAGCTTAGCAACAGGAAGGTTGTTGAAACCGGCATCCGCATCCGGGTAAGGATCAACAAAAATACCGGAGCAGCTACCTGCAGAAATGAAAACTCAGTTGGTGCATCAGCAAAACCTTTCGAGGTAAGTCGCTGATACGTTACATCCCCGTCGAAGATATACCAGCTTACTGAAACAGTGACAAGGAAAATACCTCCGATCCAGAGCCAGAGCATCCACCATTTTTTATCCATGTTGGAAGCCAGAAAAGTCCCGATAGTTTGAATACTATCGTTGGCAATAGCTGAATAACCGGCGAATATAAAACCAACCCACATGGCCAGTTCTGCGTAAGGAAAAACAACACCGGAGATAAAAAAGAACAGACCGATCAGGCCAATAAAAATTCGTTCCTGCTTAATTACATCGTAAAAGCCCGTCGGAATCAGGCGTTCTATCGGGCTTTGCTCACTTTCGTTAGACTGTGTATTAGACATTGATAAAATTTAGTGTGCTGAAGATTTGCCCAAGGGTACTAAGCGCATGTTAAGACAGTGTTACGAGAAGCTAAATTCCCCAATACTTAACAATTTTATAACAATGGAAACTTTAGGAACTAAGAGCTTGAAAATCAGTATTCCTTGATACCAATCGCCGATGAATCTAAAGCGGGCTAGAATTTATATGCTGATTTTCTTTAATAAATTCATCAATAAATGTAATGATAGGAAGACGATAAAAACTCCCGAAGTTTCATTTCTGATTCTGCCAAAATTTCATCGTCTTTTTTCTATAAAGTTATACTTGTTTTCGATATTCCTTTTATATTTGGAACCGCTTTTTTGAGCGATTCAGCAACAAAAACATCAAATACAGACGATGTCCACAAAAGACTCTATTACCAGCGGCTACTATAAAGAACCTGTTCCTCACATTGCTCACGACTCTCCCTTTGCTTCCATGATGGAGCGCTTTCGGTTTGCAGCTGAAATTCTCGATTTAGACGACGGCGTTTTTAAATATTTATCCAGTCCCGAAAAGGTGGTGGTGGTTTCCATTCCGGTAACCATGGACGATGGACGTATTGAAGTATTTGAAGGTTATCGTGTAATTCACAACAGTATTTTAGGGCCTTCCAAAGGTGGAATTCGTTATTCCGAAGATGTCACCATCGACGAGGTAAAAGCTCTCGCAGCCTGGATGACCTGGAAGTGTGCCTGCGTAAATGTTCCCTTTGGTGGAGCAAAAGGTGGCGTTCGGGTAAACCCAAAGAACTTGTCACAGTCTGAACTTGAAAGACTAACCCGGCGGTATACCGCCAATATGCTGGATGTATTTGGCCCGGATCGTGATATCCCGGCTCCTGACATGAACACCAACGAACAGGTGATGGCATGGATCATGGATACCTACAGCATGAAACAGAAGAAAACAGAAAATGCTGTTGTAACCGGAAAGCCTATTATTCTTGGTGGTTCCAAAGGACGTAAGGAAGCCACTGGCCGTGGAGTAGTAACTTGTACGCTTGCGGCTTTAGGCAAACTTCGCATCTCCCCCAGCAATACCACCGTGGTAGTTCAAGGATTTGGAAACGTAGGTTCTGTGTCTGCGCAGCTTATGTACGAGCAAGGTGCTGAAGTAATTGCTATCAGTGATATTAGCGGTGGCTACTACAATAAGAATGGAATTGATATTGAAGAAGCGATCCGGTATTCCCAAACCCACGGCAATTCTTTGGAGGGTTTTGAAGGCGCCGAACCCATTAGCAATCAGCAGTTATTGGAGCTCGAATGCGATGTACTGATTCCCGCAGCTAAAGAAGATCAAATCAATAAAGACAACGCCCCTAAAATAAACGCCAAAATTATAGCTGAAGGTGCCAACGGTCCGGTTACTGCGAATGCCGATAAAATCCTGGAAGAGAAAGGAATTATGGTAATTCCGGATATTCTCGCAAATGCCGGTGGTGTTACCGTTTCCTATTTTGAATGGGTACAGGATCGTCACGGTTATTTCTGGACCGAAGAGCGTGTTAACCGACGCCTGAACAGAATGATGAGAGAATCATTTGACAACTTGTTTATGGTGAGTGAAAAGTATAGTATTACGCTCCGTCAAGCGGCTTATGTGTATGCCATCGACCGGGTGGCAACAACGCTGAAACTGCGTGGTATTTATGCTTAGCGAATGAAATTATTACAGACACTTACACTACAATCTACCTACGAAGAAGTTGAGAAAGTCGAGCACATGCTTTCGGCGCTTCAGGAAGAACTCGGCTTTAACGATGAATTTTATGCCCGGCTAATGCTTACCGTTTCGGAGGCTGCCACCAATGGCATTGTTCATGGAAATAAGCTGGATGAATCCAAGACTGTGACCATTAAAGCCTACACTGATAATGGTAAGCTTATCTTTGATTCTAAAGATCAGGGAAATGGTTTTGATCCTGAATCTATTCCGAATCCCCTTGCTGAAGAAAATCTGCTAAAACCAAGTGGGCGCGGAGTTTTTCTGATGGAAGAATATGCCGATGAGGTTTCTTATTCTGAGAATGGAACCCGGTTAAAACTGGTCTTTACTTTACCTGGCTGAATGTAGCTGTAGTGAACTTCCTGATTTATCCTCTCCTACTCGGATCTCGATAACAGTCTGCCACTAAGTCTGAGCAATTCTGTTTCCGCAGATTTCGCCTCAATTTGAGCCGCTATCAACCGATTCTCTGCATTTAGCAAGCTTTGCTGCGCCTCACGTAACTCTACCGAATTTATAGTTCCTAACCGAAAGCGCTCTAATGCTATCTCCTGGCTTTGTTGGGCATATTGAAGATTTTCTTCTTCCAACTCAATGAGTGATAAAGCATCACTATACTGTGCATAAATCTGCCGGATTTGTGAAGTTACCCGAAAGCGAACTTCCTCAAGTTGCAACTCCTGATTCTTTTTTGTGATCTGTGCATTTTGCCGGCGTCGACTTTTATTCATTCCGTCGAACAGATTAATTCGTGCAGTCACTCCATAGTTAAATCCACTTGTTTCGGTGAAATCAGCAAACCCACTGCTGGCTTCCGTGCGCTGATAACCATACCCACCATTCAGGCTAATCTGAGGGAAAAACTCTCCGGTTATTTCACGAACCTCAGCTTCAGCTGCATCCTGATTTAATCGTGCTATCTGCAGCTCACTATTCTGTTGCAAAGCTTCTTCAATTAGTGGAGGCAGTCGTAGCTTTTCAGCTAATACAATATCATCGCTTACATCATAGCCAGACAAAGTTGTATCTGCCAGAACCTGAGTAAGTAAGATCTTGGCCTGCTTTAAACCAGTCCCGGAACGAATGAGTGCAGCCCGGTCGGCGTTTAAATCAGCACGAGACTGCAAAAGATCATATTTCGATCCAGAGCCCAAGTCAAGCCTTGTTTCCGCAATCCGAATCCTTTCTTGTGATACTTCGACGGTATTTTCTAAAACATGATAAGCGTTCTGTTGCCCTACAATTTGGTAGTAGGTGCTGATGATATCAGCCAATACCTGCTCGAGCTGAAGACGTGCTTCGGTTTCACTGATTTCTTCTTCATAAGAAAGCCGGTCGGAAGTAGCGAACATTGACAAACCATCAAAAATAGTCCATGTCGCGTTCACCCCATAGTTATAGACTGTGGTTCTGGCGTTTTCGTCATTACGATTGGGAATAGCATTTGTCGAATACTCCGCAACGTTGTCTTCTATGCTTTCATTGAAAGTACCATCTGCTGTTATTACAGGTAAGAAACCGGCATTCCCCGGTGAATTATTATTTGATGAAATCCGGACTTCATTTTCAGCTATCCGAATTGCAAAGTTTTTTTCCAGTCCGGTTCTAATCACCTTCTCGATACTCAATGTATCCTGAGCGAGTAAAGAGGGAGTTGAGAATAAAGTGGCACCAATAATCAGTATAAATGCAGATAGTCTTTTCATCTTAAACAGGGGCAGTCTCTAATTCTTTTTCAGCTTTTTTGATGGTTTCTTCATCAATTAAATCATCGTCTGATTTAACTGGCGACAGATATGAATACATGGCCGGAATCACATACAGGGTTAGCAAGCTTCCGATAATCAAACCGCCAATAACGGCAATACCCATAGAGGTTCGGCTTTCAGCGCCGGCTCCCAGTGCCAATGCAATCGGTAAAATCCCGAGCACGGTTGAAATACTGGTCATCAGGATCGGACGGAATCGGGCTGCTGCAGCATCCAGGATCGCATCCATAATTGATAGCCCCTGCCGCTGACGCTGGTTGGCAAATTCAACAATCAAAATTCCATTTTTCGTTACCAAGCCAATCAGCATTATCATCCCGATCTGGCTGAAGATGTTTAGTGACTCATTGAAATACCACATACTAAGTAACGCACCAGCCAAAGCCAGCGGTACTGTTAACATGATGGTAAATGGATCCCGGAAACTCTCGAACTGAGCCGACAATACCAGATAGACCAATGCCAGAGCCAGCAGGAATATAAAGCCAAGACTGGATGAACTCTCCACAAAATCACGGGAAGGTCCGGCAAGGCTTGTTACAAATGTATCATCCAGAACACCTTCTGCAATTTCATCCATTGCTTCAATTCCATCAGCAATGGTATTGCCCGGTGCTAAACTGGCAGAGATAGTCGCTGATGCATAGCGGTTAAATCGATATAACTGTGGCGGACTGCTTTGCTCGGCTACAGTAACGAGGTTATCCAGCTGGATAAGCCGGCCAGCATTATTTCGAACGTAAAGACTTCTTAGGTCAACAGGTTCATTTCGATTGGCCCGACTTACCTGACCGATAACCTGGTATTGCTTTCCATTCATGATAAAGAAGTCGAATCGCTGGCCACTAAGTGAAAGCTGTAAAGTCTCCGCAATATCCCGAACTGAAACGCCTAAATCTTGTGCACGTTCTCTATCGATTGATACCTGCAATTCAGGTTTATTGAATTTCAGGTCCACATCCTGATAAGTAAACGTAGGGTTATTCCGAACTTCTTCCAGAAATCCAGGAATGACTTCCTTGAGTTTTTCGAAATTCTGATTCTGTAGAACGTACTGTACTGGCAAACCACCTCTGCTGCTTCCAATAGTTTGTTCCTGAGATACAAAGGTTTGTGCTCCACTAAGACTGGTAACCAATTCCGTAAGGTGATTGGCCACATCATCCTGTGACCGCTCCCGATCTTCCGGGTCTTCCAAAATCGCAAATGCAAAACCGGAATTCACAGAACTGGATGCACCAAATCCTGGAGACGTCACCGAGATCACCGACTTAGCCTCCGGAACACTATCCTGAACCAGATTAATCAGCCGGTCCATATAATTGTCCATGTATTCATAAGAGGCTCCTTCGGGTGCCTGTGCAAACATTCGTACCCGGCTTCGGTCTTCCAAAGGAGCAATTTCCTGGGGAAGAGTCATCATGAATAAGTAAATCAATCCTCCCGATGCTGCAATAACAAGAAAAGAAACCCATCGGTTGTTCATGAAGGTCTGCAACGAGTTTTTGTAAGCTTTATTCATAGCCAGAAAGAACGGCTCGGTCATCTCATAAAACTTATTATGCCGCTCTCTCTTCTTGAGTAATTTTGTAGAAAGCATTGGGGTAAGTGTCAAAGCCACAAAAGATGAAATAATCACGGCTCCGGCAATTACAATCCCAAACTCTCTAAACAACCGGCCTGTGATTCCACCCAAAAACAGGATGGGCATAAACACGGAAACCAATGCAGCTGAGGTTGCAATAACAGCAAAGAAAATTTCTTTTGAGCCCAGTATACCAGCTATTGTCGGCTCCAGACCCTGCTCAATTTTGGCATAGATATTCTCCAATACCACAATGGCATCATCCACTACCAAACCAATCGCCAGCACGATAGCCAGCAGCGTAAGCACGTTGATGGAGAAGCCTGCCATATACATCACAAAGAAAGCTCCAATCAAAGCAATAGGAATCACTACAACCGGAATAATGGTCGTGCGCCAGTCTCTCAGGAACAGAAAGATAATCGCGATTACCAATAAGAATGCAATGAATATAGTTTGCTGTACTTCATCGATGGAAGCCCGAACATATTCGGTCGTATCAAATCCAATGGCAGTTTCAATATCTGCCGGAAGATCTTGTTCTATTGCTTCTGCCCGGTTATAAAATTCATCGGCTATATCAATCTGATTGGCTCCGGGCTGAGGAACCAAAACCACACCCACCATCGGCACGCCATCACGCTTCAGAATGGTTCTTTCATTTTGAGGTCCCAGTTCGGCATATCCTAAATCCCGAAGCTTGATATTGCTTCCATTTCTCTGGCTAATGATCAGATCATTGAATTCGTCAACGGTGGTCATCCGCCCCATAGTTCTGACGGTAAGTTCAGTCAGATTACCTTCAATTCGGCCAGATGGAAGTTCCACGTTTTCGCTCGCCAGGGAGTTTCGGACATCAAGTGGAGTCAGGTCGTACGCAGCCAGCTTCATAGGATCTAACCAAAGGCGCATCGAGTAGGTTTTATCACCCCATATTTGAACGCTGCTTACACCGTCAATCGTTTGAACCCGCTCTTTAAAATAGTTGATCGCCACATCTGTCAGTTGCAACAGATTCCGTGAATCACTTTTGATATTAAAAAAGAGAATGGGGCGGGCATCAGCATCCGCTTTGGAAACAACAGGCGGATCTGCATCCGGAGGCAGATTTCCTACTGCTCTGGATACTCTGGCCCTCACATCGTTGGCAGCCGTTTCAAGGTCTACTTCCAGGTTAAATTCTACAGTAACCGTACTCCGGCCTTCACGGCTAACCGATGTCAGGTTTTTAATACCGGCAATCCCGTTTATTTCTTCTTCGAGCGGCTCTGTAATCTGGGACTCAATCACCTCAGCATTTGCCCCGATGTAAGATGTACTTACGGTAACAATGGGCGGATCTACAGCCGGATATTCGCGCACGGGCAGGTAGTTAAAGGATATTATCCCAAACAAAATAATGACAATCGAAAAAACGGTAGCCAATACCGGCCGGCGAATACTTAGTGATGATAAACTCATATTACTCCGTTTCTACGTTTCCGATGTTCACAGCCATACCCGGACGAACCTGGAGTAAGCCGGTTGTAAGTACCGTATCGCCTGCTGCTACACCTTCCGTGATTTGTACTTTGGTTTCATTCCTGAGTCCCGTTTGTACCGACTTTGGCTGAACAGTTCCATTTTCAACTACATACACTTTTTGTCCCTGCAGTTCAGGAACCAGCGAGATGGATGGAACCATCATGGCATTATTAATAGTAGAAAGCGTGAGTTCAAGATCTGCAAAAGCGCCCGGCAACAACTGACCTCCTGTATTCGGGCTTTTAGCTCTTACCTGCAACGACCGGGTTTCTGTATCAATTCTGGGTTCTTTGGCATATACATTTGCCGTTAGCGTTTTCGGCATTCCCGATACCGTAAATTCTACTTTATTGCCCACTTCGACCATTGCAGCGTATCGTTCGGGAATAGAAAAATCAATTTTGATAGGATCAATATCCTGTAAAGTAGCAATTCGGGTGCTCGGGGTGATGTAGCTGCCATCACTCACATACTTCAGACCAATTTTCCCGGAGAAAGGAGCGCGGATTTCAGTCTTGGCAATCTGAGCTTCTATAAGCGCTACTTCTGCCCGAAGTACATTTACCTCGTTCAGCGTAGCATCGTACTCTTCCTGACTAATTCCTCCCTTTTCGAGTAGCTGAGTCTGCCTTTTTTCACGGTCTTCAGCCAGATTGAGCCTGAAATCGGCACGATTCAACTGAGCTCTCAGCTCGCTATCATTTATTTTGATGAGTAACTCTCCTTTTTCAACCGACTGACCTTCTTTAAGGTAAATCTCTTCGATCAAACCTGAGCTTTCACTGGCCAGCTCTACTTCTTCATTGGCAAGAAGGGTACCGGTGGTAAAGATATTGTCTTCAATAGTATCGGGCTGAACAACATAGACATCAACAGATAGCGGGCTATTCCGGGAATTGTTTGATGCTGTATTATTTGAGGAGCCTGATATTCCCTCTAACTTTGGATAGGCCAATAAACCCAGGGCAATCAGTATGCCTGCTATGATAAGTATGCGTTTCATTTATTCTGACTGAAAATTTAAAATGGGATGCTAAAGTTAACCTTTGTACAGGTTTTAGCATTCTGTTTTCTTGAAAAGCCTTGTAAAAAAATATACCAGGTTCCTACACTGAATTACATAAAAAAAGCGATGCAGGGATCTTCCCACATCGCTTCCGATAATCAAATACAAATACGTTTAAGCTACCTGAGCTTCCAGCTGCTTGCTTAGGTGAGATTTAGGAACGGCTCCTACTATTTGATCCACAACTTCACCATCTTTGAAAATCAGCAAAGAAGGAATACTGCGGATACCATACTTCACGGAAACTTCCGGATTACTATCCACATCCACTTTTCCAATTTTAGCTTTTCCTTCATATTCACCGGCCAATTCTTCTACAATAGGACCTATCATTCGGCATGGTCCACACCATTCAGCCCAAAAATCAACCAAAACAGGTTTGTCTGATTTCAGCACTTCTTCATCAAAATTGGAGTCGGTTAACTCGATTGGTTTTGACATAATATTTCTTTCTTTATTGAGTGTTCATCAATTTTCAACAAATATCGGAATAATTCATTCAACATTACACATTCTTTTAAATTATTGGGTTAATAGCGGGGGTTTATGAGTTGAGGGTTTTGTCTTACTGGTTGCTGGTTACTGGTTACTGGTTACTGGTTACTGGTTACTGGAAAGATATCAGCTTCCATGCACCAGCTGCACTGCTTCTTCTCCCAACACATCGCGTAAACCCCGCAGTAAATCATCATTTGGTTCCACTACAAAATTCCGGACGTTCATCTTAATCGGAGCAGTGGCTTCCTCACTGTGAACCGCAAGTTTAACCTGTGTGCTTCCCTTGTTAATGGAGAACAATGTTTCAATTTGTTTGAGATGGTCTTTCTGTAAATCAGATGTCTTCAGGCTGATCCTTAAATTCAGCTGTTCCTGGAATTTCTCCCGCAGGTTCTCTACCCGTTCAAAAGAGTTGGCAATTACTTTCGGCTGACCGCTTCGCGTATCTACGGTTCCATCTATAAATAAGACATTATCCGTTTGAAGTAATCCCATGTACTGATCATAGGTTGAACTGAAGGCAATCACTTCGGTGGAATTGTTCAGATCTTCTACCTGCAGAAAGGCAAAAGGACGGCCTTTTTTATCCGTGACTCTTTTCACACCGGTAATTATGGCGATGAACCGGATATCCTGCCGGTCTCTCATCTGACCAAAAACTTCATCGCTGAGATTTTGCTTACCAAATAACCGGATTTCTTCTTTGAACCGGCTCAGCGGATGCCCACTCAGGTAAAACCCAATCAAATCTCTTTCTTTATTGAGCCGTTCGATTTGAGTCCATGGTTTCACTTCTTGCAGTTTGGGTTCCTGTAAAGCGGCGCTACCACTATCTCCGCCAAAAAGATTACCCTGGTTCAATCGAATTTCTTCCTGTTTGCGAACCGCATATGCCAGGATATCTTCCAGTGAATGATGGAGTTGTGCCCGGTTGGGATTCAGCGTATCAAAAGCGCCGGCGATAATTAAACTCTCCAGAGTTTTACGGTTGCAGACTTTAAGGTCAACCCGGGTGGCAAAATCAAAAATGGAGGTAAAATCCTCGTTCTCTTCGCGTTCCTCTACAATATGCTGAATAGCGGAAGAGCCCACCCCTTTGATGGCTGACATTCCATATTGAACACGTCCTTCTTTAGGCCGGAATTTACCCCAGGCCGTATTGATATTCGGGGGATCAACCGGGATGTTCATGCGTTGACATTCTTCAATAAAAGCAGACACCTTATCGATGTTGCTCATATTATGGGTCATCACCGCAGCCATGTATTCTGCCGGATAATTGGCTTTAAAATACATAGTGTGATAAGCCACTACCGAATAAGCCGCAGAGTGTGACTTGTTGAATCCGTAGCCCGCAAACATGGCCATCTTATCGAAAACCTGCTTGGCTGTTTGCTTATCATATCCTTTTTCAACAGCCTGATTTACAAATTTCTCTTCTTCAGGCGGCAGGAGTTCCGGTTTCTTCTTACCCATAATCCGGCGAAGTACATCCGCTTCACCAAGCGAGTAGCCACCCATTCGCTGCGCTACCTTCATGATCTGCTCCTGGTAAATCATGATACCATAGGTCGGCTCCAGCAGCTCTACTAAATCTTCATGATCGTATTCTACCTTCTCGCGACCATGTTTACGTTCGATATAATCCGGGATGAACTGCATGGGGCCCGGACGGTACAAGGCATTCATGGCAATCAAATCATTGAGACTGGTCGGCTTCAGGTTCTTGAGGTGCTTCCGCATCCCGTCACTCTCAAACTGGAAAATACCGGCCGTTCCACCCTGCTGAAATACTTTATAGGTAGCTTCATCATCCAGTGGAATATCATCCAGATTGTATTCCTTACCATAATTCTCTTTCACATAACCGATGGCTGTTTTCAGAATGGACAGGGTTTTCAGTCCCAGAAAGTCCATCTTCAGCATACCGGCATTTTCAATCACACTGCCGTCAAACTGAGTCACATACAGATCGGCATCTTTGGCCGTACTGACTGGAATATATTCCGTCAATTTATCCGGAGCGATGATAACACCGGCGGCATGAATACCGGTATTACGTACTGAGCCTTCCAGAACATAGGCCATTCGCAGCGTTTCCGCTTCCAGTCCTTCGCCGTCGCGGATATCCCTGAGTTCTTTTACTTCAGAGAAAGCATCATCGAGAGAAGTGCCCGGTCGTTCCGGAACCAATTTGGCAATCCGATCGGCATCAGCAAGTGGTAAATCAAGTACACGGGCTACATCCCGGACCGAAGAACGGGCTGCCATCGAACCAAAAGTGATAATATGCGCTACCTGATCTTTGCCGTACTTATTCACCACATATTCGATAACCCGCTGTCGGCCATCATCATCAAAATCAATATCAATATCAGGCATTGACACACGTTCCGGGTTCAGGAAACGCTCAAAAAGCAGATCGTACTGCAGCGGATCGATATTGGTGATTCCCGTACAATAGGCTACCACCGAACCCGCAGCCGAACCCCGGCCCGGACCTACATAAACACCCATGTCGCGGGCAGCAGCAATGAAATCCTGTACAATCAGGAAGTAGCCGGCAAAGCCCATTTCTTCAATAATACCCAGCTCAAGCTCAATACGTTCTTCCACCTCCTCGGTCATTTCTTCATAGCGAGGTTTGGCTCCTTCATAGGTGAGGTGACGCAGGTAAGCATCTTCGGTATCGAAACCTTCCGGGAGCTCAAAGTTGGGCAAAATTACATCCCGCTCCAGCTTAATCGGCTCAATTTTATCGACAATTTCCTGGGTGCTCTCAATGGCAGACGGCATATCCGCAAAGAGTTCCTTCATCTGGTCTTGCGTCTTGAAGTAGAACTCGTCGTTCGGGAACCCATAGCGGTAACCACGGCCTCTCCCTTTGGGTGTGCTCATCAGCTCGCCGTCATCAATACAAATCAACGCATCATGAGCTTTGGCGTCTTCCTCTTCCAGGTAAAACACGTTGTTCGTGGCAACCAGCTTCACCCCATACTTCTCAGAGTAGGATTTAAAGACGTCATTCACCCTTTTCTCTTCTTCCAGGCCGTGATTCAGCACTTCCAGATAGAAATCATCCCCGAATGTTTCCATCCACCACTGCAATTCTTCCTCAGCAAACTCTTCTCCTTTATTCAGGATCAGGTCGGCCAGCCAGCCACGCACGCCCCCACTCAGGCAAATTACATCCTCGGCATATTTAGCAATGACCTCTTTATCAATTCGGGGATATTTGTAGTAATACCCTTCCGTAAAACCAATAGAACTTAGCTTGGACAGATTTTTATACCCGTTTTTGTTTTTGGCAAACATCGGGATTTGATAGCGCCGGTCTTTGTTATCGCGGGTGAATTTTTTCTGAAGCCGGTCTTCCACCACATAAAATTCACAGCCAATGACAGGCTTAATATCTTCGGCGTGAGCTGCAGCTGCAAAAGCAAAAGCTCCGTACATATTTCCGAGATCGGCGAGTCCCACTGCCGACATCCCCTCAGCCTTTGCTTTAGCCACCAATTCTTTGATGCCAGCCGTGGCCTGAAGCACCGAAAACTTGGAATGATTGTGAAGATGGGTGAAGGTAGCCTTCTCAATCAGCTCAGCGTCAACGCCGTCTTGATCTCCACTTTTTTTTTGAGCCGCTTTTTCTTCGTCGGTTTGCTTGGTCTTAAAGCGGGACGGGGAAACGAGATCAATGTATTCTTCCCGTTTTATATAACTCTGCGAAGACTCATACAGCTTCGCATCCATGGGGAAGTTGATTTTCGTAGCTCCAATCCTGACCATTTCCAGGAAACAACGGGCGGTAGCCTCTACATCTGCTGCTGCATCATGGGCGTCTTCAAAGCCTTTATCAAACAACGCATGGTGCAATTCCCCAAGCGAAGGCCATTTGTAATTTCCGCCTCGTCCGCCTTCAATTTTAGCTACATCCGTGCCGTCATCTTTGGTATCAATCTTGGGCTTGTCGATAATGGCAGAAGGTATCTTTTTACGAAGATATTCCGCTCCCATAATCTTCTCATCAAAGCTGACATTATGGCCAATCAGAAAATGCGCCCTGTTGATGTCCTTGGAAAATTCCTTCAGCACAAACTCAAGCTCCACCCCTTCCTCATTTGCACGTTCAGTGGAAATCCCGTGTATTTTTTCGGAGTTGAAAGGAATGGTAAATCCTTCCGGCTTTACAATATGATTACCGCTGTTGATGAGCTTGCCAGTGTGGTCGTGAAGTTGCCATGCAAGCTGAACTAACCGGGGCCAGTTATCCAAATCAGTGATGGGCGCTGAAAAGTCGTTCGGTAAACCGGTGGTCTCGGTATCAAATATTAAATACATCTACAAGATTTAAAGCTGTTAATCTCTTTCCTTAATACAATGAATATACTGTTCTGTTTAACCCTTCACATATTTAATTTTCCACAGATTTTGAACAGTCAAAAAATGATTGATAAAGCTCCCCGAATACGACCTTAGGCTCTCCCTTTTTTATTTCATAAGTATAGAATCCCGGTTCTAATACTTCACTATCCGAATAGTAATAGTAATCCAGGTCATGATTCCAATTAAATACATGTTCTTCTTGTAATTCAATGAACAATCCCCGGGGGGTATCAAAAGCAAAATGAGTTGTTATATAAGGTGTTGCCTCACCAGTTTCTACTGGTTCATCAAATAAGAAAACTTCTTTTTTTTACTGATAATCTGCTTAATAGATTGTTTGGGTCTTTAGGTCTCTCCTGGTCTAGCGTCATAGTAATACTATTCAGTTTAAGATCAGTATTATTTCTGATTCGAATCCGAATAGAATCAATTGTATTTCCAGATTCAGGTGTTACAGATTCAGAATATAAGTTCACTGAATTTTTCAGCGTAAGGCTATAGGTTCCCTCAGTCAATGGAGAATCAAATTCACCAAAACTAATATACTCATGAAGTGAAGAGTTACTTTTTTTGGGCCATTCTATAACAGCCTGCTTTGTTGTTTCTTCAATTTGAAAAAAGTCGGAAACAGAATTACTAGCTAAATATCCCAAATCATAATAAAGAGTATCCTCAGATCCATCATCTGCTTCTGAAATAAAACGAAGTGACTGAGCCTCTATGTCAACTGATCCACAATTTTTAATCTCTAACTTATATTCTTCTTTATTGGAATTGACTGAACACCCAACCATCAGTAAAGCAACCAGTGTTATCACTACAAATGTATATGTATTATCGAACATAATTTTTCTTTAATTGAACGAACATAAAATAAACAAAAATTGGTATTTAAACAGAGACCTTAACCAGCCACATTTACTTCAATCCGGGCAATATCTAAAGATTAATTTTTTGACTTTTTGAGGCTAATATTCGATATATATGTCTAACTGTTATTAAAATCCCGGTCAATTATGAAATTACTTAAGAAAAATATCGTCTTTCTTCTGATGCTTTCAGGTTTCTTCTCTCTTAATACCACTGATGAACTTTTAGCTCAGACTGATGAAGCCAGCAAAGCTCAATATGCTATCTGGCGTGGAAATACCAGCGTAATGCAGACTAAGAATGATGAAGTACGTGGATCTCAGTTCTACAATGACGAGTGGAAATCAGGAAAAGTCATCTTCAGAGATAAAACTGTATCAGATGAACTCCCCCTTAAATACAACTCGTATGAGAACCTGCTCATCTTTAAAGATGGTGAACTCATGCGTGTATTTGAGCCTACGGATATTCAGGGATTCATTTTTTTGAATGAAAAAGGAGAGGTAACTGAACGATTTATGAATGGGATATATGAAAAAGAATATGACATTCAGCCTACCCAACTTTTACGCGTTATTTATAATGGAGACACCAAACTCCTTGCCAAACACAAAATTTTCTTCTCCAAAAATGCCGGCCGTGATCCTTTCAGTAACGTTTCTTACAGCGAGTTTAAAGAAAAGACTGATTATTTCATTCTCCAGCAAAACGGAGATGTGAAAGAAACCCGTATTCGGCAAAAGAATCTAATTCGTGATTTAGCTAATCATAAAAAAGAACTTAAAGAATTCGTCAAGTCTTCGGATATGAAGGTTAAATCAGAAAAAGAAGCTATAGCCCTTTTAAATTTCTATGACCAATTGGGAAGCGCTCAATAATAATCGCAAGAGCTGGTTCAAAACCTGACATCGAAAGTAGTGTATGATTCGCCGCTATTCTCCTCTTTCACGTCCAGGTTTTGAACATAGGCTGAGCGTGGTCCTTTCTTACATTTTTCAATGAGCTGATTCACCAGTTTTTCATCTCCCTGCAAAACAGCTTCAACCCTGCCATCCTGCAGATTCTTGACCCAGCCCTTAACCCCGAGCGACCGTGCGTTCGTTTTTGTGAAATGCCGGAATCCCACACCCTGAACACGTCCAGATATGAAAATATGTTTCTTCACAAATCTACCTTTTTGTATTTAATGTTCTATTTTAAGCCTGTTAGTATTATAAAATGGTTTCTTTACCTTAGAGTTCAATTATTTTCAAGAATATGACATTAACCCAGCTTTCTTACATCGTTGCTGTTGATAAACACCGGCATTTTGCCACAGCAGCCCAAAAAATATACATCACCCAGCCTACCCTTAGTATGCAGATTCAGAAGCTGGAGGATGAACTTGGTGTACTTATATTTGATCGTTCAAAGACGCCGGTTGTTCCCACTGCCATGGGTGAAGAAATCATCGAGCAGGCCAAGCTTATTCTGAGCGGAGCCAAGCATATCGAAGATATGGTGGCCGTTCAGGGAGACAATCTCCGGGGCACCTTTCGTGTGGGGATCATCCCAACCATTGCCCCTTATTTAGTTCCTCTTTTCCTGAAATCTTTTGTAGACACCTATCCGGAGGTTGAACTCATTTTTGAAGAAGCCCTAACCGCAGAAGTGCTGAAAGGACTGAACGAAGACTATTTTGATGTCGGCATCATAGCTACACCCACCGACAAGCACATGTATGAAAAAGACCTGTTCCTGGAACCTTTCCTGGGATATGTAAGTGCCGATCATGAACTGGCCAAAAAAGACAAGCTTTGCATCGACGATCTCTACAAAGAAGATCTTTGGCTGCTGAATGAAGGCCACTGCTTCCGCGACCAAACCATCAAGATCTGCAAGCAGAATAACGAGAAGCTCAATAAAGCGCCGATCATTTTTGAAAGCGGCAACCTGGAAACGCTCAAGCGCCTGGTGGAACAGAACTTTGGTATCACCCTGATGCCCTACCTCGCGATGAATGATTACGACACCCGCTGTGCCAATGGGGTTGTAAAACAGTTTGAGGACCCGATTCCATCCCGTAAAATCCGGCTTGTGTACAGCCGCGAGTTTTTGAAGAAAAACCTGATTGAAGCCTTTGCCGATATCATAAAAAGCTCCATACCTGAAGAGCTGGAATCACAAGACGAGGCCATGGTCATCGAGTAATGGAACACAGCCTCACGCTCTGGATTGTTTTCAACATTTTTATTGTAGCCATGCTGATTATAGACCTGATGGTCTTTAATCGCAATGAACATGAAATCAGCATCAAGGAATCATTGGTATGGACAGGGGTCTGGATTTTCCTTGCCTGTGTATTTGGTGTCGGGATTTACTTCTATATGGACCCGGCCAGCTCTCTCGATTACTTCACCGGCTACCTGATTGAGAAATCCCTCAGCGTAGATAACATCTTCGTGTTTATCCTTGTGTTCTCCTATTTCGGCGTTCCGCCTAAGTACCAGCATAAAGTGCTTTTCTGGGGGATTTTCGGAGCACTCGTTCTTCGGTTCCTGTTCATCTTTTTAGGAGTGGCTCTCATCGAACGCTTTGAATGGATCGTCTACATCTTCGGAGCATTCCTGGTTTATACCGGATTGAAAATGGCTTTTGAGACGGAAAAGGAAGTCCACCCCGAGCGTAACCCGCTGCTCAAACTGACACGAAAATTTATCCCCGTCACTAACAAATTTGACGGACCGCATTTCCTCACCCGCGTCAATGGAAAGCTGATGGCTACCCCGCTTTTTGTGGTACTTATTGTGATTGAAACAACCGATGTGGTATTTGCCATCGACTCCATTCCCGCCATCCTCGCCATCACCACCGATGAGTTCCTGGTATACAGCTCCAACGCCTTCGCCATTTTAGGATTGCGCGCCCTGTACTTTGCGCTAAACGGGGTGATGAAACTGTTCCACTACCTGCACTACGGCTTGGCGGCGATCCTTTCTTTTGTGGGAATCAAAATGCTGATTGCTGATTTTTATCACGTTCCCACTCCCTGGGCACTTGGCTTTGTAGGATTTGCCTTGACTGCTTCTATTGTCGCTTCCATGCTATTTCCCAAAGAAGATGCTGAAATACCACAGGCCCCGGAAGAAGAGTAGGCTGACCTTGCTTTCCACCTTCGCTGTCATCCTGAGCGAAGTGATTTATTTTTAGGACTCGCTGTAAAACGCGAAGGATCTCAAACTCAATTCTGGAAAACAGATCAAACTTTGGCTACTTTTTCTTAGCCAGCCTCGATCCACCTAAAATAACAGCTACAACTCCAACAACAAGCATCACGATAGCATCGGTAGAGCCCGATCCGCCAAAGGCTTGATCAAGTTCTGAACCCAGCGAGTTGTATTCCTGGTAACCAAAATAAAGAAGGAGAGCGCCGGCGAGGAGGAGTGCAATAGCAACAATGCGATTCATAGCAGAGGTTTTTTAGGGTTGTATTCTATCTAAGCATTCTGGCAAACAAGCGCAATATGCAAATCGGATGGCTGTATTCTGAGAGTCTTTTTTTTAATTTGTCTTCACTCTTCATTTCTAAACCCTGTCCTTTCTCTGGCGCTTGAGTAAAGGAAAACTTTATGAACTACTTAAGTTGTCATCCTGAGCGCCCCATTTTTTACCAGAGATTTCCAGGCATGAACGCGAAGGATCTCAAATTCAGACATGCCAAATAATTCAACCTTTGAGATCCTTCGTGTTAAACTACGTGCCCCTCGCTTAGTACTACGCACTCAGGATGACAACATCTGGGTTTTGGCCAGGACAAGAGGCCAGCCATTACCGGAATCAAATAGATACTACTACGAATCACAAAAGACATAAGCATCGATTGGAGAAGACATGCTTATGTTTTGAAATTTTCGTCTATATGTTCCTGAATTTCTGTCTAGACGAAATTATTTTTTCTTCTAAATGAAAGTTTGAGTTACTCCAGCGGTAAGTGGAAGAATGGTTTAGACTAGTGTTATTAGTATTAGAACAGCCGAACGAAATTAGAAATTTGGAATAAACCAATCCTCAGGTATACCAAGGACTTCGCTAACTTTTTTTCCAGGAAACTCTATTATCCTGTCAGTTTTTAATTCTATTCTTTTAAGATCAATCATATTCATATCTATTGATTTATTCGAAAAGGGATGCTTTACTAACCAATGTTCTGCAACATGTAAGTTTGAAGGAAAAATCCTGGTAAAAAACACACCGGATAATCTTTTATAATTTGGATTTAAACCATCACCAAAAAACCCTTCTAACTCTCTTTGAATGCTCACAGGTTTTTTGTTCTCAAAAATGACTTTTTCTCTCCCAAATAAAGTATCGTAAATATTATGTTGGCTAAGTATATGATCACCAACATAGTTAATAAATACAATGAACGGTTTATTCAGTTTTCCATAGTAACCTGCCTTCTTTGATAAGGCGTTAGTTAAAACCTCAACTATATTATTCCATTTTACTCCATAATCTCCATATACGCCAATTGAACCCTTTCTATCTTTTCTCCCCCTAAATTCTTTTTTTATTGGTATTAAAGTTACTTCTAATTTTACTTTCTCATTTTCATAGATAATTTGTGGTCCAAACCTGTCTAAATATTTGTTCTTATTTTCAATTACCTCATCCGGATCAAATTTTTTGATTTCATTCTCAATGTATACTGAGATTTTCTTTTCGCTGGGCGATTTTATCTTTTTTAAAACAAATTCATTTATACTGAGATAGAAATTTGGAGTATTAATTCTATTAAGCCTATCCAATACTCTTGCTCTAATTTTATTATGTGCATTTTCAGTATCATCTTTTATGGCTTTAGCCTCTACATAAATCTCATCTACTCCCTTTTTCATTAAAAAATCTGGTGACTTCTTAGAATCTGGTAATGATGGGTGGATTTCGATTTCATAGCCCATTTTTTTGAATAATTGAAAAACTACTAACTCAAAAAAGCAACTCTCAAATTCATACTCCAACCTACTCTGTAAATTGTTTTTGTCTTCTTCAGGGTAGTTTTCAAACCATTTATTTAATAAAGTTCTCACTTTAACTGCTAATTCTGTAGCACTCCGATCATAATATTCAAACGTACTCTCTTGGTGTTTGGCCAATGAAAAGTCATTTCTTTCTTTTTCTTCAAAAAGCATGTCCTAACTATTTTGTAAAACCTTATCGAAATTAATACAACCTAAAAATCATATGGAACAATTTCTTACAAAAAGTTAAACGAAATAACATGCCACGAACTGTCACCCGCTCTTCTTAGTTTAGGGTAGTGAATGAATTGAATAACAGATAAGACTGTCATTGCGAGGAGCCTACACAAGCTGTAAACAGGACTAAATAGTTAAACGACGAAGCAATCTCCCGGAAACGAATTCCTAAATAATTCTGGGAGATCGCCGCGTCGTAAACCCTACATTTCGAATTCAAACCTTGTTACCTCCTCGCAATGACAGCCCATATTTAAACACACATGCTCAAAATCACCAAGGCCGGAAATCATGGAATATTGCTGCCCCAGCTGGGCATTGGGCTGGACTATAGCGGAAAGCAGGCGAAACACGTGTTTGTCTCTCACGGTCATGCGGATCATATTCCCTGGAGCTCCAATGCCAAAGCAGTGTATGCCACTCCACCTACCAAAAAATTCATGACTCTCCGGGGCGCCAAATACGAGGTGCGGGAACTCCCCTTTAAGCAATCTATAGAAACTGAGAACGCCAGAGTTACTTTCTATCCTGCCGGACATATTCTCGGCTCCGCCATGACGTTCGTGGAATCCGACTTCGGCAACCTGCTCTACACCGGTGATTACCGCACCCCTCCCTCTCCCGCCACCGAAGGTTTCGAACTCCCCGATGCTCAAATCGACAGTTTTATCACCGAAGCGACCTTTAGTCTGCCCGTGTATAAATGGCAAAGCTATGATGAACTGAAAGCAGACATTTACGGCTTCGCGAAGTCCGCTTTGGATGAAGGATATACACCGGTTTTTCTGGCGTACAATCTCGGAAAGGCACAGGAGATCATGCATTTGGTAAAGGATTTAAATCACCCCGTGCAGATTCACGGAGCCGGCTTCAAGCTGTGTGATGTCTATGAAGAGAAAGGCATCGATCTCGGCCGTTATGAGACTTACGACCGGGAGACCTGCGAAGGCAAAATCCTGATTTGTCCAAGTTCGGCCGTCAATAATGGCTTTGCATCCAACGTCCGTAAGAAGCGCATTGCCTACTGCAGCGGCTGGGCGGCTATGGAGTCGAGGCGAAGTCAGCTTACCGCCGATAAACTCATTCCCATTTCCGACCACCTGGATTTCTTTGAACTGATTTCCCTCTGCGAACAACTTCAGCCCAAGATGACTTACATCACGCACACCCCAAATCCCAATGTGGTTAAGCATTATTTGGACCAGCGTAATATTCCATCTCAGTTTTTGGGTATGGAGGTGCAGGAGGATGATTGAGGGAATTAAAAATTCAAAATTTAAAATTAAAGATGGGTCAACACTTGAATTTATAAAACCACCTAAGCCTTCGGAAACTATTCCTTCCGCTTTAACTAAACCGAAACCAATTTTTAATCTTTAATTTTGAATTTTTAATTGAACAGGATCATAAACTCGTGACAACCTCAAACATTCATACCTTCCACACATTGGCTAAAACCGCGCAGGAGATTAACGAGACGCGGGGTAGCAATGCCAAGATCAAAATTTGTGCACAGTATTTTAAGTCGCTGGAAAAGGATGAGGATTTGAGAAGAGCCGCTCAATTTTTAGGTGAGGGAGCTTTTTCTGATGTGTCCGGAAAACGGGCGTCAGTTGGGAGCCGAACCTATTCCACCCTGGCTGCCGAAATCTGTGAAATCAACTACGAGAAAGTATTCAAGCCTTCCAAAACAGCAACCGGAAGTTCCTCAGAAACCATCGAGAAGCTGTTCAATAATATCCTGGAGGCGAGAAAGAAATGGCTTCCCAAAGCATTGACACTGAAACAGGTAGAAGATCTTTTTAATCGGCTCTACGAGGTTTCTTCCCGAGCCGACAAGCAGGACATCCTGAAAGACGCGTGGTCGCAGATGACTCCACTTGAAGTCAAATACTTCCTGCGAATTATGGGACGGGGTTCACTGCGTATCGGATTTGAATCAAAGAGTATTGTTTCTGCAATCGCCAAAGCCTTCAAACACAAGGTAGAGGAAGTGCGCTATGTGCACATGATTACCGGGAGTATTGGAAAAACTGCGGTGCTGGCTAAAATCAATCAGCTTGATGAAGCCCGGTTTACCCTGTTTCAACCCATTTCCTTTATGCTGGCCTCCCCGATTGAAAGCCGGTCCGTAGAGGATTACAGCGTCTATGTAGCTGAAGAGAAATTTGACGGGATGCGCTGTCAGCTGCATGTTTCAGGTAAAAAAGTTCAGATCTATTCCCGGGATTTGAATGAAATCACCCATTCCTTCCCCGAGATTGTGGAATTCTTTGCAGAACGAGCGTTACCGGAGCTGGTGCTGGATGGAGAAATCTGTGTATTCAAAGACGATACCATCCTGCCCTTTCAGCTTCTTCAAAAACGTATGGGATTGAAGAAGCCGTCTAAAAAAATCCTTCAGAAATATCCCACCCTTCTGATTTCATATGATGTGCTCTTTCATGACGGTAAGCCCATTTTTGAACATACGTTATCGGAAAGGCGAAGTCTATTGAGTAAGCTTTCCGAAAAACATAATCTTCCGATTACCACCCAGCAGGAGATTCAATCCAAAGAGCAGATTGAAGAACTGTTTGATCTGGCCCTTGCTCATGGTAACGAAGGACTCATGCTGAAGCAGAAGAAATCAACGTATGAATACGGACAGCGGCGGAAGTCGTGGTTGAAAGTGAAAAAACCCAGCGGCTCCATCGATACCATCATGATGTACGCCCACACCGGAAGCGGGAAACGAGGCGGTACCTATTCCGACTTTACCCTCGGTGTTTCGGTCAGGGATGATGAACGGTATGAGGAAGAATTTATCCCTATTGGGAAAGCCTATGGCGGCTACAGTGATGAAGAACTGAAAAAGATGAACGACCGCATCAAAGAAATTACCGCAGAGAAATATGGCCCTACCCTGGGTTTATATCCGGATATTGTGGTGGAACTGGAATTTGATGATATACAGGTGAACAAGAGAACCAAGGCTAATTACACGCTCCGGTTCCCGCGTTTCAAGGCCATCCGCTGGGATCTATCTCCCGATGATGTGGATACGCTTAAAGACGTGGAACGACTGTACCAGGAAAAAATAGATCAGGAGCGGCTCAAGCAGGATAAAAATCCTTCTTTCAAAATTAATCGACGAGACTAGCTAATATTCAATAACGTCACTTTCCTTGACAGCGATGACGGTCAAAAAAGATTTGTGTGTGGTGTATCTCCTGACGTTGTAGATTCCGTTATAGATCAGGTTGGATTTGAAATAGGTGATTCCGCCCGATTGTGTGTAATCCCCTTCTTCCAGTTGTCGTTCTATGGATTGAACCGAAATACGGATTGCCTTGGTCAGGTCCTGAAGAGCGTTGTTTTTGGCTTTCATCCATGCCACACTTGGATTGTAGGAAGTGGCCCGGGTTTTACCGATTGCAAACCAGGTATCCCCAATTTTTTGTGGCCCTATGAATAACCGGGAAAGAGAAGGCATTTCAACATTGATGCCCGGGGATTTATTTGCCAGAGCAGCAACACAAACGGCCTGTTCATTAATAATCACCGAGTCCTGCTTTATCACAGTATCACCAAAAGCAAGTACAGTATCTCTGACGCTTAACTCCGGAAAGTTGTAGGTGGTATAGTCATTGGTTTTGAATTCCTCAATGTATACCGACATAAACAAGTTGCTATTCAACTCATCGAGAGCCTTTTCACAAGCATCTTCAAATTCTTCCTCCGCTGCATAGGAATAGACAGGTTCTACACCGAATCCATGAAGATATTCAGATTGATAGATCAGAACGGGTTGCTCATCTTCATCCAAAAAAAAAGTACTCTGCGAAAACAAGGTTCCACAGAGTACTAAATTTATAAGAAATGCCTGAATCAGGAATGTGAGACTAAATTTCACAAAAACAGTGTTTTGAATTTAGTCTTCTAATTCATGAAGTTTGTTTTGCAGTTCTTCAAAAGCTTTAGAAGCCTTGAACTTGGTATACAGTTCTTCATCTTTAGAAAGTGCATTTTCAAGTACGGAACGAGCCTGACCTACCGGCATGCGTACCAATACGTAGCAACGCTGATTTACGTTACCACCGGTAACTTCAGGATTCAGTTGCTCACACTCGGCACGGTCGCGGGTAACACCATTCATAGTGTTGTTCACTAGCTGCTCACTGGCACTAGAGAAAGTTGCTGCGTAGTTGGCATTTGGGCCGCTTTGTACTTCTTCTTCAAAAGATTTTTGCAGAGCAGAAACTTTAACTTCAAGCTTTTGAGCCATTGCTGTGGTAGCATTGCTCTGAGCCATTCTTAGTGCAGTTCCCTGACGGCTGCTTTCAGCTTGTCCCGGTGCATAAAAGTATTCTTCAGTATCTGCCGGAGGAACCATTATCCAGTTCGGCATAGAACTTTGACTGGTAACAGCTTTTTCGCCCCCGCAAGAAACCATAAAAGTAAATGCGAATAACGTTAATAGAATAGATTTCATTTTCATATCGATTACCCCTTTGTGGTATTATTTGGTTTCAGGAATAATAAAATGATTTATCAACCAACACAAATCTTTTTAATTTGACTATCATGGTAAATTGTTGAATTTTTGCCGTATATATTACTAAAAGTAACGTTGAGGTTTAAAAAATGGGGTTTTTCGAAAACATTTATACGGAGAAAAAATATTTCTCTGTTTTTCTGAGTTTTTTCTTCTCTGTTATACTTATTCCAACCTGTATTCTGGCTCAGGATACGGAGTATGAAAAATGGAAGAAGCAACAAGAAGCTGAATTCAAAGAGTATCAGGATAAATTCGACAAAGAGTTTATTGAGATGCTGGAAAAGACATGGGAAGAGGTAGGCATCAATCCGGGCTCTGATTTCTATAAAGAGAAAAAACCAGTTTCGATTCCGGAAGCTCCGCCAAAACCTGCCGTTGAAAATGAGGCTCCCAAAGATGATACCCCGATTCGTGAACGGGTAGATATCGATATTCCGGATGCACCAGAACCAGAGCCTATTAAAATTGAGAAGCCTCCTAAAGAGTCGATGTTTGGCGATATCGAAACCCGGACGGCTAATATCAATTACTTTTCTTCTACTATTCCGTTTGAATATCCGGCTCAGTTGCGCTCTTTATATTCTCCGCAGGAATTTTCTATGAGGAAAACGGATAACAAAAGAATTGCGGAATTCTGGGATAAAGTCAGCCGCATAAACCACGACCCTATCATCTCTTATTCCAATAAAGTACGTGAAGAGCTAAAATTGAACGACTGGGGTTATTTACTGCTGATCAACGATTTTGCCAATACCGTTTATGAAGGGTATGACAAAAAGCTTGTCAACCTTTACAACTGGTTTTTGCTGACACGAGCCGGATATAAAGTGCGCATTGGATATGATCAAAATGATGTATATATCTTGTTTGCGGTAGAGTACAACGTATTCAATACCAAATACTATACCCTGGACGGTGAGCAGTACTATGTTATTGACCTGAATGAAGACAAGCAGACTCCAAGCTCCATCTTCACTTACACCGGTTCGCACCAAAGCCAAAGCAAGAAGCTTGACCTGAGAATTAAAGAATTCCCAAATTTAGGCGATACTAAAAACACTGAGTCGCGGACGCTAGAGTTTTCTTTCAATGATAAGGACTACATCATTCCGGTTTCAATCGATAAGAATTTGATTACCTACTTCGAATATTTCCCGCTTACGGAACTTCCTGTTTTCTTTACAGCTTCATTATCTGAATCGTCTAAAAAGTCAATTTATGAGAAGCTTGCGCCTGCTATTGCAGATATGAATGAGGAAGAAGCCGTTAACTTCTTGCTCAGATTTGTGCAAACGGCATTTGACTACAAAACAGATCAGGATCAATTTGACCGGGAAAAATATATGGTTCCCGAAGAAACGTTGTTTTATCCCTATTCTGATTGTGATGACCGATCCATTTTATTTGCTAACTTAGTGCAGGAATTGGTGGGGTTAGATGTAGTCGGACTTCGATACAGCAAGCATTTAGCTACAGCCGTTGCCTTCTCCGGCAATAGCGTGCAGGGCGACAGCCATTATCATTCAGGGAAAAAGTATATCGTTGCAGATCCAACCTATATAAACGCTTCTGTTGGAATGACCATGACTCAATACAAAAATGAACAACCAGAAATTGTAAGCTTACAATAATTAAAATGTACTATTCAAAGAAAAATTCTATCTGCAAACAGATATTATTGCTGCTCTTCGCTGTTTTATTATCATCGAATGCCTTTGCTCAAACTCCGGATATCGAAACCATTAAAGCCGGTGATGACTATTACTGGGGTGAATTCTGCTCCCAAAACCAAAGCGAAAGTGAATCAGCTGCCATCGATCAGCTTCTGTCAAAAATTGCCGTAAATATTGAATCTTCATTTACCAATAAAGTATCCGAGAGCATTACTGACAATCAGGGAGAGTATAAGCAGGAAGTTGAAGGGATTGTAAAGACCTACTCTTCAGCTCAACTTAAAAACCTCAAAACATTTAAAGAGCCACGTGATTGCGGTATTTACGTGTTCAGATACATTATGAAATCTTCTGTTAATGAGATTTTTGAAAACCGGAAACAGCTGGTTAAAGACATTTTTGATAAAGCAGAGGAATTTGAAGAAGAAGGAAATTATGCCAACGCACTGAAGTATTATTATTTCAGTATTGTGCTTTTAAATTCCATTCCGGAATCAACCTTAATGCACAACGGAAGTAACTTATATACAGAACCCGGCTTCCGTATTCCTGATATTATACAGTCGGTACGTTTTGAAATTCTTTCCGACGAGATGCTTACCAATAAAGAGCGTGAAATTACGGTTGCTGTTTTGGTGGATGGCGAAAAAGCCGAAACTCTCGATTTTAGTTTTTGGGACGGCAGTAACTCCGTATCAGCAAAATCTATTGACGGAACAGCTACCATCAACCTGTACGGTTCCAGCACACAATTTAATTCGTTGAGAATCAACGTTAAGTATTCTTATTACGAAAATAAGGATGAGATTAAGGAAGTGGGCGATCTTTGGGAACTCGTACGACGCCCTCCTTTCAACTATCCGAAAGAACTGGACCTGGATCAGCCTATCACTCAAAAGCAAAAAGAGGAGATCAAACAAAAGGTTGCTCTGGAGCCTATGAATGAAAGCTTCACGCTGAATACATTCATGGAAGAATTTGCACAAACTGATGCAGTCGAAGAAGTTCAGGCTGTGGACGTTGAGGAACTCAAAGAAATTGTACCAGACCATCTCAAAAACCTTCAGGCCTACTTTAATGAAGAAAAGGAAACCGAAGCTTGGAAAGAAGATGAGTTTCTGGATAATAAATTGGCCAGCCTTGAGAAGTTTAATAACCTGAGCATTTCAAACAATACCTCTAAATCTGACATCAATAAAACAATGGAAGGATGGGAATTCCGGCAGCTATCTTCTACCGCCCGCTACCCTTCTGTGAATATGCAAAGCAAGGAATACCTAGTACCCGATTTTGACAGCACCGGAACCATGACCGACATCAACTTTGGAATTATGGATGGCATGTATGAGGAATTTCGCAGGGCTTCAAAGTTTGGTAAAGATTGGGATAAGCGTCAGGTAATGATCAAATTTGTTGAAAAATACAGAACGGCTTATATGACCCGCGATTTGAGTCAGCTTGGAACTATGTTTGCAGAACAAGCTGTGATTATCACAGGCCGTGTGCTTAAGGTTGATGAAAGTGCCAGCAATAATTTTGCGTATGAGCAAAATCAGCCTTCCCAGCCCAATGTTGAGTATCTCCGCCAAACAAAACAAGAGTTTTTAGAGCGCCAGAAAGTTCTGTTTGCGTCCAAGCCTGATATCCACCTTGGTTTTTCCACTTTTAATATTATCCGGAAAAACAATCAGGAAGGAATCTATGGTATTAGTATGCGTCAGAGCTATACTTCCACTAACTACTCGGATGAAGGATATTTATTTCTTCTGATCGACTTTAACGATGAAGAGCCTAAAATTTATGTTCGAGCATGGCAACCAAAGGAATGGTCTGAAGAAGCTTTAGTGGAATTAGGTAATTTTAACGTGAATTTTTAACTTATTTATTGGCGATTTAATCGTTTTTGGGGAGGGGAAACCAAGGGCATTGCAATGGTGCTTTAGGTAATTTCAAGATGCACAGGGATGTGGGGATTTCTGTACATCATTCTTCTCTTATTAGTAAAGGTACTATGTACAGTAATATAGCTAATTCTCTATGTAGGCTAAGCTATGTTTATCCCAATACTACATATATATGTAGTTATTGTTTTCATAATTGTTTGTAATCTCTTTGCCAAAGTTCCCCGGGGACTGCCATGCATGGGGCTTACCAGTGATTTTAATCTTAAGAAGTAGTAAAAAAGTGTATACACAAAGATTCAAACTGTTATTCGTTCCCATTTTTCTATCCCTGTTATTTGGGTCTACCTCATTCAACGACATACATGCCCAGGATGAGACGGAAGAAATGTCTTCACTGAGAATAGTTGGTGAAGCCAAACGTCTGCCCAGCGAAATAATAGCTGACAGGGATGATAACCGGGATATAAACGGTAATCTAACAGCCGGACTTCGTATTATATCAGACCTTACAGGTTTGACTTTCCGCTCCAACAATGGAATCCATAAAGTACAGCAGCTTCCGGGATACAATCTTCTTTACCTGTCTACCAATGAGCGGGTAGTAAGTATCTATAAAGATGGCTACCCTCCTTTTCAGTTGGTTTTAAATGATGAAGGTATCAGTCTTGAGGCTGGCCAGGTTTGGGAGATACAGGTAACAGGCGATCAGAAATCTACACTGGAACCTGTTCAGTTTAATATTAGTCCCGAAAATAGCACGCTCTTTATTGATGGTGAAGAGTACCAGGTTGACGGAACCGTTTTCGATACTGAACTGACAACGGGTGACCACTTTCTTCAGATTCGAAAAGACCGGCATGAATTTATAGATGACTCCATTTCAGTTTCAGCTGATCGTGTTAACACCTTCAGATATACTCTCGATCAAATTAACCCGGTTACTGTATTAATCAACTCAACTCCAGCCGGTGCCTCCATTTATTTAAATGATGAGCCCGGAGCCCGGGGTGTAACTCCGCTTAGAGTTAACATCTATCCCGGAAATCTTAAGATTCGGCTTACTTATCCCGGTTATTCCAATGTAGAGGACGAACTCGAATTTACAGGTGCCAACAGGGAACTAAGCTATAATCTTCAGCGATACATTGGTTACCTCACCGTCAATACTACCCCGGAGGATGCCACCATCCTGATTGATGATCAGCCTCAAAGTAACCGGGAAAATATTGAGCTTGTTCCCGGTGCTCATATACTTGAAGTTCGTTCTTCCGGTTTCGATCCGGTGAGACGAACAGTGGATATTACTCAGGGTGATTCTCTTGTTGAAAATGTAACGCTGGGCCAAATTACAGGTAATCTGTTTGTGATAGCGCAACAAGAAAATGCGGAATTCACGCTTCGAAAAGATGGACAGGTAGAACAAGAATGGGTTGGCTCAAAAACATTCAGGGATCTGCCGGTTGGCAACTATGAGCTAACTGCTGAACTGCTGAATTTTGATACTCAAACCCGAAATTTTGAGCTGCAACGAAATGATGACAGAGAGATAAGCATAGATTTGACTCAGATACAAGGGCGTGGCAGTCTGACCATAAATAGTGTATTCCCTGACGCTGAAGTACAGCTTAAAGGTCCCGGATACTCCCGTTCTTTTGATAAAACACCCGTTCAGCTCCCCTCTCTCCGGTTTGGCAAGTATCAGATTTCTATTGAAAAAGATGGGTTTAATGATGTGAATAAAGAAATACAGGTCAACTCATTGAGTCAGGAGGTTACTTTTGTCGATGAATTTCAGCCCCGAAGTAAAGGAAGGGCGATATTGCGTTCTGTAATTCCCGGGGCAGCATTCCCCGGAGTGGGTCATGGCTATCTTGGAAAAGGTGGGCGTGGCTTTCTGTATTTCCTGGCCGGAGGTGGTGCTATTGCCTACAGTATTAAGTCATATTTAGATTACAACAATTCTTATAAGAAATACGAAACTGCACTAGAGCTTTATAATAATGCCTCTTCAGGTGCTGACTTTGAGCAGCTTCGCACAGATTACCGCGGACATTACGCCACTGCCAATGATGCTTTGGATCAGCTAAAAGTAGGTATAACCGCCTATTTTGCCGTTAAAGGTGTTGAAATTGTTGATCTGTTGCTGCAAAAGTCAAACAAGAAGAAGCTGGAAAACGCAAAAATTGAATTTAATGCCAAGAACAACGGACTTAGCATGCGGGTAAATTTTTAAGATTATGGAATACCTAACGATGAATACTTTTAAAAAGCATATCCTTTTCATTCTTTTGCTACTTATATCAGGAAGTATGATTTCCTGTGATACTATCATAAGCCAAATAAATGAGCTGCCTGAAACCGAAGATGACGGAGCAAGCAATTCAAATGATCCTACAGATCCCGACTACAAGTTGCCAGGTATCCGTTTTATTAATGCTGGTTTTTCACTGGATAATCCTTTTGAAATAACTCAGCGGGAAATCACCCTTGAGTGGGACGTAATTAACGAAGAAGGCTCCAGTATTGATTTCAACTTCCAATATAGTTACCGCTATGCCTCTCCGGAAGAAAATATTCAGAACAAAGACTTTCAGTCAGTCGAAGAGTTTCAGTCGATTACTATTTCTAACCTGATCGAAACGTTTGGGGAAAATTATTATACGTTCGAAATCTATGCAGAATATACTCCACCCAATTCTACCGTATTAAAAGACACCACCTTTACCGGACAATTTTCGGTGAATGCATTCCAGAGTCGTGGGTTTCTGTTTAACCCTCAGGTAATAACCAGTAACAATGATGGTACCTATACGGCAAAAGTCTATTTGGACGAAATCCAGGAAAGTGACGACCTCACGGCCTTCTCTTTGGTTTTAAATTATAATGCTGTTTTCCTGGCGGTTACCGATGTACAGGTATTTGGAGAAGCAGGAAGCTTCCTGAATCCGGATGGAAATAACACACTCATCTATGTAGAGCCGGAAATCACATCAAATTTTATAACTATTGAAGCCGGTATTGCCGGAAGCGGAGTAACCCTCTCCGGCGGTGGTGCCGTTTGTGAAGTAACCTTTACGCCAACTGGCAGCTTCCCCGGAAGTACCGCCCTATATATACATAACACTTCTGTGCTAAAGTCTTCCGAAGGCTTTGACATAGATATTTTGTCCTATGATCAGGCTAATGTTGTCCAATAAGATTCGGGAAAACTATGTATTCAAAAGAATTAACTAACTCTGCGTTTATCAACCGCGCTGTAACACGTTGTATTATGAAAAAAGGCTTTATACTATTTGGGATATTTACATTCGGGTTTCTTACCTCTTCCTCTGCTCTTGCACAGGATAAAACAACTGATACGCAACCGGTTTCACCTTTACCTCTGAGTGGAAATTCGGAAATAATATCAGAGAGCCCGGTACAGCCAGTAACTTTTGACAGAAACGAACTTGCAGAAAGTGAGCTTTTCCCGGCTTCGGATACAGTATACAGCTTTGCTGATGGGTTAATCCCGAACAATTTTGACCCTTTCACAGGTGGTACAAAGTTTGGGCGAACCACTTCTCCCAACTCGTGGATTATAGAACAGTCGGCCAATACACTAAACAGTGGTTATAGCATCCGAAGTGGAGATATCGATCATTCCGAGAATAGTAACACCGGCATTTTTGTACATATTGCAGAAGGCGGTGGTGCGCTTCAATTTCAGTATCGAATTAGTTCTCAACAAAATTTCGACTTCTTTTACCTGGAAATTGCCGGAACGGTAGTTGATTCAGCCTCAGGCAACATTGCGTGGACCAACAGCCCGGTTTATGATCTGCCAGCTGGTGAATATTATATTGACTTCTGGTTTTCGAAAGATGAAACCGAAGATGATCCTAATGGTATTGATGCCGTATTCCTCGACGATATTTCCATTACCGGATTAGACACCACACCGGTTAAAATTACCGGAATACACCCCAATGCGGCCGCTCCTTTTTCACAGATCAGTATCTACGGAAATGGGTTCTCTCCAAGTGTAGTTCAATCGGTGAGTTTTGGTGGTACCTATGGTACTGTACAATCTGTTTCTGATAATAAATTAGTCGTTCAGGTTCCCCAAGCCAATGTTGGCTTTAATGACGTTACCGTTGGTAACTATTACGGGAGTGATACCTATTCCGGATTTTCTGTATTGAATGCGGTAGATGCCAGTTTTGGTGCTCAGAATGTTATTTCTACATCTGTAAATGACCCCTATGAATTATCTTATGCTGATTTAGACAATGATGGAGACTTAGATATCCTTTCAGCATCTTACAATGATGATAAAATCGCTTGGTATCCTAATAATGGAGACGGAACCTTTGCATCCCAACTTATTATTTCTACTCTTGCTGACGGAGCTTTATCAGTTTTTGCTTCGGATTTAGACAGTGATGGATATCTGGATGTTATTTCTGCATCAGACCTTGGTAATAAAATTGCGTGGTATAAGAATAATGGTGATGGAACATTCGGTTCTGAAACTATTATATCATCTCTTACAGATGGAGCTAATAGCGCTATATCATATGATCTGGACGGAGATGGGGATATGGATGTAATTTCAGCCTCTGAGAATGACAACAAAATTGCCTGGTATGCAAATAATGGAGATGGAACATTTGGTGCTCAAGATATAATTTCTACTTCTGTAGCTGGGGCCAAAGACTTATATGCTGGTGATTTAAATAATGATGGAATTCTGGATTTATATGTAGCATCATATAGCACAGATGAAATCGCATGGTTTGAAGGCAATGGTGATGGCACTTTTAATTCTAAGGTAACAATATCAAGTAGTGTAGATGAGGTAACAGAGTTAGCACATGCTGATTTTAACGGCGACGGATATCAGGATATCGTAGCTGTTTCTTTTGGAGATCATAATCTTTCATGGTTTCCAAATAATGGTGATGGAACATTCGGAGCTCGAATTGTCCTATCAAATAATACTGTGAGTGCTCTGAGTGTAAGTACTGGAGATATAAATGGAGATGGACATCAGGATATTATTTCATCTTCTGGAGGTACTTTCAGGTTAGAATATCATTTAGGAAATGGTGACGGCACTTTTGATACAGACAACCTTATTTTTCAAACCGCAAATGGGGCTAGAAGTGTTAGAAGTGCAGATTTTGATGGAGATGGTGATCTGGATATCATATCCGGTGATTCTAATAATAACATCGCCTGGTATGAAAACACAGGGACCGAAATTGTTTCTTACGTAACCAAAGTAGCTCCTGAAGCTGCAGCTCCCGGATCTTCCATTCAGATTTACGGTTCCGGTTTTAACGGCTCCACAGAAGTTTATATCGGAGGTGTTCCTGCCACCGTCGAGTCTTTTCAATCCACCAAACTGACCGTCACCGTACCTTCTATCAATCCGGGCAACTATAACGTTCTTGCCCAAACGGATGGTGATATTGCTGAATACGCCGGGTTATTTACCGTTGTCAGCAATCAAGTTACATTTTTTGAGCAGACTGATACGCTTGAAACAGGATTAAATAGCTTTAGTTCTCTCCTCCAAACCACTGCTGACTTTGATAATGACGGTGACCTGGATGTGCTTTCCAGTCATTTCAAATCACAATATGAGCTTTTCTGGTATGTTAATGATGGTTTTGGCGGACTTACTTCCAAGCAACTAATTGCTAATTCTTTAGCCAATCATGCAAACTCAACGGATTTTGACAATGATGGAGATGAGGACCTGGTTTATTGGACTACCCTTGGAACCGACTCCCTGCTGTATTTACAAAATAATGGAGACGGTACGTATCAAAATGCGGTACAAATCGCATATGCGGCCAGTGGGACCGGAGCAGCGGTTAGCGGTATAGAATCGGCCGACATCAACCATGATGGATATCCTGATTTAATTGTGTTTTTCGAAGCAATCAATGACATAGCTTTTTTCCTGAACAATGGGGATGGAACTTTTGCTGCAGAACAGTTTATTGACCAAAATGCCAACGATATTAATGATGTCCACTTTGCAGATTTAAACGGGAACGGATATCTCGACATGATTACGGCCCAGCGCTCCCCTTCCAACGTGATCCAATGGTACACCAACGATGGTATCGGAAATTTTTCTTTTGCGGGAGTTCTTTCAACCGGATTTAACTATTACCTGGTAGGTACTTCTGACATTAATGGAGATGGAAACCTGGATATTATTGGGGGACATACCACGGGGATTGGCTACCTTATTAATAACGGCAACTCTACCTTTGGCTCTCACATTTCGATTACTTCAGCACAATCCGCCTATACTTTCCTCGCCATCCGGGATATGGATGGAGACGGAGATGAAGACTTTGCAGGGTATGGTACGGATTTGTTCTGGGTTGAGAAGGAAGGCACTTTCACTTTTGGAGAACCTCAGATTATAGAGAAAGAAAATGTCAATGTTAGCGGATTTGGAGACTTCAATTCCGATGGTGATACAGATATCATCACTTATGACGCTACTAATAACTATGTCTATCAAATAGAAAATGTAGTTCCCAATCCTGCCATAACAGAGATCATACCAAAAGCAGCGGCTCCCGGATCGGAGATAGAAATTTGGGGTAAGGGTTTTTCCAAAAATCTTTCTGAAGTGACCGTGAGTTTTGACGGGGTGGATGCCACCATCGTTGAATCAACCGGTTCGCTAAGTTACGGAAACCGATTGGTGGTTGAAGTTCCAAGCATGAGTGCAGGTCCTGCTGAGATCAGTGTGACAAGCCTGGGTAATACAAGTACGCTATCCGGACAGTTTACTGTGCTTAAGTCAGAAGGCGCATATTTCACATCCCAGAATGTTATTTATAACGCTCCGGAACAACCATTCATCAGCATATTTGCTGACATCAATGGAGACGGATATCAGGATGTAGTTGCCTGGTCAGAGACCAATGATAATCTGGACTGGTTTGAAAATAACCAGGCCGGAAGCTTTGGAAGCCGAACTCCGATTGCCAGCAATGTGAATGTGGAATTCATGGAACCAACCGATATTGACAACGACGGCGATATTGACTTGGTAGTTTTGGATGCCACAAACAGATCTATAAAAGTTTATCCAAACTTGGGTACCGGTTTATTCAGCAGCCCATACGAACTATGGAACTACAATACCGAGAATGGTATCTCCCCCACATTCAGAGGCTTTGAGATTTCAGATGTGAATGGAGACGGATTAAAAGACTTTGTTGTAGGTATGAACTATATCACATTCAGTGGTTCTACCACCTACTACTGGAGAGTTGTTTGGCACGAGAATAAAGGTAATGGAACACTTGGTGATATAAATAATATCTTTAATTATTCAACTTTCAGTAATCCCGGCACACAATTCACAAACTTTGAAGTGTCTGACTATGACAGCGATGGTGATCAGGACGCACTGATTGCAATAAACGGGGGAAGTCAAATTCGTTTATATGAAAACGAAGGGTTTGGTACCTTCAGTGCTTCCGATTATCAATATATTTATAACCCTGATAACATCTTTGATTTTAAAGTCGCGGATTTGAATAAAGATGGTTTTAAGGATCTGATTATTAGCCGGCAATATGTCGGAACCAGCTTCAGCAATAATATTTCTGTTACTCAAAGTAATGGTTCTCAATCCCCTCCTATAACTGTACTTAATGAAAGTCCCGGTTCTGCGAATGATATCAGAGTGTTAGATTTTAACGGAGACGGAAACCTTGATATCGTAGCTTCATATCTGGGTCTGGATCAAATTACGATTTATACCACCGATGGCACATCCGTAACCGATACTATTACCGTAGCCACTTCAAGTGATATAGATACACCTCGCTTTATTGACGTTGGAGATGCCGACAATGACGGCGACCTAGATATTGTTTCCGCCTCTTCTTCTGATGATAAAATCGCCTGGTATGAAAATGAAGCGCCACCAGTTGAACTTTCAACCATTGCAGAAGCCCGGCAAACAGCGAATGGAGAAACAGTTCGGGTTCAGGGAATCATCACCCGGAAACATGAAAATATATTTAAGATCCAGCAGAATAATGCCGGATTACATTTATACGCTTCAGCAGATTTCAATACACCTCTCTTTAACGGAGGCATACAAATTGGTGATTTGGTAGAAATTACGGGCACAGTTTCTGAAGTAAATTCTATGAAGGAATTGATCAACATTTCATCGGTAAATGTCATCTCATCCGGAAACTC
This sequence comes from Gracilimonas sp., assembly GCF_040218225.1. NCBI lineage: Bacteria > Pseudomonadati > Balneolota > Balneolia > Balneolales > Balneolaceae > Gracilimonas > Gracilimonas sp. The sequence goes on from NZ_JAVJQO010000006.1 coordinate 114,051, forward strand.
ACTTCCCGCACCCGTCGATATTGTACTTTCTCAGGTTTCCGATTTTGAACAGTATGAATCTGTACTGGTTACGGTAAATAACCTTTCCGTTACTGAAGCCGGACAAAACTTCGTTAATGAAACGGATTATGATATTTACGAAAACGATCAATTAAGCAGTATTCGCCTTACAGTCGGCCCTGATTTCACTACAGAAATTGCAGGACAGCTTATACCGGATGATTTCGAATACACCGGCATTATATACCAAAGCTCATCCGGCGGAAGCGATGGCTATGCGTTATATCCAATCAATAACAGCGATGTTCGGTACTATACTCCTGACAACGAATTTATTTCTCTTGAAACCGCCAAAAACCAAATCGACAGTTCTTTTGTAAGAGTACGTGGAGTGGTAACTTCACCTAACTTCCAGGCATCAGCTAATAACACCGCTTTTTATATTCAGGACGGTGATTTCGGGATTGTTGTATTTAATGATGATTTGGCTGTTTCCGGAGTTACCCCCGGGGATAGCGTGGAAGTGGAAGGCGAACTCGAAACCTTCAATGGCCTTCGTGAAATTCTTGTTGGCGATATCAACAATAACATCTCGGTTCTCAACAGTGGGAACACCTTGCCGGATCCAAAGTCTGTAAGTTATAATGACTTTATTAATGCCGGTGATCCATCCACGGATCTGCAAAACCTTCAGGGCACCTTAGTCAGAATTAATGACCTGATTACCGACCCTGGTACATGGCCTGCCAATGCATCAGCAACTAACACAAACGTAACTGCAGAAACATTTACTGGAAATTCAGTAACTATTCGGCTTTGGGCTCAAACGGAAGTTATTGGAGATACACCTCCTTCCTATCTGGACCTTGTGGGTGTGTTAGGCTCATTCAATGGTGCACAAATCGCTCCACGTTTCTCAAATGATATTATTCCTATTGAGACACCCGGCCCATTAAATATGACAGCTTCCGCAGGAACTTCTTCCATCGACCTTGACTGGGAACCAAGTCCGGCCCCTAACATCGGAGGTTATAATGTGTACCGTTCAACATCTTCTTTTATCGATTCAACGGCAGCAACCCGACTAAACACTACGGTAATAGATGACACCAGTTATACGGATACAACTCCGGTTGAAAATACGACCTATTACTACCGTGCCGCAGCTTATGACTCTGTAACGGGCAACTTATCTCAGTTAAGTGATGAAGTAGCTGTGCCATTCAAAATTAAGAGCCTTTATGCACTGTCTGCAACCGCCGGTGTTACTGGCAGCACGCTAACCATTTATGGAGCTAATCTTACCAACAGTTCGCTCGAAGTTCAGATTGGCGGGCAGAATGCGACTATTGCTTCATCTGACTCGATCAAGATTTCAGTAACAGTTCCTGCTTTATCACCCAGCACCTACGCTGTTACAATCAACATCAATGGAGATGTAAATCTCAGAGCCCCGGATATGTATACCGTTTTGGAAGATACACCTGATGAAAGCGGGTTTTTCCAGGATCCATCTACTCTGGCTACTTTGTCTGGCGTTCTTGAAATTCAAACCCCTAATCTGGATAACGATCAGGATCTCGATATTCTTACCGCTTCCTATAACGAAAATGCATTTAACAATGTAGGATATCTGGAAAACCTCGGTAACCTGACTTTCTCTGGTCTGCAGGAAATTGGAGAAACCGGTGATGCCCGTGCACGCAGCGTCACCTATGCTGATTTTGATGGCGACGGAATTCTGGATGTAGTCGCTGCTTACAACAATCTTCTGGCCTGGTTCCGGAATGATGGCTCCAATACTTTCAACAGCGTTGAAGGTTCAGTGATTGAAACATTCCCGGTAATCACAAACTACAATTCCCAGGATGTCATAGCTTTTGATGTGAACCTCGATGGTGATACCGATATCATTCATGTACATACCGTAACTGATGATATCTCATATTATGAGAATGATGGAACCGGATCTTTCCAGCTTCAACAAGTAATAGATGGAAATGCTCCTTTAGCTAATGATGTAAAAGCCGCAGATTTTGATGGGGATGGAGATTTCGATCTAGTCGCCTCAATTGAAGCTTCAGGTGAAATTGTTCAGTATGTAAATAACGCCGGAACCTTTAATACGGCTTCTGTAATTACCTCTTCTGTGGATTCACCTAAAAATGTTGTAACTGCAGATTTGGATAATGACGGCTTTATTGATGTGCTTTCGGTTTCGCAAAATGATTCAAAGGTAGCATGGTACTCCAATGGTTCCGGAACCGGAGTATTCTCAGCACAGAATATTATTTCCAGTGACATGACTGATCCTTTTAATGCAACAGCTGCCGACTTAAATGGGGATGGCTTAAACGACGTTATTGTTTCTACCCTTAACGGGGACCTGGTGTGGTATCAAAACCTGGGTTCCGGAAGTTTTGATACCGCCGTTAGCCTGCTATCTGGTGCCGGAGAATTACGCTCGGTTGCTGCTGCTGACCTGACAGAAACAGGTTTGCTAGATTTAATTGCAGGAGACTACACAGCTAATCAATTGATTTTACTAAAAAATGTGGATACTCCTCCTGCACCTCCAACGGGTGTGGCGGTTTCCGGAAATATTGGTTCTGCTTCAATTAGCTGGAATCCCAATACTGAAACCGATCTTCTGGGATATGATGTAGTTCGCAGTACAAACCCTGACGCAGATGGTTTTACCTCCCTGCTTGGCTCACCACAAACCGGAACCACATACGAAGATACCGGCCTGAATAACGGTGTAACCTACTACTATCGAGTGGTTGCTATCGACTCCAGTAACACACGGGTAGCATCTGATACCGTGAGCATTAAAGCCGTATCAACACAGATTTCCGGTATTCATCCAGCAACAGGTATTGAAGCAACCCGTGTTAAAATCTCAGGAATTGGATTTTCTAATGTTCAATCTGAAAATCAGGTACAGTTCAATGGAACATCAGCAACCATTCTTAGTGCCGACTCCGCCTCCATCATTGTGGAAGCTCCGTCAGGATTATCCGGGTTTGTTGACATATCTGTAACAGCCAATAGTATTGGATATACCTATCCGGGCAAATATCTTTACTTATCTGAAAGTGAAGGCACATTTGGCCAGTTCGAAACCCAAACAGGTTTTTCAGGCACCGGAAATATTACTTCTGCTGACATTGATGCTGATGGCTTTGAAGACCTGATCGCCACCCGCCCTAACGACAATCAAATATCATTGATTTTCTCCGATGGGGATGATCCGTTCAACAGAGTAGTAAACCTGAACTTCTCGGGTTCTTTATCCCCAAGGATTATTCGGCCAATTAATATTTTTGGAAATGAATACCCTGATTTTGTATTCACATCGAATCTGAATAATGAATTCAAAGTATTGAAGAATAACGGAGGAAGCACCTCAGGCGGCAACTTCCTGGATCAAACTACAGTAACAGTTAATCACGCAGGTATTACCGATATCTTCCCTGCTGATATGAATAATGATGGTTACACCGACGTTGTGATCTCTTCAGCCAATGATGGAAAAATAAGCTGGTACGAAAATCAAAGTTTCCTTTCTGAGGTAGCTTTTGGCCCGGAAAACCAAATCGTTGATAACAGTAATTTAATGAACTCTATTTACGCGGCAGATTTCAATGGCGATAACCTTACTGATATTGTATCGGCTGAGAATATTGGAAACGAAGTGGCTTTATATCAGAATAATGGAGATGGTTCCTTTACCCGGTCAATTATCGCTTCAGGTATTAATCACCCGGAAAGAGTAACAGCTGCTGATCTTAATAATGATGGAAATCTGGATGTACTTTTTGCTTCTTCTGACGACGATAAGGTCGGAGCCTTCATCAACAACGGAGATGGCACTTTTGGTACTGAAAATGTGATTGCAACCGGAATCTTGGGAGCACTGGATGTTTCTGCTGCAGATCTCAACGGCGATGGACTTGTCGATATCCTGGCCACATCATCCAATAATGGCGAAGGATACTGGTTCCAGAATAACGGAAGTAACACTTTCTCCACTGCTAATACACTCACAAGTGCATTTAGTGGGGCAATCAGCATTCACGCTTATGACTCGGACGGAAATGGCAATCTTGATGTTGCCATCCGCGGACGAGACAGTGGTACACTTGGAGTTGGCAAAAACTTCCTGATTACCGCTCTTCAAATCGAGCAGTTTCTTTCAAACGATAGCATTGTAAGCCTTTCAGATGGACTTGAGTTTGTGTTCGACACCGACCTGTCTACCCTCGATAATTTCGCCAATTATATGGACGGAACAATTACTATCTCGAATCATGATGGTGAAACATTCTCGGCTGGCGCCATAAATATCGAAGGCAATAGTCTGATTGCTGATGACATTAACTTCTATTCGTTAGATACACTTTTTGTAGATATATCTTCTCAGGCTTTATATGATAATAGTGGTGGAAGGTATTTCATAGACATCGACGGCGATGGAATACGAACTTCTGAAGATGACCGCTATTTCTCAGAGGATGACTTCTACACAACCATGATTGGTGATTTTGATAATGACCTGGATGTGGATTTTGATGACCTGAATTCCTTCAGCGATGGCTGGAGAAATGATGAGTTCGGTTATGAAACCGCTCCGCTTGATTTTGGAACTACACTGAGTTTCCCCAATGCGCGTTTAAATGGAGATAACGATTTCAATATTGATGATATCGTTGCTTTTATCCGTTTCTGGAACCTTACACAGGAGCGAAGCAAAGTAGCTAAAGCTCAGGATATGGCTGCGAAAATAGCTTCTCTGGAAAGTGGCTCATCAATAGATGAGGTAGCTTCAGGCCAGAATATTCTAAAGGCGGGAACCAAAGATTTGAGTAACAATACTGATGCCGTTCAGAAGAATTCAAAACAAAAGCCTGAAATCTCTATCTCTGATTCTCTTCAATTCATCAGCTACTCAAAGAATGAGCAGGTTCATGAATATGTGCATGATCAGAATGCAGCGCGTGAAGTAACCTATACTTTTGCTCTTTCCCACCCTGATAGTGTGATGGCGCTTTCTCTGATTATTGACTACGAAGAGGATAAACTGAGCATTTCGGATATTAAAAATCACGATCTGTTCAACATCCATAGCAGCAATGCTAATGTATTTCTATCTCATGTAGACAGCACCAATGGTATCATCACATTGAATGTGGCAAATTTTGGTACGTTGTCGAGTGTACAGGATAGAAAGATTGTTTCTCTAACATTCAATTCTCTTGACGATCAGGATTCAGAAATTATTATTTCATCTGATCTGAGAGCCAAAGGCCAGCCTGCCCTGCAGCAGATTGCAAGAAAAGCAATCAGGGTAGCCGAAGAACTGCCGGGAAGCTTTACCCTTTCACAAAACTATCCAAACCCGTTCAACCCAACTACTACAATTCATTACGAGCTGGCAGAACAGGCTAAAGTGAACATCTCCGTGTTTGATATCCTGGGCCGTAAGGTAGAAACACTGATCAGCGAGAATGGGGTTCGTCCCGGGTACTACAAGCTTAACTGGGATGCTTCCAGATATGCCTCAGGCATGTATATTTATGTTCTTAATGTGAAATCAACATCCGGGAAAGCATACTCCATGACTAAAAAGATGGTGCTGGTAAAGTAATCCTGAGAATATATACTCACAATTCTAACCCTCTGGGAGCCTTTTAAAGGAGTTCCAGAGGGTTTTCTTTTTTATAGCATTTAACATTTGTGCAGGAGTGGTTTACGAAAAAATTGGGTTAACTTTGAACGAACTCAATAAAAGACCATGAAACAGCTACTTCCGCTCTCAAAATTATTCTTTATTTCGGCGCTCTTAATCTTCATGAATGCCTGTTCAGGCTCGGATGAGAATACCTCTCAAAATCAACAACCTGAAAATACCGTCATTCCTTCAGTCGAGGCCGTTCAGGCACGCTATGGTTCTCTTCCCCTGGTAGAACGGTTCAGCGGTAACGTAAAGTCAGAAAATCAGGTGTCTCTCTACCCGGAAATCTCTGGTGTTGTAGAACAGGTTTTCGTGAAAAATGGAGACTATGTTGAGAAAGGTACCAAGCTGGTTCAGCTCAATACGGATGTACTGGAGAAACAGCTGCAACAAGCGGAAGCTGGCCTCAAAATAAACAGCGCGCAGGTTAAGCAAGCTAAAGCACAATTAGCGGAAGTTCAGTCTGAATACAGAAGAACCAAACAGCTTGAAGAGAAAGATTTAACGAGTCAGCTTGAAGTAGAACAAATTGAAGCCCAGTTAATGTCGGCGGAGGCTGATGTAGAACTTGCGGAAGCTCAGCTTGAACAAGCCAAGTCATTGGTTGCAGAACGAAAAGATGAATTGAATAAAGCTGTAATCAGAGCCCCAATATCAGGTACGGTAGGCCAGCGTAATGCAGAAATAGGTATGCAGGCATCCCAAAATTCACAATTATTCCTGATTGGTGATTTATCCAAACTCAAAATTGAAATCGTTCTTACCGAGAACATGCTAAACCGAATACAGGTGGGACAGTCTGCCCGTATCCTGGTTGAAAACAGTGCCGGACAGCAGAGAGCTATTAATGCTAAACTCTCCCGCATATCTCCCTTCCTGAATGAAGTTTCCAGAAGTACTGAAGCTGAAATTGATGTCGACAATGTTGATGGATTACTTAGACCCGGTATGTTTGTACCTGTGGATATATTTTTTGGCGAAAGTGAACAAGCCACACTCATCCCCGTGAGTGCTCTTTATACCGACCCTACTTCTGGTAAAGAAGGTGTTTTCATCGCAACATCTCTGGGTTCTGAAATTGAACCTGTTAGTGACTCAAGTGATAGCAACGGCACCCCCCGCGCTATGACTCAACCTACACCCGTACAATTTAAACCTATTGATGTAATAGCTGAAGGTAGAATGGAACTCGGGGTGACCGGTCTGGAAAGCGGACAATGGGTGGTTACTGTTGGTCAGGATTTATTGTCTGAAGGCAGAACTCAGGCTCGCATTCGTACTATGAGCTGGGAGCGTATTTTCCAGCTGCAACAACTTCAGCGAGAAGACCTGCTGAATGAAATCATGAATGAACGTGAGAACCAGCAAAATAACGTGACTCTTTAAAACTGACGATCATGCCAATTACAGAAACTTCGATTAAGCGTCCTATTGCAACTTCGATGGTCTTTTTGATCATTATCACCCTTGGTGTTATCGGGTTCAGGTTCCTCCCGGTAGATCTTTTGCCACCTATAGAATATCCTCAGCTAACCGTTGCCACTGAGTATTCCAATGTTGGACCGGAAGAAATGGAGCAAATCATAACTGAGCCTATTGAAAATGCACTGGCTGGTGTTCCTGGTGTTGAACGCGTTCGATCCAGTTCCAGTGAGGGGCGAAGCCGTGTTACCCTTGAATTTGCACAAAGTGTTGACGTGGATGTTGCGTCTAATGATGTACGGGCCGCTTTAGACCGTGTCCGTGATAACATACCACCTGAAGCCGAACCTCCCCGTATCTGGAAATTCGATCCAAACAACTTCCCGATCGTTATTGTAGGTGCAAATTCAGACATGAATCTTGCCGAGTTGACAGTCCTTTTAGATCGTGAAGTCACCAAGCGTTTTGAGCAAATTAACGGCGTTGGTTCTATTGATATTTGGGGTGGTATAAATCGAGAGGTAAAAGTTGACATTAAAAGAGACCGGCTAATTGCAAGCGGACTCTCAACAGCTGAAGTACAGCAGGCCATTGCCAGGGAAAACGCTAATCTTCCGGGTGGAAATGTGAACTCAGGCTTACAACAGCTTTATGTTCGTACTTTGGGTGAGTATGAATCTATCGAGCAAATTGCCAATACCGTTATCACCACCATCGATAATAAGCCGATACGCGTTAAAGATGTTGCGAATGTCTCCTTTGGCTATCAGGATCTGGACCGGGTGGTATCTATTGATAAAAAACCTATGGTACGATTCGGTATTCGTAAGCAAACTGGTGCAAATACCGTGGCTGTTGCCGAAGAGATCAGAAAAGAAGTTGAGAAAATCAACAATGAACGCAATGATCTGGACTTATTTATTACAACAGACCAAAGTGAATTTATTCAAAGTTCAATCGACAACGTTCAAAACTCTGCCATGTGGGGAGCCCTTTTAGCTGTTTTTGTACTTTATATATTTTTCCGCAACGGGTCTTCTACATTCATCATTGCTGTAGCTATCCCAATTTCTATTATTGCTACTTTCGCCCTCCTCTATTTTAATGACCTGACTCTGAACCAAATGAGTTTTGGTGGGCTGGCATTAGGCGTTGGGCTTATTGTAGATAATGGAATTGTTGTGCTGGAAAATATCATCCGGCTGCGCGAAGAAGAAGGTGAAGACCTGGAAACAAGTGCACTTATAGGAACCAAACAGGTAGCCGGGGCAATTGTGGCTTCTACCTTAACCACCTGCGTAATTTTCTTGCCCGTAGTATTCATGCAAACAGTTTCCGGGCTTCTTTTCCAGGAACTGGCCCTTGTTGTTGTGTTTGCACTCGTTTGTTCACTTTTGGTAGCACTTACGCTGGTACCGATGCTTTCAAGCCGATTCTTAACTGTGAAAAAGGGTATGAATAATAAAAAAGGAGCTTTCCAGCGCTTTTTCCAAAAAATGGAAACCAAATATTCTCTTTTACTCGAAAAAACTCTTTCACATAAACCCGCTGTTTTTGGAATTACAGCTGTACTTGTAATCACCAGCTTCCTATTGGTGCCAATCATTCCAGTGGAATTAGCTCCTCAAACGGATGCAGATGAAATTGATATCGACCTTGAGATGGCCGATGGAACCAATATCGCTGTGCAGAATCTATATCTGAAAGAACTGGAAGAAATCGTACGCGCTACCCTTCCTATGGAAGACGTTGAGTATTTCACCACAGAGGTGAGAGATGGTCGTGCTGAAGTCGAGATTGCCATGGTTCCTCAATCACAACGCAGCCAAAGCACTTCTGACCTGGCTGCAGAAATCAGGGAAAACCTTTCAGGCAAAGTCCCCGGAGCTGATATTCGCGTGGATGCCCAATCCGGACTCTGGATTTTACGACGGGTATTTGGCGGAGGTGGAGGCGAAGACGTTCAGTTTGAACTTCGCGGATATGATATTGAAAAAGCTTATGAATTAGCTCAGGAAATCAAACTCAGAGTCGAAAAACTACCGGGTATCGTGGAAGTTCGTGCCGGCCGAAGTGAAGGTACTCCAGAAGAACGTATTCTCTTTGATCGCGATAAAATTGCTGATCTGGGACTTTCGGTTCGCGATGTGGCACAAGTTGTTCAAACCAACATTGGCGGAAGTCGTGCCGGTTCCTACCGTATTGGCGGCGATGAATACCCTATCACCGTTCGGCTTCGACCTGAAGATCGGCTTGGAACGCTGGATATTGATAACATTTCGATTCGAACTCCCGATGGTGGAGTACTACCGATTTCCTCGGTAATTAAGAAACAAAGTGGCCGTGGCCCGGAAGATATCAACCGAATTAACGGACAACGGGTAACCAACATTACTGCAAATCTTGAAAGCGGAGTTGCATTGGGTGAAGCGGTAGAAAGAATTCAGGAAGAACTTGTCGATTTCCCATTACCTGATGGTTTTAACATCGTTTATGGCGGTGAGTACGAGGAACAGCAAAAAGCTGCAGCTGATTTCTCCATGTCTATCATCATGGCTCTCATTTTAATCTACATGGTAATGGCGGGACAATTTGAACGGTTCCTCGACCCATTGGTTGTAATGTTCTCCGTACCATTAGCAATGATTGGTGTAATTCCGGCTCTGCTGTTAACCGGTACTACCCTTAATATTCAAAGCCTGATGGGGATGATCATGCTCGTCGGAATTGTGGTTAATAACGCCATTGTACTGGTCGATTACATCAACCTGATGCGACGGGAGAAAAACATGCCTGTATTTGAAGCAGTTGTTGAAGCTGGACGTTTACGATTGCGTCCTATTCTTATGACGACACTCACCACCGTATTAGGCTTGCTGCCTCTCTCCTTTGGCTTAGGCGCCGGAGCAGAAATCCAGGCTTCTCTTGCCCGTGTGGTAATTGGTGGTTTGACTGCCTCAACGCTGGTTACTCTGGTATTTATTCCTGTTGTTTATGTAACCACCGATCAGCTATTGGAAAAAGCCAAAGCCATAAGCTGGAATCCATTTTCTACATCTAAAGAAGTGGAATTAGCAAAATAGACTGATTTGTTTAGGGTGCGAAAGCTTGTTCACCTAAAACGCTCGGCCAATTCTTAGGGTTGATAAAGTGACAATTAGATAATACTCTCACTTTATCAACTTTCACTTAACAATTCCCTATGAGCTCCTGGACACTCAAATCCATTCCTCCCCACGACTGGTTTCTCTGCCTCGATATTGAATCCTACTTTGACCACGAGCACGAACCCGAAAAGATCTTCGAAGAAGGATTTATCCGGCCTATCCCAATTGGAGACACGGACGCTATTGTAACTGTATTTTTTAATGGTGATCCGGAAAATCCTGAGTTTCATATTGAATCTCAGGAATCGCTCTCCAAAGATGAAATTGCCGAAGCCAACAAAAGCCTTACCAAGATTTTTGGAACAGATATGGATTTAAGGCCTTTATACGATCAGGCCAAAAATGACCCGGTTTTGGAAGATAAACTTACCAATCTCTATGGCTTAAAAAGAATGACCCGGGCTAATTTGTTTGAGGATATCTTATATCGGATTGTGCAGATGCAGATGAATCACAAACCGACCGCTAAAAAGATGATGTATAAAATCCGGGAGACGTACGGCACAGCTCTGATGCTTGGCAAAAAATCACTCCCAGCCTGGCCTCGCCCCCATCAGCTGATGAAAGCAGATCCGGCTAATATCCGTAAACTTGGACCTACCCTTCGTAAAGGTCAGTACTTAGTCGGACTGGCAAATGATATTGTAGCAGGTGAAGTAGATATGGATCACCTGAGCACCTGTGATCCACAAGCATGCTATGATGAACTCACAAGCATAAAAGGCATCGGACCTACTTCCGGTCAGGATTTGATGATGATGCGCGGGCGGACTGATGCTGTCTTCCCATCAAACAAAAAAAGTGGAGAAGAAAAAGGCCTTCGTCGCTGGATTATATGGAGCTACGGAGAAGATCCTCACAATACTTCTGAAGAACGGTTTCAGGAACTCATCCAAAACTGGAAAGGCTATGAAGCAGCAGCTTTAGAGTTCCTTTATGCGAATTACATCCTTAAGGAAAAAGAAGAGCAGGCTAAGAAGTAGAATAATTATTCAGAAAAGCTATATTAACAAGCCTTGAACTCTGAATTCACATCACACTATGAAGTATCTTCTACTAACTTTAGCATCTCTTTTAGCAACCTCTTCCCTCTTTGCCTATCAGTCCAAGCCGGTTATATCCGTTATCCCAAAACCCGTTTCGGCAGAATATGAAGATGGTTTTTTTGAACTTGATTCCAGTACATCTATCCACCTTTCTGGTGATTCAGAAGAAATGCAGTTTCTTGGAGAATACCTGAACGACCTTATTTATTCTGCCACATGGGTGAATCATACCATTACTTTTGAAAAGACCCGAACAGATACCAATGCTGCGATATTCCTGGAGATTGATGCCAAAAGTGATATCAGTAACCCGGAAGGGTATATACTTTCTGTGACTGAGAAAGAAATCAGGATTTCAGCCCATAAGGCCGCTGGTTTGTTTTATGGAGTACAAACCCTCAGACAACTTTTTGATCCTGTCATTGAGCATAAGCTTCCGTCTCTGGCACCTAACAATCAGAAGTGGTTAGTACCTGCTGTAAACATCAAAGATTATCCTCGTTTCCGGTATCGCGGCATGCACCTTGATGTTGCCCGCCACTTTTTCCCTGTCGATTTTATAAAGAAATATATCGACCTGTTGGCTATGCATAAGATGAACCGGTTTCACTGGCACTTAACGGAAGATCAAGGCTGGCGCATCGAGATCAAAAAGTATCCCAAATTGACTGAGATCGGTGCCTGGAGAGATTCTACCCTAATCGGGCGATATGGTTCAAATCGGTATGATAATGTTCGCCATGGCGGATTTTATACGCAGGAAGAAATTCGGGAAGTAGTTGAGTATGCTCAAAAAAGACACATTACCATCATTCCTGAAATAGAAATGCCTGGACATTCTTCGGCTGCTTTAGCTGCCTATCCTCAGTTTGGCTGTTTCGATAAGGAATATCATGTACAATCAACTTGGGGAGTTTTTGAAGATATCTACTGCCCAAGTGAAGAAACTTTTGCGTTCCTCGAGGATGTCTTAACCGAGGTAATGGAACTGTTTCCAAGTAAATACATTCATATTGGTGGTGATGAAGCCCCGAAGAAACAATGGAAAGAAAGTGATATCGCCCAGGAAGTCATCAGACGGGAAGGCTTGAAAGATGAACACGAACTCCAGAGCTATTTCATTGGACGCATTGAAAAATTTCTCAATGAAAACGGACGGCAAATTATTGGCTGGGATGAGATTATGGAAGGTGGGTTAGCACCTCAGGCAACGGTTATGAGCTGGCGGGGAGAAAAAGGTGGCATCGAAGCCGCTAAAATGAAGCATGATGTCATTATGACCCCCAACGGTTCAAATTATTTTGACCATTTCCAGGCCCAACCAACAGGGAACGAACCTATTTCTATTGGCGGACTTACCACCCTTGAGGATGTCTACCACTACGAACCTGTTCCCGAGGAACTTACTCCTGAAGAAGCAAAGTATATACTAGGTTCCCAGGGCAATGTTTGGACAGAATACATTCACTCCGGAGATAAAGTGGAGTATATGGCTTACCCAAGGGTTACAGCTCTGGCAGAGGTTTTATGGACTCCAAAAGAACAGAAAAACTGGCTGGAGTTCTGGGCACGGCTACAATCTCATTTTGAACGGCTGGATATACTGGAAGTCAATTATGCGCCGCACTATAAAAAGTAAAATCAGTTTTTTAAAAGTTTCCTTTTCCTATAATCGAAAAGAAATTTAGCCAAGATCATAACGACCGTTAGCGGGATGATAATCCAGGTCATCCCCCATTCCATGGTCTCTTTAAAAGGATGTTGTAAAGCAATAAACACCAGATAGGTAATGTAGGCTACATAGTAAAAAAGGAAACCAGCTGCCTCTGGCCTACCCAATTCTTTTGCTGGCCAAAAAAGTGGCAAACAGGCTACTGCTACTATAACCATAAAAGGCAGATCCAGGTTGATAGCATCCACTGAAACATTTAAAGCTCCCGGAGCAACAATAATGGTCAGACTGAGCGTTAGCAGAATATTATACAGGTTACTGCCCATCACATTAGCAACAGCGGTATCAGAATCATCCCGGCGAACGGCAGAAAGTGAGGTCGCCACTTCAGGCAATGAGGTACCTATTGAAACAATCGTCAGCCCAATGATAAGCTCTGAAATACCCAACACGCCTGCAATTTCAACGGCAGACTCTACCATCCATCGAGAGCCCATCACAATCAAAACCAGCCCTGCCAGTAGTAATAAAATGTATTTTCCGTAAAAAAGTGTGGTAACAGGCTCATCCAGTTCAGGCTGCTCTTCCTTATTAGATTTATTAGCTGAACGGTCTTTTCTGATCTGGCTGTACATGAAAATGGAGTAGGCAACTAAAGCTCCGAAAATGATGAACCCATCAATCATGGTAAGTAAACCATCCATAGCTAATACATAAAGCAAGATACTGGCTCCGATTACCACGGGGACATCTATTTTTATAATCCGGTTTGTGATGTTAAGAGGTTTTACCAAACCAGCAATCCCAAGAATCAGAAGTATATTGGCGATATTGCTACCTAGTATATTCCCTAAAACAAGGTCAGGCTTCCCTTCTGCAGCTGCTTGTAAACTGATAGCCAACTCTGGGGCTCCGGTAGCAAATGCCACCACTGTCAAACCCATTACAACCGGAGATACACTCCAGGCTAAACCAAATCTATCTACTGATTTCAGGAACAGCTCTGCCCCGATTATCAGCGTAACCAACCCTACGATGAATAATAAAACCGTCATTTCCGATGAATTTTCTTTTTTCTAAACCGGCATAAAACTACTACAAAAAACACTCTAAAGCGTATGTTCAAGCGCTAAACTTTGTATCAATTTTACAATCACCGACCTTTCTTTTATTTAGGTTCATTTACCTATATTGCGTCACACAGAATAACCAAACATATATCCTATGAAATTCCGCAGCTTTCTCTTCACGTTCTTTGTTTCACTAATTATTTCTACATCAGCATTTGCCCAGCGAACCGTAATCCATGCCGGCACCCTGATTGATGGAGTTTCTGATGAAGTACGAAATGAAGTCAGCATCATTATCGAAGACAGCAAAATTACCGGAATCGAAAATGGATATATTTCCGGAAATCGTGGTGACGAAATTGTTGACCTAAAATCTAAAACGGTGATGCCGGGACTCATTGACCTCCATGTTCATTTAGAAAGTGAAACAAGTCCACAAAAATATTTAGAGCCCTTCACTTTTGATGAGGCAGAGAAAGCTTTCAGATCGGTTCAATATGCAAAAAGAACACTCATGGCCGGTTTCACCACCGTTCGCGAATTAGGCGGCTCGGGAGTGAACATCGCCCTCAGAGATGCCATCAAAGGAGGATATGTAGATGGACCTCGAATTATCACCGTTGGTAAGTCACTAGCTACCACAGGCGGACACGCTGACCCTACTAACGGTTGGAAAAAAGACCTGATGGGAAGCCCGGATCCGGTTGATGGAGTGTTAAATGGTGTCGCCGAGGCGCGTGAAGCCGTAAGACAACGCTATAAAAATGGAGCTGATCATATTAAAATCACAGCAACCGGAGGTGTACTAAGTGTAGCTAAGTCAGGAGATGCACCACAGTTTTTTATGGATGAATTGAATGCCATTGTTGAAACTGCCAGCGAATATGGAATGCATGTTGCCGCTCATGCTCACGGAGCTGAGGGTATGAAACGAGCAGTGGAAGCAGGTGTTCTTACGATCGAACACGGCACAAAAATGACGGAAGAAGTAATGGATCTCATGATTGAAAAAGGCACATACTACGTCCCTACTATTTCAGCCGGAAAATGGGTTGCAGAAAAAGCAAAAGTAGAAGGATATTACCCTGAACTTGTTGTACCCAAAGCCCTTGAAATTGGCCCAATGATCCAAAACACTTTTGCCGATGCATATAAGCATGGCGTGAAAATTGCTTTTGGAACCGATGCCGGTGTTTTCCCCCACGGACAAAATGGAAAAGAATTTAAGTACATGACGGAAGTCGGGATGCCGGTAATGGAAGCCATTCAAAGTGCAACCATAACTGCAGCCACAGTATTAGGGCTGGAACATGAAATCGGATCTATTGAAGTCGGAAAAAAAGCTGATATCGTAGCCACCGAAGAAAATCCAATTCAAGATGTAACAACACTGGAGCGAGTTTCTTTTGTGATGAAAGATGGTGTGATTTATAAATAATTTATAAACAACATCATGTAGTCTTTCAAACACTATGCACAATAGAAACCCGAAAAAGAGACTTAAAAACAGATTACAGTGGACATTTCAGGTTGAGGGAATGAATGTGGTCATGTTTTTTGGAATCATGGTCTTTCTCAACTTCAACTACAATTTTTATGACCTGATATTTCTCTCCTATGGTTTATCCCTGATGTGTTTTATCCTTTTTCAGGGCACTTATTACTGGTGGATCAAGTACTCTGTGATTACAGAGCGACAAGTTTTTAAAAACACCGTTCTTTCACGCTTTCGAAAGTTCAGAAAGCAAAACCAGATAGCAATAATAGCGATCCCTCTTATGCTTTTGATTCAATGGTTCCTATCGGGCAAAAGTATCAGCAGTGATAATCTTATCGGATGGGCCATTTTCGCCAACCTCTTCGGAGTATGTGAATACATCAATTACTATCACAAGCAATTGATGTACGACAACAGAAATGACCTGAACTACCTGCTGCAAAACCGAAAACTAAAAGAAGCAGCACTCCATAAAGACCTTCGCGAGAACAAAATCTAAATTGATTCTGTTTTAGCACCTCATTACAAAACTATTAATTCACTTACTCTAGCCTAATTCCATGAAATCCGCAGAACTCAAAGAAATACAGCAACCCCTCAAAGAACAGTATAAACAAGATCCGGAGAAGGCTTTGGTTACCTTAAAGGCTTCTTCACGGGTTGGCGAAGGCATCACCTGTAAAGTAGAAACAGGAAAAGCTATGGTTAAGGCTGGTCTCCACCCCGCAACAGGAGGTGATGGATTATCTGTATGTTCGGGAGATATGCTGCTTGAAGCACTTACAGCTTGTGCCGGAGTCACCTTGAGTGCTGTGGCAACAGCCATCGATTTCAACCTGAAAGATGCATCCATTCATGCCGAAGGAGACCTGGACTTCAGGGGCACTCTGTCGGTGGATAAAGAGGCCCCGGTTGGGTTCAAAAACATAAGAGTGAGCTTCGAACTGGATACCGATGAGGAGCAGGAAAAGATTGACACCCTGATTAAACTTACCGAACGGTTTTGTGTTGTTTATCAAACTTTGGCAACCGGTAATGATATCTCTGTATCCGCAACTAAGACCTAAATAGAACTCGAAAAATATGATTAAAATAATTGGAAGTTTTTTCTGTGTTTTTTTGGCACTAATTAATTCATTTGCTCAGTCTCCCATTAATACTGAAAGAGAAAAAGCAGAACCATTATTTCATCTCGTCAATGATATAAAAATTAACGGGACTGTCGATCAATCATTAGTATTTGATTATGGAGTGTTGGTTGTATGGAGAAACCGGCATTCAGATCACACATATTTGTCAAAATTTAACAACAGGGGAGATTTAAACTGGGAACGTAAATTCCCCGTCAAAAATAATCTCAGAGCCTCTGTCTCCAAATCAAGTAATACGATCATATTAAGTATTCCTATCCCTTGGGAAGATGAATATAATACCGCCTTAAGAAAATGTGATTACAAAGTTTTAAACAGAAATGGGGAGCTCCTGAATGAGTTTAAACTAGACTGTGCTGTTGTAACTCCAATAGGTGATAAAGGGTGGGTACTCCTTCAATACGAACAGTATTCAAAAACTATTTATAACTATCAAAAGAGTGAGTTTTTTGAAGAAAAAGATCACCTGACAAATATCACAGTTCTATCAGACAACACTCTAATTATATTTGAAAAAATTTGGGAGAAAGTAAGTCAAGCAGATGTATCGAATGAGAAAAAAGGGGATTATACTCCAGTAAATAAACAAAGGAATAGAATTCGTGCAAAACTTGATTCTGTACTTCTTTCTACCCTAACAATTTCAGGTGGGGATATTAAGTCAAATAAAAATGCTTTGAGGTCTCAGGAAAAAATTGATTATGGTTTTGGGTTTGATTCTCAGCAGGTTGAATTTGAATCCCTTTCGAATACTATTGGCTGGAGTACCCGTTTTCTTACTCAGGTAGAACCAACGAGAAAATATGAGAGCAAATTATTTTTTCTAAACCAAAATGGAGAATTGAAAAGTACTTTCTCTTCGAATTCAGCAATTGAGAACTTTTCATTTGTTAACAGCTCCACTGTTCTGGTCTTTTTGCAACATATCAATCCTTTAAAACCTTTTGAGTCTTCAATGGCTCTTTATGACATTATCGAAGAGAATGTTGTCTGGGAAAAGAAAAATGACATGTTCAAGAACTATGCCCCTAAAACATTTGTCGTGAATGAAGATGTAGACTTTTTACTGTTGCAAGGTAACATTAAGCCTGAACAATCTTGTAAAACAGATATCTTGCATTTAGAATTGCAATCAGGAAGAGTCAGTTGCCCGCCATTATTCAAAGAATTGGGGCCATTATATCATCCTGAGTTAATACAGCTTTCAGAAAATAATACGCAATTTCTTCTTATCAACTCAGAAAAAGACAATCTGTTTTTTGCATCTCTAAATGAGAAATTTGCAAATTGATAAAATCTGTGAAAATTTAAATCGATTATGAATAATGGGAGGATTTCGCAATAGTCCGCCCAATTTTGTAAGATGTTTTTGCACATTCAATTAACCAGCCAATTATGACTGTAGATGCCATAAAAGAACAGCTCAAGACTGCCAAGAATCCAGTAGCTAAATCTTTTCATATCGGAGATCATTTTAAAGTTCTTATTTTTGGATTTAATAAGGGAATGAAGCTTGAAGATCATAAAGCCCATCACCCCACAAAATTACTGGTGCTGGAAGGAGAAGTAATTTATCACCAGGAGAAGAAAGACATACGCCTCAAAAAACACCAGGAAGTGGAAATACCGGCCGAGGTTTCTCATTCGGTAGCCGCTCTTGATGATGCCCTCGTATTACTTACCCAAGGCTGATTTGTTTAGTAACCGCCCGGCAGCATGACAAAAACAAATCTGCTTTTTGTGTATGGAACGCTTATGAAAGGCTTTGAAAACCCTGTAGCCCGGCATCTCCATTCTACCCAGAATTTTCTTGGCGAGGCTTACTTTCCCGGCCTGCTTTTTAAAGTAAGTTTTTATCCGGGAGCTGTTTGCATACCTGATTCTGAAAACAAAGTCTATGGCCACTTATTCAAAATCACTCAAAATCAAAAACAACTCCTCCAAAAACTGGATGATTACGAAGGTATAGGTACGCAATTTAAACAGCCGAATGAATTCAAGCGCGATGTGATTCCCGTCTTTTTTAAAGGACAATCCTTAACGGCCTACACCTATCTCTTCAATGCACCTTATAATCAATACCCAGTCATAACCTCCGGCCGTTTTTCTGAAGAGGCATAAACTTTTATTTGCGTAACCAAATTGTTACACATATATTTACGTAACCAATTAGTTACATAAAAGTTTCAATCTATGCCCCAGGATGTTTTCCAAGCCATTGCTGACCCAACCCGTCGGGAAATTATCGATCTGCTAGCCGGACAATCGCTCCCTGTAAATGATGTTGCCGAGAAGTTTGATATGAGCCGGCCTGCCGTATCCAAGCATATCAAAATATTAAATGAATGCGGTCTGGTCTTGATCCAGAAACAAGGCCGCAAACGCTATTGTCGGGCTGATACCCGCAAACTACAGGAAGTAATGGAGTGGACTCAACGCTACCGCCAATTCTGGAATAAGAAGCTCGATGCACTTGAGTCTTTACTGACCGATATTGACAACACCAACACCTAATGAAACAACCATGAATGATAATAAAGGCGTATTTACTGAACCGGGAACTATCCGATTTGAAAGGCTTTTGCCTGGCCCCGCTGAACGGGTGTGGGAGTTCCTTACCAAATCAGAATTAAAGGCTAAATGGCTTTCTGCCGGGGATGTAGAAACAGAGGTAGGGGGAAAGGTTGAGCATCAATTTGATCATGCCACACTTTCGCCTGAGGATGATTCATTTCCGGAAAAGTATAAGGACCTTAAGTCGGGAGATTCATCCCACGGCGTAGTTACTCAATGTGATCCCCCTCACCTTCTGAGTTACACCTGGGCTGAAGGTGATGGTACGGGTTCGGAAGTAACATTCGAGCTTTTTCCGGAAGGAGATAAAGTCCGACTCGTATTAACACACCAGCAATTACCGGACGAGAAAGAAGTTCAGCTGGGAGTTGGCGCCGGTTGGCATACCCATCTTGGCATCTTAATTGATGTGCTGGAAGGGAAAACACCGAAAGGATTTTGGAAAGTGCACATGCCTTTAGAAAAGGAATATGCTAAGATAGTTGATAAACTTTGAAGAGCATGAGTAATCAAAACTTTAGTATATACCATCAATTATATATCAAAAAAGACGCGAAGTCAGTTTTTGAGGCCATTACTCAACCCGAACACCTCAACAATTGGTGGCCATTAAAAAGCTCAGGCGACCCTGGCATCGGGAACGAGTACAACTTCTATTTTGGAGAGGAATACGATTGGTATGCGGAAGTCACTACCTGTATTATCGATACATCTTTTCATGTTAAGATGATCCGGTCGGACAAGGACTGGGCTCCTACAACTTTTGGATTTGACTTGGAAGAAGATAAGAATGGAACCCAGTTAACCTTCCAGCATATTAACTGGCCTGCTTGCAATGATCATTTCAAAACGGCTTCTTATTGTTGGGCTATTTTATTAAAAGACCTCAAGAATTATATTGAACATGGTGTAATTGTGCCTTTTGAACAAAGATCATAACAAAACCTATGTGGGAAGCAGATACAATTGAATCTTCCGAAAATCATACCCGATTTGCAATTCTTGAACAAAATGAACCCATTTCAAACCTCCGTTTTCTTGAACTTCTTCGTGATGAAAACCCTTTTTGTACCTTTTACAACAACTATTTGAAAAGCCTGCCATTCGAGGCCTTCTTTTGGGAAAATAAGCCTATCACCACTTCCAGGCTTGAAGAGCCTTATGAATGTAACGTCATAAAAAGTGATTATTTGGCTCAAAAATCCTCGGATTTTCAAACTTTCAGTTCCCATTTTAAAAAAGAGAAGCAGGTGGTAAGCTTTCCGAATTTAGGAAATGATGCCCAACTCATTGCCCCCTGCCCTGTTGGTAAGGGTAAAGGATATCCACACATTGGCACCTTCATTCGGGAAGCCCCTGAATCACAAGTTCAGCAGCTCTGGGAACGAACAGCCAGACAAATGCTGAATCAAATTGGGGAAGAGCCAAAATGGCTGAGTACTTCTGGTTTAGGAGTTTTCTGGCTTCATATTCGCATTGATTCTGTCCCAAAGTATTATCAGACTAAAGAATACAAAGACGTTGATTGAAATGGACTAATATTCCGAAATATTTTAATTACTGATATACTTATCATCTAAAATGGATCCTAAAGAATTAGCTCAACAGCTTAGAAAACCTACTGGTGAAGCCGGGCTGGAAGTAGCCACAGCGTTAAACGAATCGAATCAGGAACTGTACGATCTCGCTTTTGAGGTGCTGAACCTAAAACCTCGCCAAAATATACTTGAGATCGGTTTCGGTAATGGAAAACACTTTTCACAGTATTTCCAGGCACAACCACAGCTGAACCTCACCGGCGTTGATTTTTCTACAGATATGTGTGAAGAAGCCATGACCCGCAATTCCCAGTTCATAGAGGAAGGAAAACTGAGTATTCACTGTGCAGAAACCTCTTCGCTCCCATTTCAAGAGAATGAATTTGATCTAATCCTGGCTATCAATGTGATTTACTTCCTGGATCCACCTGAATCTCACCTGCAGGAAATCCGCAGAGTCCTGAAACCAAATGGCTCTTTCCTTGTCGGTTACCGTCCGCGGCACTCTATAGAACACCTTGAGTTTACAAGGCATAATTTTGTGCTTTATGAAACTGATGTACTCGTCGACCTTATGGAATCCAATGGATTCAAAGTTTCAGATCAGAAAACCAAAAGCTATCAAAAGCTTGCAGTGGATGAGACTGAATTTGAAGTGAAAGATGCATGTCTTGTTTTACAAAAATAAAAACGCCTCAGGTTAGATTAACCAGAGGCGTTTGAATATTAAAGAACTGAAAATCTATTTACTTTATCAGCATCATCTTCTTGGTAAGCTGTTGCCCTGAACCCGCAGACAATCTGTAAATATACACACCACTTGAAAGATTAGCGGCATCAAAGGTTACCGTTTGTTGTCCGGCTGATTGCCTTCCATTTACCAGGGTTGCCACTTTCCTGCCCATTACATCAAATACTTCCAACTGCACAGAGCTGTTTTCAGACAACTGATAGCTGATTTGAGTGGTAGGATTGAATGG
Organism: Gracilimonas sp.; assembly: GCF_040218225.1. Lineage (NCBI taxonomy): Bacteria > Pseudomonadati > Balneolota > Balneolia > Balneolales > Balneolaceae > Gracilimonas > Gracilimonas sp. The sequence goes on from NZ_JAVJQO010000006.1 coordinate 135,906, forward strand.
ATTTGGATAATTCTGTTCCAGTGAGAATCCTACAGGCTGATCGGCAGGCTCATCTTCATTGCTAACCAGCGTAGTAAACTGAAAGCGTGTCCATATAGGGTAATGGTCAGAAGTAGAGCTCAAATAACTGCCAATGTAAGAGGTATTTTCCACGCGCTCTGTAGCTACAATGTATTCATCAGAGAGCTCTGAGGTAATGGTTATATGATCGATGAAAGAACCCGATGCCTGTGACTGAAACCCTCTTTCTTCGAGGCTTTTTGTAAGTATTGTATAGTTTTCATCTTCATCAAAGTTATCATAAGGAGAATCCTCACCAGTTGTAATTGAGCCTGTGATGGTATCGTTATAATCACCCAGGAAAATCACATTATCCGCTGATCTTTCATTATCCAGATATAGTTTCAGTTCGCCGGAAGCATTTTCCCTTTGCTCGTAGGAATCGGTGTCGTCAAAGGCTTTTGCGTGAATGTTGTACGCATAAATTTCCCGGCTTTCTCCGTCAATGGTAACATTGAATCTGAAGAATAACGGATAACGTCCATTCGCCCAGTTAGACTGAGTCATACCCGTCGTTATCATTCCCGAATCCAGGGAATCAATGGTAGCTCTTTTGAAAATAAAAGCCGTTTTCTGGGTTTGAGCAAAATTAGCGATAAAGCCTCCATAACCTTCCAATCCAGCTATTAAATCAGAAAAGGCAGTGGTGCTTGAAATCTCCTGAAAAGCATATAAATCCGCATCCACTTCGTTAATAACCCGGGTCACATTTTCCATTTGCTCTTCTTCATCATTGGGACCCTGACTCCCTGACCCAAACCATTCAATATTCCAGGTAGCTACTTCAAAAGTTTGGTCTTTGGAAACCTCTTCTCCTGGATAGGTCAGTTCTTCAGCATCAATGTCATTTAAATCGCGGGGCAAAAGTTGAAATGTATCACCAAAGATCCCAACCACGCCTACAATGGTGGTGATTCCCTCCGGAGCCGTTGCTCCAATTACTTCTGTATCGTCATTTATGTATAAGACTCCACTTCCCGTTCGGTCTGTGATCGTATACTCATCAGACTGAAAGGCTCCTGTATGAATAATATCCACATCCATAGAAACTAACTGTCCTTCATAATCTCCGGATTCAAGCTCTGCAACTGTGATGGGTACAGGTTTTACATTGCGATTCCCTTCCGGAAAAAATTCATACTGTACATTATCACCAACAATCTGAATGAGGCCATTGAACTCTCCCAGCTCTCCTGTAATCACAATAGAATCGCCCCGATTCACATCCAGGTCAAAACCGTTATCACCCCGCATTAAATCAAAGTTAAACCAAGCTATACCACCCGTTTCGTCCTGAAAATAAACAGGGCCTTCAAATTCGTTTGTAACAGTCATATGGCCGGTTACGGTTACCGTTGTCCCCTGATCTTCTTGCCGGGCTTCAGAAATAGAAATGGGTTGCTGAGCTAAAAGATTAGTAGCAGATATGAGAAAAATAAAGAGGAACAATAATGAGAGGCGCATTTTCTTCATTGAGAACAAAAATTTGATGAATATTAATTATTTAAGATAGGACTTTTCGGAACCGGGTGCATAATCAGGATAGCCTAAAAAAGGCTTTGATTATTTTTTAGAAATAAAAGTTAAGCTTTCGCTAAAGCCATTAAATTATTGTTATCCCATTCTATAATCATTAATCAGAAGTAATGTGACCGTAAAAATTCGGTAACAGTACTTAAACAATTTGTCGGTTCATAAAACCTTACACTTATTAACCGACAAACCTATGAAAACCAATACAATTCGATTAGCTTTACTGGCTTTTTCGCTCTTGTTCTCAGGAAGTGTTCTTGCCCAGCAAAGTAGTTTCGACCTGACACTACTGGGAACCTATAAAACTGGTATTTTTGACGAAGGAGCTGCAGAAATTTCCGCTTATGATCCTGGATCAAAACGACTTTTTTTCACAAACGCTGATGCTAACACCATTGTAATTCTTGATTTAAGTGATCCATCTAATCCTGCCGAAGTCTCAACTATAGACCTGGACACTTATGGCGGGGGTGTGAATAGCGTGGATGTTTACAACGGAATCGTTGCAGTGGCGGTAGAAGCCGACCCAAAAACTGACCCCGGGGCCGTAGTATTTTTTGATAAAGACGGTACATTCATCAGTAGCGTTCAGGTTGGAGCTCTTCCTGACATGCTTACTTTTACTCCGGACGGCTCCAAAGTTGTAGTTGCTAATGAAGGAGAGCCCAGTGATGATTACACAATCGATCCGGAAGGAAGTATCAGCATTATCGACGTTTCAGGTGACCTTTCTGCAGTTTCTGCTACAGAAGTGACTACTGCAGATTTCACTTCATACAATGCACAGAAAGCGACATTAATAGCTGATGGAGTTCGAATTTTCGGACCTAATGCATCTGTTGCCCAGGATATAGAACCAGAATACATTACTGTATCAGAAGACGGATCTATGGCTTATGCCACCCTTCAGGAAAATAACGCAATCGCTGTCATTAATCTCACAACGGGAGTTATAGATGATATTTATGCATTAGGCTATATTGATCATAGCTTGACAGGTAACGAACTAGATGCCAGTGATGACGATGATAAAATCAATATTCAAAACTGGCCCGTGCGTGGACTATTTATGCCAGATGCCATTGCAAGTTTTGAGGTAGGTGGTACCACATATTTGGTTACTGCAAATGAGGGTGATGCCCGCGAATATGAGTATGAAAATAGTTTTGGTAACGATACCCTTGCCTATGCTGAAGAAGCCAGAGTTGAAGATATTGAACTAGACCCATCAATTTTCACAAATGCAGCAGAGTTGCAAAACGATACCACTCTTGGGCGACTAAATATCACTACAGCATTAGCTGACACAAACGCAAACGGCCAATATCAAACGTTGTATTCTTTTGGAACCCGTTCTTTTACCATATGGAATGCTGGTGATGGATCCAGGGTATTTGACAGTGGCAGTCAGTTTGAAATGAAATTGGCGGAGTTAATTCCAGATAACTTTAACTCAGACAATACGGAAAACGGCTCATTTGACAGCCGAAGTGATGCTAAAGGTCCGGAGCCAGAAGCTGTAACCATAGCCACTTATGCCGGAAAAATTTATGCTATGATTGGTCTTGAGAGGGTTGGTGGTATCATGGTATATGATGTAACAGACCCAATGAACCCGGAATATGTGACCTACTCTACTTCCCGGGACTTCTCAATAGCTACTTTCACCGAAGATGATATTGAAGAACTCGATGATCTGAATGATAACGCAGGTATAGCTGCTATTCTTTCCAGTGTCGTTGAATCTGGTCCTGAAAGCATCACTTTCATTAAACAAGGAGCAAGTACTTCTGCAAAACCACTCTTTGTTGTTAGCAATGAGATTACTGGAACAATCACCGTATACGAAGCCGACATAGCAAGCGATGCTGCCCCACTTTTCTTTTCAGAGTATGGAGAAGGAAGCAGTAATAACAAATACCTCGAAATCTATAATCCTACGGAACAAATTGTATCGTTGAGCGAGTATGCATTCCCGAATGGAAATAATACCGTTGATATACCAGGATCTTTTGAGTTCTGGAATTACTTCCCTGAAGGCGCTGAGATTGCTCCCGGAGATGTATATGTTATCGCTCACCCTTCAGCTGATGCTAAGATTCTGGCTGAAGCAGATTTTACCTGGCAGTACCTGAGTAATGGCGATGATGGCTATGCACTGGTTTACGGTAACGAAGACAACTACCAAATCCTTGATATCATTGGTGAACTAGGTGAGGATCCTGGCTCAGGATGGGATGTGGCAGGAGTAAGCAACGGGACACAAGATCATGTACTGGTCAGAAAGGAAGCCGTTGTAAATGGTAATCCTGCACCACTTGGATCTTTTGGTACTGATGCAGACAACTCCGAATGGGTTGTACTTGAGAATGAAAACTGGAAAAGTTTAGGAAAACGTGAGCTTAATCCGACTTTCTCATTAACCATTCTGCACAATAACGACGGAGAATCTCAACTTATAAATGCAGGTTCAGGAGACCTCGCTAATTATGGAGGTGTAGCCCGCTTCAAAACACTAGCCGATCAGCTTAAAGCAGAAGCTGTTGCTGAAGGCCGGGGAGTTATTATGCTAACCTCTGGAGATAATTTCCTTCCCGGACCTGAATTCAATGTTGGGCAGGAGAATGTAGAAAATGGCGGGGATTATTATGATGCCATCGCCTTAAATGCAATTGGATATGATGCCTTTGCAATCGGAAACCATGACTTCGATTTTGGGCCTGATGTATTGGAAGAATTCATTTCTCAATTGGGAGAAAATGCCCCCTTTATTTCTGCAAACCTCGACTTTAGTGGTGAGGCTGGTCTACAGGCTCAATTCGATAATGGCTTGATCGCAAAATCTACCATCCTGTACACTAATGGAGATTCTGTTGGAATTGTAGGAGCAACTACTCCTTCACTTCCATTTATTTCCAGCCCAAGAAATGTTGAGGTAAGCTCTGCTGTAGCTGATTCGGTTCAAAAACAAGTAGATCTGCTCACCGCGAAAGGCATTAACAAGATCATCTTGATAAGCCACCTGCAAAGTATTAAAGAAGACTCAGCACTTGCTGCAGAACTTTCTGATGTAGACGTGATGATCGCCGGTGGTGGTGATGAGTTACTGGCAAACGAGGGTGACCTTATGGTGCCCGGCGATGAAGTGGCCAACGCCTTTGGACCTTATCCTTTGCTGTACAAAAATGCCGACGATATCGATGTTCCTGTTGTAACTACAACCGGTAACTATAAGTACATCGGTAAGCTTTCCCTTGAATTTGATATCGACGGTAACTTAATCTCTGTTCTTAATGATAAATCTGGCCCGGTTCGTGTTTCTGGTGTTGGAGATGATGCTGTAGCCGAAAATGCAGTTGTTAAAACCTCAGCTGTAGATCCGGTTATTGCAGGCCTGGAAGCACTGGATCAAAATATAATCGGAACATCAGCAGTTGTCTTGAATGGGGTTCGCGGAGATGTCCGAACGAAGGAAACTAACCTGGGGAACCTTATTGCAGATGCCCTTTTATGGCAGGCAAAAGAGCTGGCAAGTACATTTGCTGTTGCCGTTCCTGATGTAGCCCTGCAAAATGGGGGTGGAATTCGTAACGACTCACAAATTCCAGCTGGAAATATCAGTGAGCTAACTACTTTCGATATCCTTCCATTCTCCAACTTTACCTCAGTAGTACCAAATATTTCTGCGTCGCAGTTTAAGGAGATTATGGAGAATGCGGTTTCAAGAGTAGAAAACGTAGACGGTCGTTTTGCCCAGATTGCTGGCTTCACTTTTGAGTATGATCCACAAGGAACTGCTCAAATCCTAGATGCTGATGCAAATGTAACCACTGCAGGCTCCCGTATAATAACTCTTACCCTCGATGACGGAACCGAAATAGTTTCTGAAGGCGAAGTAGTGAGCGGAGCGCCTGCTGTTAGCATTGCCACCATCAACTTTTCTGCATCCGGTGGTGATCAATATCCATTCCGTGGTGCAGCTTATACTACACTTGGTGTAACTTACCAGCAAACTCTTGCAAATTTTATAACATCTTCAGGAGCACTAAATGGTACAATTACCTCCGAAGATTACCCGGTTGGCGGGGAAGACAGAATCACGGTCTTTGAAGAGATGGAGACTTCCAATGAGCCAAATGCCGGAATTCCTGAGAGGTTTGCACTCAAACAAAACTATCCTAACCCTTTTAATCCAACGACTCAAATTGCGTTTGACCTGCCGGAAACTGCAGAAGTTCGTTTGAGCGTATTTGATATGCTGGGAAGGAAAGTAACAGATTTAGTAAACGAGAGAATGTCTGCCGGTACTCATTCTGTACAATTTGACGCTTCTGCACTTTCAAGTGGCATGTATATCTACCGTATTGAAGCCGGAAGCTTTTCCAAAACCCAAAAAATGATGCTTATCAAATAGGCCTTTTAGCTTAAACTTAGCTAGTCCTTCAAACCCTGTGCATTTAGATATGCATGGGGTTTTTTATATCTCATTTTCTGGTACCTTATTCCTATGAAAAAGAAAATGTGTGGTTTCGTTCTTGCCTTGCTGGTTATAGCCGGCTGTAATACCCCTTCAGAGAAAGTCCCCGACTTTATTACCGGCTCTTTTAACGATGACTATGGCATAGAGTATGAAATATCGCAAGAACTGTGGCACCAGAAGCCGGATGCCAGATTTCACATCGTAACCTGGAATGTGAAAGACCAGTATCTGATTGCACGGAATGACTCAACCAATCCTTCAGAACCAGGGCTTTATACCCGGTTCGACTGGATGAAATTTGAGAATATGCCTCCTTATAGATGGGGTTTTTGTATGACTACCTACAATGCTAAAACTATTGAAGAAGCCAGAAAGATCTCTGAACCTGACAGAGAAAACCCTAAAGAAGGTTGTAATGGATTCCCTTTTTCAAGGATGAAGAATCACGAGTAGATTTTTAGTTCTTCCATCGCCTTCAGCAAGGCTTGATATTCTTCCTTACACTCACCACATTTTTCCAGATGCTCTTTAACAAGTGGCATCGCTTTTTCAGGTGATTTCCCCAGAAGCTCCATTTCTGCGAATTCATGAATCTGATCGAAGCATTCCCCACAGCCCAACTCATTCTCATGAGTTGCTTTTACGGTGCCGACTAATATTTTTATGATCTGCTTGTTCAATTTCATGTCAGAATAACTCTCTTCCTTTTTTCTGATGTGCTGAGCCTACCATATCTTACATCTCCTCCAAAAGTTTTTCCGGATCAATACCGTCCAGCTCCAGGCTATTCTTAAGCTTAAGCCGTGCATCGTGTACTAACTTATAGATTGCATTTCGGTTCGTGTCCATTTTTTGTGCTACAATCGTTAATGGAATTTGATCAATAATCAGGTATTGAAGCACTGTTTTTTGTTTCTCCGTAAGCTCTTCATTCATCACCTTCATTACCTTTTCCACCATCATAGCTTCGTGGGTAAGCTGGTCGGGTAATGCTTCTTTCTCTTCAATCTCAACTGCATGTTCAGCTTCACCCTTGGGATTCACATAGTCATGCAGCGAAATATCATTATATCGTTTACGGCGGAGCTCCGTATACCCTTCTCTCACAGCGATCTTCATAGCCCATGTTGTGAATTTGCTTTCTCCACGGAATGTATCCAGCTTGTTCAGAATTTTCAGCACAGCATCCTGCGCGATGTCTTCCACAAAATCCCCTAAATTTTTGTCTACGTATTTATACAGAGAAGCTTTTAATCCCCTTACTAAATACGCCCTTAATTTTGAAATAGCCGCTTCCTCAGGAGGTGGAGACAATGCTTCTATCCACTCTTCATTGGTAGAATAATCCGTATTAGATTTTTTCCTGAACCGGTTGAACATTCAAAAGGGGTTTATTTTCCGCTACAGCTTGAACTCAGTAGATGGCCAATTATTTTATAAACTAATGTAGTAGTTGTAAACATGATTTCACAAAAAAGCCTCGCTCTTTTTTGAAGAACGAGGCATTTCTTTGAAAGAACTACCTAAGTTATCTCAAGCCATTTGGGAGTCCTTTGCAAATTCGGCTTACAGCATCGTGGCTGTGGAGGCTTTCCATGTGTACACACCGTACCACAAAATCGCGGATGCTGTTGTAGCTGTCCAGCTCATCATAAAGCAACCGGGCGGCATCTTCTACAAACTTTTGGTATGCGCCATTTAACTCAGCAAATGCCTGTTCATCTTCCCGTTTAACCATCACCTGTGTTTCGGTTTGCAGAGCAGTTCGGCAGATATTCACCAGGTCTTCCACAAAAAACTCATCTTTCAGTGCCACCGTGATATTAGCAACACTTCGCTGGCTATGTGGGATGGCAGCAACATCGCGGGTCTCGCGTGCATGTTCTGATAATTCATACGAGCAAGGGCAAGCACTGCTGTATTCAAAATCGAGATGCATGTATTTCTGGAACTGGTTATAATTATCCAGCTTGCCTTCAAAAGAGACCTTGTAATACTGATACCCTTTCATTCCTGAACGAAGACTATCTTTCAGAAGCGGATAGTTAAAACTAATTCTAAGATATGATTCCTGACTTTCCAGATTTTCTTTATATGCCCTGAGAATTTCTTCAAGGCGGTCAAGATGAAATACCTTATCCTGAAATTTATAAAAGGTCCGCATAATGCGGCTCATATTAATGCCCTTTTTATCCATTTCAAGACTAACATATCCGTCTACGGAAGCTTCAAGTGTAATGGGTTCTCCTTCTCTTCTGCGAAACTTTAGCGGCAGCTTAAAATTGGAAATCCCCACCTGCTGAATAGGCACATTGGCGCCTTCAATCAAAGAAGCAGGACCATTTTGTAAATCCGGCAAAGATTCTTTGTAGTCTTTTGTTACCGTAAAGGTAGGGTCATAAAATCGTTGTACTTCATTCTTAATCATATCTCTAACTGCTAATGATGAATAGTCTGTTATATTCCCCGATAAGGACAATATTCGGCAATATTTCGTTCGGTTTCGAAAAGTTTGACCATATAAAGCTTACCATTGTTGGCGCAGGCAGCTTCCACATCAGGCCTAAGCTCTTCAAAAAATGCACGGACCAGGTTTTCTGTTGTTGGGATAATCCCTTCCAGGAAATCAACGTCCAGATTCAGGTTCCGATGGTCGCAGGGATCCAGAATTTTTTCTTTTATAATGGATTTGAGCTTACCAAGATCAATGATATATCCCGTTTCAGGATCAGGCTCACCCGATACGGTTACTTCTATGATATAATTATGTCCGTGCCAGTTTGGGAGATTGCATTTCCCAAAAGTCTTGCGGTTCCATTCCTCACTCTTATCTGGATTATGAAGCCGGTGTGCGGCATTAAAATGTGCTCTGCGTGTTACAAACGTCAATGTTTCTATTCCTAAATTTTTTGGTTACTCGATAAGCTAACATTTAGAAATTAGAAACAGTTCTGCAAATGTAAATATTTTTCTGACCGACAAATTGCCCTTCCCTTTATTGAATTCTATCCAGCCATTTTGGATAATCTTTTTCCAATAATTCTTCCGCGTAGTTTCCAAGCCATGAGTAGCCGACACGGCGTTCATAGGGTATTTCAGATAGCGCATAATGTACCGTGCCTTCCCGATCCACAAACATCGGATAATTGGTTCCTATTTCGTAGAATCTTGCCCAAAGCGGTGATTCACCGGTTGGATCAAACCCCACAACCCGATCAAAACCTTTTGGCAAATCAGGTTTTTCTACCTCAATTATTCGTACATCTGTTAGCTTCACTTTATCAAACCAAACAACGGCACTGTTTATAGCATTGATTATAACGGAGTCCGGTTCCTCAATACCCATCAAATAGTAGACAATTCCTACGCTCTCTGATCCACTCAAAGAAATAAGCTCATACGTACGTGCGGCAGCGGGTTCCAGAGTTTCCCGATCATATTGCGCACACCAGGTTGTAAGTTTTCCATCTACTTCTACCTGTGTTTTCAAAATAATGTCCAGTCCTTTCTCAATTGCTTTGGTTGATTTTTCTTTTCTGTCAGCATCAACAAATGAATATGATTTTTCTTCATTAGCGACATCTCTCAATAGCTGCATCGCCCCTATCATAGCTCCATCATTAAACGTAATATGCTCGTAATACCCATTTCTGATAGGATAATATTGGGGCCAGCCGCCATTATTATATTGAGCCTGCAAAAGGTAATCTATGCCTTTTAAAACTCCATTCTTAAATCGTTCTCTTTCGGTAGCTGTATATACTTTGGCAAGATATTTTATTTGAGAAATAGTAGCTCCATTGTCTATAGTAATATCGTTCAGAGAGCTATTTGTTAAACTTTTATTTGTCCGGATGAGCTGTTTTTTCTGTTCAGACAGTTTTTTTGCCATATCAATATTTTTCGGCCAACCCCCACTTTCATGCTGATATAAAAGTACATTATCTGCGATTCGGATTGCCTCTGTACTTTTATACCATTCTGATTCCTGCAGAAGAGCTTCCCCCCAGGTAATCGGGTCTTCAGCGTTTTGGGCAGTCACTAATTGAATGCCTCCAACCTGAAATACTAAACTGCATAAGAAGACGAGTGAAAAGAAATAGGGTTGTGATTTTTTAGTGATCTTCATTCCAAAGTAATTTTGGTTAAAGAATAAATATAATATACAGGAGGATGGTTTGCAGAAATGCTTCCAAATCAAAAAATCAGCAACGTTCCGCTGTTTTAAACCTTCTCCAGCTTCTCAGGCTAATAAGAAAAAACAGCCAACAAAGTGTGTTTAATAACTCCAGATACAGTGATGAGGAAATACCAGAAATCGGTAAAGAAGTCCGTGAAACTCTGTTTAAGCTTGTTCATTATCTCATCGACAGCAAGCATTTAACACTACAGCATATCAAATTAATTAATCAATAAAATGTATGCTGAATTTGAAAATCCAGAGTCAGAAACCATTCAATCGGGTGAAGTCGTTACTTTCATCAATTCCCGTAAAGCATTCCTACCATATTGAAGGTAATGAATTTAACATCAAGCAAGTCTCTCTACCACAAGATTAAATTAAAGTCAGGGCTATTTATAAGCCTGTTTTTTCTTTTTTGAATGTTATTTTGAAGAGAGAGCCATTCTCTGAAATTGTTTCCAGAGTCCCTTCAAGTTGAGACACCAAGGTTTGAACCAAGGTGAGACCAAGAGAACCTGTTTCCATAGGATCTTCTTCAGGCATACCAATGCCATCATCCTGGATAACAAATTCGATTTCATCATTTTCCTTTTGCTTGAACTTTATACAGATATTCCCCTGCTCCTTTCCCTTAAAAGCATGTTCAAATGCATTACTAACCAACTCATTCATTATCAGACCGCAGGGAATACTTTGATCCAGATTCAGCTCCAGGTCGTCCACTTCGGTATGTACAGAGATATCTTTGTTTTCAAAATTGTAGGAAGAGGCAATGATTCGGGTTAAATCAGTGACATATTTTTCAAAGTCAATTTTAGCAAGGGTATCGTTTTGATATAATTTTTCATGAATCAGGGCGATACTTTGAACCCGCATCTGGGCTTCAAGAAGAACCTGGGAGGATTTATCGTCATCTATTTGTCCACGTTGTAATTCCATTAAACCTGAGATAACAGCCAGATTATTTTTGATCCTGTGATGAACCTCTTGTATCAATATTTCTTTTTCTTTGAGTGTGGCCCGAAGATACTCTGTTCGGTGATCCACCATTTTTTTCAACTTCTCTTTTTCAAGCCACTGAAGCCGTAATCGTTCTCCGCCATACACCAATCCCAAAAAACCTGCCACCATTAATCCAAAAAACCAATATGAATTCCAAAATGGTGTATCAATAACAAATGGGAATGAAGCAGTTTCATTAGTCCATAGTCCTTTTTGGTTCTGCGCCTTTACTTGAAATATGTACTTCCCGGGTTTTAAATTCTGAAAGCTGACACTGTTTAGCTTGGTAGGTTCTGACCAGTTGTTATCGAGGTTTTCAATTTTATACTTATAAGTAAGTTCCTCAGGCGAAGAATAATCTAAACCCTCATAGTAAAATGTGAGATTATTCTCTTCTTTTTTAAACCTTTCAACCGGACCATTCCTGATTTCATCATCAAGCTTAATAGTAGCGCTCAATTGATTCGATTTGTCTCTAAGGAAATCTACGCGGATATCAGTAATTATAATTCTCGGGCCTTTTGAAACTGTCTCCTCAAATTGATTCGAATAAGAAAATACTCCCTGATCAGATCCAAACCAGATAGTCCCCAAATTTTCAGCTACAGCATGGTGATTTGTTTTCATACTACGTATATCATTTTGATAGGCAATATGGACCATCGAGCTAAGTTTGTTATTCCTGAAACTTAACTTATGGAGCCCTGATGAAGTGGCGTGCCAAAGGGTACTATCCGTAAGTAATAAAGACTGGGTGTCCACAGTCTGAAGACCTGATCTGTTATCAAACACATCCGTTTCTCCAGTTTTTGGGTCAACTCTTATGATCCCTTCAATTGTCCCCAGCCAGTATTGGTTCTGTTCATCTGCAATTACATACCTGACTTGAGTTTGGAAATCTGGTGCATAAAGGATCTCAGGAGTTACAACTTCCCTGTCCCGGAGTACAGAAAGTCCCTGATCAGTTGCTACCAGTATTTGCCCATTTTTATCCTGATTAATATGTAGAACATAACTGCCGGTAAGCCCGGAATCTATGGTAATAATCTTATACTCATTATCTTTTATGGTGATAAGACCATTTGGTGTACCCGCATAAATCGTTGAATCCTCGCCTATAAAAGTGTCTGTTATATCCTGACCATAAGAATTAAAGTCTAAAAGCTGTAGTTTTTCAAAAGGAGAATAGCGATACAACTTTCCGGATTCTGAGAGAAGTAATAAATCTCCATTTGGGAAAGCTTCAATATCATCAATCTTTATATTCACTTCTGTGGATAAAACAGAAAACAAAGAAACCGAGTCGTCTTTTATAGCTGACAAGCCCTTATCCGTTCCAAACCAGACCATTGGAGAATTTGGATCACTAAAAACTGAATGCACTATATTGGAAGGAAGGAAAGTCCTTTTATCATACCTGATTAACGGAGGATTTCGTACAAGGTCTACGCCACTATCTTCAGTAAGCACCCAGTACCGTTGCTCCTGATCAAGAAATACACCTTTAATTTTATTATCACTCAGGTTGTTTTCCGATCCTAACCTTATGGCAGTTTTCCTGTCATAGAAATACAATTCATCAGAGTTGTTCAGAACCAAAAGATTGCCAAGCTCTGTCTCATTTATACTAATTATTGTTCCTAAACCCTCGCCAAAAAGATCTTCTGTTCTTTCTATTTCAGACCCAGCAGGTTTAAATATGCCTTTATCAGAAATGACCCAAGCTGAATTATTGGCCGAGGGGCTTACCTGAAAAAAATTGTGCCCCGAAAAACCATCAACTTCCTTGACCAAGGTTCCATCATCCGGGTTTAATATCCGGATACCCTGGTTGCTAAAAACCCATAATCCGAATTCATTTTGCCATATAGCTGTAATTGGTGATGGTTGTTCATTAGAAAAAGGGAAATGCTGTGTGAGCTGTACCTGACCTTTCTTAAAAAGTCCATTCTTCTCAGTTCCAATCCAGAGATCTGAATTCTCTGACTCAAAAATAGATGCCACCCTGAAACCTTCTCTCGCCAGGGTATCGAACGGATACGTGACCGTAGTTCCAGAAACTTTTGCCAATCCACCTGTCTTTGTAGCAACCCATAGTGATTCATCCAGATCTTCATGAATATGAGTTACCGTATCATCTTTAAGACCATTACTTATTGTAATTTGCTCACTGTACCGACCATTGAATTTTACCAGCCCCTCTCCTTCTATACCAAGCCAAATTAATCCATCCTTTGTTTGATGGATGGTGGTGATATTGTTGCCGGGCAATCCGCTTTTATCGGAATAGTTCTTTACATCCAGCAACTGTGCATGTGCTAAGTTACCGGCTACTGCAAATAAGAGAAAAAATAGGTACAACTGAATACTTCTTCGACACATAATCTCAGTTGTTAGAAAGGTTGGTTTTAATTGAATCGAGCTGAGATAAATATTTTTGATAAATATTCTCTGAGTGGGGGATATTACCAACATCAGATACTATATTTGAAGCGTGGATAAGATAAAATTCGATGAAGTCTTGAAGTTTTTCATTAGCTAATGCATTTGTTGAAACGTACATGTAAAGGGTCCTGGAAAGTGGCTGATAAGTGCCATTTTTAACTGAGTTTTCAGTTGGGGTAATAGGACCATCTCCATTTTCAGGATTTTGATCATCTATAGGTATCAGCTTAAGAGAGAAATAATTTTCCTTATAGTATGCGAACCCAAAAAATCCCAACCCGTATTTATTATCAGCCACCCCATCCACTAAAAGTATATCGTTTTCGGAGGCGACATAATCCCCCCTGCTTGAGCCGTAATCTAAAATAACCTCTGAAAAGTAGTCGTAGGTCCCGGAGGCACTGCTGGGGCCAAAAAGCTGAATAGGTTCGTCTGGCCATGAAGACCTTATATCTTTCCAGGTCTTTATTTCTTTTTCGTTTTTAAGACTCCAGAGCTTTTGTAACTCCTGAACCGTAAAAAAATCAACCCAATAATTTTCTGAGTTAACAACCAATGCAATACCATCTTTGCCGACTTCTATTTCCATAAATTCGATGCTATTGTCGGTACAAGATCGAGCTTCCTGTTTCGTGATCTTTCTGGATGCGTTGGCAATTTCTATGATGCCCGCACACAGCTTGTTAAATCCGCCTGAAGTTCCTGAAATGGTATGAGAAAAGGTCAGTCCATCTTGTTCAACACTAAATTCCTGGATAATCTTTTCAGAAATTGGGTAAACGGTACTGGAACCATCAATACTTATGAGAGAAGATTTATTTCGCTGCAAAAAATCGCAGGAGGTAAGAAAAAAGGATAAAAGAACAAACAGAACTGCCCTGATCATGTACAAAAATTGAGTGAGAAATTATCCTCTAACATACAATTCACAGTTTAATAAACTATTAAATACTTCACTGAAACTGAGGGGCTATGTAAAGTTTCTGTTAGTTTTTTGAATTAGTTCGGCTGCTTCGCTGAAATGAATAAAAAAGGCTATAACACCCATAAGCGGAGGCTACCCGCTTTACGTCTCGATCAATAAGCCGCTCTTCTTGCATTAGCAAACCGCACCAGCGATAGCATCACAGGCACTTCAATTAAAACACCAACAACGGTTACTAAAGCTGCACCAGACTGCAGTCCGAATAAAGCGATAGCCACAGCAACAGCGAGCTCAAAGAAATTACTGGCTCCTATCATAGATCCCGGAGCACAGACCTGATACGGAAGTCCCAGCCATTTTCCGCCAAACCACGCAATCCCGAAAATGAAATAGGTTTGAATAATCAGGGGAATGGCAATGAAAATAATATCCAGAGGCTGAGAAATAATACGTTCTCCCTGGTAAGCAAATAGGAGAATGAGCGTAATCAGCAGTGCTGAGATCGAAACCGGTTTGAATCTGGGTAAAAATTTATGGGTGTACCATTCCTTCCCTTTCTGAGCAATTACTACTTTGTGTGTCAGATACCCGGCAACCAACGGAATCACCACAAACACGATAATGGAAGCTGCCAATGTATTCCAGGGAATGGTTATATCAGTGATGCCTAACAATAATCCTACTATCGGAATGAATAGCACCAGGATCAGCAAATCATTTACAGAAACCTGTACAAGCGTATAGTTTGGATCCCCATCCGATAAGTATGACCATACAAAAACCATTGCCGTACAAGGAGCAGCTCCAAGTAAAATAGCACCGGCAATATACTGGTCGGCCAACTCCGGACTCAGCCACGCCGAATAGAGCTGATCAAAGAAGATCCATGCAAAAAACGCCATCGTGAAAGGTTTTATGGCCCAGTTAATGATAACGGTCCATACCACACCTTTGGGCGATTTTCGGATCTCTTTAAGCGATCCGAAATCAACCTGCAGCATCATTGGGTAAATCATCAGCCAAATCAGAATAGCCACGGGAATGTTTACTTTATAGATCTCCCACCGGCTGATAACCTCTATAGAGTCTCCGGCCAAATATCCAACTCCAATTCCGATTCCAATACATAGCAGTACCCAAACCGTCAGGTACCGCTCGAAAAAGTCCATTCTTTTTTGTTTATCCGACATGTTAACAACAGGCTCCGGCTTTGGCTGTTCGGGTTAAACTTGGCTTACAAACCGTTGGCTTGACCATTAAATCTATAACCAACCTTTCTTGCTGTACAGCAAAATTTTGAATTGAATATCTGCTGGTGGGGTGATCAGAATCACCGAATTCTATGAATAATTCCGCTTCATTTTGATATGACTTCTTTTGCCCAACCAAGTCAATGATTTTAAGTGCTTTATTGGTTGTCCATTCAGCTGTCTTGTAGGAGTTCTCATTCACCCAAAGCTGGATGACTGTCTCATTGTATGAATGTTGATTCCCGCCACAATCCACAGAGTCAACAGAATGATGCTGTATCTCAGTGATGTGCAGATCGCCTGAAATAATAGTGTTATCCGGAAGGCTGAACTGAAGTTCTTTGCCGGAATTATTAACCAATGTATTTATAAATGTTGAAGTATTCATTTTATCGTATTTATGCGATTAATTTGGATAAATTTTTTAGACCTTGCTCACCATATAAAACATCTCTGTTGCAATCTGAAAGCACCGTTCATCATAAGTTTCTTTTTCTGCATTAGTGCCATCAGATTCTTTTGGATCCCGATAGGTAATGGATATTCTAAATTCAGCTCCGGGCACAAAAGGACAGTTTTCGTCGGCATCAGAGCATGTCATGATAGCAGCAAAAGATGTATCAGGATTGAAATCATCATCAAAGGTTTTAGAGAAACAGATAAGCGGCTCGGCTTTTTCGTCAAACTTTACCATATATCTGGGATTTTCGCCGCCGGAATTTTTCACCATAAATCCGGCTCTTTCAATGGCTGCTACCGCCCTTGAATTGAAAGCTGTGGCTTCAGTTCCACCCGAATAGGTTTGGATGTTTTTGAGACCAAGCTGATGGGCTGCAACAGCTGTCCAAATCTGCGCCAAATGACTTCTTCTGCTGTTATGTGTACAAATGAAGTTCAGCTTTACGGGTTGATCTTTCTCAATCTTTGAACGGATATAATCAGCCAATTTCCCCAGTCTTTCTTTTCTTTCCGGGAGAATGGAATTAAAATCAGACTCCAGATTTTTTGTGTATTTTTTTAATTCTTTATACATCAGTTCTGTAATTAACAGCAGCCCGAACCGGGTTCACAGGCATTAGCATTGGCATTTCCAAGCATGGTCACCGCTTGCTGTTTAGTTGATTTATTTTCACCACCCTTTTGAGCGAAAACAGTAATACTGTAAATACCGGTTCCGCCAGAGTTAAATTCGACAATCTCATCTTCACTTAGATACTGATTCAGAATGTCATCGGGGATCTCAATAGGTTTCTGTTTCTGTATAGTGATATTTTCAAATCCGGCTTCTTTGATGTAGTCCAGATACGTTTCTTTCTGAATAGCTCCTGCTACACATCCGGCATACATTTCTGCGTCTTCTCTAAGCGCTTCAGGGAGATCTCCTTCCAGCACGATGTCGGAAATGCTGAAATGTCCGCCAGGTTTAAGTACCCTGTAGATTTCTGAAAATACTTTGGGCTTATTGGGCACCAGGTTTAATACACAGTTACTAACAACCACATCAGCTACGTTATCGGAAACAGGCATCTCCTCGATATCACCAGAACGAAATTCAACATTATTGAACCCAAGCTTGTCAGCATTTTCACGGGCTTTTTTAATCATCGGTTCCGCAAAATCAATTCCCAGAACTTTACCTGTTTCACCGGATTCATGCCGGGCTACAAAGCAATCATTCCCGGCTCCTGAACCCAAATCAATTACATAATCACCTGTCTGGATTTTTGCGAATTGAGTGGGAAGACCACAACCCAGACCTAAATCCGCCTCGGCGTTATAGCCTTCAAGTTCACTATAATCATCCGTCATGATATTATAAACCTTGGTGGATTCTCCTCCAGCTCCACAACAAGATCGGGCATTATAGTCTTTGCCTTGTTCGCTGATCTCAGAATACTTCCTGCGAACGGTTTCTTTGAGTTCTTCGGGGGATTTTTTTTTGGTTTTCATATTAGCAGCAGGTTGGCTTTGGTATTGAAATTTCTTCGATCATAACTTCCATCACAGATTTGAATTCAGCCAAATTATCCTCGTCAAAGCAATAGCAAGTTCTCACCCCTTCGATCTCGCCTTTAATAATTCCGGCCGACTTCAAAGCCTTTAAATGTTGCGAAACAGTGGATTGCGCAAGTGGTAATTCTTCTGTTATATCTCCACAGTAACAGGCATTCGTTTTAGCCAAGATTTGTAGAATTGCAATCCGTGCCGGGTGAGCAATGGCCTTGGCAAACTCAGCTGCTTTGATCTGTTTTTTGTTAAATAATTGTGCTTTTGTTATCGCCATAATCGTATATCGTAATTATACGATTGATAGTACGGGATTAATCATGAAGTGTCAATACTTTTTAGCGAAATTTTCTGTTCACACTTGAATCAATTAACCAAAAGTCATGTCATGCCGAATGCCTGAGATCAGGAGGTGTGTAAGCTTTTGACTTTAATTTAGAACCAGATTCCTGTCTTCGCGGGAATGGCCGTTCGTGCAATTTGAAAATAGCGACATAAAAAAAGAGAGCCCCGGTTCCCCGGAGCTCTCCTTGATCAGCACACCTCACAGTGATGTGAGACGTTTATGTGAGTAGGAATAGTGATTATTTAATCAATGTCATTTTGCGTGTTACCGCTACATTTCCGCTGGTTAAGCGATAGATGTACAATCCACTTGAAAGGTTGCTTGCATTGAAGTTTAGCGTGCTCATACCTGAAGAGAACATTTCCCTGTTGGCAAGCGTAGCCACTTCACGACCCAGCATGTCATACACTTTCAGCGTTACTTGCTGTGCCTGTGGCAGCGTAAAACTAATCTGTGTAGTTGGGTTAAATGGGTTTGGATAGTTTTGGTTCAGCGTTACTGAATTCGGAACTTCTGAAGGGCTTCCTTCAGTATCAGTAACTAAACCACTACCTAAGAATCCATAAGCATCCAAAGCAGTCCAGCCAGCAGCCCAGTTAGAGCCATCAAAAGCACCTGCATAATTTGTTGGATAGAACCAGTCATCTTCCATAGCTACTGCAGTTCCATAAACAGGGCTATCTGGATTTGGTCGTGGATCTAAACCTGCATCGTCAGTTCGGCTTATCCCTCTAAGCATTGGATCAACAATTGTATTGCTGTTAGCACTCAGCATTGTTTCTTCGTAACCATTTGTTGCCATGTCAGCAAAAGTAGTACCTGTTCCAAAGCTGAAGAAGATACTGTTAGTGATATTCAATGAATCTGCTTCAAGTCGAGCTCTTGAGTCAAAGTCATCTACACCGTCTACATCTTCTACGCGTAGAGCGTTACCCGGGTGATCTGTGAATACTGAGTTTGCATATAATGCACCAGTGTTGTCACGGAACTCAAGCATTTGTCCCGGATCGCCGGATGGAGTTGAAGAAACGCCAGGTCCAATGTAAGTAGCATTTGAAATCACTGGGTATGCAAATGGAGTACCCGTTTCATCGCCACCGGCACCATCCATTTCAGCTGAACGTCCAGCCTGATCGCTATCCTGGATAACAAACCAGAATTGGCCTTTTCCACGGAATCCCTGATCCCAGTCAAAAGCGTCATCATTGTTAAAAGCAGAAATCAGGTATCTTGTATTTACTGTTCCACCGAACCACTCGTATCCATCATCGCCACTGGCAAATGACTCTATATACTCAATAGTAGTTCCGGCGCCAACGCCACCAAGAGTTAAACCTTGAATCTCGTTACCTGAACTTGAACCAATATTGATTCCTGAGTGACGGATAGATACATAGCGAAGTACACCAGAATCATCCATGTCATCAGTACCACCATATCCTACTAAGTCAGGATCTGAAGAAATCTCATTTACTCCTTCAATAGTAGCTTCTACAGTATTGTTGGTTGAAGCACGGCCAAGAATAACAAGTCCGCCCCACTCTCCAACATCATCTTTGGTTAAGTTGGCATCATCTTCAGCAGTAAAAATAATAGGATTGCTTGAAGTACCTTCAGCAAAAATTCTAGATCCACGAGTGATTACCAAACCGGAAGCATCCAGATCCTGTCCTTCGCCACCACGTACTGTGGTTCCAGCTTCTATGTATAGATCAGCACCATCAGTCACAAACACCATTCCATCCAGAAGATACTCATTGTCAGCAGTCCAGTAAGTATCTTCAGTAATATTTCCTGATACTGCTTCCATTCCTGGTGTACCTGACTCACTTAAATAGCCATATTGGTCAAGAGCAGTCCATCCTGCTAACCAGTTATTTCCACCGAAAGCACCTTTAAAAGAAACCTCGCTAAAGAAAGCGTCTTCTGGTATAACAGCACCACTTAAAACCGCGCTATTACCAGGACGAGGGTCTAAACCAGCATCACCTGTTCGGCTAATTCCGCCTAACTCTGGATCAATAGTAACATTATTGTTAGCTGTAAGCATGGTTGCTTCATAAGCATTTGTTGCCATGTCAGCTAATGTAGTACCTGTTCCAAAGCTGAAGAAAACACTGTTTGTAATGTTCAATGAATCTGCTTCAAGACGAGCTCTTGAGTCAAAGTCATCTACACCGTCTACATCTTCTACGCGAAGAGCGTTACCCGGGTGATCTGTGAATACAGAGTTAGCATAAAGCGCACCCGTGTTGTCACGGAACTCAAGCATTTGTCCCGGATCGCCGGATGGAGTTGAAGAAACGCCAGGTCCAATGTAAGTAGCATTTGAAATCACTGGGTATGCAAACGGAGTACCTGTTTCATCGCCACCGGCACCATCCATCTCAGCAGAACGTCCAGCCTGATCGCTATCCTGGATTACAAACCAGAATTGGCCCTTTCCACGGAATCCCTGATCCCAGTCAAAAGCATCATCATTGTTGAAAGCAGACACTAAATACTTTGTGTTTACAGTTCCACCGAACCACTCATATCCATCATCACCACTGGCAAATGATTCTACATATTCAATAGTAGTTCCGGCACCAACGCCACCAAGGGTTAAACCTTGAATTTCGTTACCAGAACTTGAACCAATATTGATTCCTGTGTGACGGATAGATACATACCGAAGAATACCGGAATCATCCATGTCATCAGTACCACCATAACCTACAAGTGCTGGATCGCTGGTGATCTCGTTTACCCCTTCGATGGTAGCTTCAACAACATTGTTAGTTGAAGCGCGACCTAGAATTACCAGTCCGCCCCACTCTCCAACATCATCTTTGGTTAAGTTGGCATCATCTTCAGCAGTAAAGATAATGGGATTTTCCGCTGTACCTTCAGCGAATATCTTTGAACCACGGGTAATTACCAAGCCGGATGCATCAAGATCCTGACCTTCACCACCACGAACTGTGGTCCCTGCTTCAATATACAGATCGGCTCCTCCTGTTACGAAAATCATACCGTCAAGTACGTATTCGTTATCAGAGGTCCACTCTGTATCTTCAGTAATGTTTGCACTTACAGTCACAGTAGTTTGCGCCATCGCAAGGAAGGGCAAACTCATCAAGACTGCTATTAGTAGCGTTGCTTTCTTCATTTGTACGTATGTTTATTTAGGGTTTTAAGTTAAATTCTATTTTAAATTTTGTATTTGATACCAAGAGAGAAGGTTCTTCCACGCTGATATTTCTGATAAAAATATTCATCACCTTTAAATTTCTGTGATTGGATAATATCCGGATTCAGGATATTGCTGATCTTAAAACTCAGCTCGAAATTCTCACCAATAGTTTTGTTTGAGGTGAAATTGAGAGAACCATAACCTCTTTCATATATATCTGGTGTTGCGCCTTCAGTAACGATTCCCAACCGATCTCCAAAGAAATTGTAACTGATTGAAGAATTGAACTCGATATCAGGATTTGCATACCCTAAATCTAAATTGAAAAGGAAAGGTGACTGACCCTGTAGTTCTCTGGTGTCTTCAGCATCTGGTCGTGCATTGCGAATTACCTGTAGCTCAAGCTCAGGAATGTCTACATAAGATCTTACGAGTGTGTAATTGGTTGAAAGTGAAAAGTGACGAAGATCTTCGGTTAAGAATCCTAAATTTTTACGTACCTCAAATTCAAGTCCATAAACTCTACCCTCTTCTACATTCTGAATGGAAAGAGCATCATTTCCAATATCAGTTCGAATCACACGCTCGAGGGGATTTTCAAGCTCTTTGTAAAAACCACTTACAGCCAGAATCTCACCAGGGCCTGTAAATAATTCCCATCTGACATCATAATTGGTAATTAATGTACGTTTGAGGTTCTCATTACCCTGAAATAGGAGCCCTCCAACAAAGTCGAACGTGATATATGGAGCTAATTCACGGAAAGTAGGTCTGGCTACTGTTTGGGTGTATGCCGCACGAACATTCATATTCTCTGTAAAGCTGTAGATTGCATTCACAGAGGGCAGGTAATCAGTATTAGATAATGAACCCACTGCTAAAGCAGTATCCTGACTGATTACTTCTATATCAGCATTTTCGACACGAACACCACCTATAAGCTTAAACTTATCGGTGACAGGTAGTTCAGTCATCAAATAAGCTGCAGAAACTGTTCTTGTAGCATCATAATTACTTCTTGGTGTAGATGCATTTTGAACGTAGTTACCAAATTGTGGGCGGCCGTTATTAGCGTAACCTAAAATTCCTAATGAGTCAAAGAATGCATCAACATCTCCTTCCACATCATTAAGTGTAAAGTTTTGGGTGTCGGTATAGAAGTCAAACCGCTGCTCCCTAAAGTCACGTTCAACATCAACAAGGTTACCACCAAATTTGATATTACCCGCTACACCATTAAAAGAATTGAACGGGATTGTAACATCAACTCCGGCATTCCGATTATTCTCTTCCAGATTTCTATAGAAACGTCCTGGACGTTGAAAGTTATTTGTTGGACTGGAATAAAGAATTGCTCCAGAAGCAAAAGTATCTACTTGAGTAGTGAAGTACCTAAGATCTGGTTCATCTTGAGTATTTGTTGCATTAGCTGCCTTCCACTCAACCGTTGTTTTCAGGAAATTTTCAAAATAACTTTTCCCACTTAGCTGAAATGAGGTCAAACTACGTTCAGTATATTGTACTACCCTGGTTTGAAAAAGAGCATTAGGGATGTCATACTGAAAGCCTTCGAGATATCTACCTGCTCCTGTACCACTTTGGGTCTTTAAAAAGCGAGCTGAGAATCTATGATTATCAGTAAGACGATATGAAACCGTTGCCATACCACCCCAGTCTACATTTCTTTCTCCCTTCACATCATTCACATCCAAACGACGGAACAGCTGCTCTGAATCGTCAAAATTACCTACCAAATCATAGCGGGCAACATCTCCATTGTTATAACCTGAGTAACCCTGGCTATATGAAAAGCTTGCAGTGTATCCAAGATCATTGCCAAAAAAAGGCACCTGGTTACCAATCGAAAAACCGTAGCTTTGATTCATTACACCATATTGCTCTCTTGGTTGAAATTCATTGTTAAATGAATTTGAAAGGCGGTCTAATGTTTCAGCAGCTTGCTGGTCATCTCTGGTATCCCTTAAAGTCGGAATCTCTTGTCCGCTTTTTATAAAGTCTTTTACTTCTTTCGGGATTTCTCTCCTCCCTCCATCAAAACCGAATGCATCTGTACTACTCGGATCACCGATTCTTAGATCCGTGAAAGTTGCCTGAGTATTATATCCTGTTGAAGCAGATAACTGAAAAGAAAATTGTTCAGGGAAATCTTTAGTTGCTATATCTACCAACCCGCCGCTAAAGTTACCTGGTTTGTCAGGGGTAAAGGTTTTGAGAGTTACAATATTCTCTAACAGATTAGCAGGAAAGATATCCATCTGAAAAGATTTCCTGTTTGGATCTGACGACGGAAGCTCTGAGCCATTTAAATGAGTGCTGGTATACCTGTCACCTAACCCCCGGATAAAGACATACTTACCATCTACTACAGAAGCACCTACAACTTTTTGAAGTGCCCCGGCCGCATCACCTGCTCCTGAACTCGAAATACTTTCAGCAGAAATAGCATCGCTGAAAGAAATAGATTTTTGGCGCTGGCGCAGAAGCCCTGCTTCGTTATCAAGGATAGCTTCTGCCGTTATAATAACGTCATCAAGCTCTTCTGTTTCGGGCTGAAGAGTTAGGTCAAGCCTGGTTGCCTGTCCTGCATTAACCTCAACGCCGGTAATGGTTTGCTTCTGAAAAGAGATATAACTGACTTCAAGAGTATAACTACCTGGACTGAGATTCCTGATCGTGTACCGACCATCTAGATCGGTAGACGTACCGATGGTAGTTCCTTGAATTACAACATTAACTCCGATTAGAGTTTCGCCGGTCTCGGCATCTACAACGGTTCCTGTGACGGAACCTGTTTCTTGCGCTTTTAGATTAACAGAAATAGAAAGCGCAAAACAAACGAGTGCTGATATTATGTGTGTTTTCACGTGTGCTGATATGTTTTAGTTTTGCTTTCATAACTACGATGCAAAACTAAACCTCAGCCTTTGCGCTACTGTTAACCAGCAGTTATCCTTTCTTTACCTGTAGATTACCTCAATGTTAATAGCCGAAATCTCAGGCCTTTGATTCTTCACTCTCTTCTTTATCTGAAGAATCTTCTGTTTTATTATCTATATCTTTTTCTTCAACCTGAGCGTCTTCAGACTCTATTACTTCAGCGTCGTCTACTTCAGATTTTTCTTCTTTATCCTTTTGAACTCCATTTTTCTTGGAATCAGAAGATTGTTCGAAAATTCCAGCCGGATATTTTCCGTGCGGGCGATCACCTAATAATTCGCGAAGGGCATGGTGATCCAATACTTCTCTTTCGAGTAATGCCTCAGCTAGTTTCTCAAGTTCATCTTTATGCTTTTTGAGCAATTCGATGGTACGATCATGATTCAAATCAATAATCTTACGAACCTCTTTATCGATCTGCTCACTGGTTTTCTCAGAGTACTTTTTGTTAAAGCCATAGCTGTTCTCAGGATTTTGAGAATCCTTCAAAGAGATATATCCCAGCTCTTCGCTCATTCCGTATTCAGCAACCATAGCAAATGCCATGGTCGTAATGCGCTCAAGATCATTTTGGGCTCCCGTTGAAATTCGGCCAAAGATAATCTCTTCTGCCACACGACCACCAAGAAGAGCACAAATCTTGTCATTAAGCTCTTCTGTTGTCATCAGGAAGCGTTCTTCCAGTGGAGTTTGCAAAGTGTAGCCCAATGCTGCCAGTCCACGTGGCACAATACTCACCTTAAGTACAGGATCGGTATGCTCCAGAAACCAGCCTACAATAGCATGACCGGCCTCGTGGTAAGCCACAATCTTCCGCTCATCAGGACTAATGAGTTTATTCTTACGCTCTAGTCCTGCAATTACCTTCTCAATAGAATCCTGAAAGTCTTCCATCTCGATACTGTTCTTCTCTCGGCGGGCGGCCAACAATGCAGCTTCATTACAAAGATTGGCAAGATCAGCACCAGCAAATCCCGGTGTTTGAGACGCCAATACACGGAGATCGATATTATCTGATAGCTTTAACTTTTTGGTGTGAACCCTCAGAATTTCGACACGACCGTTAAGATCTGGCTTGTCAATCATAATCTGACGATCAAAACGTCCGGGTCTTAGCAGAGCTGAATCCAGAATATCAGGACGGTTGGTAGCTGCCATCAGGATTACTCCTTTGTCGGAGTTAAACCCATCCATTTCACTCAACAACTGGTTCAGAGTGTTTTCTCGCTCGTCGTTAGATCCCATAGCCATTCCACGTCCACGGGTACGACCAATAGAATCAATCTCATCAATAAAAATAATACACGGAGCTTTTTCTTTGGCTTGTTTGAACAGATCACGAACACGTGCTGCACCAACACCAACAAACATCTCCACAAAGTCAGAACCACTTAAGCTGAAGAACGGCACACTGGCTTCGCCCGCTGTTGCCTTGGCAAGCAATGTTTTTCCAGTTCCCGGAGGGCCTACCAATAAAACACCTTTTGGCAGAACGCCACCAAGCTTAGTAAATTTCTGTGGATTTTTAAGAAACTCCACAACTTCTTCTACCTCAGCCTTAGCTTCCTGCAGACCGGCTACATCTTCAAATGTAACTTTAGTTTCTTTCTGCTGGTCATAAAGTGAGGCCTTATTCTTACCAATATTCAGAACTTGCTGACCCGGATTCATTTTTCTGAAAATGAAAATCCAGATTACTATTAACAGAGCAATTGGAATCAGCCATACAAAAATTCCGCTAAACCAGTCTTC
Source organism: Gracilimonas sp. (assembly GCF_040218225.1). Classification (NCBI taxonomy): domain Bacteria; kingdom Pseudomonadati; phylum Balneolota; class Balneolia; order Balneolales; family Balneolaceae; genus Gracilimonas; species Gracilimonas sp. The sequence continues at coordinate 162,022 of NZ_JAVJQO010000006.1, forward strand.
TTCAATTCTAACGTCGTACTCCACGGCGTTGGCATCCAGTACCGGACGAATTTCATCGCCACGAAGCATGGTGGTTCTGAATTTTTTAAAATCCTCAACACCTTCAGTCGAAAATGGCAGGTTGTTACTGTCACCTTGTTCCGGTCTGTTGATTATTCCATCAGAAATGGCTTTATCAGAATAAACCCCGGTTACATCCACTCCATTGGTTATGGTTATTTCACTGACATATCCGTTTTCTACGTGTTCAAGAAACTTACTGTACTTAATTCTGTTTCCTGTATCAGGAGAAAAGAAAAGAACCTGGGCAAGTAGAAGTACAAAGAATAATACAAATATACTCCAGGTAGGAAATTTAGGTGAGTTACCACCTTTTTTACCATCTGGCTTAACTGATTTTTTTTGATTTTGTTTTTTCTGCGCCATTAAAACGAGCTTAAAAAATTATCTTAGACTATAATATAACGAACCTTACACTCAGATGAGTTTACGAGATCGAATTATCTTTATTGAATTGAACTAATTATTGGCAATAAACGTGCCACTAACCTAATCATGACAAATCATCAAATGAAACCACATCACCTTCAGCGGTTTGCATTTTCATGCCCTCTTCTTTTGGAACCATACGCCCTATTACTACGAAATCATTAAAATGATTCACGAACTCTTCCACTTTCTCCTCGGATAGAGTAAACATGAGTTCCAGATCCTCTCCACCAAAAAGTGCATAGCGATCTACATCTTCTTGCATTTCATCAGCGACCTGACGAGTCTCAATTGCTATTGGCAGGGCCGCTTGATAAATATAAGCACCAAGGTCAGATGCTTCTGAAATAGCGTTAACTTCATTAACCAGCCCTTTTGTAACATCGATCATAGAGGTAGGAATCAGCTTATGCTCTCTCAACGTTTCTATTAAATCTTTTCTTGCCTCAGGAACCAATTGTCTCTTAACCACAAACTGATAGTCTCCCAGTTCTGGCTGAATAGATTCATCGCCATGTTCTTCCCAAAACTTTTTTTCTCGCATCAGGATGCGTAAACCAGCCAGTGCACCTCCTACATCTCCTGTAAGGCAAATAGCATCCCCTTCTTTAGCACCTTTTCGATACGTAATATGTTCTGCATCCACTTTTCCATAAACACTAATTGAAACCACAAGGTTGGCGTGATTGGCTTTTAAGTCACCACCAACAACCTCTACTTCGTGCTTTTTTCCTGCAGCATAGATGCCCTGATATAGGTCTTCGACCATTTGTACCGACATACGATTGGGAACGGCCAGATTTATAAGTACAGCTTCGGGTGTACCGTTCATAGCATAAATATCACTCACACCGGCAGAAAGAATCTTGTATCCAAGATGATTAAAAGGAGTATATGTGGGATCAAAGTCAACTCCTTCAACATAGGTATCACTGGTAAGGAGTGTCAGTTTGCCGCTCTCTTCTTTAATTACGGCTGAGTCATCTCCTATAGATTGGGCAACTTTATCATTCTTGAAAGCATCATAATTCGAAATTTTTTCAAGAAGCCCTTTGCTCCCAATACTTTGTATCGTTTGAAATTCTTCGGACATAAACAGGGGGGTTAAAATAAAAAAAGGCACCTGCACCACTGGTACAGCTGCCTTAATCTTTAAAAAATTAAATTAAGGTTCGCGACGTGTGGAGTAATTAATTCGAAACGTGCTAGCCTGCTTCAATTCTTCCTGAACATCAGTTAGAAGTCCAAATTCGGAATTCTCATCGACACGTAAAGAAACAATCAATTTAGGCTGTTCGCGAAGTTTGTCGTACATCAGTGTTCTGATTCCACCAATATCTTCAACGATAGCATCATCAATTTGAACCTTATCTTCACCAAGTTTATTACCCGGAAGTCTTTCCGGCCCGATATACACATAAGAAAGAAGTCGCTTTTGCTCAATCTTTTCAATGTTCTCGGCTTGGGTGAGGTTAACACGAACCTTTAATGTTACTTCTCTCAATACGGTAGTCACCATAAAAAAGAAGAGCAACATAAATACAACATCCGGCATGGCGGAAGTTGGCACTTCCTGCTTACTGCCTGCATTTTTCTTTTTAAAATGAGCCATGATAGATTATTCGTTAGGTTCTGCTATTGAAATTTTCTTAGGATACATATCCTTTACCTGCTCTTGCTGAGGACTATCTTCTTCAAGGGCACCATATGGAACACCATAATTAGCTCTTGAAGCTTCATCCCTGAGATCTTTATAGGCACCCATTACTTCATCCAACATATCGACATAAATTCGATACGGAGTTTCGCGTTGGGTTCTGATTGAGATAATTGCCAAATCAGGGGTTTCTGCAAGGTTAGGGTCGTTTGTTGGATTCTTAATGAACTCAATTAAACGAGTTTTTACTTCACCAAGCTGATAGAATTCTTCATCCATTACAATTCGCCCTTCCTGATTCACAAGAATATTCATCAGGTTTCTTTCTTTAATCGGTGGTGGTTCCACATCATCTTCTAATGGAGGAGGAAGAACCAACCCGATTCCGGTATCAACGTTAATTGTTGTAGTTACCAGAAAGAAGATCAGCAAGAGAAAAGCGATATCCGCCATGGAAGACCCATTGATCTCCGCACTTTCTCTTTTTCTTTTTTTAAGTAGCATATTGCGTTCCTACTAAAACTTAAATGTTCCGCGAAGTCCGGTCAGGACAATCGCTGCAACCATACCAAGCATCATTAGAGCTGCTGTCATCACTCCGGCATCTGAAAACTCACCGGATATTGCATATGCAATTCCAAAGACAACAAATGGGATGGCCATCATTCCAATCTTTTTGTAGTCCTGCTTGCCCATTACAAGGCTTCGAACCCCGGCACCAGCCATAGTGACCACACCGAGAACGATTAACCCAAGAGCAAGTCCGACACTAATTGCAACCATTTCTTTATCCTTTTTATTGTTTGGATTCTAATTATGCGTCAGTGTCGCTAGTAGATGGAGGAACTAAATCTTTTCCTTCATTCAGCATGATAATGGAATCAATCAGTGTGATTGAACTTTCTTCCATTTCTGCAATCAGTCGGTCAATTTTAGATACACAGTAGTTGTATCCGATTTGAAGAATAATACCCGCAATCAGACCTCCGGCGGTTGTTAAAAGCGCAGTTTTAATACCACCCGCTACAATACTTGGGGAGATATCAGCTGCAGCCTCAATATCATCGAACGCCTCGATCATACCTACTACGGTACCAAGGAATCCGAATAGCGGAGCAATTGCAATGAAAAGTGATAACCATACAAGACCGCGCTCGAGGAAGCTCATTTCAATAGAGCCGTATGCCGAAATTGCTTTCTCAGCTGCTTCGATGCCTTCGTGTGAACGCATTAAACCAGCTTGGAATACTGACGCTACAGGACCTCGGGTTTGTGCACAAAGTTCTTCGGCAGCTTCAATACCACCATCCTGAAGAGCTTCTTGTACGTTTACAATAAATTTACGTGTGTTGATGTCAGCAAGGTTGAGAGTAATGATCCGCTCAAGAAAAATAGCGAGACCGAGGATCAATGTAACCAATACCGGCCACATCCATCCGCCTTCATTACCTTCATTAAATTTTGCTACTACGACATTAAAAAACCCTTCGTCAGCAGGGGCTTGTAAGAGAAAAAGAGCAATCGACGATATCATGTCTACTCCACTAATAGTTTAATTGTTAAAGGCTAAGTTTAATGAAGCGAAAGAATAGTTCATTTTATACTAAATGTCAAAGTAACATCAACCATAAAAAGTCATTTTTACGTAATGTTACCCACTTTCGAATTCACAATATTAAGTTACAGATTATTAATGGTTTTTATCAAAAAGTTGCACTCATAACTAATTTTATAGTATGTACCGCAGCACGGTCTGTGACGGTTCTTCCATCATAATTAAAACTTATTCGAATTAAATTACTTGCCCGGTAAGAACTATTGAGCGACCAAATGAGATTAGTACCTTCCCCTGTTCCCTCGGTCAACTCATAACTTCCGTATGACGATGAACTTCCATTCACAACTGTATTTCGTAATTCCATCCGGATGTTGGATTGTAATTTCCTCCACAAAAATGTTCGGTGCATAGTTGAAATTTTGAGTAGATCTGCCGTCACATTTTGAACTGGAAAACGGTCTTCTTTTCGGGCATAGGAAAACTCAAACCCTGCATTCCAGGAACGATTAATAGTTCCGTTTATGCCAGGCTTCAATGTAAAAGTCTGGATATCAAAATTTCGATTTTGCAGGCGGTTACTTTCGCTTCTGTTCACACTACCCTGAGCATCTAAAGAAAGGCGAATCCGGTCTGTGATGTCATAAGCGGCATTTATGTATTTCAGATCTGTATAACTTTCTATTGATTCTGTGCTTCGCTGATTTAAGCTGCGATTTTCAGTATATCCGAATCTCAAATCTGTACGATCAACGCCATTGAGAAGATCCACTTCTTTTTCCCACAATAGCCTTCCCTGTACGGTATTCGAATCGTTACGAAATGAATTCAGCTTCAATAAATAGACATCTTCTAAATTACGGGTCGTGGAATTTTCAGTTATATCAATTCGGGATCGCAGCTTGATTTCCCGCATCCAGCTATTATCATTTAAAAATGTAAATGGCATGATGGTATTGAGTAAACGTACATTCAAATCAATTACAGGCAGCAATTCATCTGAAGGCAAGAACTGCCGAATGAATGTTCCTTCATTTGGACTCACTTCCAGGAAAAACTCGTCTACTTGCTGTGTTCCATCTCCATTCAGATCATCCCACACGTATTGTCCAATCTCAGGCCCCACTTCAATATAAGTTTCCTGTAACAAAGCCTGCCTCTGGGTATTGGCTTCATAGAAAAACTCCCCATCAATAAACTCGCTGGGGGTTGAGTAATTGGTAACCGATTTAATCAGCAGCCCTTGTCTATTTCGTCCACCCTCCTGTTCAAATGCATCTGTAAATTGCTTATCTCGGAGACGTACTTCATTGGTTGTTACGAAATTGCTTCCCGGACGATAACTCACTCTATATCGTTGCTCTACCGCTATAGCTTCATCCTGCAAACGATTATCCAGCACCCCCTCTTCTTCCCGGTAAGCGACAGAAGCATCCAGTTCAAGATTAGAAAATTCAATCCGTAAGCCCGGACCAATATCGTAAAAGTTCTGCGAAAGCTGATTGAGCGAATCCGTAACACTATTTCTCTGTTCCCGGCTCTCCTGCTCAAAAGAAAGGTAGGGTGTGATCAGGGTTGAGCCTATTCCTATTCCTTTACTTAAAGACCCATTCTGTCTAAACCAGCTTCCGTCCTGATTTAGAATGTCATCTTCACTTTGCACCCAGTCCTGACTGTATCTAAAATCAACGATTCCTTCTTCGGTGCTTGATAAAGAAGAAGCCTGGCGGATCCCGGAAAACCGATCCCGTTCTACAATCCCAAGCTCTCCGCTAATCGTTGTTTGTGAAGTTGGGCTGATGCTCACGCTTGCCTGATTGATAGATTCCTTACTTTCTCCTGTCCGGGTAATATTCCATTTTCGATTAAACTCCACATCACGGGTGCGCTCAAAAAACTCGAATCTCCTTCCCGAATATCTTCTGCTAATGGATGCATTAATTTTACCAATCGCTGAATTAGCTTCATTAATCCTTAAACCGGACTCATAAGCCATGTCGGTATTATTACCATCATCAAGGCCTGAAAAGCGGTTGGCGTCAAAATCACTGGCTGCCCATTCACCGAAAAATTCCATATTGTCGGTGATGCTGAAACTGCCATAGATAGACGCCATTTGTTGTTTCTGTGGAGCCGGAAGCTGCCGGAAGGGCTCATAACTACCGAGACCCGGACCTGCCCATTCATATAACAGACCATTCACCTGCCCGCTTACTCTCCTGTAGCTGCCTTCCCCTTCGCCCACATTAGAAAACTGCACCCGGTATATCGCATCCGCTGAACCGGGCTGGTTCTCGTAAATCGTATAGCTCTGACCATTTAAAACTGTATCTTTTTCTGCATATAGTACAAACTGATCACGCTCTTCTTCAGTTGCCACTCTCGCACCGCTTACAACGGCATTATCCAGGTTGTCCCCAACATCCTGCAATAACTCAATGTCACTTTGGGTAAGTGTTTGCTGAGAAAGCAGCTCATCGCCATCGGCTTGCCGGATGACCGAAGCCCCAATTTTCAGCCTTCCGTCAATAAACTCTCCACCACCTTCTGCAGCTACCATCGTTCGGTTGAAATCCTGATCTACATATTCGTATTCAATAACGATCCGGGTTTCATCTTTAATGAGCAGATTATTGGTAAAAATAACTTCTCCTAACCCATAATCTATGATGTATTCATTTTCCGCTCCGCGCTGCACTTGTTGCCCATTCACATACACCTGCTCTGTTCCTGCCAGAATAATCACAAACTCCTGATCATTCCGCCCGGTAAGCCGATACGGACCCTGCACCCCATCCTGACCTTCAAAATTTACCGACTTATATGTTCCCCGAACCACCGAAGCAGCCCCGGTATAATCTCCGTAATCTGAATTCACATATCCTGTAGCTCCCTGAAGTCGGCGGTTGAGTCGTGCGAAGGTGCTTTGCTCCAGGCTGATATCCACATCCCCCATTTCAACTGTTGCGTTAGGTGCTTCTACCTGGATAAAAACTTTGTCAAATTCCCGAAGGTTTTGTGTGGTTCCATCCGGCTGAATGGGAATGCTTTGGTCGGTGAGAGAAGCATTGATGTTTATATTTTCTGTTAGTGCGCCACTTAATTCAAAATTCAAGCCGCTTTCAAGTGCAAAGTCCTGATTCGAACCTACTATAATTCCCCGGCTCAGGCTTCCCGATTGCCTCAGATTTGATTCCGTCAAGGTAGGTCGTTGCTGCATGCTTTCAATCTCACGCTCTAAGGAATCAGGATCAGCGAATAGAGATGTATCCAATTCTACCGGTTTTCTGGGCTGGAAAGTTCTTGGAATGGTGAAAGGATATTCTTCATAAATAACGCGTATCTGTGCATTCTCTTCAGCTTCATAGTCAGGGAATGAAAGAAGTCCATTCTGTTCATCAAACTCCCAGTCACTCCTATCAACCTCGGTTCCATTCACTTCAACGATAATAGTTGAAGGAAGCACCCAATTTCCCAGAAAATAAGATGAATCTGGATCAAAGGGCTGCAGTGCTTTTTGCTGTGTGATCGTAGATTGTCCATAAACAGAAACCAAGCTTATCAGACACATCAATAATGTGCCTGTAAGATGATAAACGTACGTTTTGAAAGCTTGTTCAGCCAGGGGAATCTACATTTATTTGGATATGATCAAGGCTAAAGCTTTCCGCGGAAAGGGTCAACAATCAGCGATTATTATATGCTTGAAGCCCACGATCCAGAAAGGCTACAAAGTCCTCTTTTTTACTGTACCCTAAAATTTGGGTAATCACACGCCCTGATTCCGGATCAACAATAGCATAGGTTGGCAGGGCTACATTCCCGGTTAGTTCAAACTGAAACATCTGATTCTCGGGACCATCCGGTCCACCGTCGGTATAAAGTTTTACTAATTCCATTTGTTCGAACCTCTGCACCACCTCTTCCAGTGGAAAAATATTTGACTCCATCGCACGGCAGTTTGTACAGGTATATCCTGTAAAATCAATAAATATAGGCTTTCCTGCTTCTTTAGCAGCTTCCCTGGAAGCTTCATAATCTTTAGACCACCCTTCATCAGCACTCGTTGTTGCTCCAGAACCTGGTGTGGTTCCAATAGATGCAACAAGAGATACATCGGTTGCCTGTTTTGGTGGAAGGAAAGCATCCCAAATTCCCAACGAAGAGCCTAATAGCCCAGGTATTAAATAGAAACTGAATAGCAAAAACGGAATGGATAGAAGCATCCGGCCGGTAGAGATACTTTCGGGTTTTTGCTCATGCTTCAGAGAATAAGTTCCCAACAGGTACAAACCTGTCAAAAGGAAAATGGCAATCCAGGCAGCAATCGTGAGCGGGCGGGATACGATTCCCCATTCCCAGACCAAATCTACATTGGAAAGGAACTTAAAAGCTGCAGCCAGTTCTATAAAACCAAGCAGTACTTTCACAATGTTCATCCAGGAACCACTCTTGGGCAGCGACTCCATCCATTTCGGAAATATAGCCAGAACCACAAACGGACTCGCAAAAGCTGCTGAAAACCCAATCATTCCAAGAATAGGATAAAACCATTCCCCTCCCGTTGTGGCAGCAAATACACCTCCTACAAATGGGGCTGTACAAGAAAATGAAACGGCACTTATCGTCAGCGCCATGAATAAAATCCCGGCGATGCCCGAGCTTTCGTTACTTTGCCGGTTCAGCCAGTTTGTTAATTGGTGAGGCAGTCTCAGCTCATACATACCCAGTAAACTGAAAGCGAAAGCTACCAGTACAAAAGCTATAAAAAGGTTCACCCAGGGATTGGATGCAAAGTTCTGGGCTCCGGACACTCCAAATATAGCGGCAAGTAACACTCCAAGTATGGTGAAGGTCGCAACAATGGCGATTCCAAATAAAATAGCACCGCCCACTCCTTTTCCTGAGCCTTCCTGTTTAGAAAAGTAAGAAACCGTCAAAGGAATCATTGGGAAAACACATGGAGTAAGTAAAGCAGCAAAACCAGCCAGAATAGCTACCCAAATGAATGAAAAGATACCGTCTCCCCCCAGCGCCGACTGTTTAATTTGTTGGGCTTCACCAGACACATTATCGTTGTTCTGACCCTCCTGAAAAACAGCTGCTTCCACCGGATTCTCGGATACGCCTGTTACATTCACCCCGGCAATAATGGATTTGGTTTTTGGGGGAAGACAAACACGATCATCACAAACCTGGTAAAAAACTTCAATGTCCAGATTTTGCTTTCCGGTTTGATTTGTTTTGATGGCTACAGGAAGCGTAAAGCTTGCAAAGCTGCTGTGCCATCCTAATTCGGCTTCGAAATTCGGATCGAATTCAATATCCGCTTCCGATTCAACGATATCACCGATGACGACAAAGTTATTTGATTTGGCCGAAAATTCGGTTGGAAAAGGACCTGCGTCTTTATCATTAAGAATAGAGTAGAGATGCCAGTCACCTTCAATTGAAGCATCTATTTTTATTTCAAACACTTCTCCTGCAACTACTTCTTCGGGAGCGTCAGACACACTGAATTTAACCGGATCAGGGATTTGTGCCTGAATAAAAAATGGGGATAACATCATTACGATGATCCCCATTAATACTGTTTGAGATGATTTCATTAATCCTAATTTCATTGAGTTAACCAACACGGTTTTAATTCAGCAATCTTTTTGTTCAATCAATTCCGGCATCACTACGTTTCATTGTAAATAATGCATCCGTTTTCTGATGACTGCTTAACCGTTTTTCTTACGAATGCTAACTCAGTTTTTTCGAAATTAGTATAACGAAATCTGAAGCGATAAATTTATCACTCGTCTTTAACTACCCAGAATTTAACCTTAGGATTCAGATCTCCTACAAGGTTTACGGTAGCTGTATATTCACCCAGTGCTTTAACATCCTGGTCGAGTGAAATGTCTTTCTTGTCTACAAGAATTTCACGCTCTTCAAGAGCTGCTGCTATATCAGCGTTGGTTACAGTTCCGTGAATCTTGTCTTCTTCACCTGTGGTAACAGGGATAGTCAGGGAAGTAACTTCCAGCTGCTTGGCCAACTCTTTGGCTTCTTTAACTGTAAACTCGGCCTGACGAGCTGCTTCTTTCTTCAGTCTTTCGAGCTCCTGAATAGCTCCTTTGGTTGCCATAACGGCTTTACCTTGTGGTATAAGGAAGTTTCTCCCGTAGCCGTCTTTCACATCAACGACTTCACCAGACTGTCCTAATTTTTCTACGTCTTCTCTAAGAATGATTTTCATAATTCTGTCAACTTAAAATTTTATCTAAGGTTTTCAGCTACGTACGGCATAAGAGCTAAAAAACGAGCTCTCTTCACTGCTGTAGTTAACTGTCGCTGATGTTTTGCGCTGGTCCCGGTTACACGACGAGGGAGGATTTTACCCTGATCGTTTGTAAAACGCTGAAGCATTTCAGTGTTTTTGTAATCAATATACTCAAGTCCGGCACGGGTAAATTTGCACTGCTTTACCTTACGTTGACCTTTTTTCGGATGTGATGGATTCTTAATCATAATTCAAATTCTTTGTATGAGGGTTATACTTAATCGTCGTTCTCTTCTGAATCTTCGTCTTCATCTTCAATTGCGAAGATATCAGGAACTTCATTTTTCTTTTGAAGTTCACGATGACGCAACATTTTAGCGTCGTACTTGAGAGTCATAAATCGAAGAATATCATCATCAATTCTTAACTGACGCTCAACAGAAGCGATCGCTTCAGCAGGTGCATCAAAATACATGTTCACATAATAACCACTGCCTTTTTTGTCAATGCTATATGCAAACTGACGTAAGCCCCACTCATCAACTTCATCAATTTCTCCACCGTTTTTTTCGATTAGCTTGGTAACTTTATCAACGGTTTCTTTGAACTTATCCTCTTCGAGAACAGGATTTATGATATAGGTAAACTCGTAATAGTTCTTGCTCATTTTATATGTGTTTCTTTGGTTGCTTCCTTAGATGGAAGCAGTCGCCCTGGCACTTTGCCGAGCAACAGAGACCCCAAAGATACACTTTTTTTGAAGTCTATTCCAACTTCTCCAGTGTGAAATATTCTACTAATTAAAAGCAGAAGCCAAGGATCAGGGAGCTACAGAAATAGCTGGAGTTGAGTATCCGCCAAATGTATTCAGAATATCCATTAATCCTCCAGTAGGAAGTAAAGGCTCTACTCCATAATACAGGGTTAGAATGGCCAGAATGGCAATCGTGCCTTTGTAAAGCAATGTAGGCTTAAATAACTCAATAGGCTGATGCTCTTCACGGAAATACAAATATACCATTACCCGCAGATAATAATACACGCTAGCAGCACTAGCTAAAACACCAACCACGGCTAAACCAACCATATCAGCACTGATAGCCGCAGCAAATACGTAATACTTACCTACAAAGCCAACCAGCGGAGGAATTCCTGCTAAAGAGAAGAGAAAAACGGAAAGCGAAATCCCCATCAGTGGTTCTTTATAACCAAGACCTGCGAGGTTTTGCACCTGATTGAAATCAAGACCTTTGTTTCTTTCATAGTATGCGATCACTCCAAAAGCACCCACATTCATGAGGGTGTAAGCGAATAAATAAAATAGTACCGCACTGTATCCCTCAAATGTACCTGCTGCTAAACCAACCAGAGCATATCCGGCGTGAGCCACACTGGAATAGGCGAGCATTCTTTTCACATTGTCCTGTACAAGAGCAATGATGTTACCAAAAATCATGGTTACAATAGCGATGAGGCTTAACACTGACTGCCAATCCAATCCTTCCATAATCGGAAGCGCTCTTGCAAGCACCAAAATAAAGGCAACAAACGTACCTGCTTTAGAGGCGGTAGCCATGTAAGCGGTTAATGTGGTTGGTGTCCCCTGATAAACATCGGGAGTCCACATATGAAATGGTACGGCAGAAATTTTAAACAAAAAACCTACCAACAGAAGCCCGGTACCCGCAAGAAATAATAGATTTGTGCTTGCAGCTGCTCCAATTTCAGGAATGTTTGTGGTACCTGTAGCACCATAAAGAAGAGCCATTCCATAGAGTAAGAATCCTGTTGAAAATGCTCCTAACAGAAAGTATTTAAGCGCAGATTCTGCACCTGCTTTTTCGTCTTTAATCAAACCTGCCATTACATATAAACAGATAGACATGGTTTCCAGACCTACAAATAACGTAATCAGGTCGTTAGAACCGGCAAGGGCCAGCATCCCCGAAGTAGCAAACAGCATCAGGGCATAAACCTCACCATAGTAGTGACCGATGCCCTTCAGATAATCTTCACTAATAAATACACAAAAAACAGCACCGGTAAGTATGATCATATTTCCGAAAGCTACAGGGCCTCCGTAAACCAGCATTCCTGAAAATGCTGTATCTAAGTTAGTACCCAAAGATTGCACACTCACGATGAGAGCTGCAATCAGGGAAAGAGCCGTAATCCAGAAATTGAAGGGGCTATCTTTTTTCAGTGATTCCACCACAATTACTACTAAACCAGCAACGGCTGTAATAACACCGGGTAGAAAAGCTTGTATGTCGCCTAAATAATCCATTCGCTAATTTTATAAAACGCTTTCAATTGCTTTGGCAAGGTCTACATCTTTTTGAGTGACCTTATCGCCCGCATCATGTGTATTTAAACTGATATTAACCGTGTTGTATACATTAAACAACTGCGGGTGATGTACCTGTTTTTCAGCTTCCAGTCCAACCCGGACAATAAACCCGAGGGCTTCACTGAAATCATTAAATGAAAATTCTTTTTTGATAACATCATCGCCTAACTCCCACCCTTCTAAGGAATTCAGAGCTTTGCGAATATCCTGTTTTGAAAGTGGTTGTGCCATGTTATTTGGATGCCATTTGTGATTCAACTTGATCTACGTCATAGAATCTTGCAGTCCAGTCAGGAAGGTCTTCATCAAGTTTTGACTGCTCGATAACAGCCATACTTTTTTCCTGAGATGCTTCAATTAATTCCGTTACCTGTACTTCTGAATACTTCGTGAAGTCAACCGGGTGGATTCCAATCCAAAACATGAATATTACCAATGGAACCAGTAAACCGATCTCACGACCATTCAGATCTACTAATTTCTCATTTTCTTCATTAGTCAGCGGACCAAACATTACCCGCTGGAACATCCACAGCATATACACTGCAGCCAAAATCACACCGGTAGCAGCGAGTATGGCAAATACCTTGTTGTTATACAGTTCTGAGAAGAATGATCCGTTCAGAATTAAAAACTCACCTACAAAACCGTTCAATCCCGGTAATCCTATTGACGCTAAAGTCGCAATCATGAACATTACTGTAAACACAGGAACCTTCTTGGCAATACCACCAAAGTCTTTAATCATACGAGTGTGGCGCCGATCATAAATCATCCCAACAATAAGGAAGAGCGCTCCGGTTGAAAGTCCGTGGTTAATCATCTGGATGATAGCACCCTGAACAGCAACGGTGTTCAGAGCAAAAATTCCCAATACAACAAATCCTAAGTGACTGACCGATGAATAGGCAACCAATTTCTTCACATCTTTCTGAACCATCGCCACAAGCGCACCATATATGATTCCAATCACAGCAAGTGTGGCCATCCAGGGAGCAAACTCCATAAATGCATTCGGGAAAATTGGCAAACAAACGCGGATCAATCCATAAGTACCCATCTTAAGCATGATGGCTGCAAGCACTACAGAGCCTGCCGTTGGGGCCTCGGTATGCGCGTACGGCAACCAGGTATGGAAAGGAAATAAAGGCACTTTGATACAAAAGGCCAGTGCAAAAGCCAGGAATAAATACGTTTGCTCAACCAAACCAATGGTATACATATCACTGGAAAGGAATCTCCAGTCGGTTGTAAAATTTGTTCCAGCTCCCATCGCTGCGCCGGCATCATATCCAAGATAGATCAATCCAACCAACATTATGAGTGAACCGACCAATGTGTAAATGAAAAATTTAATGGTGGCCTGAATCCGCCCGGCTCCGCCCCAGATACCAATCAGAAAGTACATGGGAATCAAAGAAAGCTCGAAAAATACATAAAATACCATCAGATCAAGCGAAGCAAAAACTCCCAAAGAAGCCGTTTGCAACAACAAAAGCATACTCAGGTAACCGGCCAGATGTTTTTTCACGGAATTCCATGATGATAAAATCACGATAGGCCCCATAAAGGTAGTAAGCATGAATAATAACAGACTTAATCCATCCAGACCCACGAGGTATTTAATGTCTAATGATTCCATCAACCTTCCGCCTTCAGTTAAAAACTGCGGGGTTCCTGAGGCTGCAACATCAAAACTCAACATCAGAGGCAGAGAGGCTACAAAGGTTAGGGCTGTCACCAACAGGGCAATCCACTTTCGTGAGGTTTCATTCTTGATCATTAAAATCAGCGGAATGCCTAACAGTGGTAAGTAAATAACGATATTTAAAAGAGTTTCCATCTACTAATCAGTGACAATTACATTATCATTAAATAAAGGATCACAATTACGCCAATCACAAATGCCAGCGCATAACTTGAAACCACTCCCGTTTGGACGTATCGGAATAAGCTTCCGAATAAGCGGACCGTTCCCGCTGTAGCATTTACAATTCCATCTACCACTTTCATATCAAAAACGGCAAGAACTTTGTCGGAGAACTTCACGATAGGATCTGAAATCAGTCCCTCATAAACCTCATCGAGATTATACTTGTCTTTCCATGTTTGATAAAGTCCACCAAATCGATCGGCGAGTTTTGCGTCCGACTCAAGCTGCTGATTGTTGTTGTACATTCTGAAGGCTGTCCACGTGCCGGCAATGGCAATAACAATAGAAAACGCCATGATGCCCCACTTGATTGGCTTGCCAAGAATCAGCTCATAATCAGCATTAATGTTGTACAGCCAGTTATGCAGTAAATTTATATGAGCAGTTTCTCCGGTGAAAGTTTCCACAACAAAATTAGGTACACCTAAGAATCCGCCTACAGCAGCCAGGCCTGCCAAAGTCCAAAGAGGAATCGTCATGGTTGCAGGACTTTCGTGCAGATATTTTTCAGCTCCGATAGCTTCCTTAAAACGCTGCCCCAGTTTGAAGTCCCCATGAAAGGTAGTAAGTGTAAGACGGAACATATAAAAAGCGGTAAGGAACGCAGTAATCATTCCAACACCCCAAAGCGCCATATACATATAGCTTCCAAATTCACCGGCTCCGGCGTTGGCAGTCATGGCTAAAATTTCATCCTTAGAAAAGAACCCGGCTAATGGCGGGATACCGGCAATGGCAATAGTCGAAATCAGAAAAGTCTTGTAGGTAGATGGCATGTATTTTCGAAGCCCACCCATATTTCTCATATCCTGCGGATCGAAATGCACATCTTTGCCTTCGTGCTCAAGCTCATGCTCCACATGGTGCATGGCATGAATAACCGACCCTGAACCGAGGAACAGACAAGCCTTAAAGAAAGCATGGGTTACTACATGGAACATGGCGGCAGTAAAAGCTCCGGAACCTAAAGCCAGGAACATATACCCCAGCTGTGAAACCGTAGAGTAAGCAAGCACACTTTTAATATCATTTTGAGTGATGGCAATAGTGGCAGCAACAATCGCGGTCAAAGCTCCAATAACCGCTACAATCAGCATTACTTCCGGTGACATCACAAACATCGGCGACATTCTTGAGATCAGGTAAATACCTGAAGTTACCATCGTAGCCGCATGGATAAGGGCAGAAACCGGAGTCGGACCAGCCATCGCATCTGGCAGCCAAACGAACAATGGAATCTGTGCAGATTTACCGGTTGCCCCGATAAACATCAATAGACCAATAGTGAAGGTATACTCGCCGGAGAACGCATCCAGGTTTCCAAGAATTACATCAAAGTTCAGGCTCCCTACCGTTTGGAAAACCATGAACATCGCAATCAAAAATGCGAAGTCACCAATTCGGTTGTAAATAAAAGCTTTTTTGGCTGCATCAGACTTGGCCATATCGGTGTACCAGAAACCAATCAACAGGTAAGAACAAACTCCAACTCCTTCCCACCCAAGGAATAACAGCAACAGGTTATTACCAAGAACAAGATTCAGCATCGCAAAGATGAAAAGGTTCAGGTAGGCAAAGAACTTCCAGTACCCTTCATCGTCAGCCATATACCCCATTGAGTATAGGTGAATCAAAAATCCTACACCGGTTACCACCAGCGTCATTAAGATAGAAAGCTGATCCAGCCGGTATGCAATATCAACACTGAAGCTCCCCACTTCCATCCAGGTAAACAGCTTGTAAACCACTGCTTCGGATTCAGCATTAATATTCAGAAAGAAATAAACTGCAATCGCAAAAGGCACAAATACAGCCAGGTTGGCAATCAACCCTATGAGTTGCTTCTTATTTCTATAGTTCTCTGCGAACAGGCCGATAATTCCGTTGATCAGAAAACCAGCTAATGGAAGAGCAATTATGAGTGAAAACAGCGCCGTAGCGGATTCCATTTATTAAACTTTGTTTTGATTTCAGTAAAAACAAAGCCGCGACTCGCACGGCTCCGAAATGGATGGCAAAGATACAAAAAACTATAGGAAGGTAAAGACAGTTTTACCTGATTTTTTGTTCTTTTTCAATCGCTGCTTTACAATATTTTAATGAGAAATTTCAGAATCAGATGAGTTCTGTTTTTGAAAGCTTCCTGCAACTGTTATTTTATGAACTTAAAATTTTTAACTATTCAACTCGAACATCGTGGTCTCATCATCATTATTTAAAAAACTACGTTACTTATTAGCTCCCATGTTTGTTTTGCTTCTTTCCGGAGTAGCTTTTGCTGCTGAAGAAGGAGTAAACCATGGAATTGACGCTAGTGAATTAAGCTTATTTTGGGTCATTCCTTTTGCGGGAATCCTTCTTTCAATCGCTATTTTCCCTCTCGTTGCCGAAGATTTTTGGCACCATCATTTTGGGAAAATATCCGCTTTTTGGGGATTTCTGCTCGTAATACCTCTCATTTTTGAATTTGGATTTGATAAAGCCCTTTATGAAGTGCTTCATGTTTACCTGCTGGAGTACATTCCCTTTATCATCTTATTATTTGCCTTATTTACCATTTCGGGTGGTGTCCGGATTAAAGGATATATGAAAGGTACCCCCGAGGTTAATACCGGACTTCTCCTTATTGGTACCATACTCGCCAGCTGGATGGGTACGACCGGAGCCGCCATGCTTCTTATCCGCCCTATGTTGCGCGCCAACGCCTGGAGAGAAAAGAAAGTCCATATGGTAGTATTCTTCATTTTCCTTGTTGCTAACGTTGGAGGTTCATTAACACCACTTGGCGATCCTCCGCTATTCCTTGGATTCTTACAGGGAGTAAGCTTCTTCTGGACTACAACCAACTTATTCTGGGAGATGGCTTTTGTTGTAGTGATTCTGTTAGTCCTCTATTATTTCTGGGATAAAGCCCTTTATAATAAAGAGACTAATACTCAGCCTTCCAGCGAAGGAAGCGAGCCGCTTGGACTTGAAGGTAGCTTTAACCTGTTGCTGCTTGGTGGTGTTGTTGGAGCCGTACTATTCTCAGGATTGGTAAAACTTGGAGAATTTGAGATTTATCATGTACACGTGAAGTATGAAAACCTTGTTCGTGACTTTACCCTGCTATTCCTTTCATGGGTGAGCTGGCATTTCACTTCTAAAGAAAGTCGTGCAGCTAATGGATTCAACTGGTTCCCGATTCAGGAGGTTGGAAAACTTTTTGCCGGAATCTTTGTTACCATCATCGCCCCAATAAGTATGCTTAAAGCCGCACAAGGTGGCGAAGGCGCACTTCAGTTTGTGAACAACGCTGTGTTTACGGGTGGAGAACCAAACGATGTAATGTTCTTCTGGATAACTGGTATGCTCTCAGCATTCCTGGATAATGCCCCTACTTACCTGGTATTCTTTAATGCCGCCGGTGGTGATGCAGCTATCCTGATGACAGAACTCAAGAGTACTTTAATAGCCATTTCTTCTGGTGCAGTATTCTTTGGTGCTATGACGTATATTGGTAACGCACCCAACTTCATGGTTAAATCAATTGCCGAGCAGGATGGTGTTAATATGCCAAGTTTTGGTGGCTATATGTTATGGTCTTTTGGTATACTGGTACCAATTTACATACTCGTAACCCTGATATTTATATAACTTGATTAATCCGATTAAAACATCATATTTCACTAAAGGAGCAGCTTTTATGTTGCTCCTTTTTTTTGGCTTCAACCTATCTGCAAAAGCCCAGAACCAAGCGGTTGAAGATTCAACCGAATTCGCCTTTCTTCCGGCTTTAGCCTACGATAGTGATTTGGGATTGATAGCAGGTGGCATTGCCAGTCATTACAAGTACCGTGATGGTATGAAACCATTCTACTCTTTCCTGAATTTTTATGGTATCGCAACTACCCGGGGACTTATCTCTGTTTTCCTGGAATATGATAAGCCATATATTTTTGACTCCGATCAGCGGTTTTATTCAGAAATCTTCATGTCCCGCTTCTCTGGTAATCAGTATTACGGGATTGGCAATTACAACGAACTCCCAGATGTTCTTCTTGATAGTACCGACTACTATTTATACAATTCTTTTTCTGCCGGTTTCGACTTTATGCTGCGAAAGCCTTTGGTTAAAAAGAACCAAGGACCACAATTGGATATATACGGTAAAATTACCTACGAGTATGAAACCCCATATAATAATAAAGACAGTCAGCTTATTATTGACGACCAGCCAGCCGGAGTAAACGGGTCTCATATTACAGCTATCGGGACGGGAATAGTTTGGGAGGGCCGTGACCAGGAATTTCAACCTTCTACCGGAACGTACCTGAAGGCCGGGATTGAGGTGGGAAATAAAGTGATAGGCAGCGACTATAACTATCTGCTGCTCGAAACTGATGCACGTGCATATACCTCTTTTCACCTGCTAAAGAAAATCACTTTTGCTAACCGCCTTTTCTTCCAGCATTCTTCCGGAGAATTGCCTTATTGGCAGCTTCCTGACCTGGGTGGTGCTGAATTAATGAGAGGTTATCCGGAATATAGATTCAGAGATGAGAACGCCATTTTGCTTAATTCTGAATTAAGAACATGGCTGTTTGAATTTCCCACCATAAGTTCACGTTTTGGCGGAACCTTATTTACAGACATCGGCCGCACCTTCCCAAATGGAGAATCAATAGAGACCATAATCAATGACCTTAAATACACCTATGGGTTTGGAATCAATGCTTCTTTCTTCACTGCTGATTTCATTCTAAGAGCCGATGTTGGTTTTTCTAAAGAAGACTATGGCATTTACTTCACTGCAGGGTATTTGTTCTGATTATCAATCCGTAGCTCCTGCCCACTATATTTGCAGTTGTGAACTTGATTCAGAATCCGAACCATTCTCATACAATCTTTTAGAATAAAAAAAGCCCTCCTGAAATCAGGAAGGCTTTAACCAAAACAACACAAAAGGTTGTGTTATAAATTTGTAACTGCTACCAGCGTAAGAGGTTGATTTTACCCACATCTACTGTCAGGTTATTCCTGAAGATTGCAATAATGATTGCTAATCCAACAACGGCTTCAGCAGCTGCCACCGCCAGGGCAAAAAATACCAGAATTTGTCCGTCTATGTTTCCATGATGACTTGCAAATGAAACCAGTGATAGGTTCACGGCGTTCAACATCAGCTCAACACACATGAAAATCACAATAGCATTTCGGCGAATCAGCACACCAATAATTCCAATGGTAAACATGATCGCACTTACTCCTAAAAACCAGTCAATTCCTACCATAATTAAATCTCGTCTGTTCTTTTAATTTTATGCTGTGCAATCATCAGTGCTCCAACTACTGCTGCGGTCAATAATACAGCAGTCAGCTCAAATGGCAACAAGTAATCAGTGAATAGCACATCTCCCACTGCCTCAACGGTTCCAACAGCAGCCATTTGTTCAGAAATTTGCGGGAGCATATCAGTAACCCCGGCAAGACTGTAAAAGATTTGCCCCATTACACCCATTGCCAGAAGGAAAGCCAGCATATATTTTACACGGAACTTATCAAACAGTTTTTCTTCATCTTCCACATTTAACAACATGATGACAAAAAGGAATAGCACCATGATGGCACCTGCATATACCAATATTTGTATCACGGCCAAAAACTGAGCGTTGAGGATGAGGAAAATTCCAGCCAGTGAAACCATGTTCAAAACAAGGAACAATGCACTGTTTACCACATTCTTGTTGATGACCATAGCCAATGCTGAGCCTATAGCCAGAACTGCTAACATGATGAAAAAATAAACGACCATAAATAATCTGTTTTGTGAGCGCCAAAGGTAGCCATATTTGCTTCCGGCTTCAAGAACTTGAGGTGCTATTTTTATTATTTATAAAAATTTTATTGTTATACGATAAAATAAATCAGTCCTGCCCCACCAACAAGCCAGCAGTAGTAAGAAAAATAGTGAAACCCTTTTTTCTTCAAAATGATGATGAGGTATTTCAGGGCAAAGTAACCTGAAATAAAGGACGTAAAGAATCCTACTACCAGGCTAATCATTTGCGCATCGCTTACCCCTACTTCCATCATCTCTTTAAACTGAAGCAGCATCGCACCTGCTATTACCGGAATCACCATGAGGAACGAAAAATTAGCAGCGTCTTCCCTCTTCACCCCTAAATACAAAGAGGCAGAAATGGTTGAACCTGCACGACTCACCCCGGGGATCATCGCAAACGCTTGTGCCAGTCCAATCACAAAGCTATTAGGAAGATTAATATCCTTGGTCGTATCACCAACAAACCTGGTAAGAAATAAAATCAAGCCCGTCACAATAAGCATAATGGAAACCAACAGCGGGTCCATAAAAATATCTTCAATGTAATCCTTTAAAGTGAATCCAATAACCATGGCTGGAATCATACTTACCAAAATAAAGCCAATCAGTTTTACTTGTGGATCATCTTTTTTCTGTGATGGGGCTTTCAAAAATCCAACACCCGACATCAGCAAATCCCCCAAAAGCTTGCGGTAGTAAATCAGAATGGCGCACAGGCTTCCAAAATGCACAACTACTTCGTAAGTGATGCCGGCTTCAAGGTCTCCGCCTAAAATATATTTACCCAAAACAAGGTGCCCTGAGCTGCTAATGGGTAAAAATTCGGTTATTCCCTGGATGAGTCCTAATAAAAAAGATTGTAAAACGTCCATTTATTATATTTGTTCACTTTTTGAAGGCGAGAAAATAATCATATCATCAGCTAATACTAAAAAAAGAATTTAGAAAATGAGCGAATACGCAATTGACATGGAAGCGCTGGGCGAAAAAATAGAAAAGAACAGCGCCTTTATTGAAGACATTCGAAAAGAGCTAGACAAAGTAATTATTGGTCAGCGCTATATGATTGACCGCTTATTGGTGGGACTGCTAACCAATGGACACGTACTTCTTGAAGGTGTTCCCGGACTGGCTAAGACCCTCACAGTTTCGAGTTTGGCTACGGTTTTGGATACGGCTTTTCAGCGCATTCAGTTTACACCTGATTTACTCCCTGCCGACCTGATTGGTACGCTCATCTACAATCAAAAAGAAGCGGAATTCCTGGTTAAGAAAGGTCCCATTTTTGCGAACATTATTTTAGCGGATGAGATCAACCGTTCTCCTGCAAAAGTACAAAGTGCTTTGCTTGAGGCCATGCAGGAAAAGCAGGTTACCATTGGTGAAAACACCTTCAAACTGGATGAGCCTTTCTTGGTACTAGCCACTCAAAATCCGGTTGAACAGGAAGGAACCTACCCTCTTCCGGAAGCACAAGTTGACCGTTTTATGCTGAAGCTGAAAATCGATTACCCGACCGAGAAGGAAGAAATGCTGATTATGCGTCAGCAGGCCAAAACAGGTAAAAAAGAGCAGTTAAATAAAGTGGTAAGTCCTGCCAAGATTTTAGACGCCCGTGCTACCATCAACGAAATTTATATGGATGAAAAGGTAGAGCAGTACATTGTAGACCTAGTGTTTGCCACCCGTAAGCCCAAAAACTACAACCTGGATGATCTCGAAGATTTAATCAGCTTTGGAGCCTCTCCGCGAGCCACTATCAACCTCAACCTTGCCTCCCGGGCGCAAGCCTTTATGGAGCACCGAGCATACGTTACACCGGAAGATGTGCGAACTATAGCGATGGATGTTTTAAGGCATCGCATAATCCCCACTTTTGAAGCGGAAGCCGAAGACATTACTCCGGAAGATATCGTGACTAAGATTATGAACAATGTCCAAGTTCCGTAGGAATATTGAACACTCAACATCGAATTTCGAACATTGAATTTTTAAGGGCGCCGGTTGGCGCCTTTTTTTGTTTAATGAGTCATCGCGAGGAGCCCACATGCCTGACCTTAAATCTATTTTTACTTTCGACGCGGCGATCTCCTTGAATCTATTTATTACACTTACTCAATTAACTAACCTTTTCTACTCCCAAAAAATCAAAAACTGGTCGTTCAGTCCATCGGTTAATCGCTGTTCTTTTTGATTGATAAAAGATAGAACGACCGATTTGCGATGGACGATTTAACTCATTTCTATCTCGTTACAGCCACCCGGAACGTTGGGGAAAAAAGAGATAGAAATGTGTACAAGAGAATAGCTTTTTTAAGCTTTCGAGGAGTTGAGTAGACAATTCTCCAAGGATTCTGAATCCTTGGAGAATTTGTCGTTTAAAACAAACCATCTTTTTAAACTCAAACCGTTTTCACATAAGCTGAGAAAAACCTCATCCAATAAAAAAGCCTCGCTCAACTTAATGAACGAGGCTTAATAACTTTAGAAAGCTATTCGAGAATTACTCTTCTTCGTCAGAAGATTCGTCCTCTTCTTTCTCAGCTTCTTCAGCTTTTGCTTCATCCTCGGCCTTTTTCTTCTTGGCTTTGGCAGCATCCGCTTTCTTCTGTGCTTCAGCTTTCTCTTTTTCTTCCATGTCTTTCTTCAAAGCTGCAAGACCTGACATTTCACCGAGTGTCGGAGCACCGGTTTCTGTGTTAGCACTTTCAACTTTTTTCTTGGCTTTCTTGGCTTTGTTCTTGTCAGAATCAAGCTGACTCAATTCGATGTTTTTGTTTCCTTCATCGAAGTTCAGAACAAATGCGTCTTCAACTTTATCGCCTTCTTTATATTCGGCTTCGGTTGATTTAGCATAGCTAAGGAATGCTTCAGCACCTAATGGAAGCTTAACAAATACGCCTTTGTCGGTAGTTTTAACAACTTCACCTTCAACGGTGTTACCCGGTGCGTACTCTTCAGCATATTGTTTCCATGGGTTGTCTTCCACTTGCTTGTGGCCAAGGGTGATTCGACGGTTGTCGAAGTCAACACCAAGGATTACAACCTCGATTTCCTGATCTTTGTCAACCACTTCATTTGGATGGTCAACTTTCTCAGTCCAGCTCAGGTCAGAAACGTGAATCAAGCCATCAATACCGGGCTCGAGTTCAACGAATACTCCAAAGTTGGTAAGGTTGCGAACAACACCGGTGTGCTTGGATCCAACAGGGAAACGATCAAGGATGTCTGCCCATGGGTCATCTTCAAGCTGCTTAACACCAAGAGAGATTTTCTTCTCTTCTTCGTTGATGTTCAGAACAATACATTCTACGATGTCATCTTTCTCAACTAATTGAGACGGATGCTTAATATGCTGTGTCCACGACATTTCAGAAATGTGGATCAGACCTTCAACACCTTTCTCAAGCTCAATAAATGCACCGTAATCAGCGATAGAAACAACGCGACCCTGTACTTTATTTCCTTCAGGATACTTCTCGTTGATAGCGTCCCATGGGTGTGGCTGAAGTTGCTTCAGACCCAGAGATACTCGCTTACTTTTCTCATCAAAATCGATAACAGCTACGTTCATGCGCTGGTCGAGTTGTACAATCTCGTGTGGATCGTCAACACGTCCCCAGGATAGATCCGTAATGTGAAGCAGACCGTCAACACCACCAAGATCGATGAATACACCGAAGTCGGTAATGTTTTTAACAGCACCTTCGAGAACCTGACCGGCTTCGATCGTTTCGAGAA
Source organism: Gracilimonas sp. (assembly GCF_040218225.1). Classification (NCBI taxonomy): domain Bacteria; kingdom Pseudomonadati; phylum Balneolota; class Balneolia; order Balneolales; family Balneolaceae; genus Gracilimonas; species Gracilimonas sp. The sequence goes on from NZ_JAVJQO010000006.1 coordinate 185,842, forward strand.
TTTCTTCTCTCTGCTCCTCAAGATCAGACTCAATAAGAGCACGGTGAGATACAACTACGTTCTCAGCAGCCATATTCAGTTTAACAACCTGGAATTCCATGGTTTTGCCTACATAGGCGTCAAAGTCACGAACAGGTCGAACATCAATTTGAGAACCAGGCAGGAAGGCATCGATGCCTAATACATCTACAACCATACCACCTTTAATGCGGCGCTTGATATATCCTTCAATAATAACGCCATCGTCATGGGAAGCTTCAATTTTCTCCCATGCTTTCAGGATGTCTGCTTTACGACGGGATAGAATTAATTGTCCTTCTTTGTCTTCAACACGATCAAGGAATACTTCCACTTCGTCGCCGGGCTCCATAGCTTCAAGAGCTTCATTGGAAAACTCGTTGACCTGGATAATACCCTCAGATTTGAAACCGATATCTACAACAACGTATTTCTCATCTACTGAGACCACACGGCCGTGTACAATTTCTTTTTCTTCAATTTCATTAAGGGTATCTTCATACATACCCACCATTTCATTGTACTCGTCATCAGAATATTCATCGGATGGACGTTGCAGGTCTTCAAGTTTGTATACCTCTCCTTCCACGTCTCCGGAGTACACATGAGTCAATGTCTCTTTTCTCTCTTCTGCGGCTTGTTCTTCAGCTTCAGTAGCTTTTGCCTCTTCGGCTGTAGTTTCGTCTTGCTCTTCCGCTTCAGCTACTGCTGTTTCTTCAGCCGAATTTTCAGCTGTTTCTTGTTCTGCTTGTTCTTGTTTTAATTCGTCAGTCATTATGTTTGGTTATTGGTTTACCTCACAATTGACTTTCAATTGTGGGATAAGTTATGGTTAATTGTTTTTCTGTGTTGATATCAGTTGTTCTATCTTATTACTGATGAAAGCGACTTGTTCCTTAAACGTCATTTCGGATGTATCCACCAAAATGGCATCTTCGGCTTTTTTAAGAGGATCAGAATCTCGGTTAGAGTCTATCTCATCCCTGCCAGCAATGTTTTGTTTCACTTCTTCAAGCGTAACGTCCTTGCCTTGCGCTTTCACTTCCTTGAATCTTCGCTGAGCTCGTGTTTCCAAATCAGCAACCATAAAAAACTTTAAAGCTGCATTGGGGAAGACGGCTGTCCCTAAATCCCTTCCGTCGGCTATATACACATCGTGTTTAACAATCTCGTGCATCAAATCATTGACAAATGCACGAACATCCGGGTTAGAAGCCACTTCACTCACATGCTCAGAAACTTCCATGCTTCTGATTTCGTCGCTTACATCACGACCATTCAAGAAGGCATGAAACTTTTCTTGTTTGAAGTGAAAGGAAATCTCACTTTCTTTCAGTGAATCAAAGAACTGTGGTAAATCTTTGTTTGCGTCCAGATAAACTAAGGTAGCCACACGATACAACGCTCCTGAGTCAAGAAATTGAATCTGAAGGTTGGCCGCTACGGCCTTAGCTGTTGAACTTTTACCCGATCCTGCGGGTCCATCGATTACCACTATCATAACAGATCAGCTAAATTAAACTTATCTTGTTAATTATTCAATCATTTCTTGTTTAATATTTTCATAACTCTTAATTTTGGTTTCTCGGAAAGATTCGAGGAAAAAATAATTTTAAAAGCATATTAGCAATGCCAATAACCGAACAAGCCAAAAAAAGAGTACGACAGGCTGCAAAACACAGAGATCATAACCGAAGCCGTAAGTCAAAGATGAGATCTTTGGTTAAGAAAGTTTATGAAATTGATGACAAAGCAAAAGCTGAAGAAGCTCTGAAGGAAGCTGTGTCTTACCTTGACAGAATGAGCGTGAAGGGAATTCTTCATAAAAATAATGCTGCCCGTAAAAAAGCTCAGTTAACTAAATACGTTAACAACCTATAAATTATTAGCTGAATGGCCAACGCCGAATCGAAAGCACTGCTCGTCATTTTAGATGGATTCGGGTTGGCTGAAAACCCAGATGTCAGCGCGGTAGATAAAGCTGACAAGCCTTTCATTGATTCTCTTTTCCAAAAATATCCGCACTCCAAACTCTCTGCCAGTGGAGAAAATGTAGGTCTTCCAGATGGCCAATTCGGAAATTCTGAAGTAGGCCACCTTAATATCGGAGCTGGAAGAATTGTTTGGCAGGAACTTTCCAGAATTAATAAAGCCATTAAAGATCGTTCTTTCTTTGAGAATGAAGAACTTCTGGATGCGGTAGAAAAAGCCAAACAAAAGAATAAGATTCATATCATGGGTCTTTTCTCAGATGGCGGTGTTCACAGCCATAATGAACATTTATTTGCTTTACTTGAGCTGTGTAAAAATCACGGTATCGATAATGTTAATGTTCATGCATTTACTGATGGCCGGGATACCTCCCCTAATGGTGGAATTGAATATGCAAAAGAGTTTGAGGCTAAAGCACAAGAAATTGGGGTTGGCCAACTTTCTTCCATCATTGGAAGATATTACGCCATGGACCGCGATAATCGCTGGGAGCGCATTAAGCTGGCCTATGATCTGCTGGTACATGGAGAGGGTAAAAAGTTTGATTCCGCTGAAGAAGGATTCAAAGCCTCCTATGCCGCCAAGGTAACCGATGAATTTATTAAACCTATTTTGCTGGATGATTCTCCGGAATCACGTATCCAGAAAGGTGATGCTGTCATTTTCTATAATATTCGCGGAGACCGTGCCCGACAGATTTCGAGAGCTTTAAATGAAGATGGGTTTAATGAGTTTGATGTGGAAGATTTAGATCTTCATTATACGACCTTCACTTCTTACGATGAGACTTTTGAGTTTGCCCGGGTAGCTTACACCCCACAGGAACTCACAAATACGATGGGCGAATGGATCAGCAAACAAGGATTGAAACAGTTCAGAATTGCTGAAACCGAAAAGTATCCACATGTTACCTATTTCTTTAATGGTGGCGTTGAAACGCCCAATGAAGGCGAAGATCGAATTGTGATTCCAAGCCCAAAAGTGGCTACCTATGATCTTCAACCTGAAATGAGTGCCGACAAAGTAGCTGATACACTTTGTGAAAAACTATCATCAGAAGAATATCAGTTTGTAGTACTCAATTTTGCCAATCCTGATATGGTTGGCCACACCGGTGTGATGAAAGCCGCTATAGAAGCTGTCGAAACGGTCGATAAACAACTCAAGCGGGTTATCGAAACCGCGAATAATCACGGTTATCGCTCGCTCATAATTGCAGATCATGGCAATGCCGACTGCATGATTAAAGAAGATGGAAGTCCGCATACAGCTCATACTACCGCTTTGGTTCCGGCTATTGTTGTAAATTTTCCGGAAGAAATAACCTTAAGGGATGGTATACTGGCAGACGTATCCCCTACGCTCCTAAAGCTTATGGGGATTGAGCAACCGAAAGAAATGACCGGCAAATCGTTATTTTAATTCTATCGATTCGCATTTAGTTTGCATTTACTTTTCCGCGCTACTACCTTCGAGTAGTAATGAACTAAAGCAGTGTTTCACACGTTTTTTTATCTGAATATTCACAGATTTATTTAGCAATTATTTAAGGAACTCGTCAGATGGAGGGAAATTTTTCAAGCAAAGTTCGAGATGTAATACAGTTCAGCCGGGAGGAAGCTCTGAGGTTAGGACATGATTATATCGGGACGGAGCATTTAATTTTAGGTATCGTTCGTTTAGGTGATGGAGTTGCAGTCCGAATTCTCAAGAATCTGGATTGTGATCTTTTCAAGCTTAAAAAAACTATTGAAGACACCGTCAGAGGAACTGGTGGATCTGTACAGGTTGGTAATATTCCACTTACCAAGCAAGCCGAGAAAGTACTTCGGATTACTTACCTGGAAGCCAAGCTTTACAAAAGTGATACCATCGGCACCGAGCACCTTCTGTTATCTCTCTTGAGAGATGATGAAAATATCGCTGCACAAATACTGCAACAGTTCAGTATTTCTTACGATGCAGTTCGCGAAGAACTGGATCTTATCATATCCGGAAAATCTCGTGACGATCATGGCGATTCCTCGTCTATGACTGCGAGTGCATCTACATCCAAAGGATCCGGTTCCGGATCGGGAAGCTCAAGGGAAAAGAAAATGGAAAAATCAAAAACACCAGTACTCGACAACTTTGGCCGTGATCTCACTGAGATGGCTGAAGAAGGTCGCCTCGACCCTATTATTGGTCGTGAAAAAGAAATTGAGCGCGTGGCCCAGGTGCTGAGTCGCCGTAAAAAGAATAATCCGGTACTTATTGGTGAACCGGGTGTTGGTAAAACTGCTATTGCAGAAGGACTGGCAACCAGAATTGTGGAGCGTAAAGTATCACGTGTTCTTTATGACAAACGTGTAATTGCACTTGACCTTGCTGCATTAGTAGCGGGCACTAAATACCGTGGCCAGTTTGAAGAGCGAATGAAAGCGGTTATGACCGAGCTCGAAAAAACGGATGATGTCATTCTGTTCATTGATGAACTTCATACCATTGTTGGAGCCGGTGGAGCAAGTGGCTCGCTGGATGCTTCCAACATGTTGAAACCTGCACTCGCACGTGGCGATGTACAGGCAATTGGAGCTACAACCCTGAATGAATACCGTCAGTTTATTGAGAAAGACGGTGCACTGGAACGACGTTTCCAGAAAATCATGGTTGATCCGACCACTCCGGAAGAAACAACAGAGATTTTAAACCAGATCAAACCGAAATACGAGAAACATCACAGCGTGCGCTTCACCGATGAAGCAATTGATGCTTGTGTAAAACTCACGGATCGATATGTGACTGATCACTTCCTTCCCGATAAAGCAATTGATGCTTTGGATGAAGCCGGAGCTCGGGTTCACTTATCCAATATCACGGTACCACAGAATATCATTGATCTGGAAGAAGAGATTGAAACCACCAGCGAAGAGAAAAATTCGATGGTCAAGAAGCAGCGCTTCGAAGAAGCTGCCCGTTTGCGGGATAAAGAGAAACGTCTGATTGAAGAATTAGAAGTTGCGCAGCGCCAGTGGGAAAAAGAATCTGAAAACATCGTCTATGATGTGAATGAAGAAGATGTTGCTTCTGTAATCGCCATGATGAGTGGCGTGCCTGTGAATAAAATCACCCAGAAGGAAGGCCAAAAACTGCTCAAGATGAAAGAAGAGCTAAGCGGCCAGGTGATTGGACAGGACGAAGCTATTGTGAAATTGACCAAAGCTATCCAGCGTACACGCGCCGGATTGAAAGACCCAACTCGTCCTATCGGTTCATTTATATTCCTTGGACCCACCGGTGTTGGTAAAACAGAAATGGCTAAGGTGCTTTCCAAGTATTTATTTGATAAAGAAGACACACTCATTCGTATTGATATGAGTGAATATATGGAGAAATTCTCCGTATCTCGTCTGGTAGGTGCGCCTCCGGGCTATGTGGGTTATGAAGAAGGTGGTGTGCTGACTGAAAAAGTCCGTCGAAAGCCATACAGTGTCATACTTCTGGATGAAATTGAAAAAGCTCACCCGGATGTATTTAATATTCTACTTCAGGTGCTGGATGATGGAATTTTGACTGACAGCCTTGGCCGTCGTGTTGACTTCCGTAACACCATTATCATCATGACTTCCAACATTGGAGCACGTGATATCCGAAATATGGGTAAAGGTATCGGTTTTGATACCGACGAATCTGCTTTCGATTACGCGAAGATGAAATCAACCATCCAGGATGCGCTTAAGAAAGTATTCAATCCTGAATTCCTGAATCGTATTGATGACGTGATTACATTCCGTCCACTCGAGAAAGCCGACATTTATAAGATCATCGATCTAATGAACGAAGATCTCTTCAAACGAATCAAGGAGCTGGGTTATGAGATTGAAGTAACCAAAGCTGCCAAGGAATTCATTACAGATAAAGGCTTTGATCAAAAATATGGTGCGCGACCTCTGAAACGTGCTATCCAGAAATACATCGAAGACCCTTTAGCTGAAGAATTGCTTGAAAACAGCCACAACGAAGGCTCTGTCATCAAGATTAAGATGAACAACTCTCGTGACGGACTTGAATTCGACTGGAAAGAAGCTGAACCTTCGGCTTCCAAGAAAGAAGACAGCGATGAAGCAAAAGAAGAAGATACTTCAGAAAAGCCAAAAGAAGCTTAAGCTGATATTTTTCTGAAAAGAAACTAAAGCCAGTACATATTTTATGTGCTGGCTTTTTTATTTAGATCAAGATTCTATATCTGGGAGATTGCGGATCTGGGTCCGCAATGACTGAATACAGCTATTACGTTCAATCAAAAACTAACACTCAAATTCAGCGCCTTACTTAACCCGGTTAAAGAATAGCTGTTGGAACCTGTTCGCTTCAAACTCAGAGAAAGTAATTCAGAAATCCCAAGGCTGGAATTATAATCCTGACGCTCAATCGCTCTTGCTTCAATATTAATGGCATGAAACTCTATCCCCGATAAAACGGAACCGGATTCATCGCCTGTAAGTGCGATAATCGTATTATCCTGCGGCACATACTCTGCAAAATGAAGCATAGACCTGAAACTGGTGCTTCCCTCTCTCTCTCCATCCAGAACCGAATACACTCCCACCCTGCTATTTGAACGGACCGTCAAAAATTCCCCATCTTCAGAAAAACGCACATCAGCAATGGTCTGATTAAATGAAATTGTCTCCAGCTCATTACCAAACCGATCCATGACATCAATCATATCATCTTCACCATCTTTATAGGAAACCACTGCAATAAACTGCCCGTTTTCAGAAACCTTCACAAACCGGATGGGGCGATCTCCGCTATAAAAAATGTCGCTTGTCGTCCAGTTAGGTTTTACGATTCGTGCCCTGGAACCTTCAATTTGATCCCGAACAATCTTGGGATTATATAAAACCACTGTTTTGAAAGCTGGATCAGCAGCTAATTCAGAAACCGATTCTCCCTCTGTACTTTGAGAACTATTTGAAACAGACTGCTCAATTTTTCCCGATTCATCAAAAAACAGGAAGTTCGCAATGTTTTCACGCACTATAAAACCACCATTAGGCTTTACATATACCTTAACGGAATTATCATCTGACTGAAGCTTGTATGATGAAGAGCTATATAATTCCTCTCCTGCTCCTTCGAATACCGTAACACCTGAATTATTTAACGCACTAGATAAAGCAGTAATATCATTCAAATCGGAAGAAACCGCACCAGAGCTAAAGCTTAGGGAGCTGTTATTTAAATCAATTTGGTGCCCGGCTACTGTAAATTGATTCGTATTATTACCCTGGGTTGAGGAAGATTCAGAAATACGTAGTGATTGTGAAAAGGCTGTTCCGGTAACCAGCGCAAAAACAATAAAGGAAAATATATATCTCATGAGTGAATTTTGATTAAATGCACTGCAAAGAACGGGATTTTTCAACAATATTTCTTCTTTTTCAAAGGCTTTTTCTCAAAATTCATATCTTCAGTGAAAATCAGAAAAATAAACTCTTTATATGGGCTATCATCTAATTACAGGCGGATGCGGATTCGTCGGAAGAAACTTCGTAAAACGACTTCACAAAACTACTGACGACATCATCTTTTTTATTGATGATTTGTCCGTTGGAACTCACCCTTCAGATTGGCTTCCGGATGGAACTCCGGCCCGTAAAAAAAATGGCTTGGAGTTTTTTGGAGAAGATGAGCGTATGGTATTCTTGAAACAGGATGCCCGCTATTTCATCCGGGCCATGCTCGACAATGAAAATCACATTAAAGACACCTACGGATTGGATGTAACCCGGTTCAAAGATGTATTTCACTTCGCGGCTATTGTTGGCGGACGCGCAAAAATTGACGGCGACCCGATGCTGGTTGCGCTCGATTTATCTATCGACGCTGAGTTTTTCTTATGGGTATGTCGGCAGAAACCAAATCGTGTTCTTTACCCAAGCTCCAGTGCTGCCTACCCTGTTGATCTTCAAACAGAAGAGGATGCTATTGCACTCAGCGAAAGTGATATCAACTTTAAAAATATGGGGCAACCTGATATGACCTACGGTTGGTCTAAACTCACCGGAGAGTATTTGGCTCATATTGCTGCTAAATATTACGGTGTATCTGTTACTTGTATCCGGCCGTTCTCTGGCTATGGAGAAGATCAGGATCTCTCCTATCCAATCCCCGCCATTGCACGCCGAGCCGCACTCAAAGAAGATCCATTTGAAGTTTGGGGAACCGGGCAACAAGGTCGCGATTTCGTTCATATCGAAGACGTAATGGACTGCACCCTTCACGCCATGGAAAGAATTACAGATGGACGAGCCATTAATATTGGAAGTGGCCGGTTAACTTCCTTTCTTGAAATCATTGAGATTTTCACGGAATTCGCTGGCTATGATCCCGAAATCAAAAAACTGTTGGATAAACCAGTTGGTGTTCATTCCCGCTATGCAGACATGAATTACGTAAATGAAGAACTCGACTGGAAGCCCAAACTTTCTCTGCGAGAAGGCATGCGACGCGTTTATGATGTTGCAGTAGAAAAATACGCATAAGCTGTGGCAAAAATCGTATGCTTCGGGCCCGGACCAAAATTTAAGGGGGGAATTTCCAACTATAACACCTCGCTGGCAAAAACACTGGACAAAGATCCGGATAATGAAGTCCACATTGTGTCATGGACCAACCAGTATCCGTCTATTATTCCGCGAGAGTTCGTAGACAAAACCAGCCAGTCCGATTTTTTGGAAGGTACCCGGATTAAGGTGAAATATATCACTAACTATAACAATCCATTTAGCTGGAAGGAAACGGCGAGATACATCAAGTCACTTAATCCCGATAAAGTGATTTTTCAGTGGGCAATTTCCATACAGGGAATTCCGATGGGATCGATTGCAAAATGGCTGAAAAAACATTCTGAAGCTGAAGTCATTTTTGATCTCCATTTTGTAGTACAGAAAGAAGGCAGCACCATAGATGAGCGGCTCACCAGAATAGGCATCAAACATGCCGATACCTATATCACCCATGCCTACAAAACGGTAGATGAACTAAAGGAGCTTTATCCAAACCGGGATTTCGCCGTAAATGAAACCGGAGAGCGATCGAAAACTGAAGCTACAACCGTAATAAAGCTTTTTCACCCAGTCTACGATTTATATGAACCGGATCCCGATTTTGATACGGAAGCTTTTAAAAAAGAACTAGGCTTAAAAGAGCATGTATTTCTTTTCTTTGGATTCATACGAAAGTACAAAGGACTGCATAACGCAATTAAGGCTTTCAAAAAAGTAGCTGATCAGCGGAATGATGTTTCGTTGCTGATTTGCGGAGAAGAATTCTGGGCTACGCTCGATACTTCTAAAATCACCACCAAAATTAAGCGTGGATTATTTGCAGTTGCTCAAAAGCTGTTTCTCAAAAACAAGGAAAGTGAACAAGATTACAGGCCTCTTAAGTTGATTGAAGAGCTGAATTTGGAAGATAGAACCGTCGTAAAAAACGAATTCATCCCCAACGAAGACGTGAATAAATATTTTCAAGTAAGTGACTGTAGTGTGCTTTACTATCTCACTGCTACCCCTTCTGGTGTAGAGTCTTTAACCTATAATTTTGAACTGCCAATTCTGGCTACCAACGTAGGCCACTTTCCTGAAACCATAAAAGATGGTTTTAACGGATACCTCGCTGAAGACCGGGATATCGACTCCATGGCAGAGCAAATGCTGAAGTTTATTGAGCACCCTCTTCCATCAGAAAATGTTCGGAAATCAGCCGAGAATATGAGCTGGGAAAACTACGTTACTGCTATCCTGAAAGATCACACCAAATAATTACTAATTTTTAGAAAAAAGTGATTTATTCGTTTGGCAACCGTCTGAAATAAGTCCTATATTTGGAGTCTTTCGAAGAACGGGGAGTGGCGCAGTCCGGTAGCGCATTCGCTTTGGGAGCGAAGGGTCGCAAGTTCAAATCTTGTCTCCCCGACTAAAGAAAGATTTTTCGGTTTTATGATCGGAAAATCTTGTTTTTTTGACATATTGTAAGTTGAGCGCCCGTAGCTCAACTGGATAGAGCAACGCCCTTCTAAGGCGTAGGTTACAGGTTCGACTCCTGTCGGGCGTACTAGCTTTTAGCTTTTGCTTAAGGCGACATGGCCGAGTGGTTAGGCAGAGGTCTGCAAAACCTCGTACGGCGGTTCGAGTCCGCCTGTCGCCTCTAAAGAGGGTTGCACATATTGCTCTTTTATTGACTTATTGATTTTTCATAATGCCGCGTTCGTCTAGGGGTCCAGGACGCCGCCCTTTCACGGCGGTAGCACGGGTTCAAATCCCGTACGCGGTACTATAATGGAGCTCGTAGCTCAGTAGGTTAGAGCGCTAGGTTGTGGCCCTAGAGGCCGTGGGTTCAAATCCCATCGGGCTCCCTTTTTACTTAAGCTGTGGATTGATACATCATCCACGGTTTTTTTATTGAAAAAATTTTATGCCGCGTTCGTCTAGGGGTCCAGGACGCCGCCCTTTCACGGCGGTAGCACGGGTTCAAATCCCGTACGCGGTACAAAACTAAAAGGCCTGTGAGCTTCACCTCACAGGCCTTTTCTATTAGTGGTCACTTATTGTTCTTAAAATTATTTTCTGATGATTTAATCATAGTTTTTTATCGCACTTCGGAGTAATACGAATCCTAGAATCCCACTTATCAGAGAACCTATAATGATGCCAACTTTGGCATATTCGAGGTATTGGGCCGTATCAAAAGAGAGACCTGCAATAAATAAACTCATTGTAAAGCCAACACCACTGAGGCAGGCAAGTCCGTAAACAATCTTCATAGTTCCTGGTTTATCAGGCAGAGTACTTAGTGCCATTTTTTTCATCAGAAAAACTGCACTGAAAATCCCTATTTGTTTCCCAAAAAACAGACCCGCTACAATCCCCCATGTTAATGGTGAAGCAAAAGCTTCGGTCAAAACATCTGTGTTGATAGTAACACCTGCATTAGCGAATGCAAAAATCGGTATGATCCCAAATGCTACCCATGGATGCAGCTGATGCTCGAGCCTGTATAATGGGGATTCTGCTTCTTCCACCACTTCTCCTACATAGCTTAGGGCAGTCTCTCTTGACTCCGTTTCTTTGTGGATTATCGCATGTTTGAAAAGTTTCGAGGCTGCTTCAATTTTCTCAGATACAAGATCAAGACTTGATGTTCGTCGTGCGGGAATTGTTAAACCTAATAATACACCAGCGATGGTAGCGTGCACACCCGACTTCAAAAAAGCTACCCAGAGCACGATGCCCACCAACATATACAAACCTATCTTGTTCACATTCATCATGTTCATGACTACCAATATGACCAATGCAACCCCGGCTATGATTAAGGCAGTCATTTCTATACTGGCTGTATAAAATAATGCTATCACCATTACGGCAATAAGGTCATCTACAACGGCAACCGCAGTTAAGAATACCTTTGCCCAAACCGGAACTCTCGATCCCAGAAGGGTTAATATTCCGATGGCAAAAGCTATGTCGGTAGCGATGGCTATAGCCCAGCCATCTACAAATTCGGTTCCCTGATTGAATCCAAAAAAGATTAATCCCGGAACCAACGCTCCTCCGAAAGCAGCTACTATCGGCATCATTGCAGATTTCAAATCGGAAAGCTCGCCGTACTTAACTTCTCGTTTTATCTCAAGACCGATCAGCAAAAAGAAGATTGCCATCAACCCGTCGTTAATCCACAGGATGAGTGGCTTATCAATTTTAAAAGATGAGATTCCTACTGCCAAATGCGTTTGAAATAAATCAAAATAGGTTCCTGCAAACGGCGTATTTGCAATGACCAGAGCAAGTACCGTAGTAACTAAAAGGATGATACCCGATGAAGACTCCGTTTTCAGAAACTCCTGTATTGGCGTTATCGGGTTAATTGAACGTAATTTATCTTTCATAATGAATAGGTTGTTTTAATCTTTATTTTAATTTCTCATTAGTTCTTTAATGTCTTCCGGATCACCCACCATCAGGAATTCATCTTCTCCGCTAATGATGGTATTACCATGTGGAATGATGAGCTCTTTTCCTCTGTAGATTATGGTTATGAGGCTCGTCCCGGGTAGACTTATATCCCTGATAGCCTTGCCAGTAAATGCCCTGAGCAGCTGACTATCCTTTACTTTCAAATGAATGAAATGTCCTTCGGTCAACAGACATTCTCTCAACTCTTTTTTATTACCTGATTGGAGCCACCGGTTTTGAAAACCTGAAGACTGTACAATTTCAGCTAAATGCCCGACCAACCGGATATCCAATCCCTCCTCTTCTTTGGGAACCAGGAGAATGGCATACATATAAACATCGCTTTCAATTCCTTCTATGTTCAAATTAAAGGCTTGCTTTATTCGAAACACTACCAGCTCCGGAGTTTTTATCTGCTCCATTGAATGATAGCTGCAGATAGCCTTACTGCCTAGTTTGTTAAAACGTACATTGTAACTTTGGCTTAACTCGTTGAACAGTTTCTTTTTTTCAATCTTTAGGCGTCCTGCAAAGATTTCTGAAGCTTCATCTAAAAGATCATCCACATTATTTAATGAGTGATCAACATCTATAATTACACTTCGGGCAATAGTTTCTTTATAGGAAAGATGTTCACCTGAGCTTTTCTCGTTGAGAACATTTAATAGTTCATGTTCCAGATCTTCATACCTTCTTTTTCCAAGCCTTTCATGCACATGAAAAATGGCTCCTCTTCTGCTAATCTGACCTTTTGTGTAGTACATAAACCAAGCCACACACATCACAACAATAAAGCCGGTTAAAGACACGGCAAGAATTCCCATTTCAGCAACCAGCCATACTGAAATTAGCATCCCGACAATTTGAACCCAGGGATAGAATGGTGATTTAAAACCTGGTTGGTAACCTTTGATGTTACTTTCTCTCATAACAATCACAGCAAAACACATCAACCCAAAAAGCAATAGTTGAAAAGCGCTGGCGAGCTTCGCTACTGCTTCTACATCAAAAATCAGCAGAATTAAGATCATGCAGACTACCGTTACGATAATGGCATAATAAGGAGTGCCCTGCTTCCCAATATCGCTGAACCGTGGACTCATGAGTTTGTCTCTCGACATAGCGAATGGATACCTCGAGGCAGACATAATGCCCGCATTTCCGGTTGAAGCAAATGCCGCTACGGCTGCAACTACAATCAGAAGCACACCACCGGAACCGGGAAGCCAACTCATAAATTTAGCGCCGGCATCAGCCACGGGCGTAAGGCTTGAATAAAACTCCTGAGGAGTCAAAATCTGTTGCATTACATAAACTCCTGCCACATAAATCAACGAAGCTGTGGCTAATGAAAGAATCATACCAAGCGGTATATTTCTATCTGGATTTTCTACTTCTTCAGCCACACTGGTAACCTTGGTAAGCCCGGCGTAGGACACAAAAACCAAACCTATAGTGGAGATAAAACCATGAAGGCTATTGCTGAAAAATCCATCTTCCGAATTGGTAATACTGAAATTTAAGCCAACCGCTGATACACCCTGTATAATAAAAACCCCCATAATCAGCACCAATACGGTTACTAATATCCGCTGCAAGAGCGTTGTTTCTTTGGCCCCAAATATATTGAGGAAGCCAAAGATAAGTGTGAGAATAAGGGCAAGCATTGTAAATGAGACATCAACAAAAAGTGCCAGATATGCACCCATACCAATTAATGCGAAAGAACTCTTGAACATCAAAGCTACCCAGGATCCCAACCCGCCAATGGTTCCAACCATTGGCCCAAGACTTCGGTCAAGGAAGTAATAGGTTCCCCCCGATTTAGGCATAGCCGTAGACAACTCCGCGACACTAAGCATGGCAGGTATTATCAGAATACCAGAAGCCAGGTAAGCCAAATACACCGACTCCCCTGTTTGTGCTGCTGCAATTCCCGGTAGCAAAAAGAACCCTGAACTAAACATTGCACCAGTACAAATTGCAAAGACATCGTACAGACCGAGCTGTTTTTTTAGTTTTTTATCAGACATCAGAATACACCTATATTTCTATTGGATATAGTTAACCACTAATAATTTTTGTTTTTTTGTCAGATACACCCTATCCAGCACTGTTATTTATAAGCAGGAAGGGCTCTTAATGGTTTTTTGAGATTTAAAAAACCTGAATACTAAAACGGAGTACTACTTCAAGCGGCGTTCAGGAAAGTCCGTAAAGTTGAAGAAAAGCTCACTTCCGAGACAGTTAAAAAGAATGGCACATAAATATTTTTGGCACATGCCCCGAAGCTGAAGCAAGTTACTTTTTGGACAAAACGAATTTAAGTGAATAGATACTGACATAGCCATTGGCTGTTAATTTATAAAATTGCAGTTTAGCTAAATCAGGAGCAAACCTTGTTCTGAATCCAACAGATGAGTTGACGCCCATAAAAGACGCTCCTTATTTATGACAAAACAAAATAACGGAAAAATATTTTATCTGACAAGTACAAGTTTCTATAGATTAATGCTTTTAACAAAAAGTTAATCTGTAAAATGCACTCAAGTTGTTGATAATAATAACTTGCAGAAATTATTAATTTTTCTTCAGCTCAAAACCAAGATAGTAGCGAATTGGTTCATTTTGTCCGGACTCTCCATATACAAATAGCTGATAAGTGTAAGTGCCCGCCTCCAGATAATCTTCTCCAACATAATCGATTGGCTGTAGTACGGCTTTCTGCCCGTCGATCTCGGATTCAATGTAAGCATACCGGTACGCTTTCTTAACCTTTCGGTAGTCGCTGCTGTCGGCAGGATCTAATGTACCATAACTTACTTCTTCTTCAGGGAAAGAAACCCTGATATTCTCCAGAGTGTACTCTGAAGAATTCTCAATTCTGATCTGCACATCTTTATCTTTATCTGTATCAAAAATGTTTCCGTCACATCCGGTTATCAAGATGAAAAGTGAAGTGAAAATGAAAAGCAGCTTAAAGTTTGTGTTCATGAGTGTTGGGATTAGAAGTTGACCGACAAAATATAAACGCTTTTAAAAATAGATAAGTATTGCTGCTAAATAATTTCTCTTATCCGGGGCTTTTGATCCTTTACATTGTTTTTATTGATCATCTCACCGAGTAAACCGGTTGAGAAAAACTGTACACCTACAACCATCAATAAAATTCCGAGAAATAAGAGCGGACGGTCTCCTATACCCTGCCCATAAACAAACTTAAGAAATGCCATATACAGATTAATGCCACCACCTATCATGAGCAATAGCACACCTACTGTACCAAAAAAATGCATGGGCTTTTGCAGGTAACGTTGTACAAAAGTGATTGTGACCAGATCCAGAAAACCATTCATAAACCTGGACAGGCCAAATTTAGTTTTCCCATATTTTCGTGGATGATGGGTGACTACCTTTTCAGTGATCCGGCTGTAGCCCTCCCTCTTGGCCAGCATAGGTATATATCGGTGAAGTTCTCCATACAGATAAATATTCTTAACAACTTCCGCCCTGTAAGCCTTCAATCCACAATTAAAATCATGCAATTCAATTCCGGCCACCTTACGGGTAACAAAGTTGAAAAACTTAGAGGGAATGGTCTTGGAAATTGGATCATGGCGTTCTTTTTTCCAGCCACTTACCAGGTCATAACCATCTTTCAGCATTTGAACCATTTCGGGGACCTCATTAGGGTCGTCTTGCAAATCGGCATCCATCGTGACAACGTACTTGCCTTTTGCTTCCTCAAAACCTGCCTGCAGTGCGACACTCTTTCCATAGTTATGACTGAGTGCGATACCATGGACAAAGTCTTTCTTCTTCCCTAACGAGATAATCTGTTGCCATGATTTATCAGCTGAACCGTCATCTACAAAAATAATTTCGTAGGAATAATCAGCCGATAATGCATTATCGATTGCTTTTTCTAGTTCAGGCAGTGATTCCTCTTCATTATAAACCGGAACAACAATGCTGATGTTAATATTTGCTTGCGAAGGTGTATCTTCCAAAATGTATTCTTTTATATATGTTCAGAAATGGTTTACTTTCATGCCATTAAAAACGTTCTAAAATACACTTTCTGTTTGCTATGAAAAAATTGTATTACTCAATGGGAGAAGTTAGTAAGCTTACCGGACTTGAGCCCCATGTTTTAAGAAACTGGGAAAAAACTTATTCGGACCTTAGCCCCAAGAAAAACAGCGCTGGAAACAGAGTGTATAAAGAGCAGGAACTTGCCTTGATTTTCAAGATCAAAGAATTGCTTCACGACAAAAAATATAGTGCCGAAGGTGTACAAGAAATTTTACGAGATGGTGAAAAAAAAGACACTACACCGCTTAGCGCTAAAGCCCGTAAAGATCTGAATGAAATAAAAGTATTTTTGAACGACCTATTAGAGCGATTATAACTGTAACCTCGTGCCTGATCAAATAGTCGCTGAGTAATTTCCTTTCTTTAGTACAAGAATCATCAAAAACTGCGTACAGACCATAACTGCCATCCCCAAAAGATGCAGCACCTGAAGCACACGGGGCATAGCTAAATAGTATAAACCCACTCCTATCAGTACCTGAAGAAAAACCAATGTTACATTTAGGTTACCCAGCTTTCTTATCCAACCTTCCGCTTTATTCTTCATCAAAATATAGAATAGCCAGACTGAAGCAAGTACCAACAGCCATGAAAAACTGCGGTGAATTGGAAATACTGAACCGATATTTTCGAGCCAGCTGCCACGCGGTGGAACTACAGCAGCATTTTTAACAACATCAATAGCTTCACGCACCTGAGTTCCCAGAACCAGCTGTATCATCGTCAGAGCTAATAAAATCCAAACCGTCCATAGTAACTTTGTTCTAAAACTTTCTTCGATCCTGATTTTGAACAAGTCACTGGTAGCTTCAAATGTAGCATATAGGAGCACCGTCACAATCACCATAGCTACAAGCATATGTGCTGTAATTAAGCCTTCATGAAGGCCGGTTCTCACAACTACACCGCCGAGCCATCCCTGAAAAAGTACGAGCACAAAAGCAGCAATGGAACTGTAAAAAACTGTAGGTTTCTCTTTTCTATACCTGGCCGAGAGCAGAAAAGTAGCCGTGATGAGTAATCCTATAACTACCCCGACCAATCGATTTACATACTCTATCCAGGTCTTCCACACATTGAACTGAGATTCATCAAAACCAGCCGGAAGGTCTGCTAAAGTAGTGGGAGGTATCCACATACCAAAGCATTTGGGCCAATCAGGACACCCTAGCCCTGCACCTGCAGCACGGACAAGTCCACCTACTAAAATTAAAAATAAGGTGGCTAAAACGGTGGTTATTGCTGTTTTCTGAAAAGCATTCAATTTCATAGCTGAAAGACTGTGAAGTATGAGGAATAATATTTAAATTTGGTGTTTGTAAACGTATTTATTTCGACCTATCAAATTTACATGAATTCAGCCGAAGATAACATTCTCATCAAGAGATCTTTTACGGATGTTATTACCGATTACTATCAACTGACCAAGCCCGGCATTACTATGTCGGTACTGGTTAGTATGCTGGTTGGTTTTATCCTTGGCAGTGGGGCTAACATCAATTTTGTGACGCTCATTCACGCTTTGATAGGAACTTATCTGATAGCTGCAGGTACCGGTGCTCATAATCAGTTTATCGAGCGAGTTTCGGACGGTTTGATGAAGCGAACTTCCAAACGCCCTCTCCCCGACCACCGAATCGATTCCAAAAGTGGAATGATATTTTCCTTGAGCCTGATTTTCTCCGGCTTATTATATCTAATCCTTCTGGTTAACCCTGTTGCGGGAACCGTATCCTTTTTCACAGCCTTGATTTATCTGGGTGTTTACACTCCAATGAAAAAAGTTTCACCCATAAATATCGCTATTGGAGCCATACCAGGAGCATTACCTCCTGTAGGCGGATGGGCTGCAGCAACTGGTAACATTGCTGAACCTGGGATGTGGCTGCTATTTGGAATTATGTTTTTCTGGCAGGTTCCTCACGTACTGTCAATTGCCTGGTTGTGTAAAGATGATTACTCTAGTGCAGGATTAAAGATGCTTCCACGTAAAGATGAGAAAGGTTACAAAATCATATTCTGGTCACTTATTTGCACACTATCTATATTTCCAGTGACCTTTGCCCTTTACCAGCTGGATATCGCCGGTATGCTCTTTTTGATTTTAGGATTACTCTTTGCAGCTGGCTTCCTCTTCTACACTATTAAATTTGGTATGAACCGAACCAAGGAAAATGCCAAAAAAATGATGTTTGCTTCCATCGCCTACCTCCCACTTGTTTGGATAGCCGTATTTGTGGATCGCTTTTTTGTATAAAGCCGAAATAAGATTCTTTAGGAAATCTTTATAACCACATTTCCTGTTTTCTCGCCGGTCTCTACATAGTGATATGCTTCTTTGATTTCATCAATAGCATAAGTCCGGTCAAGCACCGCTTGGTATTTTCCTTCTTCCATCAATTTTTTAATAAACCTGATGGTTGCACTAATATCTGAGGGAACGGGAAATTTTACTTTTTTCCCATCTGATCCTGAGGTAATAAGTGCCAAAAATGGATTCTGAATGTATGGCCCCAATTCAGATGAGATATAGATTCCTGAGGGCTTTAGCAGTGATTTACACTTCGAAAAGGTACTTTTACCCACGGCATCAAACACATAGTCAAACTCATCCGAAAGCCGTGTAAAGTCCTCTTTGGTATAGTCAACTACCGCATCCGCGCCAATAGATTTGAGTAAATCTAAATTCTTTGTATTGCCAACGGCTGTCACGGATGTCCCGAAATATTTCAAAAGCTGTACCATTGCAGAGCCAATAGCTCCGGTAGCACCATTTACCAAAATGTTATCTCCTCGCCTAAGCTCTACCTTATTGATAAAGTTATAAGCATAATGAGCACCCTCGAGTGAGGCGGCTGCATGCTCAAAGGAAACGCTCTCAGGTATCCTGGAAAACAATCCATCTTCATTGATGATCAAGAATTCCGCCTTTGATGCTAATCCGGAATCATTAAAACCAAATACTTTGTCGCCAACCTTATAGCTGTTTACTTCGGCGCCAATGGCTTCAACTTCTCCTGAAAAATCCGTGCCCGGAATCTTAATTTTGGGAGAGTTCAATCCATGAAAAAAACGCATAATAAAAGGCTTGGCCCTAAGAATCGCGCAATCCGTTCGGTTTACTGTAGATGCATGAACTTTCACTAATACCTGGTTTGGCGACGGAACAGGCTTTTCAATTTCCTGCAACTTCAGGACTTCCGGTCCGCCATATTTTTCATGCAGAATTGCTTTCATATCACCTTTTCTGGATTTATCAGGATTGTTTAGTTCTTAGAATATAAAAATCGAAGCATATCTGGCACCCGCTTTGCCCAGGCTCGTTCGTTATGAGCTGCTCCTTCCTCAATCACAAAATTAAGGTTTTCTTTAGACCAGCCTTTATTTAACAATGCTTTGTTCAGAGCCTTTGCACTTTCTACAGCTCCTTCTCCTTCTGCTGTTCCCATATCCAGCCAGATGTGCTGATTAGTTGCACCAGGCAGTTCGTTAACCTTACTGATAATCATCTGGCCATCCCACCAAACTGAAGGAGAAACCACCAGTAAATTACTGAATGTGTCCTGATACTCAAGTCCGAGATATAGCGTAATCAATCCACCAAGAGATGAACCTCCAAGCGAGGTAAATTCTCTTTCCGGCCTGGTTCGAAAATTCTGATCGATGAACGGCTTCACTTTCTTTATAATAAATCCACCATACAAATCACCATCCCCACCCATTGTTGGCTTACTTGCAACAACCTGGTTTACCTCCGTCTCTTTCACATCAAAAGTAAACGTGATCCCCGCTTGAGCAAGGAAAAATGCATGTTCAGATTCAGGAATTAGCGGCTGCCAAAATTGTCCACCCGGAATCATAGTCAAAAGAGTATCGTGTTTTGTTTTAAACCGAATCGTATCACCCTCTGTACTGATATAATTACCAGCAAATGCCTCAGGAAATGTGGTTCTTTCCTGACTTGATATGCGGTTTAGCTCGTATCTCCACACCTGTTCGGTTGGGGTATATTCATCAAAACGGTTTTGAGTATTTCCAATTCCCACAATAATAACCGGCTCAATCTCACCGGCTCGAATCAGCTCCTCCGCTGCCTCGTCCACTCTCCACTCCTGCCCGATCTCTGATGCATCAAATAATGCCTGCCCGTCATGCATATATAAAACCGGGTAACGCTGATTACTTTCTTTATAACCCGGTGGCAGATAGACATATAAATCTCTTGGCACGAGATTGTCACTTTGGAAATCCCTGAAAATTTCAACCTGACCGGTAATAGTAGTCGGGGCCTGTGGTGGTTCATCCGCCCACTTTAGCGTTACTTTATTTTTTACTCCTTGATAGATCATTGCTTCATGATTCCGCCCTTTCTGCCAACCATCATCAGGATTATTCACTCCATCTACTTTTATCTTGAAGGAAACCAGTAAGCTATCTGAGTGTAGATTAAAAGGTACGGCAACTTCATAAATCCCATCTTTGTCAGGATCTGATGCTTCAAAAGTATTTCCCCAGTTCAATGGAGACTGGTCACCCCGAATACCCACTATTTCTGTTCCGTGTTTTAGCCAGCCTTCAGAAATCGGCTCCGTCATATCCAGTGAGAAATAAACGGTGTCAACTGACTGGGCTGAGATATTGTGAGGAAAAAACAGATGGAAAAAGATCACCCCAAAAAGACCGTAACTGAGTAACTGACGCATAGATATTTTTATGAAATAAGGTTGGTTAATAAGCCGCAGAATATACGCCTTATACCTATTTGAGTTACTTATTTTTTAAGGTTACTTCCAAAAAACTGGTCACATGTTCCATCGTAGTCTCAAACCAGGGATGAAATAGCCAGAAAGAATGAGGAGCCTGTTCCAGCAGATGGGTCTCATTATAAATGCCATGCTTATTTAGGGCTACCGTCATTTCTTCTCTTCCAGCCAAAAACCGAGGGTAGGCACTTCCAATAAATAATGTAGGTGGTGAATCTTTGTTAACATGAGAAAGAGCTGAAGCTTCGATCCAGGTTTCCTGGGCTTCCTGTTGATCCCCTCCCAGCCACAACGAAGCAACTCTTCCCTCCTCCGACACCGGATGAATAAACGCCAGCACGCCATCTATATCAATCAACGCCTGTATAGTTGTAGAAGCTTTAGAAGTATCGGCCGGATCTTCAAACTTTGATTTATTCTGAGTGTTTGCAACCAAAGCGGCAATCTGACCGCCAGCCGAAGTACCCATAATCGCAATTTTATCCCGATTGATCTGATACTTTTCCGAATGATCCCGCATCCATTTCAGCGCTGACTTTACATCATAAATAGCCGCCGGATATTGGGCTTCCGGACTTAACCTGTATTCTACAGCAACGGCCACATAGCCTTCTGAAGCTAATCGCATTGAGATCTGCTTCATCATAGATTTGTTACCGGAAATCCATCCTCCACCGTGAACAATTAGTACTCCGGGCTTGATTTCTGAATTCTGTCTTGGTGAGTAAAGGTCAAGCTGAAGGTTGCGCTGACCCGTATTCTTAAAAACTATATCCTTTTGAATAGTGACCTCATTCTCCAGTTTTTGATCTACCAGTTCAATATCAGGATAGTTTTTTACGTATTTCTGATAGGCACTTTGTAGGGTGTAAGAAGTGTCGCGGGGAAAGTCCTGGGCAATTAAATCAGAACAACTGATTAAACACAATACTAAAATGGAAAAAATATAACTCTTCAAAACAGTCTGACTAAAAATTAATAATTCACAAACTCCAAAAATCCGCACCAACAGTGTCATCCGTGTTCCATTACCCTTTCCCATGAATAGCATTATAGTCTTTAATCACCGTTCGCAGGAAGTCGTCTCCGCTCATGCCATGATCTTCCACTCCTAAACGGTCTTCAATTTTTTTGCGGGTTTTTTGGAGCATAAGAAACCAGTTGTCATAATCGTAATGTGAGCGGGAATCCAGTACTTCACGAATAATCCGAATATCTTTGTCATTCAGTTCGGCTACCTGCTTGAATTGAGGTTCATAAGCATCGGCTATTTTAGAATACAGGGTGTTATCAAGGTTCACTTTTTTGCGTTCTTTAATCACACAGGTTTTTCCAAGGATGTCTCCCACCCTTTGCCCTTTTCCATTCAGCAGAATAGTTACAAAAGCCAGTACTCCGCTGGTCATCGATATTTCGATAAGCCTGAACATCCATCGGATAATATATCCGCCAAGATTGGCCCGGGTCCCATCTATTTTAACCACCCGAATGCCAACAATCTTTTTACCCAGGCTATATCCATTCGAAATGACCTCAGAGACAAGGTGATAGAGCATCAAAGGCAACACCAGTATGATATAAAGCACCCATATTGAATCCTCAAAATTTCCCGCTGTGGACGGACCAATATCATTGGCATAGCCCCAGATCCAAATTACCACCAGGTAGTAAATCCCTATAAAAAAGGCATCCAGAAAGAAAGCAAGGATGCGCTCCCCCACTCCGGCAGGTTCGTAGCTAAGTTTAACATGTTGCGATGTTTCAATACCTACCATAAGTGCTGATTTATTAGGATTTCTGTGGTTTCGGATTGGTTTTGATTTGTTATCTTCCTGCACACAAACGAGCGCCAAGTTAGGCTCATGTATGTTAAAACGAAAGTGAATTCGCTGAATGAGAGAAGTTGCCTTTTTACGAAAAAATGCGGACAAGTGGAAGGAGTTTGAGCAGCTGCTGAAGGATAAATCGCAGGATGATCCCGATAAACTAGCTGACCTGTACATTGAGCTGAATGCTGACTTAGCCTACGCCCAGGCGAATTATCCCGGCAGCAAAACCGAGGAATATTTGAATCAGCTTTCGGTGGCGGTTCACGATGAAATATATCGCTCGAAAAAAGAAGAGACGAATCGTATTGTTACTTTCTGGACTCGTGAGCTTCCCGAGCTTTTTGCTACTAAGCAGAAAGAACTGCTCTACAGCTTTATCGTTTTTAGTATAGCCATAGCAATCGGGGTTTTATCTTCTATAAATGACCCTTCATTTGTACGCTATATCATGGGCGATGCGTATGTAAACATGACCATCACCAATATTGACCGGGGTGATCCGCTGGCTGTATATAAAGAGGCCGAAGAAATGAATATGTTCTTCGCCATTACCATCAATAATGTCCGGGTTTCTTTCTATGCTTTTGCAAGTGGGCTGTTAACCTCATTGGGGGTTGGCATGGTTCTGTTGAATAATGGAGTGATGGTGGGTGCATTCATACACTTTTTTGCTAAATATGGATTAGTTACTGAAGCCCTTCGTGTGATTTTCATCCATGGTATTCTGGAGCTTTCAGCCATTGTGATTGCCGGAGCAGCAGGGTTTGTAGTAGGCAACGGTTTTTTATTCCCGGGTACTTTTTCAAGAAAAGAATCCTTCATCAAAGCCGGGAAAGAAGGGTTAAAGATGATTATTGGTTTGGTCCCCGTTTTTGTGGCTGCCGGTTTATTGGAATCGTTTGTAACCCGCTATACCGAAATGCCACTTTGGTTGAGCTTATTCATAATTTTAGGTTCATTAGCCTTTATTCTATGGTATTTTGTATATCTGCCTAACACTTTAAAATCAAAAAAATGAGCGAATTCAAACTTCAAAAATATCGTGATCTCGGGGGTATTTTAACCGATTCATTTGCTTACATCAGGGTACATTACAAAAGCCTTGGCAAAGCTCTGGGACTTCTGGTTTTGCCTTTCTATATCATTTCCGGGCTGCTAGTTGGCAGCGGATATTCCAGCTTTTTCACTGCCATAATGGATAACCCGGATGCTTCTGCTGATGCTCTCTTTAGTGGGGACTTCCTGATTGGAATGCTGCTCCTGGCCTTTTCATCCGGGGCCTTATTAACGGTTTCTTTGACCCATATTAAGCTTGCACAGGATACCAACGATGTTCGTTTTGAACAGATTTTCAATAATTTCGGGCGCAATTTCTTTACGCTGCTGGGGCTATATATCCTGATTATCATCATTGTATTCTTCGGGTTTATGTTTTTCATCATCCCCGGTATTTATTTTGGAATCAAACTTTTTGTGGCTCCGGCCATTGCTGTAATCGAACAACGAAATCCCTTTGACTCCATCAGCCGGTCCTGGGATTTAGTACAAGGTCATTGGTGGTTTACTTTCGCCACTTACCTGGTAATGAACATTATCACTTCCTTCATGTCGTATGTGTTGATTATTCCCATGTCCATAATATTTGGCTTCCTTGCCGCTTCAGGCGCTGAAAACTCAGCAATGATTGGTACCGGAATGGGACTTTTTTACGGACTGCTTATCGTAGTGGCTTCTTTGTTTTCCGTCCTGATGCTGATTGCTATGGCCTTGCAGTACTTCAACCTAATCGAACGGAAAGAAGGCAGAGGCCTGCGCGAGCAAATTGAGGAGCTGGGTTGATATACAGATTGCTGTTCATACTTTGTTTTTTACTTCCTGCAAATGTATTCGCTCAGGATTCATCCGCAATTCAGTTCCGGCCTGATAGCAGTGAGGTTAACATCAGAACCATCGATACTTCAACTCTCGATAGCCTGACCCGCGAAGATGTTTTTGCTTATAACGAACAAGCCAAAAACCCTGAAACTTTATGGAGCCGTATACAGCAGTGGATTTTTCAGATTTTGGCGTGGATTTTCAGCAGCCCATGGGCTTCAATTACCATTCGGATTATATTCTTTACAATTTTCGGAGCCCTTCTATTTGCCCTGATAAATCAGATGATGGGAGGAAATCTGACCTCTTCATTCTCAAAGAAAAAAGCCGGTCAGGCACTCTCTCTGAATATCGGTGAGTCCGAATTATCTAAAACCGATTATGATGAAATGCTGCAGGCGGCACTCTCAGAAACCCGCTATCGTGATGCCGTCCGTATTCTGTACCTGAAGTCATTACAGCAGCTCAATGAACATGAACTCATCACCTGGAAACCCGACAAAACCAATCACGATTACCTGCGGGAACTAGGAAGCCACCCCTCTCGCAGTTTCTTCAATAAACTCACGACCTATTATGAGTATGTGGAATACGGAGATTTTAAGATCGATAAGACCGGCTTTGAAACGGTTCAGAATGTATATCATCAATTTAAAGATCAGGCCGGATCATAGTGTTTAAAAAAGAACGTACATACTATTTCATCCTTGGCGGACTGATCTTTATTTATGTCCTTGCCCAGATCTTAAGACCAAGACCTTTGGACTGGACCGAAAGCTTTTCTTCCGAAGATAAAATTCCCTATGGAGGGTACCTTATTCAGAATCTGCTTCCTGCCGCATTCCCTGATGATCAGATAACTATTAACAGATCTCCAATTTTTGAATACGCTGACACTACCAATCCCCGGAAAAACTGGATTTTCATCAACAAAAGTTTTGGTATCGATCGCTGGGAAACCGACATTTTACTTTCGCTGGTTGAACAGGGAGCGAGCGTTTTTATTGCTGCACGTACCTTTGAGCAAGCACTTCAGGACAGCCTTGAAATCGGTACGTACTTGAACAATCCCTTTTTAACCAGTGGCTCTATTCTGGATGAAGACACCGCTCACGTTAACTTTACCAACCCTCAACTGAAAACAGAATCCGGTTTCCCTTACT
The DNA here is from genome assembly GCF_040218225.1 of Gracilimonas sp. Taxonomy (NCBI): domain Bacteria; kingdom Pseudomonadati; phylum Balneolota; class Balneolia; order Balneolales; family Balneolaceae; genus Gracilimonas; species Gracilimonas sp. The sequence goes on from NZ_JAVJQO010000006.1 coordinate 211,581, forward strand.
ATCAAAGTACAACCGAAACCTATTTTTCCAGTTTCGATTCCACTTTTCAGGTTACTTCTCTTGGGGTAAATGACGAAGGGAATCCTAATTTCATCAGAATTCAGTTTGGTGAGGGTGAGCTGTTTCTTCACTCCAATCCCACCCTTTTTACCAACTACTTTGTGCGGGAAGAATCCGGAGCAGATTATGCACTAAAAGCACTTTCCTATTTGCCGGAACGGGAAACCATTTGGGATGAATATTATAAAGATGTGCGCCTCGCTGGAGGAAGTGTTGTTCGATATGTAGTATCTGAAGAACATCTCAGTTGGACCTGGTTCATCAGTCTAAGCGGGGTTTTGTTATTTATGATATTCAGAGCCAAACGGAAGCAGCAAATTATTCCTAACATTGAAGCCCCAAAAAACTCCAGTATTGAATTTGCCCGAACCATAGGAAGCCTGTATCTCGAGAAAGGTGATCACAAGCTAATTGCTGATAAGAAAATCCGGTTCTTCTTTGATTATATTCGATCCAATCTTGGACTGGATACTTCTGAAATTGATCGTGAAAGAAAACATGATATAGCCCTCCGGTCTGGGATTGAAGAGACTGAAATACAAGCACTTTTTGATTTGATTGATAAAATTTCAAGTCAGGATAACATCAACCAAAAAGAATTAAAATTGTTAACCGAACGAATTGACGAATTCTATAACCTGAGTCAACGATGAGTACAGAAGAAAAAGATCCCACAAACGAACAGCCATCAGCTGAAAACGAAGAAAAAGCGCCCTTTGAGAGCCGCACCGATTTATCCGGCGTTGAGAAACTGGTGGAAAGCATCCGCACCGAAATCGGTAAAATCATTGTCGGTCAGCATCGTATGGTCGATTTACTCATAGCTGCCCTACTGGCCGATGGTCATGTGCTGATTGAAGGCGTTCCGGGTGTAGCCAAAACCCTGACTACCAAATTGCTGGCCCAAACCATCAGTGCTGATTTTTCACGTATTCAGTTCACGCCCGACCTGATGCCGGCTGATGTTATCGGAACATCGGTATTCAATCCTAAAACCACCGACTTTGAGTTCAAAGAAGGACCAATATTTTCAAATCTTGTTCTAATTGATGAGATCAACCGTTCTCCGGCAAAAACACAGGCTGCACTTTTTGAGGTGATGGAAGAGCGGCAAATTACTGTGGACGGAAAAACCTATTTTATGGAGCCTCCTTTTATGGTTATTGCCACCCAAAACCCGATTGAACACGAAGGAACCTATCGGCTTCCTGAAGCACAATTGGACCGTTTTTTATTCAGGATTGATGTACCCTACCCATCCCTTGATGAAGAAGTAAAGATTTTATCCGGAAGTTATTCCCGAAAAAACAAGCTGGATATCAGCGCTCTCGATAAAGTGATCTCCGCAGAAGAAATCGCCAAGCAACGTAATGTAGCCGCTTCGGTTCATGTAGAGCCCGAGCTGATGAAATACATTGCCCAGATTATTCAGAATACACGAAATAGCAGTTCGGTATCGATAGGGGCTTCACCACGTGCATCCGTATTTGTGATGAAAGCTGCACAAGCATGGGCTGCAATGAACGGCCGGGATTTCATCACTCCGGAAGACGTGAAAGAAGTTATCAATCCCGTACTTCGCCACCGTATCACGCTCACTCCCGAAAAAGAAATGGAGGGAATGAAGCCCGATCAGGTAATACAGATTATCTTAGAAAAGGTGGAAGTCCCGCGGTAATTGACATAATTTTCCTCTCCCCGGGGGGATTAAGGGGTGGGTCAATATTTGTAAAGACAACGAAGTTGAATCAAACATAACCCTCACCTTTGTTTCCTCTCCTCTGAGAGGAAGACTCTTTACCTAAAATTTTGCGCTTGAAGAAAAATAATAACTCACAATGAACCCACTGACCATTTTAAAACAACTGCATCTCAGCAACCTGTTTTTCCAGGTACTGGCAGGAGTAGCTCTGGCCTTCCTGGTGGGATATTTTGTGCCAGCTATTGGGGCTTTTGCTGAAGTGCTGTTCTTCGGTTTTGCAGTGATATTTGGTGTCGACCTTGTTCTTTTATTTAGCAGGAAAGTGCCGGTTTCCGGAAGACGAATTGTAACCCAGCGGCTCTCCAATGGAGATGAGAACACAATCCGGTTACAATTAACCAATAAATTTAACTTTTCAGTACAGGCAGAGATAATTGATGAAATCCCGCATCAGTTTCAAATCCGGGACTTTAATATTGCAGCCTCTCTAGAGCCGGAACTAAAAAAAGAATTCACTTATGAACTGCGCCCGACCGAACGCGGCGAATATGATTTTGGTGACATGAATATATTCCTGAATACAGGAATTGGATTTGTGATGAGGAAATTCAGCATCGCTGCAAAACAAACGGTTCCGGTATACCCCTCTTTCATTCAGATGCGTAAATTTGAGATGTACGCCATTTCAAACCGGCTGACGGACATTGGCATCAAGAAGATACGCAGAGTGGGCCATACCATGGAATTCGACCAAATCAAGGAATATGTGCGGGGCGATGATGTCCGTTCTATCAACTGGAAAGCTACCGCGCGTGCCAACGACCTGATGGTAAACCAGTACCAGGATGAGCGATCCCAAAATGTTATAAATGTAATTGACATGGGTCGGGTGATGAAAATGCCTTTTGACGGACTTCATCTCCTCGACTACGCCATCAACACAAGCCTGGTGATTTCAAACATTGCACTTATCAAGGATGATAAAGCAGGGTTGGTTACTTTCTCTAATAATGATTCTGTGGTGGTTAAACCGGAGAAAAAGCGTACGCACATCCAGCGCATTCAGGAAGCTTTGTACAACCTCAACACCAATTTTCTGGAATCAGACTACGAGCGACTGGTAGTGTCTCTTCGAAAGCATGTAAATCAACGAAGCCTGGTATTGCTTTATACCAATTTTGAGACTTTTTCATCCATGGAGCGGCAACTTCCTTATCTTCAGCGCATTGCCAAAGATCATTTGCTGGTCACCATCTTTTTTGAAAATACTGAAATGACCAAACTGCTCCATGAAGAGTCGAAAACAATTGGCCAGATTTACACCAAAACTATTGCAGAGAAATTCGCCTTCGAGAAAAAGCAGATTGTGAAGGCTTTAAATCAACGTGGCATTCAAACCATCCTCACTCCACCCAAAGAGCTTTCGGTAAATGCCATTAATAAGTATCTTGAGCTAAAAGCGCGGGGGCTTATATAACAACTATTAGCTAGCAGGCTTTAGCTGAAAAGTTGTGACAAATTAATAATTCAATGTCATTCCTGCGAAGGCAGGAATCTGCTTGTCTTCAAGTGCATTTTCTTAGAATAAAAACCAGATCTCGAGCATTCGCCGCGAGAAGACTACAAATAATTGACAGCTACTTTAATAAATAGCCGGAAAGCGCTCCGTATCTGCCTTTCGCATCATTTCGTAAATTGCTTCGAAGATATCCTCGGCGTTGGGCTTGCTGAAGTAATCTCCATCAGAAGCGTAGGCCGGACGGTGGTCATGAGCTGTCAGGCATTTTGGTTCTGAATCCAGATCAAAATATCCACCCTGCTCTTCGAGTACCTTATGCAATATGTACGCCGAAGCTCCGCCCGGAACGTCTTCATCCACAATTAAGAGACGATTGGTCTTACTGAGTGATTTTCCAATTACATGATCCAGATCAAAAGGCATAAGCGTTCTCACATCAATCAGCTCGATGGAAATTCCGGCATCCTCAAGTTGCGGTATAATGCTTTCCACAATATTGAAGGTCGATCCATATGAAACTACCGTAATATCGTTTCCTTCGTTGATTATCTCAGGTTTGCCAAGCGGCGTCGTGAATTCACCTAAATTGGAAGGCATATCTTCTTTGAGGCGGTATCCATTCAGAGGTTCAACAATAATCGCAGGATCATCTCCCTGCAGTAATGTATTGTAGAATCCGGCTGCTTCCGTCAGATTTCTCGGAACACACAAATGCACACCCCGGGCTCCGCTGGTTATCATTCCCATTGGGGAACCTGAGTGCCAGATTCCTTCGAGTCGGTGGCCACGAGTTCTTACAATTAATGGCGCAGCCTGCCCTCCTTTAGTTCGATATCGGAGTGTAGCAAGATCATCCGAAATTCCCTGAAAACAATACAAAAGATAATCCAGGTACTGAATCTCAGCAATGGGCCGAAGTCCGCGAATCGACATCCCAATTCCCTGTCCTAAAATCGTAGCTTCACGGATTCCGGTGTCGCTCACGCGAATCTCGCCGTATTTATCCTGCATTCCTTCCAGTCCTTTATTCACGTCACCAAGTTTCCCAGAGTCTTCTCCAAAAACCAGTGTATTCGGATATTTCTCAAAAATAGCATCAAAGTTTTCGCGAATAACCAACCGGCCATCCACACGTTCCGGATCTTTAGGATATTCCGGCTTCACCTCTTCTATGTTCAATGGTGAATATGGAGTCTGGCTATATAAATGAGAATTATAGCGCTCTTTATTTTCTGCCCTATAATCGCTGACCCAATCAGCCAGTTCCTGGCGTGCAGAGCCCTTTTTACCCGCTGTTACCGCCAACGACTTTCGAGCCGCTGACAAAATATCTTTGCGCATTGCATTCGGGTAATTCTTAAGTTTTTTAGCAAAGTCACCCAGTTTCTCAACACCACTTTCGTCTTTCAGTTTATTGATCAGATCAATAACAGTGGATTTCTCTTTTTTTATGGGGTCCATGAACGCTTTCCAGGCTGCTTTCTTGGCTTCATTGATTTCATCCTGTGCCTCTTCTTCCAGCTTATCCAGTTTATCAGCCGTAGCAATATCATTCTCTAAAATCCATTGGCGAAGTCGTTCAAGGCAACAATACTCTTCTTCCCACTTCAGTCTTTCTTCTGATTTATAGCGCTCATGTGAACCGGAAGTGGAATGTCCCTGTGGTTGTGTTACTTCCTGTACATGAATTAAAACCGGCACGTGCTCTTCACGCGCAATCTTTTCCGCTTTTTGGTAAGTCTCGATGAGTGCCTCATAATCCCAGGCTTTTACCCTCAGAATTTCATACCCATCTTCATCCTTGGTTCTCTGGAATCCTTTGAGTACCTCAGAAATATTCTCTTTGGTAGTTTGGTATTTCTTAGCCACAGAAATACCAAAGCCATCATCCCAAACCGACATGATAATGGGCACTTGCAAAACACCGCCTGCGTTGATGGTTTCCCAGAATACTCCCTCAGAAGTACTTGCATCACCGATGGTACCGAAAGCTACTTCATTTCCTTTATTGGAAAACTTCTTCCATTCCTTGCCTTTCAGCGCTTTCTCGTTACGGTATACCTTAGAGGCTTGAGCCAGTCCTAAGAGACGTGCCATTTGTCCGGCTGTTGGCGAAATATCTGAAGCCGTGTTTTTGGATTTGGTTTGATCAATCCAGTTGCCCTCATTATCCACCAAGCGAGTTGCAAAGTGGGAATTCATCTGTCTTCCGGCTGAATTTGGATCGGCTTCTACATCAGCGTGGGCATAAAGCTGTGCAAAAAGCTGTTGGGGAGTTACTTCCCCTATTGCCATCATAAAAGTTTGGTCTCGATAATAACCGGATCGGAAATCACCATTCTTAAAAACTTTGGCCATTGCAATCTGCGGCACTTCCTTTCCATCTCCAAATATCCCGAACTTGGCTTTTCCGGTGAGTACTTCTTTTCTACCGATCAGCGACATATGCCGGCTTACCCAACCCAGTTTGAAATCTGCAAGGATTTCCTTTTTCTGAGCAGCGGTAAACTTACTTTTTGTCGTCTTTTCTTTTACTTGAGCCATTATTTGATTTTAGTTCTGAATATTTAGGAAAGCGCCCTTCCAAAAGGGGCGATATAATACGGAAAAGCGCTTTTTTATGAAACAGTCTCTATCGTCTTTATCGTTCTTTTTCTGTTAAATTATGATGAATTTTGAGCTTAACCATATTCTTCAAAAGCTAACCCTTCAAGGGTTAATTTGTTTTAAAGCTATGGCTGGAATCCTTAAAAACCCTTGAAGGGTTTATATCAAAATTTACCTACTCAGTGAAACCTCCTTTAGTCATTTTTATTGGATCTAATGCCTTATCAAGTTCTTCATCCGAAAGATCAGTCATTTCTTTGGCCACTTCTTTTAGAGCTCGTCCTTCTGCAAAAGCCTTTTTGGCAATCTTGGCTGCCTTATCATACCCAATAATTGGATTTAAAGCTGTAACCAGGATCGGATTTTTCTCAACCATAGATGCAATATTCTCTTTTCTTACCGTAAGTTTGGAGACGGATCGGTCGGCCAGGTTACGTGCTGCATTCGCCAGAATGTCGATTGACTGAAGCAGGTTGTGTGCCACTACGGGCAGCATCACGTTAAGTTCAAAATTTCCAGCCTGCCCGCCAATAGTCACTGTGGCATCATTACCAATTACCTGTGCGCAAACCATAGTAAGTGATTCTTCGATCACCGGATTCACTTTTCCAGGCATAATTGAAGAGCCTGGTTGTAGAGCGGCTAGCTCAACTTCACCAATTCCACTGTTTGGACCAGAATTCATCCAGCGAAGGTCATTCCCGATTTTCATCAAGCTAACTGCAATAGTTTTAAGCTGTCCACTTAGCTCAACGGGCGCATCCACGGTAGCCTGTGCTTCAAAATGATTTTCAGCTTCAGTGAATGTTTCGCCGGTGAGTTCAGAAATTTTAGCTGCGAATTTCTTCCCGAAATCTTTGTGTGTATTAATTCCGGTTCCAACTGCAGTTCCGCCCTGAGGTAGTTCGCTTACTCTCTCCAGGGCCGATTCAACCCGCTTGATTCCCAATTCAACCTGGCGGGCATAGCCACTGAATTCCTGCTCAATGGTGACCGGCATGGCGTCCATGAGGTGAGTTCGTCCGGTTTTAACTACGTCGGCATATTCTTTTCCCTTTTCAATGAAAGCCTTGTGCAGATGTTTCAGCGCCGGGATCAAATCATTGTTTACAGCCTTAACTGCAGCTACCCGAATAGTCGTTGGTATTACATCATTGGAGCTTTGTCCATAGTTGATATGATCGTTTGGGTGGATATTTACATCCAGGTTTTTCTTCAGCTCATTGGCCCGGTGAGCAAGTACTTCGTTTGCATTCATATTCGTGGAAGTACCCGAACCCGTTTGAAAAATATCGATAACGAATTCTTTGTCGTGCAGTCCGTCAATTACTTCTTGCGAAGCAGCTTGAATAGCTTCAGAAACTCCTTCATCCAGAAGTCCCAGTTCAGCATTCACCGCTGCGGCCGACTTCTTCACAAAACCCAGCGCCTCAATAAACTCACGGCTGAATTTGATTCCGCTTACCGGAAAATTGTCGTGTGCACGCTGGGTTTGAGCTCCATACAAGGCATCTTTCGGAACTTTAACTTCACCCATGGAATCTTTCTCGATACGATATTCACTCATTCTTCTGCTTTCTTCTTTAAATGTTGAGAATTACACGCCCCAAAATGATTCAAAAACGCTGAGCGTTCGGGGCAAACAAAATTTTACTTGATAGCCTTAAGAAGATAAGGAAAAACTATGTAGATGTTGTGAATCGGATGTTAAAAAGAAGGGATGCCTTAAGAAATAATGGCTGAGCGGTTAAAGCTCTTTCGAGTACATTCGGTAGGTCTTATCCAAAGAACCCCCGATGCGTTCAGCTACGCGAATCATTTCAGGGTTTGATTCCAGAATCCAGCTGAGTTCGGAAACGGTTTTACCTTCGGTTTCCAGTCCATTTTGGATAGAACGCTGATGGAGAAGGGCATCGATTCCTTTGCCCTGCCATTCCGGTAGTACGCCCATTAATGCTGTCCGGAGTCCTTTTACCCGGCTTTTACCCCAAAGGAGCTTGATAAATCCAAATGGAAAGAGTTTTCCATTCATCCCCTTGAGAATTTCATTGATATTGGGAAGTCCAATGGAAAAAGCTACCGGTTCACCTTTTATCTCCGCGATATGAGCATAATCCGTATCTACAATCATTTTAAGGTCTTTACCCGCTGCCTGGAATTCTTCTTCGGTTAGCGGGATGAAGCCCCAATTATCTTTCCAGGCCTTATTAAAGATTTCCCGGACAATTTTAATCTCGGAATCCATCTTTTTCAAATTTACCGGACGGATATTCAAATCAGGAAGTCGCTTCTTAACTATTTCCATCGCCCGGTTCATGCGATCTACAGCTACCGTTTCAGTATCCACGATATAGGCATACATATCCATTTCTTTACTGAATCCGGCGTTCCTGATCAGCTCATCATAATAAGAAAAGTTGTATGGCATCATGATATATGGATCTTTATCAAAACCGTCAATCAAAACACCAATAGTGTCCATCATACTGGGACTGGCCGGTCCCACTACTTTATTCATTCCCTTATCGCGAAGCCAGTCTTCAGCTACACGGAATAGTAAATTCGTGGTATGCTGATCATTTATACTTTCGAAAAAACCGAAATGGCCGGTTTTTGTACCATGAAATTTATTAAAGCGATGATCTATAATAGCAGCTATTCGCCCGACGTCTTTGCCGTCTTTCTCGGCTATGAATAAAGCTATTTCAGCATTATTGAAGAAAGGATTCTTGTTGGTATCAATCAGTTTTTTCTGATCCATTCTGAGTGGCGGCACCCAATGTTCTTCGCCTTCATAAAATGGATAAATGAAATTGGTAAATCGTTTCTTTTCCTCTTTGGTTGAAACGAAGGTTACCCCTGAACTATTCATACAGCCTGGATCAGATTATTATATTATTCAATTGCTGAATGACCATTTCTGTCGATCACGCCATGCTTTAAACCAACTTTACGGAAAGCTTCCAAAATTTGGTCAAGATGTTCATCTGTATGACTGGCCATATAACTGGTTCTCAATAGAGATTGCCCTTGTGGCACAGCCGGAGGAACAACAGCATTTGTATAAACGCCTTCCTCAAACAGATCTTTCCAGAATTTGAAACAGCTCATCATTTCCCCAATTACAACAGGGATAATTGGACTTTGACTACTCCATACATTAAATCCTAATGCGCGCAGTTCTTTGCGCATATAATTGGCTATTTCCTCAAGGCGTACTAACCTCCAGGGTTCCTCCTGAAGAATTTCCAGAACTTTAAGTACGGTAGCAACATTGGCCGGCGGCATGGATGCACTAAAGATATGCGCCGGTGATTTATGGCGAATGTATTCAATTACAGGACGATCACCTACCAAAAACCCTCCTAAAGAGGCGAATGATTTTGAGAACGTTCCGCTGATTAAATCGACTTCATCGGTCAGGCCAAATACAGAGGCTGATCCCCTTCCACCTTCACCAACAACTCCAATAGCGTGAGCATCATCAAGATATAGGCGGGCATTAAATTCTTTGGCTAGTTTTACCAGTTCAGGTACTTTAGCCAGTGTTCCTGACATGGAGAAAACCCCATCTGTTACAATGATTTTTCCGGCATCAGGGTCGGCCCGTTCCAGAAGCTTTCGAAGCTGATCCATATCGTTATGTTGATAACGCATAGTTTTTGCATTCGAAACAAGGGTACCAACAACAATACAAGCGTGATTATCCTTATCCGAAAAAATAATATCGTTACGATCAGCTATAGTCTGTATAGAGCCTTCATTGGTTTGATAGCCGGTACTGAAAAGCACACACCCTTCCTTACCCATAAACTTGGCTAATTTATCCTCCAGCTCGAGGTGACTGTCGAGCGTACCATTTAAGTAGCGGGAACCTGTACAACCGGTTCCATATTTTTTAAGCGCATCTTGTGCAGCTTTAATAGTACGCTGATCGTTGGTGAGGCCTAAGTAATTATTAGACCCAGCCATAATTACTTTTTTGCCTTCAATTTCAACTATGGTACCATCGGTGGCTTCGAGAGGTTTAAAGTACGGATACAGCCCCATCTCTTTGACTTCATCCGCTTTTGTAAAATTAAAAGCCTTGGAAAAAATGTCTGATTTTGTGGCGCTGGATTTTTTATCGGCCATTCGGTAATTCCTTAACAAAGATTCTAAATAAACAGCGAAATATAGCCAGTATTAAATTTCTATCAAATTTTCGCTAACTCGTTATTACGAACTGATCGCTGTAAAATAAGTTCAAATTTCGTGCTGAAGATAAGAAATATATCGGTCTGCTACTGAATTCTAAAAGTGTAATTAACATCAAAATTCACAGAATTCAAAAATTCTGCTTTCAGCGTTTATAAAGCTGTTTTTTTTGTTCTACTAACTGCTCGTATTTATTAAAAAGAAGTTTGAAATGATCATCCATTGTTCCTATTTCTTCTTGAGCAGCCGTTTTGCATGCTTCAACCATCTCCTCTCTGTCTCTTGAGGTAATATCAAGCAGGGCACCTTTTAAGGATTCCGAGTTTCCGGCTTTAAAGGTTTCGGCAATATCAGGATTGGCAATATCACCAGCCCCTCCCCTTTTGGGAACAACCACAGGCAAGCCACTGCAAACTGCCTCGGCCACTACAATGCCATACGTTTCTGCTGATGAGCCATGAACAAAATAATCGCATGAAGCGAGGATATTTGCCAGTTCATCGCGGTTTTCCGTAAAACCCATCAGCTTAACATGCGGAGTTTTGTTCGCTTTAAAATCCACATACTTTCGTATGGGTCCGTCGCCGAAAACAATCAGTGCCATTGGCTTTTCTTCCGCGGCTGCATGAAAGCCATCGATTAGAGAGCCCAGTCTTTTTTCGGGGTGATGACGACTTATGGCAATCATCAATTTAGCTGATTCAGGCAACCCAAAATCTGCTAATAGTTTTTTCCGGAGCTCTGTATCTCTTCTGCCAGGAGAAAAGAAATCTTTATCTATTCCAAATGGGACTGGGATTGGGTTATGCACTCCATAATTATCAATGCGTTCGCCCAACCATTCGCCACTTACAATGGTCGCATCAAAATTATTGCTGAGCCGCTGGAGGTACTTCCAATAGAAACCAAACAGCTTGTCAACCCGATCAAAGCCGAGCATATTTCCAAATATAGTATGAGGGTAAGCAGCAACCGGATCCTGATGAAAAATGAAGGTCTTAACAGCCTCTCCTTTCCATCTGCCAGCAAACCATCCACCCGTCCAGGGGGAGGAACCCTCAACCACATCAGGATTTTCACGATCCAAAATTTCATGAACGGCTTTTTCGCGCCACAAAATATAATAGCGCCAGTCTACCGGTAGGCGCGGGCCTTTAACCCAAATCACCCTTCCTCCATAGCGTTCTTCTTCTCCCCAATCCTCACCAGGAGCAACGATTACAATTTCATGGCCATGTTTTTTCCCAGCCTGCAATTTTTGGTTGATGTAGGTTTTTACCCCACCTCCCTGATCTGTATAAAATTCGGCGACGTCAATGATTTTCATGAACTAAAATTTTTTATAGATAGGTTTGTGGCACCGGAAGTTCTAACGCTTCTTTGTAATTCTGCACCAGCTCACCATTAATCTCATCCCACTCATATTGTACTGCCTTGTCACGGGAGGCTTTCTTCATTTTGTTACGAAGATTTGAATCAGAGACGATAATGGCTAATTTTTTGGCAAAATCTACTTTGTTCTCGGGTTCAGCTAGTCCTCCATTCACTCCGTGTTCAACCAGGGATTTACTTCCTGTAGCATCAGCAACCAGACAAGGCAACCCACTACTCATGGCTTCCAGAGTAACATTTCCAAAAGTTTCGGTATGAGATGGAAAAAGGAATACATCACTGCTAGCATAAGCTCTTGCCAGGCTTTCCCCTTCCAGAAATCCGGTATAATGTGCTTCAGGCATTAATCTCTGTAATTCTGCTTTAGCAGGTCCATCACCTACAACCAGCGCCTTAACTTTTGAATTTTTAGATGCTACTTGCTGCACACTATGCCGAAAGGTATCCAACTCTTTTTCCCAAACAAGCCGGGATACAAAGGTCACAATAATATCATCGTCTTCAAATCCAGCACCTCTCCTCCATTCCAGGTCTCTTTTTTCAGGTGAAAACAATTTTGTATTTACTCCTCTTGCCCAAATTTTCATGCCTTCATTAAAGCCATGAGTTTCCAATTCGTCAATCATTGACTGTGACGGCACATACACATGAGAACAGGAATTGTAAAACCAGCTCAAATACCGCCAGGCAATAAACTCAATAGGCGTGAGACCATAATACTTGAAGTAGCTTGTAAAATGTGTGTGATAGGAACCAACTACCTGAACATTATTTTTTTGTGCCCACAACAATGCCTTATATCCGGCCAGGTCTGGCGTTGCAATATGAACAAGAGTTGGATTGAAGTCTTCCAGTTCCTTAATTGACCTGGCTGAAATCCCTATTGGTACTCTATACTCTCCACGCCCAGAAACAGGCATCCTAATGGAGGGAACTGAAACCAAGCGCCCATTATGTTCGAGCGCCGGCTCTTTTACTGTTGGACCAAATACCAAAACTGGTATTCCCTGATCTTCTAAATATTTCACCAACCGATTCAACGTAAGCGAAACACCGTCTTTGATGTGATTATAGTTGCCTGTAAAAAGGGCGACTCTTAATTCTTTCATAAAAATTTAAAAGCAGAAGGTAGATTTGTATCTTAATTACTCGGCGATGATTTTCGCTGAAAACTCTTTTTTTATCCTAAACAATTCGCCAAATATAAGGAAATAAATGAAAGCCTTTGTAACCGGAGGAACAGGTTTTATTGGAAGTCACCTGGTTGAAGCTTTAATCAAATCTGAAGACTATGACGAGGTTCGATGCCTGGTAAGAAGTGACGAGAAATGGCTGGCTGGGCTAAACTTCAAAAAGATCTCCGGAGATCTTCAAAACCTTAACGCTTTATCGAAAGGACTTGAAGGTGCGGATGTAGTATTTCACATTGCCGCTATCGTAAAAGCTCCCACAAAAAAAGAGTTTACTCATGCGAATGTAGATGCCACCGAAAACTTAGTGCGACTAGCCCAGAAAAAGGGCGTCAGGAATATGGTGATTTTATCTTCATTGGCGGCAGCAGGTCCTAGTAAAGGATCCCCAAAAACTGAAGGTGAACCCATGAATCCGGTGAGTATGTACGGTGAGTCAAAAAAAGAGATGGAAGCCCGCATCAAGAAAGCCGTTGGTAAAGATGACAGTATTAAAATCATCCGCCCGCCTGCTGTTTACGGACCTCGTGAAGATCAGATTTACTCTTTCTTTCAGGCTTTTTCAAAAGGAATCTGCCCTATCGTAGGCGATGGGAACAATCCCCGTGTTTCAATGGTGTATGTAAGTGACTTAGTAATAGGAATTATGCAGGCGGCTCAAAAAAAGGATACTGGCATACATACCTATTTTATCTCCGGTGAAGGCACCCATTCCTGGAATGAGATTCGTGCCATTACTTCTAAAGTAATGGGTAAAAAAGCCATCCCGATTAAGATTAAACCTAAGTTGGTTAAGAAAGCGGCAACTGTAATTGAAAATGTAGCATCATTAATTGGGAAATATCCCGTTATTAATAAAGAAAAAGCTAATGAGTTAATTCTGGAGTGGACTTGCTCCTCAGAAAAAGCTCAAAAAGAATTAGATTACGATCCCAAAGTTTCACTGGCAGAAGGAATCTCCAGAACAGTCCACTGGTATAAAATGCATAATTGGTTATAGTATTATGAAATTTATTGTAAGGATTACCCTGATATTCACATTTACTTTCATCTCTTATGCTCAGGTACACGGACAAGAGAAATTAGTCCAGAATTATTCCCGAATGATGGAAATTCCGGACGTTTCAGCAATGGAATCCTCTCCTACACATCTTTATATATTGTCTGAAAGTGAAGGGATGGCTGTTTTCAGAGCCTACCCGGATTCATTGCAATGGCTTTATACTTCTTCGGGTATGCAACGCAGGGGAAACAAGATCATGGCAGATATCCGCTTTGCTTACCTCTTCGGTGACTCCAGAAGACTTACGGTTCTGGAACCCACTTCGGTGTTGGGAGTCTATTCCTCCACTATTTTACCGGCTCAACCCAGAGCTGCGGCTCGCTTGAAGAACAGTTTGTACATAGCGTTAGGAGAAGAAGGACTGGGACGCATTTCACTTGAGTCGCCGGAGTCGGTAGATTCTGATCCCGAGTCTGTAGCTAAGAATCAGATAAAAGGAGCTGAAGTTTTAGATTTACGATCGTCCAACGTGAGCAATCAGCTATTTGTGTTAACGGATGCTCCTTCCTTACTTGTTTTTAATCAACAGGACAGTACCCTTCGTATTTCAGAAAACATTTCTCTGCGAAAGCCCCTCGAACAAATTTTTATAGATCAGGAACGGGTTTGGGGAAGCACTGTAAACGGGGAGATCTTTGAGATAAGATCATCGGGAACGGGGAAAAGAATTGGAGTTACCAATGAGTCTGTAAATCATATCTCAAGCTGGAATGGAAGGTTGTTTGTAAGAACAGCTTCAGGTCGGGTATGGACCACTGATGAATCTGGTCTTCTTGAAATATGGAAAGATGATCAAAGCGCCGGGAATTATCTGGCCAACAGCGCTAGCCGAATTTGGATTTCAGAAAATGATAATATTTCTGAAATCATCCTGAAGGAAAAAAGAACCAATGATTCACCTGTTACATCTGGTGACTTTAAAATAAAGAGTATCCCAAATCAGGTTATCACCTATCCAAATCCACTTATTTTAGCCTTTGAAATGGAAGGCAATTATCCCGCAGGACAGGTTGAGTTTTCTTATCGGTCGAATGCACAAAACGCTAAGATCCGAAAGCAGGGGTTTTTCTGGCAGCCAACAGTAAATCAGGTTGGAAATTTTTGGTTTAATATTGTCGCCACCAATGCCGAAGGTCAATCGGACAGCACCCGCTTTGTTGTAGATGTACGTTCTTTTAATGCCCCTCCCCGTTTTAGCCCTGTCCGTTCTACTTCTATTGCAGTAAATGAAAAGTATATCCTTCAGTTTAATGCAACCGACCCCGAAAATCCTCAAAATTCATTAGTCAGATATATTGGGGTTGATATGCCTGATGGCGCAACTATTAATGAAAAGACCGGTGAATTTACCTGGACCCCAACTGAACGACAGGTAGGAGAATCTACGTTTAAAGTGATCGCAACAGACAGACTTGGAGCTGCATCTTCCATTGATGTAACTTTAAACGTTCTCAACATCTCCCGTAGTGGTGAATAGTAATTTCAGAACTTATTTTCTCTTTTGAACAATAACGACTTTTCGCATTCCCTGTTAAAGTGGTACAAAGATCATAAACGCCAAATGCCCTGGCGGGGTGAAGCCGATCCCTATAAAATTTGGGTATCTGAAATAATGCTTCAGCAAACCCGTGTTGAACAGGCAACTCCCTACTTCCAGAATTTCATTTCTTTATTTCCTACTGTTTTTGATTTAGCTAATGCTGACCAGCAGGAAGTTCTGAAAGCTTGGGAAGGGTTAGGCTATTATAGCAGAGCCCGTAACCTTCATACCGCAGCTAAAACTGTTGTGAATGAATATGATGGCGAGCTTCCTGACACCTACGACGAAATCATCAAATTGAAAGGAATTGGACCTTACACTGCTGCTGCAGTAACCAGTATCGCATTCAACAAACCAAATGCTGTGGTTGATGGAAATGTGATTCGCGTGTTAACGAGATACTTTGGTATTGAAGATGACATCCGAAGTACCAAAACGAAAAACAAAGTTCAGGACTTTGCTAACGAGCTGATTGATGAAGAAAATCCGGCCGATTTCAATCAAGCGATGATGGAAGTGGGTTCTATTGTCTGTAAACCATCTAACCCAAACTGTTCTGAATGCCCGGTTCATTCAGGTTGTGTTTCCTTCAAGATGGCCAAAACGGATTCGATTCCCTATAAATCACCCGCAAAGAAAAAGCCCCATTACACGATTGGAGTTGGCATTATTGAGGCCGAAAATGGAAAATTATTGATAGCCTTACGTCCTGAAGATGCTATGTTGGGGGGACTTTGGGAATTCCCGGGCGGAAAACAAAAAGACGGGGAAGAAATCCAGCAAACTGTAGAGCGGGAAATGAATGAAGAGCTCGGGGTTCAGGTAAAAGCCTACAAAGAACTGATGAGCCTGAAGCACACCTATTCTCACTTTTCCATTACCATGCATGCGTGGATGTGTAAATTAGTTTCAGGGGAACCTCAGCCTAAGTCAAGCCAGGAAATACGCTGGGTTAAGCATGCTGAATTAGAACAATATCCTTTTCCAAAAGCCAATAAAGTACTCACAGAACGCCTTATGAATAAAGGACAGGGTGAGTTGGAAATTTAATTACTTAATGGCGACCCCTGCGATATGAGGAATGATGGGTATAAACAGCGTTGAATGAGAAAATTCGTCCTGTTTGATTTCACTGAATCCTGCCATTAGTATGATTCGCCCCGTATCCCTTGTCACATTACATCCATCAAAGAACCACTTCCAGGAGTTTTTCACCGTTCGCTGAACTTTACATACCCAACTATGTTTATGTGCTCTGACATGCTCCAGATAAAGAAACTTTCCTTCAGGTTGAAGAATTCTTTTTACCTCAGACAGAACCTTTGGCGGATTCTTAACCGAGCACAGCACTAAACTGCTGATCACCATTGCAGCAGAACCATCGGAAAGAGGAATTTCTTCTGCCACCGATTCATAGATTTCCAGATTGATTCCATACTTTTCAGCCCGGTGATTCAAAACGTTTTTAAATCCTGCATTTGGCTCAATCACTTTTACTTTAGTGCCCTCTCTCAGGTATCTGAAATTAGCCCCATATCCTGCCCCAATTTCCACAAGAACATTTGGGTGGTCTTTGAATAAAGCTTCTTTACGCCTACCATACTGCGAATGCATGTAGTTATCTACTATGCCGAAGAACCAATTTTTTATAAACTGAATCAATTCGCCTTGTTTTTGTTTGGTAGATGAAGGGTTCGAAATTGCGAACCCTGTATTTATCGGCTTTTGTAACCAATACTTTATTATAAATAATTCAGAGTAGTACTTTGCCCAAAAAAAGAAAAAACTTCAAAACCCTATCCAGAAATAAATTACTTGAGCTTAAATCTTTTCTGGATGAGCTTGTGAATAAGATTGAACAACCGGATTACATCAATGATGACCCGGTTCAATTCATGCACGCCTTCGAGGATAAACGGGATCAGGAACTTGCCGGTTTTTTTGCAGCAACCATGGCCTGGGGGCGCCGGGATATTGTGAATGCAAAAGTTGAAGAACTGCTTCAACGCATACAGTACAAACCTGCTGAATTTATTGAACATTATTCGGAAGATGATTTTTCAGCATTTGATGGCTTTAAGCACCGAACCTTTAAACCTGTTGACATTCACTGGCTAACGAAAATCTTGCAAACCATTCTTTTAAAGTACGGTTCCTTCGAACGTTTTTGGAAACACTGTTCTGATGAGGCTAAATGCCAGAAGAGAGAGTTGATTGCTGTTTTCCATGAGAAGTTTTTCACCTTTCATCCCGAAATGCCCGGACGAACTCGTAAACATGTATCCAATCCCGAGAAAAACAGTTCGGCCAAACGACTGTATATGTACCTGAGATGGTGTATTCGCAAGAACAGTCCGGTCGATCCGGGCATCATGGATTTTATGGCACCATCAGAGCTAAAAATTCCATTAGATGTACACGTAGCCCGTCAAGCTCGAAAATTAGGTTTGTTATCCAGAAAACAAAACGACTGGAAATCAGTGCTCGAATTGAATGCAAGATTGAAATTTCTCGACCCTGAAGATCCCGCTAAATATGATTATGCACTGTTCGGAATTGGTGTTTTGGGATCTGATATTCCTGATAAATATGTAATCAACCCTTAATTAGTACTTCATATATATGAATGCCCCGCCGTAGAGTAAAAAGGCCGTCAATATGGAGTACCCAAAGTATCCAAGAAAGAAGGTGAAAATTACTTTAACGTGGTCCATAAACCTGTTAAACCTAAGGTAACTTCTCATCACATAGTATGTGAAGCCAAGCATTATACCGATGGTCAATACCATATACCAGGAAGATAAAGCAAAACCTTGTTCATCAATTAATGGAGAGACCAGGGATGAAAAAATCGAGAAAGTGGTCAGGTTGTAAAGCATCATCACATAATGATAGACAAACTTTTCTTTTTTGGATTTAAAAAACATCCATGAGAAAAGAGCCATAATGGGGGCAAAAATAAGAATGGCTCCCACCTGTGAGAATTTTTCAGAAAACATGACTGACAATTCTAAGAAGCTGTCAAAGTACTTCTGCCAATCGAAGCCGGGCACTTGTGCCGAAAGAGTAGCAATAAAAGTATTGAGGTCTTCACCCGCTCCTTCTTCCAGTGCATGCCTGTATAGAGCTTCATAATCCACAAAAAAGCCGACTATCACAGCCGTTATAGCCAAAACAATGATCGCATACCTGAATGGGTTTATATAACGGCCCCTGTCGGTAAAATACGAATCGATGACCACACCCGGCGACTTTATCATATGCCATACCGTTACCGGAAGCCCCCTTTCAAGGCTTAATACATCCTGAGTAAGGTCTTTAAAAACACTGTTTTCAGTTACATTCGGTCTTTTTGATTCAGAAGTGTTACTCATAGTATAGCCCCCGCTACATATTTAAAATAGAATGTTAGATTAACCGACTTTTTTCTTATATTTGCAACCCCAATTCTGGGAAAAAATTAAACGAAAGGATGTGATACTTCATGTTAGGAGTCGAAGTTAAAGACAACGAAAGTGTTGACCGCGCAATAAATCGCTTCAAGAAACTGGTAACAAGATCACGTGTTCTTAATGAATACAAAGATCGTCAACAGTATACGAAGCCTTCTGTTGAGCGACGCGAAGCTTTGAAAAAAGCAAAACGTGAACAACGACGTCGCCAGCGCGACAACTTCTAAACGAAGTTAAACTCATTTGAGCCCTCTGGTTTTTAACCGAGGGCTTTTTTTATGGCCTGATGTACGTACCGAACCCCTTCTTTCTCTTTTGATGCCGGAAGAATAACCTGTTTATATCCCAATTTCTTTGCTTCTTTTTCACGCTGTTCAAGGTGAGGCACCGTCCGGATTTCTCCTCCCAAACCCACCTCGCCTATAAACGCCATATTTTGAGAAACCGCTTCATCCATTAAACTGGAAACCAAAGCACAGCATACACCTAAATCTCCGGCAGGATCGTTGAGTCTGAATCCACCCGCTATATTCAAATACACATCGTGATTAGAGAAGTTCTTACCTACTCTCTTTTCCAAAACCGCGAGTAATAAGGCCAGCCGGTTTCGGTCAAAACCGTTTGCTGTACGTTGGGGTGAACCGTATGACGATGGAGTTACAAGTGCTTGTACTTCAATCAAAAGCGGACGAGTTCCTTCCATCGTACAAACCACAGCATTTCCACTTACTCCGGATGTTTTATCAGAAATAAAGAGTTCAGATGGATTGGAAACTTCAATCAGCCCGTCCGATTTCATCTCAAAGACACCTACTTCCTGTGCTGCTCCGAAACGGTTCTTCAGGCTTCTAAGTAAACGATAGGTATACTGTTTATCGCCCTCAAACTGAAGAACCGTATCGACCATATGTTCCAGAACCCGTGGACCGGCTATGTCGCCTTCTTTAGTCACGTGTCCAATCACCAATGTGGTAATATTTTTCTTCTTGGCCAGCTGCTGGAACAAAGCCGCACATTCTTTCACCTGTTGAATGCTCCCCGGCATACTCGACAACTCGGTTCGGTACACTGTTTGTATGGAATCCACGATCAACAAGTCGGGCTTCATCTTTTGCGCTTCAGCGATGATATTATCCACCTGGGTTTCGTTGTAAATCAGCAGTTTATCTGATTCTACTCCAAGCCTGGCTGCCCGCTGTTTAATTTGTCCAGCCGATTCCTCTCCGGCACAATATAGAATGGTTAAATCAGGATTGGCTTTTGCGATCTGAAGCGTGAGTGTGCTTTTTCCTACTCCGGGTTCTCCTCCAATTAGCACGTAAGATCCCGGTAAAAATCCCCCTCCCAAAACCCGGTCCAACTCTGTAATATTACTTTTGAATCGGCTTTTTTCGGAAGTTTCTACCTCTTCTAATTTCTGAGGAGCCGCAGAGGATTCCAGCCCTTCAACTTTGGCTTTGTGTTTTGATGAAGACTTATTTTTACTGACCGTTTTTTCTACAAAGGTATTCCACTCGCCACACGACGGGCAGCTTCCATTCCACTTAGGCGAAATGTATCCACAGCTGGAGCATTCATATTGTGTTTTCACCTTCGCCATGAGTTAATCTTGTGTCTTTATTTCAACAACTTTTTGGTTCACATACCAGGTTGTGGCCATCATACCCAGCCCAATACTTATGTAGTAGCTTATTATCCTCCACAAGAAAACGGCCAGCCCAATAAAACCTTCACGGGAAATTAAAGGGCCCTGAAACAGTACAAAAAGTCCTTCCACGCCACCACTACCGCCGGGAGTTGGGACTACGAGAAAAGCCAGATTCATAGCTAAACTTCTCAACACCGACAGAACCTCCGGCGCAGGCAGCAGACTTAAAACTACAATTGTGGGTAAAGCTATTCTTGCCAGCCACGACATCGTTGACAGGAAAAAAGCTTTCAGCAAAAAACTAAGGGGCTTCTGACCCAGTTGCTGAGCATATTCTTCCAGGTTTTCAGCTTCCTCTTCAACCTTGTCACTCATTCTTCTGAGAAAAGGCAGCTTGAAAACAAACTTAACTACTTTTTTAATTGCAGCTGGATTCACTAAAACACCATAAGCTAGTAATCCGGCATAGCTCAATAGCCCCAAATAAAGCAAACCCATTGATACATCACCAACCAAACCTATTTCCGGAGGCACTACTTCATAAAAGATGCCGGATATCAACAGAATAGGTATGGCCAGGGCAAACCAGATTTGATCAAGTAATACACCATACAGAATAATGGCACCGGAATCGCCCAGCTTTATTCCTTCTTTGGTCATAGCATAGGTCGCCATAGGCGCACCACCAATGGTTGAAGGTGTTACAGCAGATGTAAAATCCCAGGCCAACACCACGCGAACTGAGGCATACCAGTCTAACTTTTTTTCTGACAGGAATCGAATCTTAGCGGCAGAAAACCACACCCTCAGCAATGAGACAACGAGAGCGATTATCAATCCTGGTAGTCGGCTTTTGGATAGATATTCCAATACCCCGGGAGTATAAGTCCAATATATAACCCCCGCCATAGTAGCAAGGCTTAACATTATGGATATAATCAGGTATTTCCTTGAAAACAAGGATTGGGGCTGGCTGATATTTACGGATTCAGAACTCAATTATTAGCTACTTAGATATAGATGGGCCTTCAATAAAAAAGCCTTACAGGTAAACCCTGTAAGGCTGTAATTATTTTGCACTATCAGGCTAGTGTGATTTCGTCGTTCAGGTAAACATCCTGAATCATATTCAATAGTTTCACACCTTCTTTCAGTGGTCGCTGAAATGCTTTACGTCCACTAATAAGCCCCATACCACCGGCACGTTTGTTAATGATGGCTGTTTTAACAGCATCGGCGAAGTCGTTGGATCCGGAAGCACCACCTGAATTAATCAATCCGGCACGCCCCATGAAGCAATTTGCTACCTGGTAACGAGTCAAGTCAATAGGATGGTCAGATGATAATTCTGAGTAGATACGCTCATCCAGTTTTCCATAGCTGGAGTCGCCACTATTCAGTGCTTTATAACCACCATTATTTGTTGGCTGCTTCTGCTTAATAATATCTGCACCCAGTGTAGTACCAAGGTGGTTTGCCTGACCTGTTAAGTCAGCTGAGGAATGATAGTCAACACCATCTACTTTAAATGCTTCATTTCGGGTGTAGCACCAAAGAATGGTTGCCATCCCCAGCTCATGAGCGTAGGCAAAAGCCTGGGCTACTTCCTGAATTTGTCGGCTTGATTCTTCGGAACCAAAGTAGATCGTTGCTCCAACCGCTGCAGCGCCCATATCATAAGCCTGATCAATAGTTCCAAACATAATTTG
Organism: Gracilimonas sp.; assembly: GCF_040218225.1. Taxonomy (NCBI): domain Bacteria; kingdom Pseudomonadati; phylum Balneolota; class Balneolia; order Balneolales; family Balneolaceae; genus Gracilimonas; species Gracilimonas sp. The sequence goes on from NZ_JAVJQO010000006.1 coordinate 233,660, forward strand.
ATCGTAGTTGTTTGGGTAGGTCAAAAGCTCATTGTGATTAATTTTAACCACAAACGGGATTTTGTGTGCATACTTTCTTGAAACAGAAGCCAACGCCCCAAATGTGGAAGCTACTGCATTGCAACCCGCTTCAATAGCTAAGTTTACAATACGCTCAGGGTCAAAATAATCTGGATTTTTAGCAAATGAGGCACCTGCGGAGTGCTCAATTCCCTGATCTACAGGCAGAATTGACAAAAAACCAGTACCGCCCAAACGGCCATTGTTTAAAAGTCTTTGAAGATTTTGCAGAACCCGGTTGTTTCGATCCGAATGGTACCAAACATCGTCAACATAGTTTGCGGTTGGTTTGATCAGGCGGTCTTGACTGATAGTCTGACATTTGTGACTAAGTAGATCAGAAGCTTCATCTCCCAGAAGTTCTTCGATACTGTTAATTCCTAGTGACATATTAAGTTTTCCCTTATTAGAATTAGTTTTCTTGTGAGTGAGTAAGTGGGCTGAAAATATAAGCCTAAAAGAGGGGAATGGCTAAAGGGAACTTTTAAGAATTAACCTATTTAATTAATGTCATACTTTGGGTGGTTGTACCTGCATTGGTTTTAATCTGATAGAAATAAGTACCACTTGGTAAATTGGTTGCTTCAAAACTGACCTTATGGCTGCCCGCTTGTTTAAATTCACTACTTATCAAACTGCGAACTTTTTGTCCTAAAAAATTATACACATTCAAAGATACAGACATTGCTTCCGGAAGATTATACGAAATGACTGTTTGAGGATTGAATGGGTTTGGGTAATTATTGAAAAGCTCTACTTCTTGTGGAATCTCTGCATTGAAACCTTCTTCAGCTGAAGTGACAATACTCCATCCCGTTACAAATAAAGCATCCCTTGTGAATGAAATTTCTTTCACCAACTCTTTTTCTGAACCATCAAGGTTTGAACGGTATATGGCACCTCCCTGCCCAGAGAACAGATAGTCCTCAACCCAATAAATTTTACCCGTTGTTTCTTCAATATCTATAGCGGCAGGACTATCAGCATCTGCAATTGATTCCACATCACCCCCACTCAATGGAACTCTCCTGATTTCATCATTGCTGGAGTCTGTCCAGTAGGCAAACTCTGATTGCGTATCCAATGTAATACCAGTCGGCTGTATGTAGGACGCCATTTCAACCACAGTGGAAACACCGCCTCCGTCTATATTTGCACTCATTATGGCACCTGATTTAACCCAGTACATTTTTCCGTTAGCTTCATCAAGGTCAATGTCCAGTATTCCGTTTGTCACGCCGTTGGATTCCCCTGCAATCAGCTCTTCAGTTTCACTACCATCCATATTAGCCCTGTAGATGGCACCATCATTTCTGAGATCAGCCCAATACATTTTCCCATTATCGGTATCCAACGCAATCCCTCGTGCATTCGGACTTTCGGTTAAAACCTCGCTTTTCAAGCTGTCTAAATCTGCCCGATATATTTCGGAATCAAAAGCACTATCCTGAGTCCAGTATACATATCCGCCTGAAGTATCAACAGCAACGGAATTGATAGGAAGTGAACCTCCTTCAGCAATAAATATTGGCTCTGCACCACTGTTCTGCTGTACCCATAAGGTGTCATCTGATACATAATAGATTTGAGCTTCTGCCAGGTTTGGCATCAGCATATAAGCAATACAGGTAACAACGAATGCAGTTATTGATTGGAAAAATGTAGTAGAATTGAGCATCGGATTTTTAAATAGTTTTTTCATTAATGAGTTCTGAAAGCTTTCTTTCTTCATTTATTTACGAAACAGGTAATTGAATTGGCTCATACTACTTGAACATTTCATTATATAACACAGCTCCTCACTACGTATTGGAATTATAAATCCAGGATAAAAACTGTATCTTTAATTTTAAAATTAAGATCAAAACAATTCATCAGTAATGAATATCGGTCCCATCGAATTACCAGAACAACCCCTGTTTCTTGCTCCTATGGAGGATGTTACAGACTCCCCCTTCCGGCAGCTTTGCCGTCGAAAAGGAGCTGACATTGTGTTCACAGAATTTATCAGTTCAGAAGCCATAATCCGGGATTCTGACATCGCTATGCAAAAGATGGATTTTGAGGAAATGGAACGTCCGTTTGGGGTTCAGATTTTTGGTGGCCGGGAAGAGGCTATGGAAGGGGCGGCAAAAGTAGCCGTGGATCAGAATCCTGATCTGGTTGATATTAATTTTGGATGTCCTGTTTATAAGATCGTAAAAAAAGGTGCAGGTGCCGGTTGCCTCAAAGACCTCGCCATGATGGAGCGGATGGCTGGTACTGTAGTAGATGCTGTTACAGATCGCCCGGTTACGGTTAAAACACGTCTGGGATGGGATGACAACACCATCAAAATTCAGGAAGTTGCCCTCATGCTTCAAAAACTTGGTGTTAAGGCGCTTACTGTTCACGCCAGAACCAGGTCTCAAAAATATAAAGGTGATGCAAGATGGGACTGGCTAAAAAAGTTAAAGAATACACCGGGGTTGGAAATCCCTATTATTGGTAATGGTGATGTCACCTCCCCAGAGCTTGCCAAAAAAATGTTCGAAGAAACCGGAGTGGACGGGGTAATGATTGGCCGGGGCGCTATTGGCAATCCATGGATTTTTGAACAAACCCGCCATTACCTTGAAACGGGTGAATTACTTCCTGAACCAACTGTTCGTCAGCGGGTTGAATTATGTGCGGAACAATTACGGCTTTCTGTTCAGCAACACGGAGAGCGGTATGGTGTTATCATCATGAAGAAACATTATGGACAATACCTGAAAGGGGTTCGGAATGGCAAAAATCTTCGTATGCAACTTATGGAACATGACGAGATGGATCCGATTCTGGAGCTTCTGTACAATTTCGATGAGACTGAAATTCATGCCGTAGCTTGACAGAAGCAGCTGGATTTGATAGCACAACCCTGTTTTCTATACACTGAGGAACTGATCACCAGAAATTGAATCTTTTCCTGACTTGGGTCGTATTCTGCTAAACCTTTGAACTAAAACACTCCCATGCTAGCACGATTAGCCCGACTTTTTAAATCCCTTCTTGGAGCATCAGCCATAGCAGCTTCTCCCCTCAAAGCCATTACAGGTATCGTTATTAGCATCATTCTACCCTACTTGTTATATGCCTTTCTAGGTGGATTTGGAATAGCTTTAGCTTTGGTGGGCATTATCTGGGGAATTGTATGGCTGGCAAAAAAAAAGTAGTAAACTTTTGCCAGTCACACATTAACTAGCCCATTCCATCTATTCTTCTGAATCTTTCTTCTCTGATGTAGTATCAGATTTACGCACCCAAGGCTCCCAATCTTTTCCTAATGTATATTTTTGAATCCACTTAATTTCTTCTATATCACGGGTTCGCTGATTTCTTGGCTCTCTAAACCCATGCCCTTCCCTTTTAAATGAAATATACCGTGTGTCAACTTTTCCAATATCCCTAAGATAAGTAAAGAAAATTTGGCTCTGTTCAGGAGTATCAACCCTGTCTCCCTGACCATGCAAAAATAAAGTAGGTGTTTTTACGTCCTTTGCGTGCATAGCCGGAGACCGCTCTCTGTATGCTTCCGGATTCGACCATGGAGTGCCACCTATGTACCAAAGACTTATATCAAAGTTAAAACCAAGAGCATATTCAGAAGTCCAATCTGAAACCATTGCCCCAAGTGATGCCGCTTTAAACCGATCCGTTTTTGTTATAACAGTTCCGCCTAAAATACCCCCATAACTCCATCCTCTGACGGCCATTTTATTCGGATCAATTTTCTTATCGTCAATCATTTTGTCTACTCCAGTCATTAAATCCTGGAAATCTCCATCTCCAATATCCTGCATATTTGCTCTAAGAAACTCATCGCCATAAGCTGTACTTCCGCGGACATTTGGTGCCAGCTGTACATATCCCAATCCTGCCCAAATATGATATCTTGGACTAAAACTATTCATAAAAACACCGGCGGGCCCTCCGTGAATATGTAGTAAAAACGGAGCTTTGCCATTATTTTTGATATCTGACGGGCGATATTCTATGCCTTCAATTTCCATACCATCGGAACTCGCCCAGTTTACAATCTCATATTCAGCAAGCTTAAGACTGTCTTTTATAAATGGATTCAGGTTGGTCAAACGCACCGGGTTATCAATTTCATCTACTTTTGCCACATAAAGATCGGGAGCTGTTACTATGTCTTCTTTGGTAAAAAGCACCTTCTCCCGGCTTTTGTCAAAATCTATAATATTGATCGAACCTTTTACATTTGAATGCTGGGTGATTTCTCCATTTTCTGTTTTAAGTGAATAAAGGTTAGCATTTGTTCTTACGATCCCATTAAATAAGACAGTGTTGCCATCATTAGTCAAATAAAAGTCTCTGATCTCGCCATTAAATTCACCTGAAAGAACTTCGTATTCCCGAGAATCAGCGTTCATTCTCCAGAGTTTATCTTGTCGAAGTTCCCACTCTTTATCATCGGGAGCAGTGTATAAGAAATGTTCATTATCAGGCAGCCAGGTTAAATTATTTTCTGGCGCTTTATTTTCGGTGAGACGGATTGCGGTAGTATCTCCCGCCGGCAACATATATATTTCGGAAAGGTTACCTTGATTTCTTCGATTCTCAAACCTTAAGGTTAAAAGAATTTTTTCCTGATTCGGTGAAACTTCAAAATCACCAATTATATTTTCCCCACGGGTAAGCTTCGTTTCTTTCTTTGACTCCAGATCAAATTTCCACAAGTGATTCCAGTCCCCTTCTGTTTGACCATTTGGAGCTTCATCCATAAAAAAGTGATCGTAACCAGCTTTATATTTCTTCTTTTCTTTATCACTTTTAGGTACGTCAGCTACAAAATATATGGCTTTACTATCACTTGACCACTCATAACTGCCCACGCTATTTTCATGCTTTGTAAGTTGAATGGCTTCTCCCCCCTGGGTAGGCAATAAGAAGAGTTGAGAATTGCCATCAACTGTTCTTTTAAGTGAAATATAGTTGCCATCCGGTGAATATTGCATGCTGCTTGCACCTTCTTCACCTATATATTGATAACTTTCACCACTATCAGCTGGTATATAATGGTATGTGGTTTCGTATTTATTTTTCTCCCAGTTTAATTTCGTTTTGCCGAAAATAACCGAATTTCCATCTGGTGAAATCATAGAGGATCCCACTCTTATCATGTCGAGATAGTCATCCGTAGTCATAGCACGTTTTTGTGCCGAAATATCTAAAGCAACGAATAGTAAAAGTATTGAAAGAATAAATTGACGCATAAGAACTATATTGTTTTTTTCAAAAACTGAATATAATAGTATAAGCGCCAAAACAAAGAGTAATTACCTTTTTATAGAGAAGTTTCCAGACAATTACTCCATAAGCTACTATCTACAAGTAATCTTTACCCATAAATGGCTTCAATACTTCAGGCACTCTTACCTTTCCATCCTCTTCCTGGTAAGCTTCCAAAATTGCTGACACCACACGCGGAAGTGCCAATCCCGATCCATTTAAAGTATGTAATGTCTCTATTTCTTTTTCATCTTTTCGGTATCTGAGTTGCATTCGTCGGGCCTGGAAACTTTCAAAATTAGAACAGGAACTTACTTCCAACCAGCGCTTTTGGCCCGGACTCCAAACTTCAAGATCATATTTCTTACTCTGGGTAAAACCCATATCTCCGGTACACATCAAAAGCGTTCGGTAAGGAAGTTCAAGGGCTTCGAGTAATTTTTCTGCATGCTCCCTGAGGCTTTCCAGCTCGTCATAAGAGTCTTCCGGTTTCACGATTTTCACCAGTTCTACTTTATCAAACTGATGAAGCCTGTTCAATCCGCGTACATCTTTGCCGTAAGAGCCGGCCTCACGCCTCCAGCATGGAGTATGGCAAACATATTTCAGGGGCAAATCCTTAAGCTCAATGATTTCATCACGGTGAAAATTGGTAACCGGAACTTCAGCCGTTGGAATGGTGAAGAATTCATCCCGTGGAATAACATACATCATATCTTCCTTATCCGGAATCTGACCTGTTCCCCTTGCTGAATCTTCATTTACAAAATAAGGAGCCTGAAGCTCGGTATACCCTGTCTTTCCAGCTTCATTGATGAAATAGTTGATCAGTGCTCTTTGCAATTGAGCAACTCCACCAACGTAAAATGGGAAACCGGCTCCTGTAACCTTAACACCTCGTTCAAAATCAACCCAACCGTGTCGTTCGGTCAATTCCCAGTGAGGCTTGCGCCATTCATCCTTGCTTGGCTCACCCCAGGTTTTAAAAGTCTGATTGTCATCTTCAGTAGCCCCAACCGGAACACTGGGATGGGGAACATTTGGAATCCGGAGCAACATATCATCACGCCTTTCGCGGAGCTCTTTAACCTCCTCTTCAATCTCTTTTATCTTTTCCTTCATCTCAGAAGTTTTTTTGATAATCTCCTGAGCCTCTTCTTTTTTTCCCTGCCCCATCAGCTTTCCTATCTCCTTCGCTTTTGTGTTACTTTCACTGCGAAGCAAATCTCCTTCATGCACTTTTGATCTCCATTCTTCATCTATGGCAAGTACTTTTTCAACTACCGAAATATCTTTCTCACCTTTATTGATGATAGCCTTTTCTACCCGTTGCTGGTTTTCTTTGATGAAGTTGATGTCGAGCATATTTGAATACTAAATGTTTGAAGATTTAAGCATCAAAGATAAGAGGTATTCGCCTTTTTGTTATACCTTTTTTAGACCTATTAATTTTAGAAATACATCTTGATTGGAAGCGCTTTTTGTATTGACTACCTAAATAATTAAGGTTATCATTCGACATTCAAAGAATTTTTAGGGAATCTAAGGCAAATTATGAGTCATTTATTAGACGATACCGATCTGGCTATTTTAAATCATCTTCAGGAACATGGACGAGCTCAGCGAAATACGATTGCTGAATTAGTAAACCTTTCCGTCCCTTCCGTTTCCGAAAGAATGAAAAAGCTGGAAGAACGTGGCCTCATAGAAGGCTATAAAGCGATTCTTAATAGCAAGAAATTCCATTTTGATATAACAGCCTTTATTTTTGTTCAGGTCGATGGTTCTGAGAACTATAAAGCTTTTGTTGAAAAAGCCGCAGAAGAGAGAGAAGTTTTAGAATGCCACTCAATTACCGGCGACGGTTCGCACTTCCTCAAAGTGCGAACAAAGAACACGGGTTCCTTTGAAAGTCTCCTTTCCAGAATTCAAGCCTGGGAAGGTGTCAGTAAAACCCGCTCAAACCTTGTCTTATCCAGCTTTAAGGAAACAAGATCGCTACCTGTCGAGCATGCTGTTGAGCTTATAAAGCAATAGAACAGCTCCAATTTACCCACATATTTCATTTACTTACTAGAGCAGGAATCGTTAACTTACGTCATTCTGACAGTATGTAATTCTAAAGGTATCAGTGATATCAATGCAGCTTGCCTGACAATCAGCTGATACTTAATTCTATTTTTTATATGGATCGCGAAGTATTTCAAGAACAGTTTGGTTTGCTTGGCAGCTCTGAAGCCATGCGACAGGTTATCGATAAGATTATGCAAGTCGCTAAAACCGATATCACCGTAACTTTACAAGGTGAGAGTGGAGTAGGTAAAGATGTGACAGCAAGGGCTATTCATTCCATGAGTGACCGCAGCCGAAACAACCTTGTTATTGTAAACTGCGGGGCTATCCCTGAAGGTATTATTGAAAGTGAATTATTCGGACATGAGAAAGGTGCTTTTACCGGAGCTGAGACCTCCCGTGAAGGCTACTTTGAGAAAGCTAACGGCGGTACCATTTTCCTTGATGAAATCGGAGACACTCCCAAAAATGTTCAGGTGAAATTGCTTCGGGTACTCGAAAACGGGGAGTTTTTCAGAGTAGGATCAAGCAAAGTGCAAACAACGGATGTACGAGTCATCGCTGCCACTAATCAGAATCTCTGGCAAATGGTACAGGACGGAGCATTCCGGGAAGACCTCTACTATCGCCTTGATACCGTACAAATTAAACTACCGCCATTGCGGGACAGGCAAGAAGATGTTATCCCAATATTCAGAAAGTTTGTAGAAGAATATTCAGCCCGATATGATTCTGTTTTTAAAGGTTTTTCTGATGAAGCAAGAGAGTTGCTGATTTCCTATCGATGGCCAGGCAACATCAGAGAGCTTAGAAATGTAGCCGAACAGCTTGTTGTACTGGAGAAATCACAATTCATTGACAAAGATAAGCTCCAGAAATATCTGAAAGGCCGGCAAAGGCAAGGCAGAACAGACAACCTCCCCATGGTGGCTAATGATACTTACCGCGAAGAAGCTACAGGACCGGGAAATGACTTCGACCGAAAAGACCGTGAACTGGTTTACAGGGCTCTGGTTGAACTCAGAAATGACATAGCTGACGTCAAAAAGATGTTTGCTAATTTCCTTTACTCCACGTTTTCAAGTAAAAACCTGAAGGCATTGCCTGCTTCTGTCAGGGATGAAATGGATAAATCAGAAGCCCCCGGAGTTAATGTTGATCTGGGTGATCATGCCACGCTTGGAATGCAATCCATGCCCGAGACCCCTGATTTGGACGAAGGAGAAGAATCAGAATTAGTAGATTTTCTTCAGAATGATGAGATTCCTTCTATTGAGGAAGCAGAAAAATTTCTTATCCAGCAGGCGCTTAAACGCTTTGATGGAAACCGCAGAAAAGCTTCAGAAACGTTGGGTGTAAGTGAACGAACCTTGTATCGAAAACTGGATCAGTATGGACTGGAATAGAATTATCCTTTTATTAACGCTGTGCTTTTCCCTGATTTTCGGAGGCTGCCTGAGATATAGTTTCACAGGTGCGTCTATTCCGCCTGGCGTCAACACCATTTTTATTCCCTTTTTCCCGGATCAGTCTAACAGTGGACTCGGGGATCTAAGTGACCGTCTGAATGAAGTATTAATCAACCGTTTCGTAAATCAAAGCAAGCTGCAGTTGGCTAATAATGAAAATGATGCCGATGCAGTTTTGGATGGTGTTATTACAGCGTACACGAACCGCCCCTTTAGTATAGGTGGCAACGAACAGTCTAACGAAAATGAAGTTTCAATCAGTGTTCGGGCAACGTTTAAATATGCTTCGAAAGAAGAACCAGAATGGACCAACACTTTTGCCGGTAAATTTACTTATGATCCTACTGAAGACCCTATAGATGGTGAAAACCAGGCTGCAAACAGTGCTCTCGAACAAGTTGCCAATAATATGTTCAACGATGCTGTAAGTAATTGGTAATTAGCTTTGATTGTAATCACACTTCACTTTATTATAGTTCAGTTTTAATACAGCACATGCAAGAACTGCCATTCAACATACCAAAGTCTTTATCTTCCTACGTTGAAAAGTTTGAAGAGAATCCGGATGAGATTACTCAAAAACTCAAGAAGCATTTGAAGAAACGAGGGCCTGATGCCGTAGGCCATTTTTTACTTTCCTGGTTTTATCACCTTCAGGACAAAAAACCGGATGCCATTAAACAGGCTTTGAAAGCCAAAACGTACGCCCCCGGAAGTCCCTTAATGGAACATCTGCATTACTTTCTGGTTCACCCCGAAAAATTTGAAGCGGCCATCCCCACTACGTCGTATACATCCTCGAAACTTAAATTACAGCAAGGCTCGCGTACGTCTCCGATTCTGGATTTAGACCGGCTCATTGAAATGCTGGAAGCGGTTGAATCGAAAAGAATTCAAATTCCTACAGATGATGAGGATTTTGATGATTCAGATCTGAGTAAAGAGTCGGAAGAAATTGATGATATGGTTACGGAGACTTTGGCCAAAATTCACTCCAAGCAGGGTCGAAAGTCGGAGGCCATCAAAATGTACGAGCGACTCATCGATAAAGACCAGGAAAAGGCTGAGCATTATCAAAATCAGATTGATAAGCTCAAGAGCAAGCAGCAATCAACTGACTGATCAAGAGCCTACTTAACAAAGGGATTATTCTGTTTCTCGTGAGCAATCGTAGTTTCAGGTCCATGGCCAGGGTAAACCGTCGTATTTTCTGGTAATGAATAGAGCTTTTCTTTGATACTTTCGGCGAGCAGCTCGAAATTTCCTTTGTATAAATCTGTTCGGCCTATACTTTCTTTGAACAAAGCATCTCCGGCTATTACCAACTCTTCCTTAGAAAAATAAAGAGAAACGTGATCCGGTGAATGACCCGGCGTATACAAACATTCAAATTCAAAATTACCTATTTCAAATGAACCTTGACCAGGTAAAGCTTCCGGTTCAAAACTGAAACCTGTTTGGTTAATTCCGAACATTTGTGCCTGGCTTCCAAAATTTTCCCACAAAAAACGATCTTCCGCACTTAAATAAACCGGTACTTTAAAATCATTTCTCAACCGGCTCAGCCCTAAAACATGATCAACATGAGCGTGTGTTAGCACTACAGCTTTCAACTCACCTGTAATGCTTTCTTTTACCCTTTGATATTCCGGTTCATTAGAAAAGCCCGGATCAATAATAAGATGTTGTCCATTTTTAGTGAGCAGATAAGTATTCTCTAAAAAGGGTCCGACTTCAAATTTTTTAATTTCCATAGACTAAATAAAAAAAGGATGCACCTTTACAGATACATCCTTTTGAATAAAATGATTGCTAAAATTACTTGTCGTCACCTTTTCCGTATCGGCGCTTGAAGCGATCAACACGTCCGGCTGTTGACGTAAAAGTGTTACTCTTGGTGTAGAATGGATGATTTTTTGAGTCAACCTCGCTGCGATACACTCCGTCTTTGGTATCCATAGTGCTGCGGGTTTGAACCTCAGTACCATCGCTCATCACTACCGTAATTTCTTTGTAATCTGGATGAATTCCTTTTTTCATGGTCTTATACTTGCTTGAAATTTGCAAAGGCTTTAAATATAAGGCTAACAAAAACTGAATTCAATCTAATTATCACTCAAATTCATCGTAGCCTTCCTCGTCTATATCTCCCAGCGAAGAGAACATAGAACCTAACATATCAGTGTATAAAGTTTGATCGTCAAGGTCTTGCTTGCTGAGCATTGAGTTCTGATGCAGAGCCTCTAATACAAAATCCATCCAAATGTATTGCTCGGATGTGTTCGCATCATTGATCTGATTTTCAACCAACACCTTCAACCCTTTTACTCCGTCAAGCACTTTTTCGTACTCTTTGTTAGGTAAAGTATCTGATATGCTAATTTCATTTCCATCAGCAAACCAATCCATAATTTCTTTATAAGTCGACTTTTTGTCCTCTGATTTTGCTTGTGGATCAGGGAAATGTACCTTGAAAATTTTACTGACAGCTTTCCCTAATATGTGTTTTGCTACGCTGATGGCTCCTTCCTGCTCTCCTTCATAAACCAATTCTATTTTTCCGGTGAGAGCGGGAACCATATGATATAAGTCGGCAATCCTTACGGTCGTTTCTTTCTCGTTGTTTAATATGGCGCGCCGTTCGGCCGATGATACGACTTGTTCCAGGGCGGTGATCGTCATTCGGGTGGAAACCCCACTTTTTTGATCTACGTACTCTGATTCCCGGGCCTCAAAAGCCGCTTTTTCTATTACTTCCCGGTATAAATCAGGAATATGAATTTTAATACCGGTCTCTCGCTCCTGCCATGCTTCCTGTTTTGTGATATTGACTCCCACACCCAATTCTTTTGGATAATGAGTTATAATTTGAGAGTCTATTCGGTCTTTCAACGGAGTAATGATATTTCCACGATTGGTGTAATCCTCCGGATTTGCAGAAAAAGCCATAGACACATCCAAAGGAATACGAACATTAAAGCCCCGAATCTGGATATCTCTTTCCTGCATAATATTCAAAAGTGCTACCTGAATTCTGGGTTGAAGATCAGGCAACTCATTAATCACAAAAATACCACGATTGGTTCTTGGAATAAGCCCAAAGTTGATCACATTTTGGTCAGCAAGTGTTAACTTTTTTGTTGCTGCTTTGATAGGATCTATATCACCAATTAAATCGGCTACCGTTGTATCTGGTGTAGCCAGCTTTTCGCCATATCGGAAAGACCGATGCAGCCATTCAATGGGTGTATCATCCCCTTTTTCTTCAACCAGTTCCTTAGCATATTTTGAAAGTGGATTCAAGGGATCATCATTAATCTCTGAACCTTTTACTATTGGAATGTATTCATCCAAAAAGTTTACCAGCAAACGGAGCATTCTGGTTTTAGCCTGTCCGCGCAGTCCCAATAAGATCATATCGTGCCGTGATAGTAAAGCGTGCTGCACTTGTGGGATTACGGTTTTATCGTATCCAAGAATCCCGGGAAAAAGCTCTTCCCCGCTTCGCATTTTTTGAATTAAATTTTTACGAATCTCCTCTTTGACCGATATGGATTGCCAACCACTTTCTTTAAGTTCTCCTAGTGTACTCGCCTTCATTCTGATCCTTCGATGTGATGTGATTTCCTCATTTGTGTTTATAACCCACAATCAACGGTCTTCATTCAGCTTGCTGTAAATTCTCAAAAATATTTGTAATTGCTTTGGCCTTCACCATTGTCTCTTCCCATTCTGCTACTGGATCTGAGTCGCTGGTTATAGCCCCGCCTACCGGATAAACCAATTTATTACCTTCTGAAATCGCAGTTCTTATGATCACATTAAAATCGAAATCACCATTGGGTTTTATATACCCAAGCGCACCTGAATAAATACCACGCTTGTAATTCTCATACTTTTCGATGGCTTTCATAGTGGAAATTTTAGGAGCTCCGGTCATAGAACCCATCGGGAAACAAGCTCTGATTATTTCGATGCTATCAGTGCTTTCGGATACGGTACACTCCACCGTTGATACCATTTGATGAACCGTCTCAAAGCTCTGTATTTCAAACAAGTTGGATACCTTTACGCTTCTTTTTACAGCTACACGGCTTAAGTCATTTCTCACCAAATCGACAATCATCAGGTTCTCGGCTCTCTCTTTTTCTGATTCCCTTAATTTTTCGATATCCAAAATTGTCTCACTTTTATTCTGGCGGGAAGCTGTTCCTTTTATGGGTTGAGACCATACCTGATTTTCAGATCTGGCTAAGAACCGCTCTGGTGATGAACAACAAATGGCTATGTTTCCAACACATGCATATCCGCCAAATGGAACCGGGCCAACCGATTTCATGGCTTCATATAAATCCCAGCTATCCCCTTCTAAAGTAAACTCTAAAGGGTGTGATAAGTTTATTTCGTAATACTCTCCCTCATAGATATCCTGCTTGGCCTGCTCAACCTTTTGGATATAATCGGCTTCTGAAATCTGATTCACAGGCTTTATGGAAAATTCTAAAGCCGGGCTATCTTTTTCAAACATACCAGGGGCTTTCCCTTTTACCAGTTTAACATCACCTTCAGAATCTATTTCCAGCAAAACCTCCGGAATCATAAAATAAAGGTCAGGAGCATTTACCAGTTCTCTGTTTTTTGAGTAGAGATCCTCCGAATGATTTTTGAGGTCATATCCCAGATAGCCAAACAACCATTCATGATGTTCATTTCTGAACCGGCTTAAAAAATCCCAGGCGTTACCTTCGTATTGCCGGATGGAATTACCGTCCGATATCTCGATCTTTTGTTGCCATGCTTTTATCCATGCCTTTGGTTTGAGGGCAAGGTAACTTTTCGTACTAGCAGGATGCTCAGGCATTTGCGATTCAAGTAAAATGAGATCACCATCTGCACGTGATTGCCTAATTAGTTGCGATATGTATTGCTTTGATTTTTTCATATAAAACAGGCGATCGAGTATAAGGCTTCTTTCACTCTTTTTGAACGTTTTTTCGTATCATTGACCCGATGATTTATAAAAAGCTTCTCAAACCTCTTTTATTTAAAACAGATGCAGAAAAAGCTCACGAATGGGCTCTTTCTATGGCGTCTAAAACCAATAATTCGCCTTTGCTGCAGACACTGGCATCAAGCATTTACAATGAACCCCGTATAGGGTTAGAACAGGAGTTATTTGGCCTTACGTTTCCAAACCCTATTGGACTTGCTGCAGGATTTGACAAAAATGGCACCACACCTAAAGCCATGCAAGCCCTGGGTTTTGGTTTTGTAGAGGTGGGAAGCATCACTGCAAAACCCTCTGAAGGAAACCCAAGGCCGAGAGCTTTTCGCATTCCTCGGGACCATTCCCTGATTAACCGCATGGGACTGAATAATGAGGGCACAGATGTCATTACCAACAGACTCTCATCCTTAGATTTAGAAATCCCATTGGGAGTAAATATTGCCAAAACTAATGATGCTTCTATACATGGTGACGCTGCACTTCGCGACTATTTATACAGCTATGAAAAGGCTCAATCCGTTGCTGATTATATAACTATCAATATCTCATGTCCCAATACCGGTGAGGGCAAAACCTTTGAAGATCCGTCAGCCTTAAGAGATTTATTGGCAATCCTTCAGCCAGGCAATGAAGAACGAAAACCCTCTTTAGTTAAATTCACGGTAGATATCGACAGAAAAAACCTTGAAAACCTCGTCCGGATTTGTGAAGACTTCGGTGTTGCTGGATATGTAGCAACAAACACATCTTCGGTGCGTGATGACTTAAAGACCGAACAAGCTGTATTAAATAAGATTGGAAATGGGGGACTCAGTGGCCGGGCCATTCAGCAAAGAAGTACAGAGGTTGTAAAATGGCTGGCTGAAATCACAGAGAGAAAGAAACCTGTAATCGGTGTTGGGGGCATTGACAGTGCCCAAGCAGCAGTCGACAAAATAAAGGCAGGTGCTTCCTTGATTCAGATATATACTGGATTGGTTTACGAAGGTCCCGGGTTGTTAAATAAGATCAAGAAAAGCCTGGCATAAAGATCGCTTAATTCTGAACCGGAAATGTAATCTCACATTCTACCGAAACAGCCTGACCTTCATTCAGAACCGGCTCAAAATTTAATCCTGACTCCATAGTTTGTTCGAAGGCAGATTTAACCTCTGAGGGAACTTCGGTAGTCTTAAGAACGAACTCATCAATAATGCCGCGCTGGTTAACTCTGAATAAATAGGTTATTTCTTCTATTTCGGGATTTTCAGGGACATTTACCTTATCCAGGAACGCCTGCATTCCTCCCCTGATATTCAGTTTTGCATCAATACTTTGACAACTTATATACCCCTCCTTAGTCTGACCAGCTTCAGCAACAGGTTTTGGTTGTTCTGCGGGCTGCACTTCTTTTACCTCTGCAGTCGGCAAAGCAAGCTCTTTCTTTAGCTTATTGACCTTCCCTGTAAGATCAGATTCTTTGAAAATCACTAAAAAGGTGTCGACGGCAGCTCGTGCACTATCCCACATTAAGCCTTCGTATGGAAAAGACTCTGAAAAATCTGGCTTGGTAAGAGTTGAATCTATAAGTACCTGCAGACTCCGGCTTTTTTCGTCAGTTATTGTTGAGTCTTCCAATGCATCTCTTGCCGAGTCTTTGACAGCCTCAAGATTCTGCACTTTTTGAGACCAGATTTCATTCTTATTTACCCACTCCGAAATTTTAGTCTGGTATTCCGGATTACCCTTTCCTGCCGACATATAATATTGAATAGCCTCATAAAGTGCTTTTGGAGCAATACGGTGGGTCGTATTTTGAAATGACAACAACTCTAAATGACGTGCTTTCTCAGCTTGATCTAAAGAATCTTGAGCAATGATTTCATTATATGTTTCAAATGGATTGCTGGTTTTTTCCTTTTCTCCAATTGTTAATGGGATGTCAAACTTAACTGATACTCTTCGCGCATATTCTGTTTGAGGATACTCTTCAATTAGACGTCGAGCATAATACCTTGCTTCTTCTTCATTCTCTTGAATCGTGTACAATTCCGAAAGTGAATACAAAGAAACCGTATTAATATTTTCTTTTGATGGATTCTCTATAGCTTTCTGGAAATAATAGGTGGCACTATCAGGCATATTAAGTGATAGAAAAAACAAATTGCCTAACTGATACTCATATGATGCAATAAGTTTTTGCACAGAATCTTGCTCCTGAGGGGTAAAGGGAACAGCACTTAAATCAATCTTTACAGTTACTTGTTCATTTCCTGATGTTGCGTCCGAGCCCGCCACAGATTTTGACGCATCATTGGATATAGCTGAATAGTCAATCATGCTTTCCACCCTCCAGTTATCCGTCAGCGGTCGGTCTCCCCATATCGCATAAAATTGTTGCCGCACGTTCTCTTGCACCACTGGATTATTAGAATTCAGAAATCCATTACTCATGTTACTGGTAGCATTTGATTCTTCATCATCCCTGTTAACTGTTACAAGTTGGTTCTGCTGTTGTTCTTGTTCCTCTTTCAACCTTTCCAGTTCAGCAATTTTTTTCTGTCTCAGCTCAACAAGTGCAGAATCAAAAGCTTCAGGCGAAAGACGGCCAAGTTTAAGGAGACTGTCCTGGAGAGCTATTTGAGATTTAAACCGGGCATAGTTTCCAAAAGACTCAGCAAGTTCTTTGGCTTGAAAGTCTTCAGGTAACTTCTCGGCAGGTACATTTTTTTGGGCAGCAGAGTCATAGTAAGCAGCAGCTTTTTCAAAATCATCGTAAGCAAAACGATGTATCTCTGCCAGTCCGTAGTAAGCTCGTGCTGCTACATCAGGTGCTGGCTGGCGCAGATTATTATGAAGTACATTATTATATAGTTTTACTGCCCGCTTATAATTTTGGCGTTCGTGTTCTGTTCTGGCTAATTCGAAATCGAGCTCAGCCTTATATTCGAGATTCTTGTCATCCCGCACCATGTCATCAAAGATTTGATAGGCCACTTCATTTCTTCCGAGATTACGAGCTACCTCTGCTTTTTTTCTCTGAGAAAGATACTGAATGCGATATTCTACATAATGATTCTGAACTTTATTATATGCATCAAATGCAGCTTCCGTGTTACCCAAACGTTCATAAATCTGACCTAGTAGAAAATAACCCCGCTCCCTGTAATCTTTTTTTTCCAGGTTAGGAAGCGCCTCAGAAAGTACATTAGCAGCAACCTGCCAATTTTCAACCTTAACATAATGCTGTGCCAACAGGGCTTTTACTTCCGCCCGGTAGCCTTCATTCCATTCTCCCTCTAATAAAGTAAGCTGTTCGGATAGAAATGCTATTCCCTGATTATATAACTCCATATCAAGTAAAACCCGGCCCTGCCACAATATGGACTTCTGCTGCATGTCTGGATTCTGAGTAGTAACAAAAAGCTCCTTAAACTTTTGATCTGCAGAAAAATATTCCTGTCTGAAATAATAAGACTTACCAATTAAACCAATGGCATCATCCACCCATTTTGTTTCTTCATATCGCCGAAGTACATCAGCTCCTTTTTGAATAGCTTTATCGAAATCCTGTGCTCCTGCATTTACAGGCTTGGGATGGATTCTAATTGGCTGTAGCGGGTTATATTCTCGTTGCTGGCCAAGATTTTTTTGCAAGCCAGACTGATAACTTTTTTGCGCATTATAATAGGTATTATAATAGGCATTGAAGTTTTTCCATTTTGATTGAAATGAGGTTTTACAACCTGTCATAATAATCAATAAGAAAATACCAAAAAGAAGTCTGCGCATTTTCATAACGTCTGCTTTAACACACTACCTTATTCAATCGTACTTACTTTAATCATATTGGTTCGCCCTCGCTTGGCAATAGGCATTCCCGTTGCCACAATGACTCTGTCACCACTTTTTACCATGCCATTGTCATGAAGGTAATTCTCCATCATTCGAACACTTTTATCGGTATCAAAAAGCTCATCCAGTCTTACCGAATATACGCCCCAAACCAAATTCAACTGCCGGCGCACTTTTTGACTTTCCGTGAAAGCAACAATGGGCACTTTCGGACGGAATTTAGCAATTCGCCGGGCTGTATTTCCTGAGTGTGTAATCGTGCTGATCGCTTTCGCCTCCACGTTATCAGCAATGGTAACGCAGGAATAGGCTAAAGATTCTATCACTTGTTTTTCTTTCCACTCCGGTTTTCTATACCCAAGGCTGTTATAAATTTGAGGACGTTTTTCTTCAACTGAACGGCAAATTCTATCCATTACATTTACTGCTTCCATAGGGTACTTACCAGCAGCTGTTTCTCCGGAAAGCATTACGGCGTCGGTGCCATCCAGAACGGCATTGGCCACATCCGAACTCTCAGCCCGGGTTGGTCGCGGATTATTGATCATAGAATCCAGCATTTGCGTAGCCGTGATAACCGGTTTACCAGCCATCCGGCATTTCTCGATAATCATTTTTTGCACGATAGGTACCTGCTCGGTTGGAATCTCAATCCCCAAATCTCCCCGAGCTACCATAATACCATCTGCTTCTTCAATAATTTCATCTATAACATCAAGAGCTTCTGGTTTTTCAATTTTTGCAATGATTGCTGCCTGACTTCCGGCAGCCCTCACTCTGGAAATGATATCCCGGACATCTTTAGCTGACCTTACAAAAGACAATGCAATCAGATCCACATCTTGTTTAATACCAAACTCGAGATCTTTTAAGTCTTTTTCGGTCAGAGATGGAATTGAAATTCGCACATTGGGAAGATTGACCCCTTTCCGGGATTTCAGCACTCCGCCAATCACTACTTTCGCTTGTAAGGAATCAGGCTTTTTTTCTGTAACCTTAAATTCAAGCAAACCATCATCGAGTAAAATTGAGTTTCCTACTTCCGCTTCATGTAACAGGTTTTTATAATCAATGGGAATAACTGAGCTGTCTCCTAGTACATCTTCACCCGTAATTTTTACGGTAGAGCCCGTTTCTAATTTCACGCCTCCGTCTTTCATCTGTCCTACTCTGATTTTCGGACCTTGCAAGTCCATCAAAACAGGTACACTATATTCATATTTCTTTGCTGTTTTCCTGATATACTTAATCACCTTTGCGTGATCTTCGTGAGAACCATGAGAGAAGTTTACACGGGCTACATTCATGCCATGTAATAAAAGTTCTTCAATCTTGTTTTGTGTATTACAGCTGGGGCCAATTGTGCATACAATTTTTGTTCGGCGCCTTGCAGATATCATATAGAGTGTTTATTTAATGTGAGCAAGAGATTATTAACATAGATAAGATAGGTGAAATGTTACAATCATTGTGAAATGATTTATAAAGTTTTTAGTTAATAAAAAGCAGCTTACTTTCGTCACATATACATTAAGTCAATCAAACTTTTATTTTTATGAAGTTTCACTTTTCTCCGGCCTGTATTTTATTATCTATTCTTATAGTTACACTGGCAGGTTGCTCAAACAATTATGTTGATAAGATTGACCGTGGTGCCGGGTATCAATATCAACCAGGATTTCCTGAATTAAGGCTTGCCGCTACAGGTCAAATAACAGAAAATAATGTTTCTACAGTAATTGTTAATGGAGATATCGTATATGGAAGTTTAGTTTATGAGCAAGAAAATGATACCCTTCAGGCCAGAATACTAATTGAAATAGCTGTTCAAAGAAAAACTGATGAACAAATGGTTGTGGAGGATCAAATTTCCTTCTCCGAAACGATTCGTGCGGAAGATCAAAACATCATCAACAGTCAGGATGTATTTCGTTTTGAAAAGGTCTTTGATGTACCTCCCGGGTCTTATACAATACGAACAGTTGTTACTGATCAGGTTTCAGGTAAGCAAACTTCCAGAACACAGGAAACTTCCATTCCGGACCCGACTGAAAATGTCTCTCACATTACCGACATCAGAATCCTTACCAAGAATACAAACTCCTCTGTATCAGATTTCAATCAGGCTACAACCTATGACATTCAGTCAAGTAATGATTCTCTGAAATTCACCTTCCAGGTAACAAATAATAATCCCAACAAACCTTTAAATATAGAATCAAGACTCATCAGATTTCGCTCTGATACTTCTATTGCACGACCAATGAACTACAATGATTACTCAGCATCCAACATTGCATATATTGGTATCGATTATGATGAGTTTGAGGTCATACAGTCCTCGACCCGTACTCTTACCCAACCTGGCAGTGTTGTAATTGAGTTTATTTTTGAGGATTTACAAAGAGGAAATTACCGGCTTGAGGTCACTTCTAAACTTGGAGAAGAAGACGAATTATATAAGGCAAGAGATTTTAGCATTAAAAGTCCCAATTACCCCACTCTGCAAACAGCAAAAGAGTTTGCCCGGCCATTATACTATTTAATGAGCGAGAGTGAGTACGAAAAACTAATGGCCATTGAAAATGCTCAGGAATTAAAAAAAGCTATTGATCGATTTTGGTTATCCAATGTCCAGAATTCGAATAAAGCCAAGAATGTCATCTCTCTATATTATGAACGTGTAGAAGAAGCCAATAAGATGTTCTCCAATTTTAAGGAAGGCTGGAAGACCGATCCGGGAATGATATACATATTATTTGGGCCTCCATGGTATAACGAACAATTTTCCGGGCAAATGCTTTGGTCTTATTCATATAATAGAAACGATCCTGAAAAGAACTTTTTGTTCAATCAAACACGATTAAATTCTAAGTTTTTCCCATTTAATAATTTTCTTCTCGAACGTACTGCCCAGTATTATAATATTCAGTCTCAACAAGTTAACAGATGGCTTTCCGGCTCTATCCTCAACTACAACCTTTAGCCCTCCTTTCCCAGCTACCTCTTGTTAATTTTTTTTTGTAATACAAGATAATTCTACTGATATTAAAAAATCATTCTTTTCCTAATAAGAATGATTACAATTTAATAATAATTAATTGAGGCTACTATGTTAAAAAAGCTACAACTAGCCCTCTTTGCGTCTTTACTCAGTGCGAGTTTATATGCGCAATCAGGGACAATTACTGGTATGGTAACTGATGCAGGTACATCAGAGCCACTTATCGGTGTGAACGTTATATTACAAGGCACCACCTATGGTGATGCTACAGATTTAGACGGAATCTATGAGATTTCAGGAGTACCGGCAGGTACTTACACTCTTAGAGCCAATTTCATTGGTTTCAAACCTTTTGAAACTCAAGTTGAAGTTGGATCTGGAACTGTAAACTTAGACATCGAATTAAATGAAGATGTTCTTGGACTCGAAGATTTAGTTGTGACAGGGATTGCCTCTCGATCATCTAAGGCTATTTCTGAAGTTGCAATTTCCAGAGTCGATGCTGCTGAACTTACAGCCGACAAAGCATACAATTCTGTATCACAATTATTAACTGCTAAAGTTGCCGGTGTTTCTGTACAGCCTGCTTCTGGTACAGTTGGTGGTGGTATTCGTTTTGTAGTTCGCTCTGGTGGTGGACTAAACGGACAGGGACAGCCTGTTATTTATGTTGATGGTGTAAGAATTGATAATGTTCAGACTGGTTTTGGTGCTGGTGGACAGAATTACGGTACACTATCTGACCTTAACCCTGAAAACATTGAATCTATTGACTTCCTTAAAGGTCCGGCTGCTGCTGCTCTTTATGGTACCTCTGGTTCAAATGGTGTTGTACTTATTACAACAAAAACAGGCCAAACCGCGTCAGCTGGTAGTTCTGTAAGCGTTAACTATAAAGGAAGCATTGGTGTTAACAGCCTTGCTAACGAATATGACGATGACGTTTTCATTAGTGCTGAGGATGCAAACGATGCATTCAGAGACGGACAAGTGCAATCTCATAACGTAAGTGTTAGCGGTGGTAACGAATTTGTTCGGTACTTCACTTCTTTCGGAACACGTAATGAAGAAGGTACTTTACCACAGAATGCTCAGGAAAGACAATCAGTACAAGCTAACTTTGATGCTTTCCCATCTGACAAAGTTACTTTTTCTGTAAACACCAGCTATGCTCTTAATACCGTTAACATTCCTCAGAATGATAACAACGTAACGGGTTGGTTAGGAAATACACTACTTTTCCCAACCTCCTATGGTTTTACTGATAGTTTAGCTATTGCAAATGTTGAGAATGAGTCTAAGACCAACCGTTTTATTGGTTCTTTCCAGTTTAACTACCGTCCTATTGATGGGTTAAACATCAACCTTGCTGCAGGTATTGACGATTCTGATTTGAGAGCATTCACTTATCAGTCTCCTGAATACGCTTACTCAGGTATTGGCTTCCAAGGTTCAAAAAACATTTTCAACCGCCAAAATCAGCAGGTAACTCTTGATGCTAATGCTTCTTATGCATTTGACATTACAGATGATATTTCTTCTAACACTGTGATTGGTACTCAGCTGTTTAATAGAAAATTTAGAACTTCACAACTTGGACGTCAGAACTTTGCTACAAGTTTGGTCCGGGATATCCAGTCAGCTTCTCAGATTAACGTTACTTCTGAAGGTTTTGGACACGTTCGTTCTGCTGGTATTTTCGCACAGGAAGAAATTAACTATCAACAAACTTACTTCTTAACGATTGGTGGACGTCAGGACTTTGCTTCTGCCTTTGGTACTGATACACCAAACATTTTCTACCCTAAAGCCAGTGCTGCTGTTCGAATCGATAAATTAGGAATCCTTCCTGACGCTATCGACTTCCTTAAGGTGCGTGCTGCTTACGGTGAAACTGGTCAGTTACCAGGAAACAATGATGGTATCCGCCTGATCTGGGGTGCTACTCCTTCAGGATTTGGTACCGGTGGAGTGCCTGCGAGCATTGGTAACCCATCCATTAAGCCTGAAAGAGTTAAAGAGCTTGAATTAGGATTTGAAGCTTCAATATTTGAAAATTACGGTATTGACTTCACATACTATATTCAAAACGCTGAGAACTCTATTATTGGATTGTTAAATAGTCCTTCAACTGGTCTTGTTGCTTCTTCTTCACCATTCAACATTGGTGCACTTGAAGGAAGCGGAATTGAAGTGGCTATTAATGCAACTCCAATCCTTTCCAGAGATTATCAATTAGATATTTCTGCTATTCTGTCTTACTCTGAAAACGAAGTAACTGATATCGGTGATGCACAGCCAATTCGTGACGGATTTGACTTGAATACAATTCAGCCAGGTCTTCCAAGAAGTGCTTTCTACACATTTGAAGTTCAGGGAGCAAACTTTGATAACAACGGATTCTATACGGGTCCTGATGTAGCATTTACTGAAGAAAACCGTGTAGCTCTAGGAACTCCATATCCTGAGTACCAAGGTTCTTTCTCTGTAGATTTCAGATTCCTGAAAAACTTCAACGTATTCGCCCTTGTTGAGTATCAACTAGGACTTTCTGTTTTCAACAACACATTGCTCTTTGCAAACAGTTTTGGAAATGGCGCAGAATATGAAACACTTCAAGGTCTTCTGGCAGGAACTCCTGGTGTTGGTTCTTCTTATTACAACACCAATGCAAATCCTGATGACGATATCACAGCTTTAACTCCCGGATCACAAGAGTATATTGATGCAGCTAACCGATATGCTGAATTAACTACTGGCGCTGATTATGGGTATGTTGAAGAAGCTGATTTTGTGAGACTTCGTGAAGTAAGTGTTCGTTACGACTTTACTGATGTACTTAACTCTGCAAACTTAACTCAGTATGTTAAAAATGCGAGTATTTCAGTTTCAGGTTCTAACCTGTGGCTATCATCTAAGTACAGCGGTAATGATCCTGAAGTTAACTTTGCTGGTGCAAGAAGCAACTCACGAGGACAAGACTTCTTAACACTTCCACAACCAAGAAGTGTATTTGCCACTCTTAACATCGGATTTTAATCTAATTGGATAATATTATTATGAAATACTCAATAAAACTTTTAACACTCCTCCTGGTCTCAGTCTTTACTGCAGTTTCTTGTAGCGACTGGGTTGGAGAAACAGACGACCCGATTGATGAAATCGTGGACGATGCACTGAACAATGAAGAGCAGGTCCCATTCCTTGAGACTGGTGTTCTTGCGAACTTTGCTCAAACACATGATAACCTCTCCGTAACCGTTGATGGTTTATCAGATCTTCTTCAGTTTGACCCTGAAGGTAACTCTTTAGCAACATTCCCTACTTACCAAGAACTGGATCAGGGTGATATCACCTTTGATAACAACTCTGTTGACGGGGTTTACGCTAACCTTAATGAGACCCGTTTTCTCGCCGATGATTTAATTCGTCGAATCGATCAAATTGGTAATTTTGAGGATGCAGCAGTACGTGATCAAGCGTTGTTTACTGCTAACTGGGTAGGAGGCATTTCCAGATACTGGTTAGGTTCTTACTTTGGTTTAGTACCAACAACTAAAGGAGCTCCTATTGATAACTCCGACATTATTCCACGTGCTGAGCTATATACTCAGGCAATTGCGAAATACGATGAAGCACTGAATTATGCTAGCGCAGCTCAGGCTAAAATCGTTAACTCTCTCAAAGCTGAGCTCTATATTGCCCAGAATAATTATTCTGCTGCTGCTGATGCAATTGCAGACGGTGCACTTGTAAGTGGCGACGCACCTCTTCAGTCTCTTCACAGCCTTGAATCAACTAACGCTTGGTACAATGCTGCTGGACCAGGTCGTACTCAGTTAAACGTAGATCCACGATTCCCGGACTATATTTCTGACGTACCTGAAGAAGCTAACAGAATCGAAATCACAGGGTTTGATGAAGACTTTTCTGGACAAGTAATTACATATTACTATGTTAATTACGAGCTAGATAGTCCTATTGATGTTGTTACCTGGCAAGAAGTTGCTTTAATGAAAGCAGAAATTCTTCTTGATAACCCAGCTGCTGATGTTGGAGACCCAGGTGCTACACCATTAAGTCTTATCAATGCTGTACGTGCCAGCCACAACATTCCAGATTATGTTGGAACTGTTGATATGGATGTAATCATGGAAGAAAGAGAGAAAGAATTGTTCGCTACTGGCGATCGTCTACTCGACCAGTTAAGAACTGGTTCTTTTCACCTGCAAGGTGGTTCTCTTTATTCAGTGCCAAGTTCTCCGGTTACTGGTAACTCTTACCTGATTGTAGCTAATCCTTGGGAGCATTTACCAATTACTTCCAGAGAAAGAAATAACAATCCTAACTTTAACTAATTAAAGCTTAGTTAATAACAATTTATTAGGGTTTAAAAGGCTTAACCGAACGGTTAAGCCTTTTTTTTTGCTGTTTGAGAAATACCTATGTGTGTTTATAAAGTCTTTTTTTTATATATATACTTATGTAATACTCAATGTCTTTAACATAGGCTTATCAGGTTATAATCATGTTAACAGTAAAAATCCTACTAACACTGCTATTTAGTTTGGTTCAGCTGAATAGTTACTCTCTGGTTCAACAAATACCGACTGACCCCTATCAGGAAGGTAAAAATGCTATTGAAAAAGGTGACTGGAAAGAAGGTATTACAATCTGGATTCAGTACTCAAATATAGCTGATAGCTCCGAAATTGATCCAAGAATTGGTTTTGAGTACATCGAATTTATCACTCAAAATAAGTACAAGAAGTACTATAAGTATGCTGCCCCCCTTTATTATAAAGCTTTATCCCGAAATTCAGTTGATAAGTACAAATCCGTTTATTTAAAAGAATTGGAAAAAGCAAAACCACTTATTGAAAATAAAGACTACAGGCTCTGGAAAAATCAAATTGAAGATGGGGATATAAAAGGGCTGGAAAATTTAAAAAAGTTTTGGCAACAAAAAGATGTTACCATAAGTGATACTTATAACGAGAGACTTATCGAATTTTGGGAACGTATAGCTTATATAAAGAAAACTTTTAATCGCAATAAATCTACAGTATACGGCACCGACGACCGTGGTTTAATTTACCTTAAGCTTGGCAATCCAGACTATATCAGAGAAGGTGTTCTTCAGTATAATCAGCTACAGGCAGAAGGCTGGGCACAAACAATCATTATAAATAATTACAATTCGACAACTTCAATATCTGACAGCAGCTTTGCATCATCTTCATTAATTGGAGCAAGTTATAACAGTACGGCATTAGCCAAAAATCTGGCCTACCTTGCAAGGCAGTATTTCGATTATCCCCAATATGAGATCTGGATCTATAAAAATGAAAATGATTATAGAAACCTTGTTCATATTTTCGGGCAAAATGGTAATACAGGGGAGTTTTCAATAATAAATACAATAGACGATTTTATTCCCAGGTCGGCATTTAGAAAAAATTATGCCTCCGACAGTCAGTACCCGGTGCCTCCCGCTACGCTTCTGCAAATGATTTACTATTCCCAGTTAACGACCATCGACCGTTTTTTTGCAAGCACTTATATTGATCTCCAAGAAGATATTCTTAACAATACAGAGATAAACAACAGAAATCTGGCACACAAGTACCGATCCATACATCAGTCAAAAATGAATACACTGACTGCATTAAACCCTTCTGAAAAATCAGGACTGGATGATCTGAATACGCTGAATCTTAATGTAAGAAGGTATCGCATACTTGATGAGAATAATCAGAATATGGTCATTACTTATTTATATGCTGCACCATATGAGCAAATATTAATGTCTACACTAACCGGAGAATTAAGCCCGGAAAATCTATTGCTAAATTATACTATTCAGCTTCGTGACAACAACTGGAACCTTCTCTTCAAAGATGTTAGGTCTACCAGGTTAAATGATGCTGTATTACAAAATAATGCCAATAATTATATTACCGTAGCTTTTCTTGTCCCAAATATAGAAGATGCAAATAACTTATTCGGGGTTGAATTAACAGCTATTAATTCTGGTGATGTGGATTCTTCTGAAAAGGTGGAAAACTTAAAGGCTTATTCTAAGCTGGAAGAAAAAAGCATGGAACCTTTAAGTACGGACCCAAATCAATTAGAGGCCAGTGATCTTATTCTTGGATATGCAGATTCCTCTTCTATAGAAGCAGGCAGTGAAATTCCTTTTTTCATCACCCCTGATAATATAATTCCTACCAACAACAGCTTATTCCTAAGATTTGAAGTATATCACCTGGATCTTGACAATGGTTCATCCGAGTTTTCTATGAATTACAGAATAACTGAAGTTGAAGATGGTTTCTTCAAGCGCCTATTCAACAGAAATAATGAATTGAAAAGTATTACTGTAAACCTTAATTCATCATCATCTACCTATAAAAACAGTTTTGAAATTGTAACTGAGAAACTTGAACCCGGAACTTACAACCTCATCGCTACAATCAAAGACCTCAACTCAGGGCAGGAAATTGAGAAAGAGATTGAGTTTTCGATTTCAGATAAAGCCAATTATTAATCCTGAAATAAAAAAAGCCTTCTGAAATTAATCAAAAGGCTTTATATAGTGGCGGGGGCAGGATTCGAACCTGCGACCTTCGGGTTATGAGCCTTACCCATTCTGGCGTGATATGGCCTCAAATGTATCCATAATGCCGTTTTATAGCTATTTAAAGCACACTTAAAAACACACCATATCAAGTTAAACCGCCAAATGTTTGACCTATGTTGTACCCATTTTAGAAAAAGAATCCTTATGTTGTCTTAGGCACTCATTAAAGCAACATAGCTTATGGCTTCTTTAAAGGTACTACTGCGAACAAATAAACAAAAGAAAGACGGCACCTCTCCCCTTGTTCTGCGAATTACGCACAACCGAAAGTCACGTTACATATATTTAGGTCAATATCTGGATGAGAAGTATTGGGACTTTGATAATCAGCGTGTCAAAAAATCTCATCCTAATTCTAAGCGACTGAATAATCTTATTCTTAAAAAATTGTCAGAAGCGAATGACACTGTTCTTGAACTAGAGACCAAAGATGATCCGGTCTCTGTTAAACAGATCAAGAATAAGGTCAAAAACAGTAATGCTGATATAAGCTTTTTTGATCTTGGTGAGAAACGAATCAAAGAGTATGAAGATAAAGGTACGTTCTCAGTAGCCCGTGCCGATCAGTCGATCTTGAACAATGTTGAAACATTCAATGGTGGTAAAGACCTCTACTTCCATGAAATCACAGTCTCTTTCTTAGAGAGATTTAAAACCTACTGCCTAACTGAACTCAAACACAAGAAACGTACGGCCACTAACCAGTTGATGCTGATTAGAACACTTTACAATAGAGCTATAAAAGAAGGTATCGTGGATGAGAAGAATTATCCTTTTGGCGGTGATAACGTCACAATCAAATTGAGTTCTGGGAATAAGATTGGATTAACCGAAGAAGAAATCAGAACTATTGAAGAGATGGAGTTCGAGAAAAACACCTCCATCTGGCATACAAAGAATATATGGCTCTTCTCATTCTATTTCGCCGGAGTGCGAATATCAGATGTTTTATCTTTAAGATGGTCTGACATTAAGAATGACCGTCTCTACTATGAAATGAGTAAGAACGAAAAGCCTGTGTCTTTAAAAATCCCGGATAAGGCTATAGAGATATTGGCAAGTTACAGACCTGATAAACAGTCAAAGAATGACTATGTGTTCCCTTACTTAAAGGAAGCCGATCAGGATGATGAAGAGGATATATTCCGAAAGTCACGGAATGCGGCTCGTCTATTTAATAAGTGGCTGAAAAGAATTGCAGAGCAAGCCGAGATTGATAAGAACTTATCCAATCATATCTCCCGTCATTCCTTTGGCAATATCGCCGGAGAGAAGATTCACCCGTTGATGCTCCAAAAACTTTACCGTCATTCTAACCTTAAAACGACAATCAATTACCAGGCTAACTTCATAAATAAAGAGGCTGATGACGCTCTAGATAAGGTTATAGACTTCTGATAAAATGAAGCCATATAATAAAGGATAAAGAATGGATCTAAGTAATAAAACTATCTGGCAACAAGCTTGTGGTGATACAGACAGAAACTATAGTAAAGTATGCCTAGACTGGGATGTTATTCTTAATGGTCCCGGAATACATGGGAAAACACCAGACACTAATAAAAAATTACGGAACCTTGGCTTTTCATCGAGAAAAGTTACTGACTTAAA
Source organism: Gracilimonas sp. (assembly GCF_040218225.1). Lineage (NCBI taxonomy): Bacteria > Pseudomonadati > Balneolota > Balneolia > Balneolales > Balneolaceae > Gracilimonas > Gracilimonas sp. The sequence continues at coordinate 262,636 of NZ_JAVJQO010000006.1, forward strand.
TAGATTTGCTTTGGAGATGAAAGATGGTGATCTGGTAGTCTTAAGACTGGGGACAGGATTAATTCATGGCATAGGGGTAATAGTGGGTGACTATCAATGGTTAGATATCTTTGGAGATATTGATGGTTGGGATTTACAACATGTTCGAAGAGTAAAATGGCTCAAAAAGTTTTACTCCCCTATCGAGTTTGATACTTATACTTTGAAGCAAGGCGACACAACTCAGATTCTTGATTCAGATACAATAAATGATTGGATTCAATCACTTGATATTAGTGAGGAGGAGATGAATCGCGAGTTAGTTCAGCTGCCTACAGATATTGATTATTCAGAAGTTTCTCATGAAGATATTTCTGAATTTTTATTCGCAGAAGGTGTTGCAAGTAATTCAATAAACAGGCTTACAGAAGAGATTGATGAACTTCAAAGAATTGCAAAATGGTATCAAAATCATACGATCCCTTCTGAGCATGAAACTGTAGCATATCTTGTAGCTCCCTTATTAAGAGCTTTAGGATGGACACCGCAAAAGATGGCCGTTGAATGGAATAGGGTCGATGTTGCTCTATTTAAATCATTACCCCGAGAAGACCAAAATCTTACAATTGTGGTTGAGGCAAAGAAAAAGGGCTACTCTTGTTTAACTGCCAGATCGCAAGCTGAATCTTATGCAATAAATCGTTCTGGTTGTGATCGCCTGATCGTTACCGATGGCCTTAGATATGGTATCTATTTTAAGAAAGACGATGACTTCAATCTTTATGCATATATGAACCTTACTAACTTAAGAAGCTCTCATCCTATCTATAAATGTAGAGGAACACAGCACGCATTACTTGCAATTACACCTGAGTGGAATCCAAATTAAATGCATTAAATGAAAAATAGATCTGCCCCTAAAATATATTTAAATCATAATCCTAATACACCTTTCATAAAAGATTTTTGGATATACACACCTTCTGGTGAAAAATCTGATTTTTACAATGTATATCCAGATGGCTACTCAGACATCATCTTTAAAATTGCTAAGGTTCAGAATAGGCTATACATATCTAAACCACGAATAATGGGTTTGCTTACTAAACCTAAATCTTTCAGTGGTCATGGAACTGAAATAATAGCTGGTATTAGAATTACACCCAGTTCAGCTTATCATTACTTTGATGTTAAAGAAGAAGCAAATATCAACGATATTTCAATAGAGTTTACTAAGGGAACTCAATCTGAAGTTTCAATTCCTGTTTTAAATAACTCAATTGAATCAACAGTTCTTATTTTCCTAAAAAACTTCACGCTAAAGCACCTCTACAAAGATAAAGATCCCATTCCAATCAACTACGCAATTGATCTTATTTTAAAAAAAAGTGGTAATATTGATATTAAAAAGCTTAGCTCTCAAACCGGCTATTCCTTAAGGCATCTTGAAAGGAAATTTCAAGCAGTAATTGGCATTGACCCAAAGAAATACGCATCAATCGTTCGATTTAGAAAAGCCCTTTATATGGTAAAAAATACAAATTTATCATTACTCGAAATTGCTTTTAGCACTGGGTATTATGACCATCCTCACCTTACTAAAGAGATAAAAAATCACTCTTTTCATACCCCGTCGAAGATTAGAACTGAAAATGTCGAATATTTACAAAGCTTAAATCTCGACTTAAAATTATGTTCTGGCTAATTCATTCCACTTAACATGCTTAAACATGTTAGCTGAACTAGCTTATGAAATTGTCAGAAAAAGAATTCGCTGAAAATCTACGCCACCCTTTCGGTGAATCGGGAAAAGCCGTCGCTGAATTCATGAAAAGTGGTAATAAATACATGTACGATCATGTGCTAACCCATTTTGAAAAACTCAGTGATGTAAATAAAATAATTGAGATTGGATGTGCTGATGGATCAAACAGCTTAAGCATAATAGAAAGAAGTAACGCAAATTACATTGGGATAGACAAATCAGGTGATATGATAAAACTTGCTACTGATTCTTACTCTAACCATCCCAAATCACCCCTTTTTTATAAAGGCTCCGCCGAGTCTTTTTCAAAAATTTCAGAGTCAGCAGATCTAATATTTATGGTCAACGTTATCTACTTCATTAATGACCTTGACCTTCTTTTTAAGCACTCTAAAAAGGTTCTGAATAGAGGGTTACTCTTAATATGCTACAAAAGCTCCAGACAATTAGACAAATCATGGAGCAAATACGGTTTCAATTTTTATACTGATAAAGACATATATAATGCTGCTTTAAAATCTGGATTTAAAAGACTAGCAATTGATCGAATTAAACCAGGTGATTATAACTCAGTTATACAAATTTTTCAAATCTATGTACCACATTCTTAAGTCTATTTGATGTGTTTTAATATAAGAATCGAAGTCCATTGTAATATTTCGGATAAAATATTTTAGGTGATAAAATGAGCAAGTATAAAATAAAAATTGAGTGGAAAAGTGATGTTAAAGATTTTACTCAAGGCGAATATTCAAGAAAACATAAGTGGAAATTCGATGGTGGTTTAGAAATAACTGCTTCCTCCTCTCCATCTGTAGTTCCTATTCCATTTTCTATAGAAGAGGCTGTAGATCCTGAAGAAGCGTTTATTTGCTCAATATCAAGCTGTCATATGTTGTGGTTTTTAGACTTAGCAGCTAAAAAAGGAATAAATATCCATGAATATAACGATGAGGCTATCGGGATTATGAAGAATAAAAATGGTGCTATCCAAATAACTGATGTTCAACTTCATCCTAAGATCACTGGCATTGATGGAGAATTAGATAAGAATTTATTAGAGCAACTACATCATGAGGCACATAAAAGATGTTTCATCGCAAATTCTGTAAAAACCAACATTGAAGTAATCTTCTAGTTTTATGTCTAAAGGCATTTCATTTTATACTATTGATGTATTTACAGATCAGGTTTTTTCCGGGAATCAACTGGCTGTCTTTATAGAAGACCGCTCAATTGATGATCAATTCAAACAAGGCTTAGCTAAAGAATTAAACTATTCTGAGACTACATTTATAAAACCCATTTCTGGTGACAAATATTACTGTCAAATTTTTACACCTGAACATGAAATTCCATTTGCCGGACATCCAACATTGGGATCTGCTGCTATAATCTATTTCAATTATGAGGAAAAAGGGGAAATAAAGCTAGTTGAAAAAATTGGTGAGATAGAATGCAGTGTTACTCAAAAGGAGAATTTTAGTTTTTCAGTACAGACTGATTTAGATCTGGATTTACCTATTAGGAAAATTAAAGTAGCCCCTGACACAATTAATAAGATAATCGGAATGGATATTTTTAATACTACTAACCATTTCAGTGTTATCAACTCAGGGGGAGACTATTTGATGATCCAAATCCCAGAAGATTTTTCTATTAATGAAATAAATATTAGTCTGAAAGACTTAGCAAATATTAGCAAAGAAAATTCAGGTTTAGATCTTTATCTCTTTAAAAAAGTAGATAAAAATCAGTATTCAGTAAGAATGTTTGCCCCAAATGCTGGAATTCTGGAAGACCCTGCAACCGGTAGTGCTGCTGTTGCATTAGCAAAGCTTCTATACAAAGAGCATAATATTTCAGAAGAGGAGTTAATTATTCATCAAGGAAGAGCCCTCAGCCGTCCATCAAAAATCTATGTAACTCATTTAAGTAATGGAAAAATTAGACTGAAGGGTAATGCAAGGCTTGTTCTTAATGGAAAGACATTAATTTAAAAGTATGGAAGTTATTTGTATAGAGACAGAAGCTTTCTACCAGTTAATTGATAAGGTTGTAGAGAGATTGGAATCAAGCGATCCAGAAACAAATAACAAATGGATTGATACAGATACAGCAATGGACATGCTAGGCATCAAGTCTAAGACGACTTTACAAAAGTATAGGGATAACGGGAACATACGTTTCACTCAGCCCCGTAAGAAGATCATTCTGTATGATAGGGATTCAATCTTAGATTTTTTGGAGGGGAATGCTAAAGAGACCTTCTAAAATATCACTCATTCCACATCAACTAATGGACGGTTCGATCACTGTCGATAATATCGTCTGGCCGTTTCATTTTACGGTACCGGAAGTTATGAAGCGATCTGGACGTCTCTTTACTCATTTCAATAGTACCAAAGACTTGTTGTCTGAGACTTTCAAATTCACTCCACGAAATATCCCCCCTGTCAACTTCTGTCAAAAACTCAGCCAACATATGAGTGTACCATTCTTGGTCAATATCATTGATAAAGTACTCAGGAAACTCACCATCAAAATGCTCAAGCAACATCTTGTGTGCTTTTTCTCTGTTCTTTTCTGGGATCTCTTCTGGTTTCAAATTCTTCATAGTCGCCCTCTTAATTTTTTTAATTATACCATACATGCTGGAACGTAATCAATACATATCCCTGCTAAGGCAACTCAAAGAGGATGAGCAAAAAGCTATTAGTAGGTTACTCCTGCGCCAAGAGGCAGAGTATGAAGGACGAGGTATTCGCCCGGGTGATGACACATCATTGGATAACAAATTCATTTCACAAATCGAGGCTTTAGAAGACAGCTTTGATGAGAGACGATCTTCTTTAAAAGATCATAGAAACCAAGATAAGCTCAACGAATTTTACCAAGAATTTATACAAGAACCTGATCCCTACGGCCTAGGCCAAACTACTGACGGCACTGACCGCCCCATTGAACCTGATGCAGAATCCGATTATTTCAAAGGCTTTACTCAGGGCTATAAACTCCAAGAGCTAGCCCCTGATATCAATGAAGCCTTTATCAATTCCGGCAATCCAAATGATGAACGCATACAAGGTATGCAAGATGGTCGTGAGCAACATAACAAGGATAAAGAATTGGAGTCTGATATCTCACCTGAGATTTGGGATGAGTTGAATACCAATAAGGGTGAAATCGAAACAGGTCACTCACGAGAAAAAGAGCCTGATAAGGGCAAGGATATAAACTAACCTCAATTCTGGAACAATAGATCTTGATACAACCATACTAACCTTTCCAAATTCCGGTAACACACTGGATGATATCTGGACACTTCGCAATGCGGTTCAAGGTGTTCAGGTCTTCGGTGGTATTGGTTCTGGTAAGTCTTCGGGGTCTGGTGCAACACTGGCTAGAAAATATCTCTCCCTTGGTCTTGGTGGATTGGTTTTAACGGTTAAGACTGGGGAAAAAAACACATGGGTTGAATACTGTAACCAGACTAACCGCTTAGATGATCTTATCATCTTAGAACAAGATGGTAACTACCACTTCGACTTTTTGGACTATGAGTACAATAGATCGGGTGATGGCTCAGGTATTACCGATAATATTGTCAATGTTCTAAAGACGGTTATACATGCCGGCAAATCAGAACAAGGTCAGGTGGCAAATGAAGGGTTCTGGGAAGATGCTCTTGATATGCTCTTATTCAACGTGGTTGATCTGTGTGTACTTGCTCATGGCAAGCTTAAGATTGATGATCTCTACCTTGCGGTTCAAAACCTTCCAAAATCTAAATCAGATGTTGTCCAACCAACATCTGATGCTGATGATCCCTTTGCCCAAATTCTCTATCAGGCCAAGCTGAATGTTGCCCGTCAGGCCGAACAAAGAAAGCGGATATTTAAGAAGAACAATCCTGATAAACGTTTTGAAGTAAAGTCCGATAAAGGCTTAGCCTCTTTTAAAAAGGTCATGCATTATTTTATGTCTGACTTTCCGGGATTAAGTGATAAAACCCGCTCGGTAGTTGAACACTCTTTTTTCGGTTTACTATTTCGTCTGATCCGTGAACCGATTAAAAGTCTGATCTGCTCTCCTACGCCTAACTTCTCTCCTGATGATTGTTTTAACGGTAAGATCATCCTGATTAATCTACCGATTAAACAGTTCGATAAAGTCGGTCGTGATGCCCAAATCTTATTTAAATATGTCTGGCAAAGAGCGATGGAGCGCCGGACAACTGATAACAATAAAATGCCTGTTTTTCTCTGGGCTGATGAAGCTCAAAACTTCCTCCATGAACATGACATTGATTATCAGGCCACTGCTCGAAGTTCCAAAGTTTGCACCGTTTATTTGACTCAAAATCTTCCAAATTATTTTGCTCATTTAGGAGGGCGTTCCGGTGAGTTTCAAGTCAAAAGTTTTCTGGGAACAATGGGCACGAAGATCTTCCATGCTAATGCCGATATGGAGACCAATAAATACGCCTCTGATTTAATCGGCCAACAAGAGATTTGGAAGGAGAATAAAGGCTCTCAATTTGTCGGTGGTTTTACTATGTCAGAGGGCACTTCTCAGGACAGAGATTTTGTTATTCATCCAGAAGATTTTACAGCCATGAGAACAGGTGGACCGATCAATAAATATCTGGTTGATGCCAGGATTCACAGACAAGGCATGCCGTGGTTTTCTACAACAAGAAATGACAGAAAAATATCCTTCAAACAATCTATCAATAACAATAAAAAACGAGGTGAATCATGAAGCAAAAATCATACTTCAAACAAGTGTTCAGACGAACAAATTTTAAGCTCTCATTTCTGTCATTTTTCTACAGCATATGTTCAGTTCCCCGGCTTCTTCTTGAAGTCTTTATCCGAAAAAATATGGGGTCGAGATATTTCAGTTTTGGGCTAAGTATTATTCTCTTTTTACTTTTTCTCATTACACTATTATTTAGTGCTTTCTCACAAGCGGCGTCCTTTTCTGCACTCGGCAGTAATGGCTACGGACTTGGTATATTTGGGATACTGTTTTTTGTCTTTGCAAATAAACGTCGATCTGAAATCAACAGTGATCCGACGCATGTCAGCTTTGATGAATTCAGTTTGTCCACAGGTGAATTGACAGGTTGGTTTAAGTCAAGAAAAGAGAATGGTACAAGTTTACGGAGGATTGAAATATGGTTTGAACCCCTTCCCTTTTTTATTGGTGGTTTGGTGTTAATGTTTATTCCATTTACTCGAATACTTGGCCTCCTTCTTCTCCTATCCAGTGTCCTTTATTCACTGAGTTACATGGGCGCTTATGCGTTAGCCAGAGATTTTATTATGGACAAGATTGATGAGAAAATTGCCGGAGAAGAAATGGGGCAAGCTCTTAAATCTGGGTTAGCTGGACATGAGGCCAGAGGCTTTACAAATCGCTCCCCCATACCAACCGATGAAGAGCATAGAGATCAGCTCTACAATCTGATTTTAAAGCGAGATAAATCAGGCGAACCAACAGCCGTTGCGCAATAAAAAATTAAAGAGACATGACAGTGCGTAAGCTCTGTCTCATCTGACCGAAACACTGCTTAGGGGAGATGTCTGATAGGATTGCGCACTGCTTGAAGCTACGCACTGTCATAAGTCAATCTAACGCACTGCACGTTACGCACGAACACCGTATGAGCGTAGGAAACCTGTGATGTTTATCCCATAAATAGACCTTCACTCAAGAGGGAATATCACCGAGAAAATGTTATGATACGAATGTTTCAAAGTCAAACTGTGGAGCAGGCTAAGACCTACTTTAATGAAGCTCTCAGCAAGGCGGATTATTACATTGATGACCAGGAATTGAACGGACGCTTTCATGGAAAGCTGTCCTCTCGTTTAGGTATTGAACATGATATTGTTGAACGGGATATCTTTCACAAACTGTGTGATAACATTCACCCCATCACGGGAGACAATCTAACACCTCGAACGGTGGATAATCGCCGGGTTGGGTATGACATTTCGTTTCATTGTCCAAAGTCTGTCTCCATCCTTCACGCCTTCGGTGATGATGACAGAGTTTTGGATTCCTTTCGAAAAAGTGTTTTAGAGACAATGCGAGAAATGGAAGCTGATATGCAGACCAGAGTTCGCTTACAAGGCCAAAATCATGACCGGGATACCGGGGAATTAATGTGGACAGATTTTATTCACCAAACCGCCAGACCGGTTGATGACCACCCCCCTGATCCGCATTTGCATTGCCACTGTTTTACCTTTAATGCCACATGGGATGAGACTGAAAATCGCATTAAGGCCGGACAGTTTCACAACATCAAAAGAGATATGCCGTGGTACCAAGCCAGGTTCCAAAAACGACTTGCCGATAAACTGTCTGAGTTGGGTTATGGGATACGAAAAACGGGCAGAAGTTTTGAGGTGTCAATCGTTCCTCAAAAAGCGATTGAGCACTTCTCAAAACGCACCAATGCGATTGGTCAAACGGCCAAAGAATTAGGCATTACTGATCCAGAAGAACTCGATCAATTAGGGGCACGCACCAGAGGCAAAAAACAGTCCTCACGATCAATGCCGGAGCTTAAAAAATCATGGGTTGGGCAACTTAAAAAGGTCGGTATAGATCACCACCTAAATGAAGAGATTGAAACGACTATTCGAGATCTAAATTCAGTGCAATGTATTGACCATGCTTTGAGCCATTCTTTTGCCAGAAAATCGGTTGAACGAGACCGTAGAATTTTAGCTGAAGGTTACCTGCATGGGATCGATTCAAAAGCTGTGTCATTGGATGATATTGACCAGGCTTTTGATAACGATGATCGGGTGTTCAAAGTCCCTGATGGTAAAGATAAATTATGCACGACGATTCCGGTTCAGGCCGAAGAAAAGCGTATGGTGAAACTGGCAAAGAATATGCGAGGCTCTGTCAATCCAATCAGCCCGATTATGAATGAAACAGTGTTCGAGAATTTAAACGATGAGCAAGCGGTTGCCGTCAAACATATCCTCAAATCCAACGACCTTTTGATGATGGTACGTGGTGGCGCGGGAACGGGTAAGACAACCATGATGAAATCGGCTGTGAAGCTCATAGAAGAATCTGAGAGACGTGTCTATGCCTTTGCCCCGACTTCCGCTGCCTCACGGGATATGTTGCGCTCTGAGGGCTTTGAAAAGGCTGATACCGTTGCCCGGCTTTTAAAAGATGACAAGCTACAGTCAGAGATTAAAGATCAAGTCATCTGGATTGATGAGGCCGGAATGCTTGGTACTAAAGATATGGGTGATATTTTAGAGTTAGCTGATGATCTGAATGCCCGGGTAATTTTGACTGGAGATACCCGTCAGCATACTGCCGTCCAACGTGGTGATGCCATGCGTATCTTGAGACAAGTGGCAGGGATTCCAATTCCGTCTGTGAACCGTATCTATCGCCAAAAAGGAAAAGAGTATCGTGAGGCTGTTGAGGCTATCAGTTCGGGGGATGTATCGAGTGGTTTTGATAAACTGGAGTCATTGGGATGTATTGAAGAAATTGAGACCAATGACGTCTCAAAGCAATTAGCTGATGACTATTTACAAGCCCAAAAAGAAAACCGCTCTGCACTGGTGATCTCTCCCACCAATGAACAAGCTCAACTGGTTACGAATGGGATTAGACAAGGATTAAAAGACAGTGGTGAATTAGAAGACAAAGATCGCCCCTACTCTCGATTGAAAAACCTCTACTATTCGAATGCTCAAAAGAAAGACTGGCGGTCTTATAGAAAAGGTCAGGTTGTTCAGCTTCATCAGAATATGCCGGGATTGAAAAAAGGCTCTCAAACCACCGTAATTAAAGTTGATGATAAGAGCGTCAAGATCGTCCAAGATGGTCAGACTCATTCACTAGACCTGTCTCGCCCAGATGATTTTGATGTTTACAACTCTTTTGAGATCAACCTATCCAAAGGTGACCGTATTCGCATCACAAAGAACGGCTTTGATAACAATGGCCGTCGCTTGAACAATGGTAAGATATTGGAAGTGGACAGCTTTAGCCGTCAGGGTGATATCCGACTGAAAACGCCAAATCGAAAGAATGGTGCCATTTATGAAATTGATAAAGACTTTGGCAATTTCAATCATGCCTATTGCATTACCTCTTATGCCTCCCAGGGCAAGACAGTAGATCGGGTATTGATTGCTCAACCCTCTGCCACCTTCCCGGCCTCCAACATGAAGCAGTTCTATGTCTCGGTCTCCCGTGGTCGAGAAGCTGTAAAAATCTATACCGATGATAAAGAGGATCTTCTACAAACGATCCACAAAGAAGGGAACCGTATGTCAGTCCATGAACTTGAGGAGATAGATCAAGGTCGCACGCAAGCCAAATCTAAAACCCCTAATAAAGGAGATTATGAACCGGATATCTAAGGAGATACTGGCTGAACTGAATGGTCAGGATAAAGAAGAGTTAGAAGAAAAGGGTTTTAAGTCCGGTGATATCGGAACCATAGATTTTATTAAACAAGATGGTACTCGTCAAATGTTTGCATACTCTCAGCTTATCACCTCATGGACAGAAAAAACAGATGAGCATAATATCATCAAACTCTTCTTCTCTACGCATGTTGTAAAGCTAAAGGGATACAAGCTAGCTGGTCTCTATGAGCTTATTAGAAAACACAATCTGGAAATTGTCTTTGCACGTGATGAGAGGTATTTGAATACTTCAAAAGAAAATCAGCCTTATGTATATTCGATTGAATCGGAATGGAGAAGCAATCACAAAAATAAATAATCACAACTCATTCTTCTGTGCCTTAATTATAAAGCTGTAGGGCATTTTCATCCAAAAAATTTTATTTTCCAGTATTGAATTATCTCGATAAGGTTGTGATTGAGAATCTTTATTAAATTCGATTTCTGGTTCAAAAAATCCTTTTAGTTCAAAACCTGCCTTTAGTAAGGTATTAATGTATGTTTCAAGTGTTCGATGATATCGATAAAATTTTATATTTTTAGATTCGTTTTCAAATTTCCAATTGAATTCAATTTTTCTTTGATTAAAGTAATCTATCGTATCAAAGAATGTATTTACTTTATCTTTGGTAATTTGTCCTGCAGAAGAAAATGGATGCAAATCACAAAGAATTAGATTTCCATTTTTGGATAGAACACTATTCATTTTTTTAAAAAAATCAAAAATATCTGATATATATTCGATAAGAAAAGATGACAGAATAACATCAAATTCTCTATTAAAGATTTCATCAATTCTTTCTACGCGTGAAGCAACAAAATCGATTTTTAAGTTATTGGCCTCAGCAAGTTTTTTTGCATATGCAATCTGATTTTTTGAAAAATCAACACCTGTAACATTTGCTCCTCTTGAAGCTAGAAAAATTGAATTCTGTCCTCCCCCACAGCCTAACTCCAAAATTCTTTTATTGCTAACTTCTCCTATCAAATTGTAGTAATTTTCCCCCAATCCACATGGACCATAGTGGACATCTTCAGTTGAAATATCTACACTGTTTTGATATTTCAAGGATATATTGTCCCAAGATTTTTTTAAATCAATATTTGTCATTCATTTGATAATTGATAGATCATAAGCTTATAGCCATCTGGATCAGTTATAGAAAATTCAATAGTTCCCCAGGGACGTTTAGAAATATTACTAACTATTGCACCCGATTCTTTTATAGATTCATAATCTGTGTAGATATCATTACTTTTGACATAAATGAAAGCACCATTTCCTTTTGGGTCCTTGTTGGCCTCAGCTTTAAGTTCTTCAATTGTTTCAAGTTTCTTATCGTGAAATTCAAACTCAAAATTTGATAATGCTATTTTAAGATGCCCTTCCTTAATTACTTCGACATTAAATCCAATTTTTTCATAATGTTTTAAAGTTGCATTTATATCATTTACGTAAAAAACTATTGCATAGACGCCTAAAGAATTCATAGGTTAATAATTTAATAAGTCATTAATATTTATGTCTGGTAGGTCTTTATTTTCAAGAGTATGACCATTTGCCCAACATTTTTCAAATAAATTGCGGTATTTTTCTATAGAATCCTCTTTACTAATGTAAATTCCTTTAAGGTTTCTTTCTTCGTCATATTCAATTGTTTTATATACTGTCTTATTACTGTAGATACCAAAGTCAATACAATCGTTATTGAAGCCATAGTCCGACATCAACCTTTCAAACTCAGTAGCTCCTATAACCCGGAATTCATATTTTCTTGTATTACTATGAGCTGCAATAATTTTTTTACTAATCTCACTCATTAGCTCTACTTCATTTTCATATACAAATAACCGACTTACCTTTTTTACTTTCTTATTTTTTACACTCTCATCGACTTTTCGTAACCATTGTTTTTCATGTACATTTAATAACTCTGAATTATACTTAAGCCTATGTACAATTCTTATAAAGTCTTGACTAGAACCATTGAATGAATCTAATAATATATCACTCAAATAAAGATGCTCATGATTAATTTCAATTTCTCCTGAAGCAACTACAGAATTTAGTTCTTGCTCTAATCCATTAATTTTTTTTATAAAATATTCATTCAGTATACTTCCCTTTTTATTTACAATTCTATTGTTGATAAATAAAGCTCGAACATTATGTAAAATTCTAGAAATTTCATTTTCGATCCTCTCTATTTTTATTAGTTCTTTTCTCTCAACTTCTTTCAGGTTCAACATTATGAGTATTTCTATTAGACTTACCACGATAAAAATAATTAAGCCAAAAATTATACTATTAAAGTAAGGCTGACTTGCTAATTCATTGCCTAAAAGAATAGGTAGCGCAACACTCACAAGAACATTAATTATAAGAAGTAAGTAAAAGTAGTTTTTCAAAATCCAGAATTTTTAGTCATATAATTTATGAAGTAAATCAAATACATCACCTAGCTGACTTGTTTCCCACCAGGGAAATTCATCTGGGATATTAGTTTTATTAAATGCAACAATTTCGGAAACCAGATCAGATGTCTTGGGCTTATCTTCAACTTCAGCTAATATATTTAGACACATATGCCAGTGATTATTATCATCTGCCCAACTCACAAAATTTTGGAATTGAATACCCTCCAATTTAATGCTAGCATATTTCTTGGTAAGCCGATTAGCACATTGAAAAGCTGATTCTCCAAATCTTATCAACCCATGAGGAAAATAAAGACCATTTTTTTTTGCCCCATGTAATCCATCAGGTAATCTTAGGCCAAAAATATTTCTTCTATTGTGTAATATAATATCAAAAGTTAAATGTGCACCACCTTGTACTTCTTTCTGTAACGGTGGGCCAAAATTTGCTTCTTTATTTTCATAAAAGTATTCGTAATCTGACATTTTTCCCCTTTATTTTTGTTGAAATTCCTCTAAAGCCCTTTTTCTATCTAAACATGATATACATTCGTTGCAGGGATCATTCCTATCAATCCAACAACTCCATGATTTATCAATTGGGGCATTTACTTTAATTCCTAATTCAACAGCCTCTTGATCAGACATATGAATTAATGGCATGATTATTTCGACTTCACTTTTTATCCTTTCTTCTTTAAGAAAGCTTGTAGAAAAAGAAACTCTGCATGCGTTCTCTAGTATTCTAAAAAAATTATAGCTTGCATCAGCATGGACCTTACTATCTGATTTTAAGTGCCCCCCAATTATTTTTTTCGCATGTAAAATATCTGCATAATGTGCTGCAATCGAATAAAAAATTAAATTTCTCATTGGGATATATGAATCTGAACTACCATATACATTTCCATCACCATATTTTATTTGCCTAAATGATTTTATAAATGGTAGTTCGATTTCCAATAACTTAACCCCATAAGCGTGGCAAATTTTTTGGGCTGCCAAAATTTCCTTTTTAGGTCTTTCTGGAAATAAATAAGAGAGACAAATTACTTCACCATACCTTTCTAGAGCCCACGCTAATGCAATTGTAGAATCAAGCCCACCCGAAAAAAGTATAATTGCTTTACTGTTCATGCTGAAATTCCTCCATCAATATAAATTAGTTGTCCAGTTATGTATGAAGAATTATTTGATAATAAGAATTGTACCAAATCCGATACTTCTTTTGGCTTTCCTAATCTTTTCATCATCTTTTTAACAGCTTGTAAATTCTTTTTTTCACTATCAGATAACTTCCACCCCTCAATCCAATCTGTTTTTATGGAACCTGGTGCAATAACATTGGCTCTAATATTTGGAGCTAATGCTCGCGCTAATGATTTCGTCAACCCTACAACCCCTACTTTAGCAGAATTATAAATAAATGTATCTGCATCACCCCTCATTGAACCGCTCGAGGAGAAATTTACAATTGCTCCTCCATCTTTTTCCATCAATGGAATTGAGAATTTAGAGCATAGAAAAACAGCCGTTAAATCTATTTTAAGACATTTTTCCCATTGATCTAATGAGATTTTAGTAGGTTTTATGTTCCAGAGTTTTTCCGAGGAATATGAGGCATTATTGACTAAAAAATCTAATTTTCCAGATTCATCATAAATGACTTTAAAGACTTCTCTTATATTACTTTCAAGTAAAAAATTTGCTTGAATTGCTGATAAATTGTAATCCTCTATTAAAGACTCCGCTTTCTGTTTATTTTGATTGTATGTAAAGTAAACTTTACACCCTTGATTCTTTAAGTCAACACAAATTTTTTCCCCAATTTTACTCGTTCCCCCAGTAACTAATGCTATTTTACCTTTAAATTTATTCATAGCATTTTTTTTGCTATAAAAAACTTAAAAAAGACGAGATAAGAAAGTATAATTAGTTTTAGCCAAAAAGGATCGCAACTATTATCCCCGTTTGTGCCATAAATCCGATGTATACCCTATTTAAAATTCTTACTTCCAGTTTTGCTAAAGCTGTTTCTAAATCTTCAATATCCAAAAAACCATTAGTCCGAGCCTCAATGACTCGGACAATGGCTTTAATTTATTTTTGAGAAAATTTGGCCTTTCTCAGTATATGATCCGCTGAATAACTCATGGGGTCATTGCTTTACTATTTACTGATTTAGTACCCTGATTGGTTTGCTCATCAACTTGACGCACAACCAGTTCAACATTGAATCCAAAGAATTCAATTACCTGGGTCATACCATTGTCATCTTTGTGTGTCCAAGCAGCTCCAACCTTTTCCCAAAACTGCTCACCATCTTTGCTTTCTTTGATAAAATAGACATTGTGCGTTGGTTGTTTACTTTGTCCTTTGTCAGACATATTTCACTCCTTTGTTTGTGAATGGAAGGTGAATATGACACAAAGGCATTTATTTGAATACGCACAAAGATTTTTTGTAAGGAATTGTATTGAAATCGCTCTAACTATATGAATTCAATAATAAAGTATGGAACAAAAAAACATTTCAGATGAAGAGCTAAGAGAACAAGCTCAGTTAAGACTAGAAGAAAAATTCCCCGGTATAAGTAAGGAATGGAAAGAATTAACCCAAAACATCGGAATGGATGTAAAAAACAAGGTTAAAAAAGAAATTCAGGGAAACTTCATTTCAATTCAGGGCATTGGTCGACTCAATGCATCAGTTATTATTGACAATAACTTTGTTATTGCTCAAATGCGCGGAATCCTCAGTAGTGATAAAAAACTTGAAGATTCATTTATTTATCGTCTTTTGAACTCCATTTTTATCACAGCTTATGCTCCACCTAAATTAAAAGAGGAACTTTACGACAAAGTCGATAAGTATTTTTCTGATCAATATGAGGAAGCATGCGTTTTAGCTGAATACGTATTAGAAAGAGTTGTGATTAAAGAGGCCTATTTTGTTGATAATTGGATCAGTGCACAAAGAAAAATTGGAGATATCGATGAAGATGATGTACCATACTTAGCTCTTGCATTGGACATAAAAGGCCAAGCAATATTGTCATTAGACAAGATATTCCAGCACCAGAATGATGTAGTAGTTTGGGAGATGAAAGATGCTGGCAAAGTTATGGCAAGTTTTAGTCAAGGTGTTGCCTCTTTGGGACTAATTGGGACAGGAGCTATTACTTTAAAATCAATCTATCAGGTTATAGCATTTATTTTTGAAATCTTGATAGAGATTTTGAAAGATATGCTGAAAGCAATTATGGCATTATTTAGTCTTATAGTGAATTCTGCTGCAAATGTACCAAAAGAGATGTGGGCACTACTCTTAATTACATTATTAGGTAGCCTCTTTTTCAGTGAAGATTTACGAGCGAAAGGGAAAGAGTTTTACGATAAAGCTATTGAAAAATTCAGTCAATTTATTCGTGATTTTCGCGATTTTTTAATCCGTTTAAAAGAAGACCTATTAGAGCTTTGGAACGTTTTTAGCCCTGTTGCTAGTGTAACGGGTCAAATACTTCTTTTTTTATTTGCAGAGGTGAATTTAATGCTGAATGAAGTTAAATCTCTTGAACTAGATGAATTATAAAGCCCGGTTTCCCGGGCTTTATATTAATTGATGAATAAATGGTGTTCATCATGTTTTGTTTGAATGGAATAGAATTCACCATTGAGTTCCATATCTCTTGCCATTGATTTGTAATCAATATAATATTCCAGGCATTGGGGAATATCATAGCATCCAGATGTTAGCTCTTCAGCATAGTCTGATAAGCTTTCATAGCAACCAAGATAGTTATCTTCCAGCACCTCTTTCGCCTTATCAATATCATCATGAATATCTAAAAGCTCTGCACCAAGACGCTCATATTCTTCAATGAACAGTGCAAATTGACTGAGCTTTTCTGGCAGATAGCCACTTGGATCAAAACCACAGAAATATTCATAGTCATGGATTTGCCACTCTTCAGCCATTTCAATCGGTGAGGCTTTAAGCATCTGTTGGATATCTGTTTCAATATCCTCCGGATCATTAGCACAATCAATCCATGAACCATGAAGTATGCCGTTATTGTATGAGGCTAAACAGGCTACATAAACACGAGGTATATTCATTGAATTATCCTTTCTTGAAAAAGGAAGAGAGCACTAGGCTCTCTCCTGTTCATCTTTGTTTTCACGGACAACCAACTTGGTTTCTAATCCAAGTAAATTGATACTTTGATTTAAACCTTTCTGATCTTTGTGAGTCCAAGCAACACCAACTTTATTCCAGATGGCATTATCACCTTCACCGGATACGGTATAGACAGTGTGTGTAGGTTTTTTAGTTTGATCGACTGATTTCATAATAAACTCCTTTTCTGTTATTGGTTTCGAAATCGAGAAATGACCAATCCAAAGTTAGAGACGAGATGTCATGAGCCACACGTTTAAGCGGGCCAGCGTATTGACATCGAGTCGATTTGGATAAATTGACGCGATCCGAGAAACCGATGCAGAAAAGGATTAACAGAGTCGATCACTTAAAAAAACGCACAAGTATGTGGTGATTAGGAAAATAATTTAATTTTTATTGTAAGGAATACCTTCTAAATCCCTCTTACTTATACGAACCATAACTAAAATCCAGTAATATGAAACAAATATTAGGAGTTTTAGCACTATGGCTGATTTCAAGTAGTACAGTTTTAGGGCAATACCAAGAAATTCATACTAAACACTTTTTTAAGGGCTACCCAGCTGGTACACCAGAAAGCAATGACTTGATTATCCGAGATCTTTACAGTTTGAGTAATAATGATGAAACGAAGTTTGCAGACTGGGTTGCCTACCGTATTGATACACTTACTATGTCTGGAAATGATATGCCTAGAAATTGGAAATCAGATCCTTGGTTACATGAAAGCGAAACACTGGAAAAAGATGATTATGACGATGCTCATGCTATTCTAAAAACGGATCGTGGGCATCTAGCACCTCTTGGTTCATTGGACGGGAATCAAAACTACTTTGAGACTAATTACTTATCCAATATTACACCACAAAAAACAAACTTAAATCAGGGGCCCTGGAAAGTTCTAGAAAGATTCGAACGAGATATCATAACCACACACAAACTTTCTAATTATATTATAGTTTACACGGGCACATTGTATGAGAGAGAAATGGAGACTATGCCTCGTGCAGATGAAAGCGCAAAAGTCCCAAGTGGTTACTGGAAAATAATTATTGTACCCAAAGCAGATAATCAATTCGATACTGCGGCATTTATATTTGATCAAGACACTCCTCGAAATGTTTCTCCTATAGATAGCTTGGTTACGATTGATGAAATCGAGGAAAGGAGTGGTTTGGATTTCTTTTGGGAACTTGAGAATATAGAAGAAAACCAGCTTGAAGCGATGAGCAACTCATCATGGATTTCGCCTTTATTGGATTAATTTATGAGACAGTTATATCAAGATTTAATAGATTATTTAGGCCAAAAAAACGAAGGTATCTCTTTTGATTATCGCTTTTTAAGAGGTGCAATTGGTGCTGTAGCATTTGCATTACCAATTATTGTATTTTTCAGGTCAGACAAACTATTTGAGTTATCATCTATTAGTCATTCCTACTATACACCTGCGATAGACTTCTTTGTAGGGATTCTATTTTTTGTTTGTGCATTCTTAATAGCTTACAAAGGCCATACAAAAAAAGAGAACTTGGCAAGCTCTTTAGCCGCTTTTGCAGCACTCGGAGTAGCTATATTTCCAACTGATGAAATTAGAGGAAACGACTCTTTGACTGGTGATATCCATGCTGTCGCAGCCATAATTATGTTTTCCATTTTGGCCTATTTTTGTCTCTCCCCTTTTGCAAAGGGAGTTCAAGAAAAAATAGATAATAGTAGGCAAGGTGATACCAAAATTAGCGCCATGAAGAGGCGTCGTAGAACTTATTTATTTTGCGGGTGGGCAATTATTTTGATAATGGTAAGTTACGCAATTACCAATCTTATATCCCCTAATCTTGTCTGGAAATATAAATTGTTATTTTGGGCTGAGGCTTTTTCCCTGATGATTTTTGGAATAGCTTGGTCTGTAGCTGCTAAATATCTCCCTTATATGCGCTGAAAGTATACTGTATTTGAATTAGTGAGTAATTATATCAAATATTAAATCCGGCTACTATGCTTATGCCAAGTCGTTTTGAGATTGAATTATTCGTTTCAATTCCAAAAAAATCCTCGATCATAAAGTTAAGACCACCAAGTATTTTTGTACTTGCATCTTTATGGGTTAAATAAACTCCTAACCCCATATTACTAATGTATTTTTGATCTTCAATGGCCTTGCCTCTGTAATGCCCAGAAAATAATAGACGATGAGAAAATACTGATGGTAGTATACCTGCATCCATATTTAAATTAAAGATACCTCTACTACTCATGTAATCGTCACTGATTAATCCTTTCAAATCCTTTTTTTCGGTAATTGTTTGCGTAGCAGAACTTTCGATTATGTTAGTTAATATATATTCACTCTGACTAACTTCATCGGCATTATCTCCCAAATCGTAAGACACACTCACTCCAAAGAGAGTATTTTCCCATATATCTTTGCCATCACTATTTTCCCTTTTAAATAGATAGCCCACTCTATTGTAAGCTACTTCTAGTGAGAACCCTGGGGTTTTTTCATCAAATGAACCTTTTCCAAAATTAGTAGTGTCAATCAGTGAAACTGATTCAAGTTTAAGTCCACCAGAAAAAATAAAGTAATCAAATCTTTCATTGATTTTATGTTTTGGTTCATTTTTACCATAGGCTGTATAGTAAAATGAAATCTCACCTGTAGGGTCCAAACTACCCTCGTTGAAAAGTGTACTTACACCAGAGTTTGCAATTGCATTAACTGTGATTCCAAATTTATTGGGGAAGTATTTTTCCCTAACTATAGGTCTGAAATAGTTAAGTTTAATTGACTGTTCAGCAGAATTTATCGAAATAACATTGTCATTAATTTTAAATGCTCCCTCCCCTTTCGAGTCTTCAAAAAAACTATTTTGGGCAAAAACATTAGTACTCAATAATAGGATAATGATTGATATATATGACCATTTCATCTTATTCAGCTTTACAGTTTCCATTTACAATTGCGCCGTTTGGAATATTTCTATTTGTATAGTCAGTATCTGATTTAACCTTTTCTTCTACTTTGGTATTAAGAATTTCGTAGTCAAATTTGACTCTCCCTGTTGCTGAAATAATAATTTTATAATCGAGTTTTTCATTTACTTCTATATCAGTAACACTGCCCTCCCATTTTTTGGATGAGACCGGCTTCATTGGCACGATATTAATAAACTCTAAAACACAAGAAACATTATGAAGCTCAGCAACACCTTCGACCGTGATTTTATATGATTGTAGTGACATAATGTTGAATTATGACGTTATAAAAAGCTTTATATTTACCTTTAATATATTCATTCCCAATCTAATAGAAACGCATAGTCATGTGGTTTCTACAACTTATTGTCAATTTTCTGTTTTGTACCTGATTGAAAATATCAGCTTGTGCCTTTACCAAGCTTCAACTCCATGTTTTTCAGCATAATAAAAAAGTATATCAAAGCTTTCGGTAGGCTTACCTAGTTCCCTTAAAAGTATTGCAAGCTGTCCACGATGATGAACGCCATGAATGATTACGTGATGGAGTAACTCTCCGATAGGCATTGAACGCGTCTTACTTTCTTTGCCTGAATATTCAGCATAGTTATTGATTTTTTTGTCATCTAATTGAGATAAAAAAGTATACATATGCTCTTTGACCATATTCCAATCGTCCAAGAGGGGCTTGAATATTGGATAATCATCAGCCTTTAAACTAGGTCCTCTTTTATATCCACCACAACGGTCAAGCCATCCCCATTCTGCACTTAATAGATGAACAAGGGTATTTCTTATTGACGAATGCCCACCTGCTATTGATTGTGTAAATTCCTGATTTGTAAGTTTTGCGACTTCTTTAAATATCTTTTCATTCGACCAATAATGATATTCGTAGAGATTTCTTATATCGTTTACATTCATTTTTATAATCCTCTTTTACTATATAGTTGACATAATTTACTCACCGCCATCTGGTCCATAGAAAATGACCCAAACTGCGAGGTCTTTACTAAAATTTTCAAAACGGTGCACCGTCCCTGCGGGTACAAAAATTAATGATCCAGGTGAGATTTTTATTCGTTCTTTTCCGTTGAAAAACTCTCCTTTCCCACGAGCAACAAAATAAATTTCATCTTTGGAATGTGGTGATTGACTGTCAATCTTATCAGGGGCATAAAATTCTGCTTCCATTGTACCATGGCTGAAGACCGATATTGCTAAATCACCATCTTGAACAGGTCCTAATTTTGAAGCATCATTAAAGCTGATATGAACTGCCTCTCTATATTTACTCATCGATAAGCTCCATTGTTAATACAATAGTTTAATTGGTATAGGATCAAAAAGATAAATTAACTGTTTTCTACATTCATGCTGTAATATGAGAGCATTTCATTACCCTTCTTACGATCACCTACATAGGTGAGACCAAGACTTGCAAGCAACTTAATTGATTTCTCATTTTCTGGTGAGGTAAATGCAATGATGGTGTTTGGGATTTCTGATTTTATTTTTTTTAAATAAGCTCTGCATGCCTCTAGCGTATAACCATTTCTTTCATATTTGGGTAATAGTGCAAATCCAATATCAGGGAACTCCTCCTCTTCTCGTTTCATAAAAGTAACGATACCAATGGCTTTTGTTGTCTTTTTTTATTCGAAAACTGTGTAATAGGTATCTTCTCTATCAAGTATATTTAGAATATAATTTTCTGCATCCTTCTGGCTTTTGACATTTCTATCCCCTATAAACCTTAGCCACCCGTCTGAATTCACCAATTCGAATATAAAATTGGCATCATTTAAGTTCAGAGGTCGCAAAATCAATCTTTTGGATTCAGTCTCCATATTCATTTTATCAATTTATTTTCTGGATAAATTTTATTTGGGTATTTCTCATTGAGTAAACAACTTAACTTTTTCTCCATCATTAAGGATCTTACATTGCTTACTTAAGTTGTTTTCTTTTAAAAAAACATTTAGAAATTCACGGTCTTCTACACATGGACTTACCGCTTCTAAATGTGTTATCCAAATAGTCGAGTTTTTTGAATAACTTGCAAGCTCTTTGATATCCGTAGCCGTCATTGTTACTGGTTCACCAATCGAAAAAGTTGCCGCACCCCCTGCAAATATAATATGATCTGGTTTATGAATATCTATGTTTTTTTTAACTTCTGAACACCATATTGTATCACCTGCTATATATATATTTCTGTCCTGATACTGAATAACTAATCCATTGACTTGACCCATTTTTTCTTGGATCTTGCCTTCTCCATGTTTACCCTCGGTCAAATGAAGAACTGTTTTATCTAAAGTAAGTTTATCTTCCAGTTCAATAATATTTGAAAATCCATATGAAGATATTGGTTCAGATATTACTTTAGGGCATATTACTGCTGTACTTTTATTTATTAGTTTAATTGCTGTTTCATCTAAATGGTCTGGATGAAGATGAGAAACAAAGACCATATCAATGCTTAGAAGTTTCTTCTTTAGATCATCTATCCCAAATGGTAAATCAATGATAGGGTTTTTGCGCTTATCACTAGTCCATGGAAAAGCTCCAAATGATCCTTTTTTACCAAGCATTGGATCTATAAGAATCGTTAGATCTTGAATATCAAGTTGCAAGGTTGCGTTGCGCCATAATTGTAATTCCATACTAATTGAAATATTATATCCTCTTATTAAAATTTGACTAAACTTATCGGAGTATAGCATACTTACCAAGAGGGTTACTTTGATGTAACTTAGTTTTTAAAAAAAATGATGAAAATGAACTACAAAGACTTTGAAAATTGCGGACTAAATAAAGCACTTGATATGATATCGGGGAAATGGAAACCATTAATCCTTTATTTTCTATTTCATCAAGGCGAGTTCCGGTTTAACGAACTTTGGCGTTCTATGCCAAAAGTTTCTAAAAAAGTACTTTCTGAGCATCTAAGACAAATGGAAGCCCATGACTTGATAATAAGGTATGAACTCAACGGATTCCCGCCTGAAGTATATTATAACCTATCAGAAAAGGGGAAATCATTAGGTCCCATTCTCTCGGCATTAGATGATTTTGGCGAAACAACAGGTTCGCTTAAAGAATGGTAAATTAGATTGGGAAGACGCTCCATTTGCAAATAAAAAGAGCTAGGTAGTATCACTCTATCAATCAGAAGAGTTTGTAATAATCTCTTTCATGGTGGTAAGTTCCCCTATGGTCCAATAGAAGATCCTTCCCGAGACTCTATTTTACTTACACATTCTATAACTATACTAGAACACATCCTTGGACTTGATAATGAATTGAAAGTGATTTTTGAAGACTAAATGTAGTAGGTAACACCTTGAAAAACTGTAGTCATAAAAACTTAACGTGTCTTAATCCATACGAGTTAATTCGTAAATATCAGTGTCTGGATTGCGAAGAAGTTATGATGTGCGACTGTGACAAAAAAATTGGCCTTAAATATCTCAGTCATCAACTTTCAGAGGGTACTGAATTAAAAAATCAAAAAAGAATACCAGTCTCTCTTGGGTTTCAAAAAAATATCTGCCGAGAATGTAGAGGCTTAAAACCAGAAGTGTATCCAAAAGCAGAAATGTATGGTGCTACCTCAAAAATCAAACGCTACTACTGGAGAGAGCTTCACTTCAAGCAACTTGAAATTTTTGAAAGGCTATCGTCAAGAGGAACAGTAGATCCAATATTGGATACCTCTGAAGAGGTGCAGGAGCTATATAAAAAAGCAAAAAATAAGGCTCTAAAAGAAATTAAAAAGCTTCATAAAGAGAACCCTAAATATGAATATAATGAGCTTACAGAGCCCGAGGTTATAGAGAAGTATAATATTGATGTATTAAACTTTAAAGGCACTTACATAAAATCATCTAAACATGAGAAATCTAAAGTTCAATATAAAGATGAACCAGTTACTGTCGAAGATTATGTAAGGCTTAAGTTTAGGGAAGATGGTTATGATAGCCTCTTCCTCGAGAGCAGACCATTGCACGCTCTTTTTGGAGTGTTCATGTGGATTTTGATTCAAGATCCAGTAGATCCTAAAAACCGCATGGTTGGTTTCGGAGATAGAAATGCATTTGAAAAGAATGGTGAGAAAGTCCTAATTCATACATTTTTACCAGAAGATTTTGGCACCTCTGGCTATTATGAACGGCGGAAAAATGCAATTAATAAACATATTAGCGAGCTAGAGCAGGAACAATCGGATTTAGATTGGTTATTCAGGTATTGGAGCCAACATAGCTATAACTTTAGGCAGTACTTATGGGCACACAAAGAGACTGATTTAATTAGAGCAAAAGAATTGCTTAACGTACTTCCTACGTCTACTATTCTAAAAATCTTGAGGTATTTAGTCTCCGATTATTGGGGAAATTACGTTGGCTGGCCTGATTTATTAGCTTTTAAAGATAATGACTTCATTTTTTTAGAAGTAAAATCCACCGGCGATAGTTTATCTGATGTTCAAAAGAATTGGATCAAGAATAACTATGAACACTTAAAATTTCCATTTCAATTGGTTAAGGTTCATAAACATAAAGAAATAGAAATTTAGCCACTTTTCTCAGCTCTACAAGAGAGTTTTTATTTGCGTAATTTAAAAAGGTAGTATAATTTTTTAATATACTTTTTTATAAAACGCAAAGGCAGTAAAATGAATCTTCTAAAACAAAACAGTACACCATCCAATAAATTACAATTAATTGGAAGGGCACATTCTCAAAAAAGCTATGAGTTACGTGATTTCTTAAAGCGTAGTGTTGTTAATTTTGAATGGATTGAAATTAATAATGATGAAGAGGCAAAAAAGTTTGCTGGTATTTCCTCAATCAGTGACCGTCTTTTACCTATATGTATATTCCCTGATGGAACACGTTTGTATACACCTTCTTTAAGAGAGGTCGCTGATCGCCTAGGGTGGATCTCCAAACCCAAGTATGAAGAATACGATGTATCAATCTATGGTGCTGGTCCTGCTGGATTAAGCGCAGCTGTTTACGCTGCCTCCGAAGGATTAAAAACTATTGTAATAGAAAGGAACGCAGTCGGTGGCCAAGCTGGAAGTAGCTCACTTATTGAAAATTTTCTAGGCTTTCCTTCGGGTATTAGCGGAGCTGATCTTGCAGAACGTGCCCGTCAACAAGCAGTAAAATTTGGCTGTGAGATTCTACTTCTAAGAGAAGGTGTTCATGCAGAATTTATTGATGGAAAAATTCATGCTGACTTAGCAGATGGCGGAAAGATTATTGCTAAAACAAACATCTGCGCGACTGGAGTTGAATATCAGCGATTAAATATAGCCAATGAGGATAAATTTCTAGGTGCGGGAATTTTTTATGGGTCAGGAGCCAGCGAGGCGCCAATGTGTTCAGGTCAAACTGTATTTGTCATCGGTGGAGGGAATTCAGCTGGTCAAGCAGCCATGAATATGTCAGAGTATGCGAGTAAAGTCGTAATGTTAGTTCGTGGCGATTCACTTTCTTCTACCCTTTCACATTATTTGATCGAAAAGATTGAAAATACGAGTAACATTAAAGTTCTCACAAATACAGAGTTAGTTGAAGTTGATGGTGATAAAACTCTTAAAGAAATTACTATCTTAAACAATAATGATGACTCGACAGAAATTTTTAACGCATCGCGTATCTTTATTTGTATAGGGGGAAAACCTCACACAGAATGGGCAAAAGAAACAAAGATCATTAGAAATGAAAAAAATTATCTTATTACAGGTACTCAATTACTAAAAGATGAGAACTTTACTAAAATTTGGCCTCTAGACCGAGAACCATACTTTTTAGAAACAAGTGTACCTGGATCATTTGCTGCTGGTGATGTGCGTCATGGTTCAATCAAGCGTGTTGCGTCCGCAGTTGGTGAAGGAGCTATGGCGGTAACTTTCATACACAAATATCTTCAAGAAGCTTATTAGTGACCAAATTTTGAAAATAATTCATTTAGGAAATCAAGAAACACTTCAACCTTTTTCAAGCTTTTTCTGTTTTCTAAGTAGACCGCATAAATGCACGAATCTTCACGACCTTTATGAAAAACATGATCCGACATAACTGTTGTTAGTTTCTTTTTTTCTAAACTTGGTTTGATAAGCCAATCTGGTAATAAAGCAATGCCAAGACCATGTTCAGCTGCCTCTAATATGACTTCTGCATTATTTACTTGAAAGGAGCCCTTAATCTCAATTTTATGATTTTTATTTTTTTTCTTGATAAACCACTCTTCACACCCATTTTCACTAGAAAAGATTAAACAGTTATGATTTTGTATGTCTTCCGCAGAATTAGGTGCTGGATGATCTGCAAAATATTTTGGTGATCCAACTAATTGAAATTTCTGTTCTGCAAGTTTAGTGCCTTTTAGATCAGATGTAATGTTCTCATTAATCATAACGACTACATCAGCATTGCTCTTTACCAGATTTACTGGTTCATCTGTAAGTCGGGCTTCTATTTGAATATCTGGGTATTCATCTAGGAAATGGCAAAGTACAGGTGCTATACATAGTCTCCCGATTGCAACTGGCATATATAGTTTTAATTCACCTCTAGGAATAGAATCCAGGTTTTTGACGTGATAATCTGCCTCTATGATCTCTTGCAAAATTCTCTTTGCTTGAGGATAGTAAATTTCTCCTGCAGCTGTTAGTGAAACTTCTCTTGTTGTCCGGTTGAAAAGCGTAACATCTAATTCTTCCTCCAATTGGTTTACTAGTCTTGTAATTGTAGACGTAGCAACCCCTTCCTTTCGTGCAGCCGAAGAGAAGCCAGATGATTCGACAACATTAACAAATGCATGAAGAGCTGAAAGCTTATCCATCTATTGTTGCGTTTTTTGCAATTAAGTATATCATATATTTGGTATTGTTGTAATTTATAAAATAATGTAAGTTTACAGAAACGAACATATAAGGTTTAAAATGAGCCAAGTAACTATTCAAATTACATCCGACTTCATCTGCCCGTGGTGCTTTGTAGCAGAGAGAAGACTTTCTCATATAATAAAAAAACTCACTAAGACTATTTCATTTGAAATAATAGCACAACCATATGAATTAAATCCAACCCTAAGTACAAAAGGTTTAAATAGGAAAATTTATAGAAGCCAAAAATTTGGCAGTTGGGAAAATTCAATACTTTTAGACAAAAAGGTAATATTAGCATCTACTGAAGATGACACAAATTTTAATTTTGAGAAAATTACAGTAACACCCAACACTAACAAAGCACACCGCCTTATTTGGTATATACAACAAGAAAGAAAAGCAGAACAATTAAAAGCTCTTGGTGCAATTTTTTCAGGGTACTTTACGGATGGGCGTGATATTGGCCAAACAGAAGTGCTTGCTGATATAATTTCACCATTAGGATTCAAAAAAGACAAGCTTATTAATTTTCTGAATAGCAATGAGGGAAAAGAAGAGGTAGCTGCACAAGAAAAAAAAGCAAACTCGCTCGGAATAAAAGGCGTGCCTCATATAGAGATCAATGGTCAATCAACCTATGGTGCACAACCGCAAAGAATTTATGAACAACTTATTACAAAAACTGCAAAGAACTCAGAAACGAATAAATTGGTACGATAATAATGGAACAGCCAAAGGGGATTATTATCGGTGGGTCTTTGAGTGGTCTTTTTTTGGGTACACTTCTCAAAAATATTGGATGGGAAATAGAAATCTATGAAAGATCAGAGCATGATTTAGATAGTCGAGGTGGTGGTATTGTACTGCAACCGGATATACTTCAACTATTTCAAAGAGTTGGAATTAAACTAGGATTTGACTTAGGAGTAGATTCTAAAGACCGGATTGTATTTAATCCTGATGGCAGTGTAAGATCTCTCAAACATATACCTCAAACACAAACTTCTTGGAGCCTTATATATTCCAGAATAAAAAAGGCTTTTGGAGAAGAAAACTACTTTAAAGGAAAAAGACTTATTGATTTAAAACAAGATCAAGATTCAGTACAAGCTTTTTTTGAAGATGGAACGATGAAAACTGGACATTTTCTATTTGGGTGTGATGGTTTTCAGTCAACTGTTCGTGAAATAGTCAATCCAGATGTTAAACCTTTATATTCAGGTTATATAGCTTGGCGCGGTTTAATTCGCGAAAAAGAACTGCCAGAGGTAGCGCAAAAGTGGTTAGTCGGACAATTTGGGTTTGCAAATAATAAACATTCCCATGTACTTGGTTATTTAGTTCCTGGTGACAACAATAATGTATCCAAAGGCTCTAGGTACTATAACTGGGTATGGTATCGGGTGGTTGATGAACATGACCAACTCCCCAGTATTATGACTGATAAGAACAACTATCAAAGAAAGTTTTCTTTGCCAGAAGGGTCTATGAAAGATGAGTGGAAGCAGCATATTAATGAAGAGGCTGACCTTTTATTACCCCCACAGTTTAGCGAGACTATAAAAGCAACACAAGAACCATTCGCTCAGGCCATTGTTGATGTAACAGTATCAAAGATGGTTTATAATCGCGTAATACTAGTAGGTGATGCAGCATTTACGCCAAGGCCACACACTGCAGCAAGTACCGCCAAAGCTGCAATAAATGCATTACTTCTTGAAAACTCATTAGTTGAAAATTCAGGTGATATTAGTAGTGCAATAAAAGCTTGGGAATCATCCCAAGTAATTTATGGCCACCGTCTTCACAAGCAAGGAGTTCAGACAGGAAATTATCTTTTATACAATAGGTGAAGGAATATTGCTTGATGACTTCATCAGCTTCAATATTGCTTTAGGTCTGATAACTAAATGGAAATTCTATCGATTGGATTAGCATATATATTAGGGATGGTCGTATCGATTATACGACTTCCTCCTTTAGTCGGCTATTTAGGAGCCGGTTTTCTACTTTCGATTTTGGGTTATAGTGGTGGAGAAACACTTAATGAAATAGGTCACCTTGGCGTGCTATTTCTATTATTTACTGTTGGATTACATTTAAGATTTAAGAACCTCTGGCGAGCTGAGGTTATCGGGGTGGGTGCCCTCCATCTTCTTATATCTAGTTTTGTTTTCTTTATGATTGCATTGGGTTTTAGATATACTTTTACAAGCTCAGTAATTATTGCTGTTTTATTAGGATTTTCAAGCACGGTCATCACGGCAAAATCATTGGAGAGTCGGGGCGAACTCGGAGCTTATCATGGAAGGGTGGCAATTGGAATTCTTATAATGCAAGATATAATTGCAATATCTCTTCTTGCAATAACTGCGGGTAGGACCCCATCGATTTGGGTATTTTCATTAATAGCTCTTCCTTTATTAAGACCTATTCTTATTAAAGCATTACAACTTAGCAAAGTAGATGAGTTATTACTTTTATATGGCCTTTTGCTTGCTATAGGAGGAAGCATAATTTTTGATTTTCTTGGTTTATCGTCAGAACTGGGAGCACTTACGGCTGGTGCATTAATAGCTGGTCACAAGGAAACTGAAGATCTTTCAAAAAAGCTATGGGGTTTGAAGGAAGCATTCTTGGTTGGCTTTTTTTTGGAGGTGGGTTTAGCAGGCTTACCATCAATGAATGAGTTAACCTTTTTTGTTACAGTAATCCTGCTTCTTCCGGTAAAAGCAATTCTATTTTTTGCCTTATTTATTGCGTTCAAATTACGTGCCCGAACAGCATTTATGAGTGCAATATCCTTGTCATCTTATAGTGAGTTTATATTGATAGCAGGAGTAGCAGCTGCTAGTACTGGTTTTATTCCAAACTCCATTGTTGTCTTATTCGCACTTTTGGTGTCAGCTTCATATGCTTTAAATGCACCTATAATTACAAGAGTTGAACAGATTTGGGAAAGATGGGAAAAGAAGCTTTTAAAATTTGAAAGAGATGTTAAACACCCAGATCAACAAGTTATTTCTTTAGGAGGTGCTCAATTTTTGGTAGTAGGCATGGGTAGTGCAGGAAAAGCCGCATACGATTATCTCAAAGAGAAGAATTTACATGCAGTAGGCTTAGATATTGACCCAGGACGTATTGAGGCAAATATTCAAGATGGTCGAAGGGTTGTTTATGGAGATGCTCAAGATCCTGAGCTTTGGAAAAATGTGAATATGCAACCAATAAAAGCTGTAATTCTAACCATAACTAATGCTGATCCTAAAATCTTAGCAACAAAACTGCTGCGTAAATACGGTTATTCTGGGGAAATAAATACACTAACCATGAAGTATGATGAATTTCAATTACTTCAGGGAGCAGGAGCTAATGCTGTATGTTTACCTATTATGCAGGCCGGGCAAAAGCTAGCGGAATTAAGTACAGATAATAATCTTGATATCTCTCATACCTCCATAAGATTAGAGTTCGACGCTCAGATATGAAAGAATTGACAGTGAAAATAGGAGATACAGATTACTCGAAAGGTGAAAAAGGCGCCATACTACAATTAGTGGAATATGGAGATTATGAATGCCCTTTTAGCCAACTTGGATATAGGTTAGCCTTAATATTAATGCGAAATACTAATTTTTCAATACGATTTACCATCAGAAATTTTCCTTTAAAAAAGCATCCTAATGCTCAGTTAAGTGCTGAAGCTGCCTTAGCAGCTGGGTCTCAAGGATTATTTTGGGAAATGCACGATTTGCTATTCGACAATTACCAAAACCTAAACAAATCAAGACTCACTGGACTTGCAAATGATGTAGGCTTAGATATAAAACTTTTCAGTGAGGACTTAGATCAAAGAAAATTTTGAGAGCGTGTCTATAAGCAACTTAAAAGTGGTATAAATCTGGGAGTAAGTGATACACCTACATTCTTCGCAAATGGTAAAAAGTTTAGGGGTAAATTGAGTTATAAAAGGCTAGAAGAATTTCTTAAAAAGTTAAACATCAAATACTAAATGGAAGCTGTCAATCATGATTTGTTCACAAACAAACAAGATAAACATAGAAGAAACTGATATTTCAGTTGTCAAGATTGTCTTGACAAAGGAGATAGTTGGGTTCAGCTTAGATTATGTATGGTTTGTGGTTATGTTGGTTGTTGTAATTCTTCAAAGAACAAACATTCCTTCAAGCATCATCATAGAAGTAAACACCCTTTAGTTAAATCACTTAAATTTAACGAAAACTGGATGTATTGCTACATAGATAACATTTATCTAGATATTTAAAATATCGGGTGGATTATGCAGACTTTTAAATGTTTGACATGAGTAACCATGTAATTCTTTTTTCATGAAATCAGTTTATGCACTTTTTTGCAAAAGCTATCCACTATTACGGTGTATTCTTTTTCTAAATAAAGTTCGCTTTTCCTCTAAATTTGTGCGTAGCACACCTTCGTTTAATTCCATAACATTCCCGAAAATGGAGTAGTTATGGAAGAGTTATGTCTTAAACATATTTATAGATTAGAGCATATCCCCAAGCGATGTGCTCCTATCAGTGATTCAGATGTCACATTAGAATTGGCTGAAAAATGCCAAAAGATAGTTGCGAAGCTAGTTGTAGAAGAAGGCGAAAAATACTTACCACTTTTTGAAAGAGTGAACCACGAATTTGAATCCCTGAAAAAACAAAAAAGTCTTATAAACTTTGCTCACCAAGTAGCTTCTTAAAAAATCAAAAACTGGGTTACAAACTGGGTTACATACTGGGATACAAAAATTTCCAACTTCACAAATAACATAATTATTTCAATGCTTTATAATGCTAAAAATTCCAGTTTCAATCTCGTACGGGGCACCATTAATTTCAAATTTTCACACATCAAAAAGACCGCAAACCATTGAAATAGATAATTTTTATCATTTCAGTGGACACTAGTGGTGCGTTGTGTATACTCTAACTGGGTTACAAAATGGGTTACATTTTGGGTTACAAAGGAGAGTAGAATGCAATACCTGATGAAGCGTGGAAATAGATATTATTATTACAGACGAGTACCGAACGCCGTTTCGGATCTTGTGGATTCTAAGTTTTTCAAACTCTCCCTAAAAACCGACTCCAAGGAATTAGCAAAAAGGAAATGTGTTCAGGTCAATGCTGAAATTGAAAGTTACTGGGAGTCTCTTTTGAGTTCAAAAGAAACACATACTAAATCTAAGTTTGATGAAGCCGTAGATGTAGCAAAAATAATTGGCTTTAACTACCTACCTATTCAACGCCTTTCTTCTGAAGTTTCCAGAAATGAAATATATGAACGTATTCTCTTGGCAGACGAAAATAAAGAGCATCCTATCATTCGGAGTGCCATTTTAGGTACTGTCGAAGCCCCCGAAATAACGGTTTCAAAAGCTTTGGAAACTTTCTGGACGATATCCAAAGATAAACTCATCAATAAATCTGAGAAACAGATTCGTAAGTGGAAGAACCCACGCAAGAAAGCTATCAGGAACTTCATTAACATATGCGATGACTTACCGATTGAGAAAATCGAACGACATCATCTGGTTAAATTTAAAAACTGGTGGGTAGAACGTATAGAAACTGAAGGGCGAAGTCCAAATACTGTTAATAAGGAGATCATCAACCTAAAGAATATCATCCAATCAGTTGCTTTACATTATGACCTCAAGCAAGACTTCCAGAAGCTATTTAGAAAATTAACTTTAAAAGAGAGACAAGAACAGCTCCGCAAACCATTTGATAGTACCTTTATCAAAGAAGAAATTCTTCACCCGAACGCATTTAGTGATTTAAATGACGAAGCAAAGAATATCGTATTTGCTCTTATAAATACCGGAGCAAGACCTTCAGAGATTATTGGACTTTCTGAAGACGATATCAAACTAGATTATGAGATACCTCATGTTTTAATTCGCCCGAATAAGTTTCGTAACCTTAAAACACCACAAAGTACACGTGTAATGCCTTTACTGGGTTGTTCTTTGGAAGCTTTAAAAAAATATCCAACTGGATTTTTACGATACCGAGGAAAACCTGACAGCTTTTCAAGTCTGGTGAACAAATATTTCAGGAATAACGACTTACTCCCATCAAAGAAGCATAGTTTGTATTCACTGAGACATGGCTTTCAGGATCGTTTAACCAGGTCTAATGTTAATGATCGGATGCAAGCAGAACTAATGGGACATAAGTTTAACCGTCCGCTTTATGGAGATGGGCCTACTTTAGAGCAAAAGCAAAAGTGCCTTATAAAAATATCGCTATAGATTTTAATCCTACAACTGGTAAAACTATAGCCCTTTTTTGAAGAAACTAATTTTACTATATCAGAATAACTTCTTCGTCCTCAAACCAACCTTCATTAATAACAAAATCATGAACAGCGTCAGGATTAGCTGTATAAGCTACAACAGCTAAACTTTCCTCAGCTCTACTACAAGTCACATAAAAAAGTCTTCTCGTTCTCTGAATACTGGTCTCCTTTCCTTCTTCACGATTTTTTTTATCTGTTTTTGTCGGCGCTTTAGCTGCGAATAATTTTTCATAGCTGAACAGAAATCCTCTAGATTCTTCATCATCCATGATTACCATAACCCTTGGATATTCTAAACCTTTAACACCTTGATGCGTGCCAAATGTAGCTTCATCATTTATGTATAAATGATATTTCTCAACTTGTGAAAATGGTGCTTCGATTGCTTCCTTGAAAGAAATTATTGTATCAACATTTTCATATTCATCAGCTACATCATTGCTGTCTAAACTCCAATCTAATGACTTTTCTAAAAGATCTGGGATAGTCAGTAATTCTGACTCCTTTAGTTCTTTAAGTATTTCTGCGATTATAGGATCATTATTATTGTCCCATAATCTCAATAATGATTCAGTTTTTTCGTCAACATTTTCCAATAACTCAATTTGCTTATCTTTGTCTTTTAGATTCTCTTTCGACAAAAAGGGTGAATTCCTTGTAATTATTTTTGAAATCGTAAATTCATCACCTTTCCTATAAGCTACAACTATTGGCAATATTACATTGGTTAAGAATCTCATCTCAGGCATTGATCCATCAAGTAAACTCGTTGAAAGTCGGGAGTTCTTATATAATGGCTCGAATAGTTCTAAAAAACCCATTCTACTTGCTGCCATATGATGTTCTAAAATTAATGATTTAACATCTGAACCCTCTCCAAACCACAATTTATCACCCGTTTCTTCGGCCATTCTTTTTCTAATATCTGCTTCTGTCTTTTCCTTATCATCAGTTCCTTTGACTATAAATAATCTTGCATATCCTTCTGGCTTATCATCTCGTGGCTCTTGTTTATGTTCATCATCATAACTTCTGATTTTGTTGATCAATCTGATGACTCTCTTGGGTGATCTATGATTTATAACTTTACTAGGCTTTTCCCAATCCTCCGGTAAGTCTCTTCCTAGGTTTTCTTTACCATCGGCGTAAATTCGTTGCATCATATCTCCAAAAAGCCCTAGAGAAAACTTCTCTTTTTTTTCTTGTTGGACTTCAAATAAGGCGTTTATTAGATGCTTATTGGTATCCTGACTCTCATCAATTAACAGGATTGGAAATTTTTGAACTAAAATTTCCTTCATAGTGTCATTTTCAGATAGAAAATCTGAGCACATTAAAATCACTTCACTATGATTGACTGATTCTCTTGAGTAATTATCTCCATTCGGGTTGTAGGTAAACTTTCTAATATGAGATAAATTTTCCAGTCTTTTACTTTTGGATTCTAATTTCTTGATTCTAT
This sequence comes from Gracilimonas sp., assembly GCF_040218225.1. Classification (NCBI taxonomy): domain Bacteria; kingdom Pseudomonadati; phylum Balneolota; class Balneolia; order Balneolales; family Balneolaceae; genus Gracilimonas; species Gracilimonas sp. Next base: position 297,132 of record NZ_JAVJQO010000006.1, read on the forward strand.
TAGCATGTGCTTGAGTACCTGCCCGGCCATTTTTATGCTTCTCTTCAATCTCATGTATTCTTTTTTTTGTATCTGTTTCAAGCCAATCTCGCATATCATCTTGGTAAGGCTTGATTAGCTCCCAAGAAAAGCTGTGAATAGTTCGAACAAAAAATAGATTATCATGTTCAAGACGGGCTATGATTTCATCACAAGCGGCATTTGTATAGGTAATAACCGCTACTCTTTGGCCTCTTAAAGAAAGCTTTTTTTTAGACTCTTCTTTTATCTTTTTTAGGACATTTACTAGCGACCTTGTCTTACCAGACCCAGCACCGGAAAAAAGAAAAAAGCTTTTTGGTGCATTGAGATTCAAAAAACCATATAACTCTTTATCTAACTTTGGAATATCTTCTTTAATCGTTTTCATCGGCCCCATCTGCTATTACTTTGTCAGTCATAAATTTCTGATTATTCAATTCCTCTTCAAGCCACTTCAATCCAACTTTGATGTACTCAGGAACCCTCAGTTCCGATGGGTCTTTCAAAAAAAGCAGATCAAGAGCTAACTTAGCTTTTTGCCCTTTTCGTAAGTCTTTAAACAATTGTGTCGCACATTCTTCCAAATCATCTAACTTAAAAGCTTCTTTAAATTTTGTAATTAGACCAACTCCATCCAGTGAATTGAATAAATCAATATTTTCATAGGCTAAAGCATCTTCGAAAGTATAGGGAACCACTTTTTGAGCATCTTCATTTAATTTGATACTTACAGGTACCTGAAAAGCAGCCATGATTTTTTTATCATCAGATAGTTTAGCTTCTTGTTCAAGTTCAATCAAATCATCAAGTCCTTCTTTTTTTGGCAGCCAATCTTTAATGGTTTTATTACCTGTTATCTGACCGTCACCTACTTTTGGGACAACAGCACTTCCATCTTTAGAGGCATCCAAATCTGTAATAATCAATGTTATTATCCCGAGATTTTCTATAAGAGGTCTCAGTCTGTGGGCATGACTTCCACCAATTTCTAACAATGAAATATAGCTAGTATTCAAGTTTGGGAAATTTTGTTCAATAAAGTGTGGCAGAAGCATTTTCTCAGCAGACCCCTCAACCATTATGACGGCATCCGCAAAAAACAAATCACAATGTGTAGTCTTTAAATACCTAACAGCAAATTTTCTTGTTTCGTCTTCAGTTCCAAATGCCCTTGAAATATCAATTACGACTGAAGTAGGAACTGATTTTTCATCTTTAGCAAGTATTCTTTTAAAATATCTCAGTGCTCCAAAATCACTTTCATGAGCAATATGGTTTGAGTGAGTGCTGACAATTAATTGAGTTGAAAACTGTGTTTTTTTACCCAAATTCTCATCATTTCGGAGCACCTCAAAAGCCTTCCTTATAAAGACTTGCTGAACCTGGGCATGAAGGTGAGCTTCAGGCTCTTCAACTAAGACTAAATGTAATGGTTCATAGGTTATTTCATCTGCAGTATCAAACTCTGTAGTCTCTGCTTTACCGGTTTTCATCCATTCGTCTCTAAAACGTATGAGTTTAAATACCATCGAAATAAGATTCTGGTAACCTAACCCATTGTAGACTTCTGGTAAACTAAGAGGATCATCATCTTGTTCCCCCTCTTTAAGCAAACTAAATTGTACAGCAGAATTATGATCTAAAGAATCAATTGGTTTTATCAGAGTAGATATAGTAATACTTGGGTTCCCGAAACCTGGATAATTTAATCCTTCTAGTTCATCAAGGGATTTGTGAAAGCTAGTTTTAAGAGTTTCATCAAAAACATCTTTAGCTTCTTCAATAGCTTCCAAGGCTTTAAGATCTGATTCTGTTGGTTGATCAGTAGGGTTTAAATGTTTTGAAAAATAATCCCGTAATTGTTTGGAAAGACTCCCATAATTTGCAAAAGTATCATTAGGGTCGGAAAATCCTCTTTGAGCATTGACTATATCAATCTTAATCAAACCATGAAAAGGATTTCCCTCTATTGGTTCCATATCCTCTTGAATTGATTGTAACTGAGCTACTCCTTGATCCGGTTCCTCAATAGCACCAGGATTTAGTTTATAGGCTTTTATGGTAAATAGACTTTCAAATTTTTTCTTTTCCAAAAAATCCCACATTGAATACGGCCATAGTTTCAACTTTTTCTGCGAAGCCTCTTTAGTCTCTTTAGCTTTTAGATAATTAGAACGAAAGTCTTTGAAGAACTTTTCCAGATCTTTTGGCTCATAAATTAATCTAACTCCTAATAGTCCACCTCTCCATTTCAATGTGGGAATCAATTCATTGACATGATGGATTTCATCGTCTTCAACATGTAACCAGATATCCATTTTAGGGAGTAGATTTCGCCATTTATCTATCGATAAATTTGGCTCATCTTCCTCATCTTGTTTTACCCAAGAATTTCCAATTGCATTGATTTCACCCCAATTGCTTAGTGTAATATCTTTCGTTTTAAATCTAGATTTATCTTTTAAAAAAGTTATTAGTGCATCCATAGCTGATGTCTTACCGCTATTATTTGCACCAACAAAAATTGTTTCTTTTTCGGAAAAGCTAATTCTGCACGATTTTAACTTTCTGAAATTCTCAATCTCTAGAAATTCTATTCGCATTTTTTATAAGCCTTATTATCTAGTTTGTCTCTTTTTTTGTATGTAGTTGGGGATTTCAACCACTTAATAATATCCTCTACCCGATAAGCTTTTCTTCTTTCAGAAGACGTTAACTCTACCGGCTCTGGAAATTGCCCCTTTCGTCTTTGACGATATTGAGTCGTCTTATCCAGTGTAGTTATTATCTCAGCATCTTCAATCGATATAAAGCCGTTGATCTGAATCATTAATTCTGCTAGTGGTGATGATTCACTATTACCCAACAATTCAATGTTGTCATCTTCCATGTATTTTCTCCTTTAAATTGCTAAAAGACACATGGATGGTATTAAATACTCAAGCGGTTTGACACGCACAATACTAAATATTTTCTCTTACTTCATGTCGAATTTTTACAAAGCATGACGATACCTATTCTACTATAATTATGCTTCTGCTAGAGATTATTCTATGAACACGATACACTTTTGGGAAACTTTTGTACTATTGATTGGACTGCACTTTAGTGCCGGACCTGCCAATATTTTGATGGCCACTAGCGTCACCCGACAAGGCATTAAAGGCACATTGCCTGTTTTTCTTGGCCTATGGGTTCCCATTATTATATATACCCTGTTGACAGGGTTTGTATTAAAAGAATTCATAAAAGAGTTTATCCTTTATATAAACCTTGTCTCAATTTTGGGGGCTGTTTATATAATTTATCTGAGTTATAAGCTTTTCACTTCACCGATTGAAGGCGATAAAGCAACTAAAAATGAAAACCATTTCACATTCAAAGATGGTTTTATTTTAAATGCACTCAATGGAAAGTTATTTGTCTCTTTGGCTTTGGTATTTTCTGTTGGTCTTACCACAGAATCCTCGTCAACCGGGGTGATAATTATTATTGCAACCTTTATTGTATTAGGACTTTTAGCAAATGCTAGCTGGGGAGTTGGTGGTAAGTTATTATCAACCGTTGCAGGTAATCACCACCAGCAGAAGCTCAACATCATATACAGTCTACTTTTACTTGGTGTTGGACTCTGGATATTATTTGATGTTTTAATGATTATTATTTGATTACATGAACTTTTTTGAAAAAAAACTATTAGCCTCCGGATTTAAGCACATTTCTGTGAATTGCGTAATAGAGTATAATTCCAAGTTATTACTTATAGAAAGGGCTAATAATCCACACAGGGGTAAATTCTGTCCAATTGGAGGAAAGTTAAATGCTTATGAGGCTCCTAGTGAAGGTTTAATACGTGAAGTTAACGAAGAAACAGGCATAAATTTAAAATCTTTCAAGCTATTCGGAATTATGGTCGAAAGTTCCCCTAATGAACACAATTGGGTTAATTTTATATACTATTCGTCTTTTAAAAGCCTACCCGAATTAGAAACCATGAATACAATCGAAGGTAGACTCAATTGGGTAAGTTGGTATGATTTAGAAAATATACCTCTACCAGAAACTGATATTCATATATATAGAAATATAAGAAGGGGCCAACCATTTATTTTTGATGTCAGCTTTGATGCGAACAACAAAATAAAAAAAATGGGAAATGTTCTTATGGAACAAATTGAAGTTTAAATATGGAAGAGATTGACGAAAAATTAAGGTATTTGATAAACACTACGAACAATAATAGTACCGGTTTTGATGTAAATAGTATTCGGCTTTATGATGATCAAATTAAAGAACTTCAAATCCGGCAAAGTGAGATCCCAGATGTTATACAATTTGAAGTGACAATACCTGGCTTTAAACCTTCACTTACTCTATATCGACCAAGCCACATCGCCCCACCACTATCAACTTTGTTGTATATGCCCGGTGGTGGATTTGTTATTGATGCTAAAAACTACGCATCACCGCTTTCATTACTTTCAAAGCAATCAGGATTCCAAATTTGTGTGATTAATTATCCTTTAGCGCCGGAAAATAAATTTCCAACAGCTCATGATCATTGCATTGAAATAACTAAAAAGATACTCGATAATCCGTCCCTTATTGGTGCTTCGGAAACTAAATTATCGATTGCCGGTGATAGCTCGGGTGGCAATATTGTTGCTATTATCCTAAATGAATTAACCTCTGATTATATAGAGAAAATCAACAGTCAGACACTCATTTACCCAATGCTTGATGCTACATTGTCTCATGACTCAATTAGCATTTATGGGAAAGGATTTGGATTTACGAAAGAAAAAATTGAGTGGTATTTTTCTCAATACCTGGAAAAGAATTCTAACTTGAAAGATCCTAAAGTATCGCCTTTTTTTACACCAAAATTACGAAGTGATATGCCGCCAACTTTCATTGCTTCGGCATCCCATGATCCATTAATTGATGAAGCTCTGGCGTATGGTGAAAAATTTAAAGTTAAATCATTACCTGTGGAAACTAAGATTTATCCCGGTGTGATCCATGGCTTTTTCCAGATGACAGCACTTTTGAGCCAGAGTCAAAAGCTTATTGAAGATATTTCAACATTCATAACTACTCATAACTCTAAATAAATAATTATGGCAGAAACACCTACAGTTACGATTAACGAAAGAACTTTTAATGCTTATAAACTTGAAGGAACTACATTTAATAATATTGCTGCCATATATGTAATCATATGTGTCGACAATCAAGGTAAATGGTTTATAGTTGATGTTGGAGAAACCGGTGAACTCGGTGATAGAATAGAAAACCATGATCGAAGAGATTGCTGGGCTAAAAACTGTGACCACACATTATGGGTTTGTGTTTTGAGCACCCCAAGCAAACAATACACTCAAAAAGATCGCTTATTGATAGAGGCTGAAATCCGGGATCAGCACAATCCGCCTTGTGGTCAAAAGTAAATAACTATGATTGACTCTACTGATCTTAAACTTATTGATACAGTAAGGGATGAGATAGGTAAAATCTATGATTTGGAAAATAAGTACTCCCCAGAATTTATTATTCAGAATGAGCCAGGAGAGCATTTAAAACTTCTAGATTCATCTAAGTCAGTTTATAAATCTATTTACTATAAAGATAAGTTTATTGGTTTCATATTGCTCATTAAGGATGGGGATCAAATCAGTGTAGAATTCAGACGGATAGTTATTGATCTACAAAATCAATGTATCGGGAAACTTGTTTTGAGGAGAGTGGATAGAATTTGACAAAAGCAGTTGCAACGGAATCGAATTTAGCTTGATGTTTTCTCTTCCAATACGAGAGCTCAAGCTGTATATGAAGCCAGCAGTTACAAGCGATTCGGCGAATCATCACTAAATGGTCGGTCTCTATTCTTGTACGAGAAACTACTTTAATTTGAGGATTCGCAGGATTTTGTGTCCGATTTTACACAGAATATGACCTTAAAGTCTTAAAACTTCTATTGCACTGCACAAGTGACCTCTTTTCCTTTTAAATCAATGGGTTAATAGTACCTTATTATGACAAATGAATTGCAATTTTTATCCCTAAAAACGCTACAGTTCCCATAAATACTGGACTCGGAGTATATTCCATGTATAATTCTCTCAAATTCTACCAAGTAATGTTATGTAAATACATTAAGGACCTGTACTGAATGTGCGTAGAATAAATTAAGAACAAGTACAAAGGTTGCATTGGGACATCGAGAATTAACTAAACAAGGAGAAGAGAGATGAAAAACCCTGAAGTAGTATATAAAACAAAAACTAGAGATGACTTCCTTATGGATGTTGTAGGTGATTTAATAAAGCTCCGACATAGAAAGGGTATGACACAAGAAGAATTAAATCATAGAATTGGTGTAGCCGATCGCTTGGTAAGTAAGTGGGAGTGTGGAATGAGAACACCAACTTCATTTAATCTTTATTGCTGGGCTGATGCATTAGATGGTAAGCTAATAGTTATACCTAATCTTGATCGACCCTCAAAATCATCTGAGGGACACCAAGGTGTAGTAGATTATGATGATCAGGTGGGAGAATCTGTTGAAAGGTATCTTGCCAAGGCAGCATAACAACCATTATCCAAATTAAAAAAGGTGGGAGCCACGTCACTGGCACCCACCTATTTGGGGTACAATAATGGTTCATGAGTCAAGGTCTAAATTATGAGGGGAATCACCCACTTTGCACAAACCCGTGCGGAAAAGTGGGGATACGTAATTTAGCTTGTATAACCTTGACTACTCTTCTGGTATAAAGTGATTTGAGTTATTTTTGATATATGTGTTGAAATAATGGGGACCTCGACCAAGAATTTTCATGACATGATCGGTATTTATATCGACCTTACCCTCTTTACATTTCTTATTAAACTGCATAAAAACCTCAACCATCCATTCAGGCATACCAGAATCAAGCATAGATTCTTCTGCTACATCTTCCGGAACATCAACGTAAAATATCTCTTTACCTAAGACATTGGTAAATATTGAAGCTATTTCATTTTTTGTGTAGCTATGCCCTGTCAACTGATACATATCTGTATCGAAGGACTTTTTTGTTAAAAGAAAAGATACAACCTCAGCTAAATCTTCGACATCAATTAGGTTTACTTTAGCATTTCCATGGGGTAGATAAAAGGCACCATCGTGGCGGATCGTCTCACCGTAGAAATTTTGAAAATTTTGCATGAAATTGGCCGATCTTAAAAAAAGATGCTCTATACCTGATTCCACGATAAGATCTTCAGAAATACCATGCCATTTCCACAAATTGACCTCACTTTTGGAGTCCGCATTAAGAACGGAAAGCTTTATAATACGTTTCACCCCAACATCTAAGGCTGCTTTCACAAAATTTTCGGTCATTTGTTCCATATCCGGAGATAAAGGAACATTAAAGAAGACCGTATCTACACCCTCTAAAGCCATCTTTAATTTTTGAAGATCTAAGAAATCGGCAGATCTAAAATTGTCCTTCTGAATATTTTCTGGTTTATTTCTACTTATAGCAACAAAAGGCACACCATTGTCATAAAGTCTATTTTGCACTTTTGTTCCAAGAGTGCCGGTTGCAGCTGTAATTGCTATATTTGGGTAATTCATCATGAAGTATTTGAGTTATTAATTCATCTCGAATCTCAAAATTAAATTATTCATTAACAATAACTTACAGTATAGAAAGAAACTTACCATTTGGTTAGAAAAAGGCTTTCAGGAGAGCAAGCCTCTCTTTTACAAAGATTAGAATATTATGGACGGCAAATACAAAGAAGCATCTGAATGCCCGATTACAAAATCAGTTGATATAATTGGGGGAAAGTGGAAGCCCATTATCTTGTGGGTGCTACGTAATGGGGCTTTGAGATATAATGAAATAAATAAAGAGATTGAGGGGGTATCAGAAAAAGTTTTATCTCAACAACTGACTCAATTGGAGAAATCTGGATTTGTACTACGTCAAGTTGAGTATGAAAAACCTCCAAAAGTTACTTACAAGTTATCTGATCTTGGTTCTTCTTTTGTCCCTGTCTTGGAAACAATGGCAGACTGGAGTAGAGAAAAACTTAGCTAGAATTTCGTCTTTTGCATTCACCTATACGTCTTTATAGTAGAAGTCAAAGACAAAACTATAAAGAGGTATTTAAATATGACTGTTGAAGAAAACCTACCCATCGCGATAATTGGCGCAGGCCCAGTAGGCCTAGCAGCTGCATCATATATCATAAAGAGAGGTAAAACACCTATTATCTTAGAAGCCGGGGATGAGGCTGGTTATGCTATTCGTCAATGGGAACATGTGAGATTATTTTCCCCTTGGAAGTATAATATGGATAAGGCAGCAGTTGAACTTTTAAAAGCTTCATCGTGGATCGAGCCAGAACCCGAGAAGCTTCCGACCGGGAAAGAGTTTCTTGAGGACTATATAACACCACTTTCAAAAAATACTGTCCTAAAAGATTTTATAAAGTACGGTAGTAAAGTCACAGCTGTTACACGCCTTAATACTGATAAAATAAGGACGTTTGGCAGAGAAAAACTTCCATATGTATTAAAAATTGACCGTGGGTCAGATACGGAATTCATACAAGCCTCCGCAGTTATTGATACATCCGGAACCTGGTTCACTCCAAACCCAATTGGTTCAGGTGGAATTAAAGCTGCCGGTGAAGAGGAGCATTCAAATAAAATAACATATGGAATTCCCAATGTTCTTAATAAAGATCGGGCGAAATTTGAAGATAAAACAATTGCTGTAGTTGGAAGTGGTCACTCAGCAATGCAGGTCATTATTGATCTTCTTGAATTACAAGAAACATCTCAAACGACAAATATGAAATGGGTGATGAGAAAAACTGATCTTGGTAATGTTTTTGGTGGTGGTAAGGATGATGCTTTACCTGCTAGAGGTGAAATTGGAATGAAAGCTAAAAAAGCGGTTGAATATAACCGTCTTGAATTGGTCACGCCTTTTCTTATAAATAAAGTTTCTATGGAGTCTTCAGGCGATAGCAAATTAAAAGTCCATGGATTTAAAAATGGTCAAAATCATCACATAGAAGTAGATGAGATTATAGCAACAACTGGATTTCGACCTGACCTAGAAATGCTTAGAGAGGTTCGTGTAAACATTGATTCATCTCTTGAATCTGTCGCTGATATCGCTTCGATGATTGATCCTAATATTCATAGTTGTGGTACGGTACCACCTCATGGGGTTGAAGAACTAAAACATGATGACGAGAATTTCTTTATTGCCGGAATGAAAAGCTATGGCCGTGCACCAACTTTCCTAATGGCTACGGGCTATGAACAAGTCAGATCGATTGTAGCCTATCTTGATGGTGATTTGGAAGCTGCTAATAGAATTGAGTTAGATTTACCTGAAACTGGTGTTTGCAGTAGTAATTTATCTCTAAACGGAGCTGAATGTTGTGCGCCTGCTAATTCACAAGAAGATGTATCAAGTTCTTGTTGTACCCCAAACAGGAAAACAACCTTAGTTCAAGCTAGCCCTGCTTGCTGTGGCTAAGTCCTGATGGTAGTTATTTAAGGGTATCTAATTCATTGAAAAAAATACTCACAGTATTGGGTCTGACTCAGCTGGTTGGATGGGGCACACTCTACTACTCATTTAGCATATTTGTAACACCTATTCATGAGAAATTGGGGTGGAGTTATTCAGCTATTAATGCAGCTGTTACAGTCTCTTTGATAACTTGGGCTATATGTGCACCCTTCGTTGGTAATATGCTCCATACGAAGGGTGCAAGATTTGTAATGAGCACAGGATCCCTTATCGCATCCTTTGGCCTTCTAATCTGGGGCTTAACCCCATACTCATACGCTGTATTTTTGACTGCCTGGATGCTCATAGGTATCTCGATGTCAATGGTGCTTTATGAGTCTTCTTTTGCAGTTTTAACAACACAATTTGAGAACTATAAAAAAGGGATTAATCTATTAACCATTGTTGGAGGATTGGCAAGTACGATATTTATACCGATTGTCCAATTCAGTATTGATAAATCAAGCTATGAAGAGACTATCTGGTTACTTTTTCTTCTCAACCTTGCTGTAAATTTTCCTCTTCATTTTATATTTCTGCCCAAATCAAAGGCAAACTTTAAAAAACTTGATTCGTCTCAAAAGCTACACTCCAAAAGAGTGAGAAACCTACTAAAAGATCAATCTTTCTTAGGCTTACTAATCTGGTTTTCCGCTTATGCTTTGTTAACATCTGGCTTTTCATTTCTGTTGTTTCCATTGTTATTAGACTTTGGAGTAGATAAAAACAATGTAATTTATACGATGGCCTTAATTGGAGTAATGCAGGTCGTTGGTAGAGTCGTATTTATTATTTTCGAGACTAAAGAAAACAATAGAGACATTGGAATAGTTATTAATATCTTTTTTTTGCTCTCCATACTAATACTCTTATTTAGTAAAAACTTCTTTGCCCTTTTACTGTTTGCATTTTTATATGGGTCTGCTAAAGGTATTATGTCAATTATAAAGGGAACAGCGGCAGCGGATTTATTTTCTTTAGATTACTATACCCGTATAAATGGATTTTTATCAGGTATTTCAGGTTTTGTTAAAGCTACTTCGCCTCTTTTGTTATCAATATTGTGGACAAATTATCAATCGGGTACGTCTGTATTATTTATTTTGTTAATAGTTCCATTAATTGGGATTGTTGGGGTAAAGCTAATAAGCAACTGATGTGTTAGACTAACAGTTTTCTGATTTACCACTTAACTTCACAGGCTCACAATTAATAATGTTTCCTTCTTTATCATAGATTAATCTGCAGCACTCTTCAACAAACCGGTTAAATATTACTTCCCGTGCTTTTTGGACCCTTGATTTTAGAGTACTATAAGGTATGTCAAGTTTTTCTGCAGCCTCTTTCTGGGAGGTCTCACCTGAAAATATTTCCAATAACAGTTGGTTATCAACTGCATCATATTCTTCAATAAACTCTACTAAACAGTCACTTATTCCGTTAACCAATTGGGTAATTTGGTCAATTTCATTATTTGAGCTCTGAATTTCTTTTTCACCAAGCGAAAGCTCTTTCTTTTTTCTTGTATGATCTATTAACCTGTTCCTTGCAATGGTAAATATCCAACTATCAAGATTTTCAATTTCCTCTAACTTAGAGGAGTTATCCAAGACTTTTATAAAAATATCTTGTGTTAGATCCTTTGCTAGCTCTTCATCTGATACTCTTGCATTAATGTAATTGAGTATTTTATACCGGTATGTATTCCAGATTTGTTCTTCCATAAATGTAGTATAAAGCTTTATTCATATAGGACGATCACTAAATCAAAAAGACGAAATCCTTATACTTTATAATATATCCTTAAGGCCTAAAGAATCATTATCAGAATACTAATCAAGTGCATGAATAAATCTCATTTTATTTAAGCTCTCACGCTCGCTATACTTTTTGTGAGTTAATAACATAATTAGAGGATACGAGCATGAATACACAAATACAGCACTATGAAGACAAACTCTCTTTTGAGATGGACCCTGCAGATCTATATGAATATTTAAACAAAACAGATCATAATCTTGTAGTGATTGATGCAAGAAGTAAAGATGGATATGACATAGAGCATATTCCTAGTGCCATTAGTTTTCCGCACAGGACTATGAATGAGGAAACAACTTCCAAGCTTGATAAATCAAAAACCTACATCACCTATTGTGATGGCATAGGTTGTAATGCCTCTACGAAGGGTGCTTTGAAACTTGCGAAACTTGGTTTTGATGTAAAGGAACTAATTGGTGGCCTAGAATGGTGGAAAAAAGATGGGTATCAGACTGAAGGCGAACTTAACGCTGAAAAAAATAATCCTGTCGTAGGTTGTTATTGTTAAGAGTGTAGAAATAGTACTTAAAACCCAACGAAAGGGTTCTTTAGTTTTCGCCCTACCTATTTGTACCCCGAACGAAAATTATTGAACCCTTTTTTATTTAATTATTAGTGGAATTAGCATCATGAAAAAAATAAACCTTTACAAAACTCTTGATAGTATTGATGAATACTGGTCTCAAAAAGTCTTAGGGAAAGCTAATGGGAGTATGTTTAAAGTTGCTAAAGGTATTGGTGAAATAAATTGGCATAAGCATGAAGATCAGGATGAAGTATTTATTGTTCTAAAGGGTGCTATTACAATCCGGTTTAAAGAAGATTATGATGATGTTTTACTTGAAAAGGGTGATATGTTAGTTGTACCGAAAGGAGTTGAACACAGTCCAGTAGCTGACCAGGACGTTGAACTTCTTGTTGTTGGGAAAAACATTACTTCCAATAAACAAGGTGGAAAACCAGATTGGAGCTATCAATAAATTACATGAGAATAAAAGTTTGGTATATCGGTGTTGCTACGATACTCATAGAAATTGGCTCAATTAAAATTATTACAGATCCCAATCTCGATAAACCAGGAAATTTATACCATCATGGTTTTTTGGCCTTTTCTAAAAAGAACTCAATACCACGATTCGAAGATCAATTAAAACATATAGATCTTGCCCTAATTAGTCATGCCCATCATAAAGATAATTTAGACCGGACTGGACTAAAGCTATTAAACAACGTAAATCAAATAATTACTACTTATCATTCCTCAATAAAACTCAAGCGAGGCATAGGCTTGGATCCTGGGGAGAGTTTTATATATAAAAAGAGAAAAAATGAATTAGAAATTATTGCCATTGAAGCTCAACATGGAGTCTTTCCAGTCCACTACTTTGCAGGACCGGTAATAGGGTTTATCATAAGGAAAACTAATTCTAATAATCTAATCTATATTTCAGGCGATACTATTTATAAGTCTGAGATTGCCAAGCAAGTTAATGACTTAGGAGATACAAAATTGTTTATCCCTCATTTGGGTAAAGCTCAGTTTAAATATCTATCAGGTAATCTAAGATACACTATGAATGAAACTGATTTAAAGCACTTCATAACGGATTTAAGTCCGGAAAGAATTTTTCCAGTTCACAACGAGGGCTGGACTCACTTTAATAAAGTTCAAAATCCTGTAGATGATGATTTTAAGAATAGGTTAATTAAAAAAAATGAATTTGAAACGGACATATAAAAGAGCATGATTGAATTCATCTGCGCAGTTATAACAACAACGTTTATCATTGGTATTGGAAAAGCTAAAATCTTTCGATTTGAAAAGGACCGTAGTTATTTCCCAACGATTCTAATAGTTATAGCACTTGTCTATATACTCTTTGCAGTCATGAGTTCTAATGTAGACGTTATAATTGCAGAAGCAGTAGTAGCTACAATGTTTATTACAGGGGCTTTATATGGCTCTGTAAACTCATTAAGAATGGTAGCCATACTTCTTATAGTACATGGCTTGTATGATTTTATTCATCCACACATCTTTAACTATAATACAGTCCCTTCTTGGTGGCCCATATTTTGTTTATATGTTGATGTAATACTTGGAGTTTGGATTTTTTTCAGATACAACGACAGAAAAGTAAATCACCTTTGAGATAGCTTAGTATCCTTACAAAATCCTGTTTGTCACGATTCCAGTCTCTGTATCAAATATGATAATACCTTCTTTATTTCTTGGCATTTGGAAAATTACCTTTCCTTTTTGCCAAGCAGTAGACTGACCAGCACATTGTAAACCGTCGGCCTCTCCAACAGCATTGGACATTAATACAGTAGAACCAAATTTAAATGAAACGTCTTTCAATCGCTTTAGGGCTTTATTAATATTGTGTCCGAATTTAGCAACGCTTGCCATGTATATCATTTCGTTTTGATTTGCAGCTTCAATGTGTTCATCAATAAAAATCTCATAGCAGATTCCTACCGATATTGGAAATTCTGGTATTATAGGTAATGAATCATCTTTTACGGCAATAAAATAATGCTCTTCGTCCGGGTGTAAGTATCTTTTAGAATAGACCTTTCTTTCGCCATTTGGATAAAATAGCAGAATGGAGATAGTAATTCCTTCTTTTTGACGTAGAGGTAAACCTATGCCTATTGTCATATTTTTTTCTCTACTAGCTGCTCCAAGCTTCATCAAACGCTTATCATTTATTTCAAATGCTAAACTTTCTGCTAATTTTGGTTCATAACCAGTTATTGAAAGTTCTGGAAATAGCAAGAGATCAGAATTTCTAGCAAATTGTTCATTTATAAACCGTAGATGATTTTCCAGATTTAACTCAATATCACCTGGAAATGATTTTAATTGTGCTATTCCAACTTTCATGGTTTAAAATGAGCCATTATTTGTGATTCAAAAATCTAATTTTCCGAAATATTCAAAGTAAATCTAACCTTTTGTTTACCAATCGCTCCCTCTCTATTGTAAAACTTAATTGCACCTTCATTGAATGATGGGGTTTGCCATTGAACTTGACTATAACCATTTGAAGAAGCAAAATTATGTATTTTTTTCATGACTTTTGCACCAATACCTTGCCCTCTATGCCCTTCTTTAATAAATAAACAGTCAAGGTATAGGTAATTTTCGGCATCCCAAGTAGAAAATTGGGGTATTAAAGTTACATAGCCAATAAAATAGTTTGCCTTAGTAATGACCCAGCATTCTATTTTCTTATTCTTCCCAAAAATAGCTTCTTCAAGTTTATTAGCTTTTCCTTCACTGAAATACTCTGCCTTTTCATATTCTGCATGTAATTCACATAGCTTAGTTAGGCGATCAAGCTCATCTCTTCTTATTGTTCTAATCTGGTAATGCTTTTTCATACTGAATATTCTGTTTCATGAAGTTTAAAAATTGTTCTAAAAACGGAGGACGGCTTTGTTTTAAATATGCTGCATAGTGTGTTCTGTGTAGTCCTTTCTTGGTAACTCGGAGTGTTGTAATTGAATCATCTAAATATGGCATTAAAGTCCACGACGGTAGCACAATTACCCCCATATTTGCTTTCACTAGCTGAATTGAGGCTTCTGTTAATGGTAAGACGGTTAAACTCTCCGGTTCAATATTGTTAGGTTTAAGTAAGTTTTCATAAACAATTACACTCTCAAGTGGCCTGGAATGAATAATGAGATTCTCAGACTTAAAATCTTCAGCATCTACATACTTCTTTTCTGCCCATAAATGATCAGTTGATACAACAGCAACCATCTCATCTTCAAATAGAGGCTTATATTCAAGGATATTTTCGTGCTTTTTGGTATTTGTAAAAGCAATTTCTAGTTCACCATCTAACAAGAGTTCTATGGCATGGTGTGTTCCCTCTACTTTAATATCTATTGATACTCTTGGATACTTTTCGTTGAACTTTTTTAAAACCGGTGGTAACCAATAATAACTTGTATAGCATTCTGTACAGACTCTTAATGTACCAGTCACCCCATGATTTAGCTCGTCAATAGTCTTCTTCAGGACATCAACTTTATTCGTAATATCTTTGGCAGATTGATAAACTTTTTTTCCAGCTTCCGTTAAAACAAGTTTTCTGTTTATACGATAGAATAAATCTGTTTCTAATTGAGTTTCAACCTCTTTTAATTGATGGCTCAGTGCAGATTGAGTCAGAAACAGCTTTTCTGATGCTTTCGTTAAACTTCCTTCTTCTACTATTGCCTTTACAAGCTTTAGGTATCGGATTTCCATAGTGTAATGCTTAGAGTTTAATTACAACTTTGCCAATATGACTACCACTTTCTAGATACCTAAATGCACTTTTAACTTCTGAGAAACCAAATATTTTATCGACTTTCGGTTTAATTTCATTTACCTCTATTGCCTGTACCATACTCTCAGAAGAGGCTTTACTACCTGTAGAAATGCCCATTAGTTTTGCCATTCTAAGGTCTAAGTGTTCGACCACATCAATAGTAATCTTTGACCCTGTTATAAAACCTACAGTACCAACTATCCCATTCATTTTAATGGCTTCTAAAGATTTTCGAATGGTTGCATCTCCTGCAATATCTAATGTTATATCTACACCAATTCCATCTGTTAACTCCTTTACACTTTTGGACCAATCAGGGTTTTCTTTGTAATTAATAACCTCATCAGCGCCAAGATTACTGAGAAAGTCCATCTTTTCTTTAGTGGATGTTGTAGCTATAACTTTAGCGCCGGCTGCTTTTGCAAATTGAAGGGCAAAAATTGATACCCCCCCAGTCCCTTGAGTTAATACAGTTTGACCAGCTTGAAGATTGCCTGTTTCAAATAATCCCGACCAGGCTGTTACTCCGGCTATAGGAAGCGTTGAGGCTTCTTCAAAACTTAAATTCTCTGGGGCTTTGACTAATCCATGTTGAGGTACATTCACGAACTCTGATAATATGCCTTGAGTTTGAAGTCCTACACGAATTTTGGATGTTTGTGGAGTAATAGGCCCATTAATCCAATCTCTTACATAATGAATATAGACCTTATCTCCTATGTTCCACTCCTTCACACCTTCCCCAACCTTTGTTACTACTCCTGCTCCATCAGAAAGTGGCACATATGGATTTGGCAGTTCTGGTCCAAATGAACCATTTACAAGTATCAGATCTAGGTAGTTTAGCGAGGCCGCTTTAATGTTTACCTGAACTTCATTTCTAGCTGGATCTGAAACTTCAGTTTCCACTAATTTAAGATCTTCTATATCTCTTATATTTTGCTGCACTTGAATCATGTCATCAACCTTTCATTTCAATTTTTTGTTGTGATTTTTTCCACCTCAGATAGAACTTTCGGGAATTCTCTATACCCATCTGATTTCAAGAAATGCCCCCCGGTTTCAAGCTCAATCATTTTTGCATTTAATCTATGGGCTAAGTTTTCGATATGATCATATGGTACTATTGGATCATTCTTAGCTCCAATTACTACCACTGACTCCGTGATTTTTTGCAGACTATCAGTTTTTATTTCAGGGGTTAAAAAAGTATTCAGTTCAGGAAGCTTAGGAAGTGGTTCTAGAAAACCAGAAACTAAAATCAGCCCGCCCAATTCAATATCATTATTCTCTACTCTCCCCTTTTGTAGATGTTGTAACACTGTTACACAACCAAGGCTATGGGCTATTATGTAGACATTTTTATCATAATTTTTGATCTCTTCGTCAAGAGTTTTCAACCATTCAGCAGGATCTGGATTAGAAGAGTTTGGGAATTCCACTATGCTTGCTTCAAAATTTCTCATACGAAGCTCTTCCTTTAACCATTGGAACCAATGATCATTTGAACTTGCCCCATAACCATGTAGAATAAGTACCTTTGAATTTATTTGACTATTCCCTTCCATATTTTGACCTAGTACATTTAATGATAGACCTGAAATTATTATGAGCAGTATAGCTAGTACTTTAAAATGCATTTTAGACCTTACTAAATAGTTCATCGTACTTAATAGTCCCCTTTAGAATGCTTTTAAAATCTCTGTTTAGGAACTTTATCATGAATACATCGTCTGGAACATCAAATTCAGACTTAACTCCATATTTGGCAGATGACTCAAAGCCAAATTTGGAATAATACTCTTTATGCCCTAGTACAACCACTGCATCAATCTCTTGCTTCTTTAGAAATTTCAAACTTCTTCTAACTAACTTTGATCCTACCCCACTTTTTTGGTATTTCGGTAAAACGGCCATCGGACCTAAACCAAAGATTGAAATATTATTTTCCGGACCGTCAAGATAAACTGGAGTAAATAAAATGTGACCAATAACTTCTCCATCTTTAATAGCTACAAATGAGTAAAAGTTTGTGAGCTTTTCTCTAAGCTTATCAATCAAATTGGCTTCAGCATTACTTGGAAATGCCTTAATAGTTAAACTTGAGATAGTATCAATATGCTCGGGTCTTTCTTGTAACACTTTTATCATATACCAAAGCTCTTATTCGTTCATTTTATAAGTAGACGAATTATTTAGTTCAAAGACGAAGTTTGTGAAGACTCTACCGGAATTTCACACATTAAAAAATTCATGCATGTTTGTATAACATCTTCGTCCCATAGTATTCTGTAGTGACCTTTATTTTTTACACTAAACAGCTCTACATTCTTTGAATTGCCTGCAATTTTTTTTGCTCCTTTATAACTCAAAACTCTATCATCGATATCATGTACGAGCAAAATTCGTTCAATCGAGGTTTTTTTTATCAGATTGCTAATTTCAAGTTCAGAAATGTTTTTCTGGAATTTTTTAGAGATATATTTCATAAAATCGTCTTCCATCTTTTGATCAAAATTCAATAAAGTTGTAAAGCCTTTTAGGACGTCTTCAAATCTATTAGGAGAAGTTACCAGAATCAGGTTCTTAACTTTTAGATGGTCGTTCTGATGAAGTGCATATATCAAAGCAGCACTACCAAAGGAATGAGTAATTATTGTATCAGGTTGATCGAGCTCAATGATTTCTTTTATTACATTTGAAAATTCAATTATGTTAGTCAGCCATCCCTCACTTTTCCCATGTGCAGGCCCATCAAAAGACAGTATTTGGTATCCCCTTTTTAGTAATGGTTCTACAAATCCACCTAGTCCCCCGGCATTTGACTCCCAACCATGTATTAATAATGCATTCTTATCCCCATTACCCCACCAGTAAACCTTAATCAATTTATCATCAAGGCTTACTGATGTGGTATTAGCAGATTCTAGTACTCTTTTTTCTCTGTTTCTAACTGTTTTATTGATTGGATAATTAAAAAGTAAAAATGACGAGTATGTCCCGAACTTTGGTGATAAGGCATATATCATTTTTATTATTCTGCTAATTATTTTAATCATTATATGACCTCTTCTTTTCTCGTAAACCAGGTGTAAAGTATGGGTACTATTACGAGGGTTAATAATGTTGATGAGACCATTCCACCAATAATTGTCCACCCTAATGGTGACCAAAGGCTAGTATTTGATAAAGTGAGGGGAATTAAACCGACGATAGTAGTGGCTGTTGTAAGCACAATAGGTGTAAACCTAGTCTTACACGCTTTAATAAGACCAACATCGAAATCACCGATCTCTTGGATGAGAGTATTAGCATAGTCAACAAGGATGATTGAATTATTTACGACAATACCTACAAGACTTATGAACCCAACAAATGCGAAAAATGAAAAGGACCAATTTGTAATAAATAATGCTATGAAAGAACCAGTCACTGCCAACGGTATTGCAGAGAAGATTATAAGGGGTTGAAGAAATGATTTGAATTGTAGTACCAATACAGCGAAAATCCCAATCAGAGCTATGATTAACAATGATCCTAAATCACCAAAGGACTCTTGCTGTGACTCATACTCTCCGGCAACATAGTAATCATATCCCCTTGGCCAATTTAGCCTATCCAACTCTTCAATTATGGATTCCGTGACTTCAGTCGTTTTATCTGGATTTATAACATTGGCTGTAACAGCTGTCGTTCTTGTTAAGTCGTAATGTAAAAGTTGAGGTATGGACTGCTCAAATTTAAGCCGAATGAGTTGTTTAATAGGAATGGCTTCATTGAGCTTTGAAGTAACAGTAATATTATCGAAATCATCAATTGATGGTGATTGCCCTACAGGTAGACGAACCACAATTGGGTATTCTTCTCCGTCATTAAGTGTAGTTTGATCTATCGTAAGCCCAGATATTCCTGCTTTTACTGCTCTATCAATTGCTCCGATTGACACATTATATAGAGCGGCTTTCTCTTTATTTATCTCAACTTTTAAATCAGTTTTTGATATTGCAAGAGGATTATCTACATCTTTTGTTCCCTCTTGATCCCTTATTACCTTTTCAACATTCTGAGATAATGACTTAAGAGTGTTAAGCTTCTGGCCTCTTATTCGAATTTCTATAGGGGCATTAAAAGGTGCACCATTTTTTAATTCACGAAAGGATATTTGGCCCCCTACATATTCCGAAAAATCTTCTCTTAATTGTTCTAAAGTTGAATAAAACTTTTTCGGATCCCATGTTTTAAAGTTAACTAAAACCTGACCATGGTTAGGCTTATACTTTTCAGGAATTCTATTGTAGTATACTTGAGGGTTTCCATGGCCTGAGTTTGAAATATATTTCTCAACGTAATCTGTAGAATCTAATACTGACTCTATAAATCTTACTGCATGATCGGTTCTGTAAATATTAGATCCTTCAGGTGTATCAACATTTATAAGAAGCATAGGTTTATCTGCAGTCGGAAAAAAACTAACACCAATAGAGGGAAATAATGCTAAAGACCCACCAAATAATATCAAAGCACCAATTACCACATAAATGCTTTTACTCAGCGCAAACTTTAGAATAGGTTCGTAAACTCTATTTATAATTACCATCAGATATTTATCAACTGTTGATGAGTTTTTATCATTGATCTTCTGAATAAAAATATTCGCTACTATTGGTGTTAAGCAAAGTGCCAAGATCAGAGATACAATTAGCGTAATTATCACAGTTATCGGCAATGACCGTAGAAATTCTCCCGGTCCGCTTTGAAGGAAAGCAAGGGGGGCAAATGCCAATACTGTTGTCACAGTAGAGCTAATTATAGCGTAACTAACTTCTGATGTACCCTTTATTGCAGACTCAAGTATTGAATAGCCTTCCTTCTTAAATCTTACGATGTTTTCGATGACTACGATCCCATTATCAACAAGTAGACCAAGTGCAATAACTAGTGATGCAATAGAGATTTGTTGAAGCCCATAACCAATTTGATTAAGCACACCAATCGTTATAATCATCGCTATTGGAATGATGATCATGACGACTGCTGAGGACCTCATTCCTAGGAATAAAAAAATCATAAGGCCTACAAGTAAGACCCCTTGTAAGAGATTAAAAAAGAAACCATTGATTCTATCCTTAACCGCCGGAGCCTGTTCAAAGACAACATCTAACTGAATGTCAGACCTTATATTCTCTTTAATTGAAGTAAGTTTTTGAGATACTTTTTCAGAAATATCAATCAAATTTTCATCAGCACCTCTTTTAACCGCTAAGTAAATAGCCCGATTACCATTGACTCTTGCAAGCCACCTTTCATCTTGGTGATCAATATTTATTTTAGCTACATCGCTTAAACGAATAATTGATCTACCAATACCAATTGGCATGTTTTTTATGTCCTGTAGTGACTCAAAGCTGCCACTTGTTTTAATCGTGAAATACTTATCCTGAACATTTATTGAACCACCGGGTATATTTTGATTTTCATCCCTGATTCCACTTATAAGCTGATCGAGTGATACACCATAATCATTAAGCCTTTCGAAATTTACCTCTACCCTTATTTCTTCTCTGGGTATAGCTACAATTTCTGTAGACTGAACACCTTTTATCTCTTCTAACTGGTCCTGGATATTATCCGCTACATCCTTTAAATCAATGAAGGTCGCCGAGTTCGAAACTAATGCCAACTGCATAATTACAGTTCTATCTTCAGGTTTATACTGCTCAACAGACAACCTTTGTATCCCACTTGGTAATTCTTGACGAATAGCATTTATTTCACTGCTTATGTCATCATATTGTTCGTCATAGTCTATTCCAAATTCACCTTCCACCTGAATGATGGCCAACCCATCAGTTATCTCAGTATAGATTTCTGCAACGTTTTCTATTTTATCTACACCTTCTTCAATAGGATCTACCACTAATTCTTCCATGTCTTCTGGCCCTGTTCCAGGGAGTACGACTGTAATGGTGTAGTTTGGTAAAGAGAGTTCAGGGTCTTCAGAACGAGGCATAGTAAAAAAAGAATAAACCCCGACTAACATGGCTAATAGAACGAGAACAAAAACAAAGCGGTAATTTTCAATAGCAATTCTTGGTAGTTTCATATCACTCCTCTAAGACCTTAACAATATCACCACTTTTCAAAAATTTACTTCCTCTAGTAAATACTTTTTTTAAACCAGTTAACTCTTTTGCATCAACAATCAGTTGATCATTTAAAATATATTTTGGTCTGACATGTCTCTCTTCCACTCTTTCTGACTGATCAGTTATTCCATAAATAATGATATCCTCATCTTTGGGCTCAACGATAGATTCTATAGGAATACTTACATAATTAGCTGCATTAGAAGGGTAAATTACTACCGATCCAAACATCCCTTCCTTTATGGACGTAAAA
The DNA here is from genome assembly GCF_040218225.1 of Gracilimonas sp. Lineage (NCBI taxonomy): Bacteria > Pseudomonadati > Balneolota > Balneolia > Balneolales > Balneolaceae > Gracilimonas > Gracilimonas sp. Next base: position 319,288 of record NZ_JAVJQO010000006.1, read on the forward strand.
GGTTGTCTTAACTGAAGTTCTATTTCATATGTCCCTGCATTTGGATTTGGGGTCTCCGCTATTTGGCTTACAATCGCTTTTACCTTTTGACCGGGATATGAGGCTAGCGAAACACTCGCGCTATCACCTAGACTTATTAGGCTAACTTCCTGATCAGTCACGGAAGTCCTAAAAATGAGGTCTTGACTACTACTAATCGAATAAACAGGTATACCAGGTTGAATTAGCTCACCCTCTTCTACGAATTTGCGAGTAATTTTCCCATCTATTGGTGAAGTTATAGTGGATTGGTCATAGTTAAATTTTGCTATTTGAAGCTCATTAGCTGCTATTTCTACTTTAGTTTTTAAGTCTTCAACCTGTGTTAGTGTTGCACTAGAATCACTATATAACGTTTTGACCCTTTCAAAATCACGTTCTGCCTTTTCAAGTGCATATTCAGCCACATTTTTCTTTGCTTCAATCTCTTTTAGATTTATTTCCGCAAGTACCTCACCTTTTTTTATTTGTGACCCAATTTGTTTGTGCAAAATTTTTACAAAACCCGGTGTTTTAAACGATAAGCTCATCGACTTTCCATAAGCGACATTTCCAGTTCTTTTGATTAGAATTGGTTCTTGAGAGTGTATTAACTCAACAGCATAGGCTTGTTTTGTCAACACATTATCCTTTTGCTTGCTTGAATCGTCTGTCTTTGAACTACACCCATAAATGAGGATGAACATCAGAAGTATTGCAAATTTCAAGACTTTAAATCGTTTCATATTTATATCCTATTTAATGTTTTCAACTATTGAATCTAGTCGTGCTATTTCCTTTAACAGATCATATTGCGCTATTAGCTTTTTGAGTTTTGATCTTTGCAAATCCTTTTGCGCTTCCAGATACTCTAGAAAAATTACCTCCCCCTGCTCATATCTATTTTTCACAATATTAAATCGTTCGTATGCACTTTTCTCTCCTAACTTTCTTGTACCTAGCATTGCACGAGCATGACTTACTGCTTCTTTTGAGTTCATGACTTGTAATTCAATCTGGTCTTGAAGTGTTTGAATTTTATTCTCATTCTTTTGTAGCTTAAGACGTGCTTTTTGAATTTCTTTGGTATGTTTCAAAGCATTGAATAGCTCCCATTTAAGACCAAACCTAATCAACATGAATTCTTGATCTGAAAAATTGTAGCCTACCCCTTGATAACCAACATCTGCTGAGACAAATATTTCTGGAAGCCTGCCATATTTTTCTCGCTGAAGAGTATACTCCAAAGCTTGACTGCCTTTTCGCAATGCTTGAAGATCACTTCGGTTTCGTAGAGCTGAATTCACTGAATAATCTTCACCTTCAGCTATAAACATACTCAGGGTTTCTTCTGATTGTATTATATCTGTACCTAATGGGCGATTGAGAAGTATATTGAAATAATATTTAGCTTTAGACTTCTTGTTTTTAAAGCTCAGTATTTCACTTTCTGTATTACTTAGTTCGAGCTCTGTCTGACTTAGGACATCTTTCGTTATTTCACCATTTTTAAATAGTGATTTATTGTACTCTAATACTTCTTCTAATTGGTTCTTTGTGCTTTGGTGTATTTCTACTGCTTTAACCGCACTTAAATAATTGTAATACCCAATTTTGACTTCTTTTATCAGCTCGTTCTTAAAAGCCTCTTTCTTTATATCCTGGACATCTTGTAAAGACCTTTGTGCTTTGTAGGAATAAAAAATATCGGTATTGAAAAGTGGTTGAATCACCCTGAGCTTCGTCTCCTGAAAGTCATCCAATAATATCGGAGTGCTAACATTTTCAAGATTTGTCGGAAAACGATTTTCACCAAGCAGGTCGTTAACAGAGCCATATAAAGGGTTTAATAGATCTCCGACTGGTACATCTATGGTTCGGCCACCTTCAGCTATGTCATATGAGGCTTGTAAAGAAATATTGGGTAGAAAATACGAGCGTGCTATCTCTGAATTCTTATCTGCTATTTTCACATTTAGCTGTTGCTCTATGAGACCTTTATTGTTTTCTAATGCAATGGATATATATCGATCTAATTCACTCGATTGTGCATTGGCCCTGAAAGACAACAAAAGAGTTGCAAGGGTAATAAAAATATACCGATTGGTATATTTTGAGTTAAAAAAAACCACAAGTCTACTTCTTAGAAATTTCATCAATCAAATTCTCTAGTTGTTCAAAAGCATAGTTCATATGCTGGGCATCTTTATACATCTTCATTAACATTATACTACCTTCATAAATAGATACAAATAAAGAGGCAATTTTTTTGGGCTGCACATCTTCATTAATCTCCCCAGCGACAATACCATTCTTAATAATTTCTTCCACTGTCCCAGACCAAATATTTAACGTTTGCTTAACTTTTGGTCGGAGTACCTCATACGAATCATCGCTTTCTGTTGCAGTGTTTAAAATTGGGCATCCACCTTTAAACTGAGGGGTATTCACGTTCTTTTTATAACTATGTATAATAGCTTTTAACTTATCAATACTGCCTTCTGTGCTTCTGACCTGACTTTTTATATTATCAATCAAGATTCTACGATTGTAGTCAAAAGCTGCAACCGCTATGTCATCTTTTGAGTTAAAATGCCCATATATACACCCTTTCGTAAAGCCAGTTGCTTTTTCTATGTCAGACATTGAAGTGGGCGCATATCCTTGAACATTAAAAAGGTGTGCTGATTCCTCAATGATTTTGTTTTTCGTTATGTCTGATTTTTCGTACTTCATTGCGAATAAAATAAACCGATTGGTATATTTTGTCAAATAATATTTATTAAAACAGCTTTCTTAATTCATTATTTGGCCTTTAAACTTGTCTAATGACATATTTTGACCAGATATTACAGTAAAAATATGATTAAACTTTTTGAAGTAATGTCTATTCGCCATAATTGCAGTGAGCCCTACAACCCCACTGGGTTCAGTGTAGACCTTATGCCGATCTAACATCCATAGTAATGTTTGTTTTATATCATTTTCTGAGACGGAAATAAATTCATCAACTAATGAATTAACTATAGGCCACGTAACACAATCTTTTTCAATATAGCCCCCAATTCCTTCCGCTATTGAATAATCAAGCTTATAATCACCTGGATACTTTTGGGTATCGTACCATCTTTTAAGAAAGGCAGCCTTGTTTTGCTGAACCCCAATTATGTGTAAATCAGGATTAATGCTTTTTAGGATGATTGCCATACCTGAGATATACCCTCCTCCCCCCACTCCACAAACCAAACAATCTATATCTGAGAATTCATCCATAGACTCAAAGGCCATTGTGCCAGCACCCTCTATCATATCTAGATCATCATATGCAGAAACGAATATTTTACCTTCTTTCTTTGCTTTCCTTTTTGCAATTATTGAAGCTGCTTCAACGGATTCATGGAAAAATAGTTTAGCACCATTTTCCTTTATATCTCTTATCCTGTCTTTATCAGCAGATTTCGGCATGTGAATTTCAACATCAACCCCTAATACCTTTCCAGCATATGAAAGTCCGACACCGTGTCCACCAGCCGTAGGCGCTACATATGATGGATCTTTAAAACTGTTTCGTGTTTTGAGAATTTTATTAATGCTACCTCTTGGTTTAAAACTCCCAGATACTTGCTGATTCTCTAATTTAAGTTTCACATCTAGGTCATAATCTTTTTTTAAATTTTGAGAATATAATACAGGCGTTTTTACTATATAGTTTGATATACGATTATCCGCCTGAATAATGTCATTAGGGGTAATTTCAAATTGAATCATCTATTAATTTACTTTTCTTAGTTCCTCTTCGGTCATACCGAACATAGGTGGCGTTTCAACCCCAATCATATTCAAGTAAATATAAAGTTGACCTCTATGGTGAACTTCATGCTCAACCATTGCTCTTAACCACTTCCAAATTGTGATCTTTGTTCTTCCAGGGATGAGGCATTTCTTTTTTAAATCTTCATCATTTAAGGATTGAAATACTTCCAATGATTCCTGACGACTGATTTTATAAAACGCCATGACCTCCTCATAACCGTCCGCTAACTTTTTATCACACCCTTTATATCTACTTGGGTTTCCAATGACCGTTTCAGCATACATATATCTTTCAATGGCTGCTATATGACGAATAATATCAGCAATAGTAAATTTACCCTCACTATATGTCCAATCTAAATGTTCAGGCTGAATAACTGAGAGTAACCGATCAGTTCTTTTTCTAATATTGTGGTAGTAGTCAATAAATGATGATACACTATCGATAGTCATTTTTGCTCTTTATTTAAGTTGGTTAAATCTCATATATATTAGCTATGCAATCAATTGAGCATTATTTATGTGTATCATTATATATGCTCAACCAAAATTAGGACAAAATTTCAATATTTTTATTAGTTAAAAAGTGGTTACCGGTCATGATCATAAACAGCACAAAAGAAATTCCTCTTGTTACTCTACCAAAATTCCGTGAAAGATATACTTCACTAAAAAGTACAGGACATTACAAGAATTTTGACTTACTTCATCTTAAAAGTTTCTCCGGGTCACTTCCCTCACATCGAATAGACTTTTACTTGGTAATACTGTTAGAAAAAGGGGAAATGGAATTAGAATTAGGCTCAAGTGAATACAAGCTCGATCAACCCTCTCTTATCTTTATCAATCCACAAATCGTGTATAAGGCTAAAACAATATCAGAGAATTTAATTGGCTATTGCCTCTTATTTTCAGATGATTTCTTTCAATCAGGATTACCAAGTTCTAGAAAACTAAGAACAAGCCCTCTTTTTAAAATCTCCAATCAGCCTATTTTATGTTTAAAGGATGAACATGTTGAATACTTAAATCAACTCATCTCATTGATTGAGGATGAATTGACCTTTCTCAGTTCAACTGATTATAGAGTTATTCAAAGCTTGCTGCATGCGATCATAAACAAATCTGAATCTCTGTATCAGAAGGGACACTGCAAGCTTCACAAACCGGTTGATTCGAGTTCTTTATTAGTTCATCGTTTTCAAGAGCTCTTGTTGAAAGATTTAGAACCTATTAAGGAGCACTATCCTATCACTATGCATACTGTAAAAGAGTATGCTGATGAATTGGATGTATCACAGAATTATTTAAACGACACTATAAAAAAAGTAACAGGTAAAACCGCCGGTCAACTTATATCAGAATATCTCATAGATCATGCTACTATATGTTTGAAACACTCAGATCTTGAAATTTCAGAAATTGCTTTCCGACTTGGCTTTGATGAACCATCATACTTCTCTCGTGTTTTTAAAAAAATAATTGGTTTATCTCCCACCGATTATAGAGATCATACTAATCTGTAGATTCTACTACTGCAGCTGTACTTATTACTAACACCTGCCAAATTAGATGTGATAGATTCTTGAAGAGTTAATAACTGAAAGAAATATCACATGGACTCAGAAATTTTATTTAATGATTTAAAGCTTGGAAATCATCTTTTAAAAAATAGAATTGTTATGCCTCCCATGACCAGATCCAGGGCTGGTCATGGAGATGTGCCAACCTCTTTAATGGCTAAATATTACCAACAAAGAACCAGTGCAGGTTTAATTATTTCAGAGGGTACGCAAATCAGCCAACAAGGAAAAGGTTATGCGTGGACACCAGGTATTCATTCACCGGAACAGGTAAAGGGCTGGAAAGAGGTTACAGATGCAGTTCGCAAAAAGGATGGGGTTATATTTGCCCAATTATGGCATGTTGGTCGCGTATCTCATACATCTCTCCAACCAGCTAATAAGGCTCCTGTTTCATCTTCAGAACTAGTCGCTGATGGAGTTAAAGTTTATATCGATCCAGAAAATAAAGGGCCAGAAAGTGGTGCCGGAGAAATGATTCAACACTCTAAACCGTCTGCCTTAAGTTTTGAAGGTATAAATAACATTATCCATGATTTCAAAAAAGCTGCCAAAAATGCCAAAGAAGCTGGATTTGATGGAGTAGAAATTCATGCAGCGAATGGCTACTTAATCAACCAATTCATCGATTCTCAGGCTAACAATAGAAAAGACAAATATGGAGGTAGTGTTCATAACCGTCTTCGCTTTCTTAAAGAAGTTACCCAAACAGTTTGCAAAGTCTTTGAGCCAGATCATGTCGGTGTTAGATTAGCACCTCTAACTACTCTTCAGGGATGTATTGATGACAACCCACGTGAGACCTATATAGAGGCTGCAAAAATTTTAGAAAGTATTGGTATAGGCTACATCCATATAGCAGAAGCTGACTGGGATGACGCACCGGAGATGACTCTTGAATTTAGAAATGCCTTCAGAAATACTTTTTCAGGAAAGATGATTTATGCAGGTAAATACAACCTAAAAAAAGCAGTTAAAGCAATACATGATGGATGGGCTGACATGATCGGCTTTGGTCGTCCATTTATAGCTAATCCTGATTTACCTACTCGTTTAAAGTATGGAATAGCACTAAATAAAGGCAACCCAGACACATATTTCGGTGGTACTGAAATAGGATATACAGACTACTCAAACGCTAATTTAAAACAGAAAGAGAAATAGGATGGAGTTACAGTTAAAAGGAAAAAAAGCTTTTGTAAGTGGGTCAACGCAAGGCATTGGGTTTTCAATAGCTAAAGTTCTACATGAAGAAGGAGCAGATGTAATAATTAATGGCCGAACCGAGAAAAAGGTCCAGAATTCTGTTCAAAAACTCTCAAAGTTAAAAGGGGGTACAGTTACAGGTATTGCCGCCGATTTTAGTGAACAAAAACAGGTCACATCTATCATTGATCAGTTTGCCGAACTTGACATACTCATCAACAATGTTGGTTTCTTTGAACCAAAAGCTTTCCCTCATATTTCTGATCAAGACTGGTTTGAAATTTTTGAAGTCAATGTCCTAAGTGGCATACGATTATCACGACACTACTTACCCAAAATGCTGGATAATGGTTGGGGAAGAATAATATTCATTTCTAGCGAGTCTGCCATAAATATACCCGAAGAAATGATTCATTATGGTATGACGAAAACAGCACAATTAGCTGTTAGCCGAGGTTTAGCAGAACTCACAAAAGGTTCAAATGTGACCGTTAATTCTGTTCTCCCAGGGCCAACAAGATCAGAAGGTATTGAAGATTTTTTAACTAATCTGGCTGAAGAAGAAAACAAAGCTAAAAACGAAATCGAGCAAGAATTTTTCAATGACGTTCGACCTACTTCATTGATTCAAAGGTTTGCTGAAGTTAATGAAGTTGCCAACTTGGTTGCCTTTCTATCCAGTCCGTTGTCTTCAGCTATTAATGGTACATCACTTCGAGCCGATGGTGGTGTAGTAAAATCAATTTTATAACAAAAAATATCTAATCATGAATTTTTTAAAAACATCACTTTTAATTGTCTCCTTATTATTTATTGTAACTCAAGTTAAAGGTCAAGATCACCAAGTAGATAATCTTGATAATCAAAGAATCCTTAGGATTGATGCCATAATAGAAAAACACATTCAACAAGAGCATATTCCAGGTGCAGTAGCTCTGATTATTAAGGATGGCTCAATCATATATAACAAGGCTTTTGGGCATGCTGATATCGAAGAAAATATTCCAATGAAATCGGATGCGATTTTCAGAATAGCATCTCAATCGAAGGCTCTAACTAGTGTTGGTGCAATGGTTCTTTGGGAGCGTGGAAAATTCCTATTGGATGACCCTGTTTCAAAATATATTCCAGAATTTAAAGATATGAGGGTTCTAGACACTTACAATACCCAACTAGGTTCATATACGACAATTGAAGCAAAACGAGAGATTACCATTAGAGATTTATTACGTCATACCTCTGGAATTGCCTACCCGGCAATATTCAGTGATCCAACAATGTGGAAGATTTATGAACAGGCCGGTATTCCAACAGGCATCGGAACCACTATACCTACTATTGGTGAAAAGATGAAAGATCTTGCTGCACTTCCGTTAATGCACCAGCCTGAAGAACGGTTCACGTATGGTTTAAATATCGATCTGCTTGGCTACCTGATTGAAATGTGGAGCGGCCAGCCACTCAATCAATTCTTAAGAGAAGAACTTTTTGAGCCACTAAATATGAAGGATACCTGGTTTTATCTTTCTAAAGATAAGCACAACAGATTGGTAGAAGTATATGAAATCAACAAAGAAGGACATTTAGTTGAAGTAAACCATCCTATGTATGAAGGAGTTGATAAAGATTTCCCAAAAATGAATGGAACTTATTACTCTGGCGGTGCAGGTTTAAGTTCCACAGCAATTGATTTAGGTAGGTTTTACAGTATGTATTTAAACAAGGGCGTTCTTGATGGAAACAGAATTCTTGCCTCAAGTACTGTAGATTTGTTATTAACTAATCAACTTAGAGATAATGTGAAGATTTCACCTATGCCACCGCAGCCTGTGGATTTTCAATTTTCATTAGGTGGATTCGCCATAGAGACAGAAAAGAATGATTACCTATCCCCTAGAACTATTGGAGCCTTTGGTTGGGGAGGAGCATTCAATACCCATGGTTGGGCTGATCCAGAGAATAAATTAATTGGTATTCTATTGACTCAAGAGTACTTATCGCCCTATTTCTCAATTGGCAAAGAATTTGAAAATGCAGTTTACCAATCTTTAGATGAAATATATCAACATTTACATAATGAGTAACTCTAAACAAATGCATGAAGAGAATTCACTTTCAATAGTTTTCTAAGCATGGGAAGTTTCGATAAAATAATCAAATACTAATATACAATGATCAATCTTTTAAATGTACAGGTTAGCCCAAGACGCGATAAATCACTAAGTAGAAATCTTTCTGAAACATTCATTTCTCATTTAAATGATTTCGACTCGGATTTGGAAATAGTTCATCGTGACCTTTCTAAAGTTCCTCCTCAATTTGTTGATTTGAATTGGATTGCTTCTGCATTCACTGATAGTTCTGAACGCTCGCATGAACAAAGAAAAATACTCCATAAGTCTGACAAGTATATTGATGAGATTAGATGGGCAGAAATTATCGTGATTGGAACTCCAATGTTCAACTATGGTATGCCAGCCGCATTAAAAGCCTGGATAGATCAAATTGCGAGAATTAGTGAGACGTTCAGTTTTGACTTGAATAGAGGAGACTTCCCTATAGAACCTATACTTAAGAATAAAAAATTGGTTGTCTTGACTTCCTCGGGAGAGTTTGGCTTTGATGAAGGTGAGATAAGAGAGACTCAAAATCATTTGATACCACATTTGCGCACGTGTTCCCATTATCTAGGTGTAGATAAGAAGAAGGACCTCTACCATATCGGTATAGAATTTCAGGAGTTCAAAGATGATAGGCATCAAAAGTCTATCAAAAATGCACATCAAAAAGCACAAAGATTGGCTGAAGAAATTTCTTTCTGTGATAAAAATTTAGAGAAAGTTTCATAATGGACCCCAAAAAACAGACTATTCAGGAATACTTCCGGAAAATTGATAGCGGAAACACGGATTACTTAAATCTATTTACACAAGATGTAAATTTCTTCTTTCCAAAATTTGGAACACATCAAGGTGTTGATGCACTTAGAGACTTTCAATCAGTCATGAGCGAATATCTTAATGATATATCTCATGATCTAAAAAATTTCAATTATATATCTCAACATAATACAATAGTAGTTGAGGGTACTGAAAATGGAACTTTAAAAGATGGCACATCATGGCCAAATATTGATATTTCTACTGGGAGATTCTGCAGCGTATTTGAGTTTAGGAGTAACCAGATTAGCAGAATGTTTATTTATGTGGACCCGGATTATGCAAGTTTAGACCAAGAAAGAGTACAGCTTTTAAAGAACCCATCATATTGATAGGTACATTGATTAATGAAAAACGTTAATAAGTTTAGTTAATTCAAATACCAGCTGCAGGGAAATAAACTAATAATAAACTCTTGATACATGATGTATATAGAAAAAGCTACCCCAAGACATGCCAGGGGCATATTAGATATTTACAAACCTGCGCTGGAAAATACAGCAGCAAGTTTTGCTGTAAAAGCTCCTTCAATTGATGAAATAAGGCTTAAAATAGAACACACAATTGTTAGATATCCTTGGCTTGTATATGTAGTCGAATCTCAGGTAGCAGGATATGCTTATGCTAACATTCACAGGTCAAGAGAAGCTTATCAATGGTCAGTTGAACCATCTGTGTACGTTCATCCTAATCATAGAAATAAAGGTATTGGAAAGTCTCTCTATACAACATTATTCAATATCTTGACCTATCAAAACTTCGAAAAAGCTGTAGCTATTATAACGATACCAAATGAAGCAAGCATCGCATTACATAAGTCTTTTGGATTTGAACATGTAGGAGTATTCAAGAAAGCTGGATATAAGCTAGGTAAGTGGCATGATACATCCTGGTGGGAATTAAACCTAAGAAACAATATAAATTCTAAACCTAAGACGATTATACCCTTCAAAGACATCGAAAAGGATCAACTCAACAATTTAATTAATGGATCTTAAAAAGGTCTTACTTTTCTCTTCCGGACTTATAAGTCTCCTGCTTTCAGCATATAATTTTGCCGTAAATGATACCCTGCCAAACTTAATTGTATCTCAGGTAAATAATATTGACAGTATTTCAATTTTTGAGACTAATTCCCTCTACCTTATAGTTCACGGAATAGTACTTGGATCTATATCCCCATTCATTTTTGATAGAAGAGTAAATTTTTACAGGCAATACAAATCTTTATTATTTGCGACAGTTTCAGTGGGTTCTATTTTTATACTTTGGGATAATTAAATCCTACAAGAGTGTTTGGACATTTAATAACTCGTACTATCTTGGAATAGACTTATTTGGGCTTCCGTTAGAAGAGATCTTTTTCTTTATCACTGTCCCTATCGCTTGTCTGTTCATCAAAGAATGTTTGCAATACTTCCAAAAGATCCCATCAATCAAAAATGATGGGATACTTATTTTAATTGGTATAGCCTATTGTACACAGCTATATACATCAACTGTTTGTTTACTAAGTGCCTCAGCCATTGGATGGCACTACGTATTTGGCAAAATTGATACTCGATCTAAAACATACATTACGTTTGGCGTCTCACTAATTCCATTTCTAATCATCAATGGTATTTTAACTGGACTTTTTACCGAAGAACCACTGGTTCAATATAATTCGGGTGAATTTTCCGGTATTAGTATCTGTACTATACCTATAGAAGATGCAATCTACCTATTTCCGCTATTGCTACTGAATATTTCGGTATATGAAATCTTTATTTATGAGTCATCCGCTTCTTAGTTTATTAGCTTAGCAATACAAAGTCGGGTCATCAATACCCAACTTTGTATCAGCAAAAGGATAAACTATAACATTAATGCAAGGCTGATATTCGGTGGGGAATCCCCCGGTCTGCACAAATGATAATGCGGAAGATTGGGGATACCGAATAACACTTTGTATAGCCTTGCGAGAATGTTCTCTAAAATAGCCCCCTATTCCTCAACGATGTGTAGCTACCAGGAGTTAGTATTAAATGGTCATCCACTGGAATACCTAAAATCTTTCCTCCCTCATTCACTCGCTTTGTAAGGCTGATATCGGCACTACTTGGTTTTGTGTTCCCAGACGGATGATTGTGAGCCAATAAAATGCTATTGGCCGCCGATTTGATGGCGTAAGCGAATATCATTTTAGGATCAACAATTGTAGCTGTGGCTCCACCTTTTGAAATTTCAGCTAATCCCTTAACGCCTTTGGCATTATCAAGAAACATGACATAGAAGGACTCTACAAGCTCCATTGTCCCTTCTCGCCAATTCTCACGAAATATTTGATGGGCTAAATCTGGATTTGTTACGACCGGGCGATCAAAATCTCTCCTGTCGGTGATATAGACCAACTCAACCTCAGTGACTTTAAATAAATCTATGCTCTCTGACATAAAACCTCCTTTAATAGATTTGGAGGTTTTTATATCTCTAATCACATAGAATTAGTACGCACAAAAAAGGCCATCTTTCGATGACCCCAAAAAACTTCAACTAATTGCTCTCTTGATAACGAAAACTAGCAATCTGGAATATTATCTAAATTATCGGTGCAAGAGCTATTCGGATCTGTGCGTAGATATTTTCCATTTACGCCGTTTACGACATGGATATCAGCACGTCGACCATACGAATCCTGTACATAATAGGTGTGCGTATTGTTCTCGATCTCATTTATAGCTGAAGATTTACCTTTTGGACTCCAGTATTGACCTGGATTACATAGAGACGTGATGTCACCATCACTATCTTTTCCGGACTTTGTGACTCTTCGGTCTGCCATTATTCTATCCTGTTTAGTTTACTTTTCCCGACGTACGCCTTTGAAAGGCTTATTGTCAGCTTTCTGATCCATAAATTTTCCATCAGGACCTCGTTTAGTCCAGCGTTGATTTTGGGGATTGTAGGTTTGACTTCTATCTCTGACAGCACCTTTACGATGTCCGTCTCCTGTTGGAGGGTTAGTTGCCATGGTATTAGCTCCTATCTTTTTGATGTTAATGTTAAAAGTAATCCAGTTCCTACGATGAAGGCTGTTGACCAACCCGCAAGTTGTGGACTTTGTGGCTTGAGAGAAAAAGCATCTGAAACAAGATGCTCACAATTGTAGGAAAATAAATTATATGGACGCTCTAGTAAGCTGTATGCTTTTTGTACAGCTCTCTGTCCTAGCATGAAATTATCTGGGACTGACACAATTGAAAGCTCTTGGCCGCCAAGAAAATCTTCAAGTGTATGTTCTACGACTTTTCCATACTTGGGTGTATTTGATATTACAGTTGGTTGGCCGTAATGATAATTACCAGTAACGATCCCAACATGCTTTATAAACGTTTTGGGCACTGAAATAACAGTCCCAATCTGAAATTTTGAATTATTTACCGGCATTAAATTCCTCTACATTTTCTTTAGTAATTGTGTGTCAACCATGATATATTACCACAAGTGAAACACGTTTCGTTAATAATACACGATTCGCAACTGTTTCGCAAGTGAAACGTGTTTTATTTTTGAACCAATGGAGATCATCTATGTCTAGCAATGTCGATATTCAAAAATTTTCAGCTATGGTTAAGGATAAGCGTGGGGGTATTGGCTTAAGAGAAACCGCAAAGAAAATTGGGGATGTAAGTCCCTCTACTCTTTCAAGAATTGAAAAAGGAAAAATTCCTGATCTTGATACGTTTGTAAAAATCTGCCAGTGGCTCGATGTGTCTCCTGATGAGTTTGTTCCAGGCTTTAGTGGTAAATCAATAGAAGATCAGATGCAGGGCAAACCGACATCGGAATTGATCGCTTTTCATTTACGAGCCGACCAAGCTATGTCTCCTGATTTAGTCGAGGCTTTAATTACTATGGTTAAAGCCGCTGAAAAACAATAGATTAAGAGGAAAAATGTCCAAGTACCATGAAACATGGCTTCAAGAAAAGAGCAAACCGAATATCAAAAAAGGCCAGACTTAAACTGGGCCTACAAGTAAAAGACTATCTTAATCCAAACGTTTTAGCAGAGGCAATGAAAGCCCAAATTATAGACCCTGCAAATCTAAATATACCTTCAGAATCTTTAGATACTTTACTTAATCATAGAGAGGATGAGTGGTCGGCTCTCGGGGCTCATATTAATGGAAATCCAACGATCTTTATTAACTCATCACATCCCAAAACAAGGATTGAAGCTAGTATCATGCACGAATTAGCTCATTTCATCTTAAAACATGAACCAATGGGTGCTGTTAATTATTTTGGTTTACCATTAACTCGGTTTGATAAAGAGCAAGAAGAGGAAGCTGAATTTTTAGGAGGGTGCTTACAAATTCCAGAAGAGTGTCTGTTCCCTTTATTTGCTTTCGAAAAATATAATCTTCAAAAACTTGCAGAACATTTTCACTGCTCAAAGCAAGTTGCTCGTATGAGATATAATCAAGAAGGAATTCGCTACCGAGTCAATGCCTATAAAAAAAAGTACAAGCAGTCTAAAAATTAGGTTTTTCCATTCCCTTAGAAATTTTCAGCTAGTCCTTTCACGCCTTTGGCATTATTAAGAAACATAACATTAAAGACTCTACTTGCTCCATTATTCCCTGTCGCCAATTCTTATGAAAGATTTGATGGGCTAAATCTGGATTGGTTTCGACCAGACGATCAAAATCTCGCCTATCGGTTATATACACCAACTCAACCTCGGTAACTTTAAATAAATCTATTCTCTCTGACTTGAACCTCCTTTGATAAATTTGGAGGCTTTATAACCATAAGCGCACTTTATAGATACGCACATTTTTTAATTATCAACCAAATGGAACTGATTCGAAATACTTACTTTATGACTCTTGACACCAAATGGAGTAACTAGTGTCATATTCAATTCGATACTTCCATTACAAACTTCAGTATCATTAAACTGCTCCTTAGCTCTTTTTTCACCACTAAATCCAAGGTACTTATTAAAAGAATAGTCCTGACTGTAAGTACCCGATTTCAAGCTTATGAATTTAGTGCTAGGTATAGTGACAAATTTTTTCCTGCCAATGTCGCACTCAATTTGAATAGACAGAATTTCATAATCGTAATAAGGCGAGTAATTACTAGCAGCTAAATCGATTCTAAAATATGTATCGTGACCTCGACAAAAAATTTTTGGAACATCCTTTAGTTCAACTCTTATCAGTTCCAAATCGAGTGGAAAAAACTTTTTCTGGAGATATTTTGAAAACTTAGAAATCACCCAGAGAAAAGATCTTTTTACAACATAAAAAGCAGGTTTAGTAGCTGATATAAGTTCACTCATTTCCTTCTCTCACATTCTTTGGAAAATTTTATACAGCTCATCCAATTTCCTCTCCTTCAGATCTTTCAATGAAGTAATTGGTTTTGCTAAATCCAGCCTTTCATTGGCTATTTTATGAACATCTTTATTCGAAAACCCCATTTGAGTTGCCTTAGTATATATAGATTTATATGTCTGTTTTCTCCAAGCTTCATTATTTGGTCTCCTTAATGTCTTTCTTTTAATACCGATTTGTTGACGAAGCCATTTAATAACATCAGGATATTTTTCCTTCGGTATTGTCTTATAGGAAGTGACTTTGAAAGTGTTATAAAGCTTAGAGTACCACTCGCCATATGAACTACCTTTTCCTGCTTCTTCACTTATTTTAGAAAGAACTCCTACTAATCTTTTAACCTCGAATGCATCTTCTTCAGTAATATGTATCTCCGATGGTATTATCTCCTTTCTGATAACTTTTTTATCCGTCTGAATATAATCTCGACCGACTTGAATGTTCCCATCTCCCTTAGCTATTTGCTTTATATAAGAGTCAGGTTTTTGTTTCATTATTTTTTCAGAAGATTTCAGGTCTGAGGGTTTGCGCTTTTTATTAATAATCGCATCAATATCTGATAAGAGTTTTTTCTTCATTTCCATTGCAGATAAACCTACTAGATCTAAATACACAATCTGTGAGAGCAACCCTTCTAAGCTACATTCTCTTACACGTATGGGTATGAGAAATTGAAACTCACCGGTTGGGTCTTTCGCAAAAGCTGCTGCCCATTCCGGTTGTGTAAATTTTGAAGCAAGATAATCCGGAGATAGAACTGCAATCGTTCGCTTGGCTTTTTTGGCAGCTTCATCCATTTTAAGTACAAAGTTCGATCCAGTGCCAAAGTCCCCTGATTGCATCATGCAAGAATATCCCACCTCCTCTAGCCAACCCTTTAAGCGTTGGGCCATAAAAGAGTCTTGCTTGTTGTAGCTTATAAAAAAATCGACCATATCGAATCTTTTATTTGAGTACTGTTGATATTTTTGAAAATAAAAATAAGATATCTATAGCTAAAATTGGGAATTCTTATTTTCTTACAAAATCTAACAATGATTCATAGTTGTGCACATCAGCAGATCTGAGAGCTTGTATATAAGCTGTCCTTACATCCCCTTCTTCTAACAAACTCCCTGATCCCCAACTAAATGGCCCTTGATCAAGTGCTTTTTCAAGTAAGACATCTGTCATTACTCGTGCATGCCGACCGTTACCATTCGGGAATAAATGAATTTGTACAAGCCTGTGATGAAAACGTGTTGCAATTTCATCTGGTGAATAGGTTTCATGATCTATCCAGTACCGGACATCGTCCAACAATTGTCGAAAATGTATTGGAATTTGCGCCCAATCTACACCGATATTTTTATCCGTTTGGCGATAGTCACCTGCCCAAGCCCAAACCTTACCAAACATCTCTTCATGAAGCTTTCGAATGAACTCTTCACTCAGATAATCTTTTCGCCGTGTACGATCTAACCAACTGTAGGCATCGATAATATTCCTTTGCTCCCATTCATTGAGTTCTTCCCGTGTACTGATATGAGGAATGAGAAGTCCTTCCTTCTCATCCTCATCAATTGGAGTTGCTCCTTCTGGATAATCAAACATCTACTAATCCCAAAAATTCTTAGGTTCTTCGACCAGAATTTTATCCACCAGATCATTCAGAGCTTCCTCCTGCTCCTCATCAGAGACTCCCTGAAGCTCTAACTTCATTGAATGGTCTATCCGATTCAATCGCTTTTTGGCAATTTTCAAGGCCTGTTCACGGACTATTTTCTCAAGGTCTTGTTCTGGCACAAAACCATAGACAAACTTCACCCCTAACCCATCAGCCATTTTCTTCAAGGTTGAGAGTTTTACATCACCATTGACTTCAGCTTGCTCAATCCTGTAAACCCGTGCCCGGTCAAGGTCAACTCGACTACCTAATTCTTCTAATGTCATGCCCAATCCCTCACGAATAGCATTTATCCATCCGCCAGAAGGCACCGCCATTTTCAGGAGAGGTTTAAGCTTCTTCAATTTCTTATCAAGCTGTTTGCGTATAAGCTTTTTATCCCAATAGTTCATAATTGTGCCTTTTCACTGCATTAAACAGCACTTGTTGATATTTATAACAACATAATAGTACCAAACGTTGTCATATATAACAACATAATATACGTTTCGTTGTCATTTTTAACAACATTTTGGAGTATTGAGTTGTCACCTATGACAACATCTGTTCATTTATGGGCATATTTGACAATAAAAAGTATCAGATATGAGCACAGGAATAGCTGAGAGAGTTGAGAGTGGGTAAATGAGAGAAAAGTTTGACCTATGTTGTACCCGAAATAAAAAAGGCCGC
Source organism: Gracilimonas sp. (assembly GCF_040218225.1). Classification (NCBI taxonomy): domain Bacteria; kingdom Pseudomonadati; phylum Balneolota; class Balneolia; order Balneolales; family Balneolaceae; genus Gracilimonas; species Gracilimonas sp. Next base: position 336,572 of record NZ_JAVJQO010000006.1, read on the forward strand.
TAAAAGCGGCCTTTAAGTAGTGGCGGGGACAGGATTCGAACCTGTGACCTTCGGGTTATGAGCCCGACGAGCTACCAGCTGCTCCACCCCGCGGTGAAGGCTTACAATATACGACTAATGTCCTACCGATATCAAGAGTTTTTTTAGATTTCTCACTAATCTTTCAGTTTATGATTTTGTAATTTCCGAAAAACAGAATAAAAGAAGTTATGATTGACAGTAAGAAAGCTATAGAGCTAGAAAACAAATATGGTGCACACAATTACCATCCCCTTCCGGTAGTACTTTCCAAGGGAAAGGGTGTTCACCTGTGGGATCCTGAAGGCAATCAATACTATGATTTTCTTTCTGCATATTCGGCCGTAAATCAAGGGCACAGCCACCCTGATATTCTTAAGGCCTTAACTGAACAGGCAAATACATTGAGCCTGACCTCAAGGGCGTTTTATAACAATGTGCTTGGTGAGTATGAAAAGTATGTGACTGAATATTTTGGTTTTGACAAGGTGCTCCCAATGAACACTGGTGCGGAAGGCGTTGAGACAGCTATAAAAATATGCCGGAAATGGGCGTATGAAAAAAAGGGAATTCCTGAGGAAGAGGCTCAGATCATAGTTTTAGAAAATAATTTTCATGGGCGTACTACAACAGTAATTTCTTTCTCAAATGATCCGGATGCAAGAAAAAATTTCGGGCCATACACACCAGGGTTTATCAAGATTCCATACAATGATATTGAAGCACTTGAAGAAGCTCTTAAGCAGCCAAATATAGCCGGCTTGCTGGCCGAGCCAATCCAGGGTGAAGCTGGTGTTGTAGTTCCGGATAATGACTACATACCAAAAGCAGCAGCCCTATGTAAAGAAAACAATGTCCTTTTTATAGCCGACGAAATTCAAACAGGTATTGCCCGTACTGGAAGCCTGCTGGCTGTATGCGGCGACTGCACATGTGAGGGTAATTGTGAACGTCAGTCAACCTATACCAAACCGGACATGCTCATCCTTGGAAAAGCATTATCGGGTGGAGCATATCCGGTGTCTGCAGTGTTAGCTGATAATCATATTATGGAGGTTATTAAACCAGGCCAGCATGGATCAACTTATGGCGGAAACCCTCTTGCATGTAAAGTAGCTATTGCCGCCTTGGATGTAGTTCAGAATGAGAAGCTGGCTCAAAATGCCCGCAGCCTGGGAGTACTCTTCCGGGCTGAGATGCAAAAACTTGTGGATGAGTTTGACTTATTTGTAAAGGTTCGCGGAAAAGGACTTCTGAATGCGGTAGTGATCAACGACTCGCCGGATAGCGATACCGCGTGGAGATTTTGCCTTTCTTTAAAAGACAATGGTCTCCTTGCCAAACCTACTCATGGAAATATTATTCGCTTTGCTCCGCCTCTTGTTATGACTGAAGAACAGCTCCTGGATTGTGTTCGCATAATTCGGGAAACGCTTATAAACTTTACGAAATAAATAAACTATACCCCAAGCCAATCTTTTAGTTCGGGGGTTTTATTCCGGCTGATGACGATCTCATCTTCAACCGGAGGGGTTAAATTTACCGTTACCTGCCCTTTAAAATAAGGCTCCAGATCTTTAACTGAATTTATGTGGGTGATAAACTGCCGGTTCAGCCTGAAAAAGACATCCGGATTCAGCATTTCTTCCAGTTCAGTTAATGTGAAGTTAACTATATACTTCTTTTTCTCTTTTGTGACCAACCATACGAGTTTGTCACTGGCCATGAAATAGGCGATTTCATCAATGTGCAATGGAAATAATTTCCTGCCCAATTTGACTAAAAAACGGTCTTTATAATTGGTCTCATGCAGTATCTCTTTAGCAAATTTGAAAGCCAGCCCGTCATCAAATGTCTGTTTCATCTTTTGATACTTCTGAAAACCCCTTGCTATATCATCACGTGAAATGGGCTTAACCAGATAATCTATACTATTCAGCTTAAATGCCTTTAGCGCATATTCATCATAAGCAGTGGTAAATATAATCGGAGTATTAATCTCGATTTTATCCAGGGTTTCAAAACAAGGACCATCAGCCAGCTCTACATCCATGAAAATCAGATCTAAATCGTGCTTTCGTATTACGGATAAGGCTTCCTCACCGGTTTCCACTGCAGCTATAATTTCAGCATCTTCCTGAACTTCTTTTATGTGCTTTGAAATCTGCTTACTTGCAGGAGCCTCATCTTCGCAAACTAGAATCTTCATCATGCAGTCATTTTAATTATAGGTATCTGAACCACAAACTCCAGTTCATTCTTTTTAATATGAACCGGCTTGTCTGTAAAATATTTATACCGGTCAGAAATATTCTTCAAACCTACCTCCGTGCTTTTTATAGAACTCTTTTTAGGCTGAAGATTATTTCTCACCTCAAGCTGCTCATCATCAATAACCTTGATCGAAATATTTAAAGGATGGCGGGATGATATTTCGTTATGCTTAACTGCATTTTCCACCAATATCTGTAAAGTAGCTGAAGGCACCCTGTAATCTCCATGCCCATTTACCGATATGCTGCAAGTGAGTTTTTCATTGAACCGAATTCGAAGCAGAAACAGGTATTTCTTTATGAACTCAATCTCATCCTTTAACAAAACCAGCTCTTCATTTTTTTGATTAAGCACATACCTGTAAATGTCACTCAAAGCATCCAAATATCTCTGCGCTAATTTAGGGTCTTCATCAATAAGAGCATTTAATACATTGAAATTATTAAACAAAAAATGAGGACTTATTTGAGCCTGGAGCACACTTAGACGTGCTTTTGCATTTTCTTTTTCAAGAATCTCGTTCTCCAGTAATGACTTCTTCCAGTCTTTAATTATAACATCAGCATTCACAAAGGCAGCGATGGACAACGAAAAGCTAAGTGCAAAGAGGTTATACTCAATCATACCCGGAAACCATACACTCATATCCCAAAGCGTTTGGTAGAGCAGAACCATTACAGGGGTAACAATGGCTGGAGTAATCATTGCGGTCAACCCAATTTCAACCCACAACCTTTGGGGTACTTTTTGCTTCCATGGCAACACTCCTTCCAGCCACTTGCTTTTAAATGTGTGCATTTCGAATAATGCGATCAGAATCAGAAATACAGCTACCGAGTACTCCAGGTGTGAGTACAAAGTCATATCAGCAAAATCATATCCTCTTATCAAATACAAAAATGTATAGGAAGGCATTGCAAGAATAAGGGAAATAAAGATTCTCTTTTTTAAGGTATTAAACCTCATTAATTCTGCCCGGTTTTTGTAAGCCTGAAAATTTTCAACTTAGGCCATTCATCAAGTTTTGGTTTATTATCATCCCCATAATACCCCCAGGGGCTGTTTCCAATATAGTACAAATCTCCATTTACCCAAGTCCCTAAAGTAGGCTCATTTATATCCTCTCTGGCTTGATCCGGAAATACCAGTGTTTCAGAATTCCCCAGTCCGTTTTCATTAAGGCTTATTTTAGCTACTCGTTTAGGAATGGTCCCATTCTGCAGGATAATTAGCTTCCCTCCCTTTTGATAAATTCCATCTCCTCCTCTAAGCCATTCATTTTCATTGATCAGAGGCTTAATCTCTCCTGTATTAATTTCAATTCTAAAGACTCCGGTAATGTAATCCGATACATATAAAAACCTCTCATCGTCAGACAAAGCCAGCCCCTGCAAATTCCACCACTCATCATGTCTAAAGGCTGCGTTCAATACATCGTTACGATCAATGGTAAATACTTCAGGATTCTGGCTATCTGTAATAAATATTTTTCCTTTCTCAGTAGTAGTTATATCTCCGAACGTATGTTCACCGTCAGTTGTATAGCTTGATAATATCTTTTTGCCTGCTTTACTGATCTTCAAAACTGCTGATTTACCCTTGTCTTCTTCTGTATATCCTGAAAACTGAGGCATAGCAGATGTAGTTACCCATAATACATCTGAGTAAACAGGATCGGCAATTATTCCCATGGCTGACCAAAATCCGAATTCCTTTAAATCCATAAAGGGCTCCAGGTTCCCTTCTGCTTTTTTGAACCTATAAATCAAGCCCTCTCTGATGTCCGTCAAATAAAAATCGCCGGTATGGTGATCGTAAGCTATACCTTCAGGATGCAGGCCCGGCTCTTCGAATTCAAAAGCTACCTTACTCGTTTTTACTATTTTCCGATAATCAAGTACCTCTTCATTCAACTTCTTCCATGCATCTGAGCTTTTCAAAGAGCTAAAATCTGTTGTATCTAATATTTCTGGAGAAGCATAAAAATGTAAAAGAACTTTGAGTGTTTTAAAGGCTTGTTCCGTCTCACTATTCAGCATATAACCTTTTGCCAGGTTGTACATAATTACTGGATGATTAGGACGAGCTGAATCAGCCTTCTCCATATTCATCTTAAAAGATTGAACGTCTCCCTTTTTCAGATCCTCTTGGGCAGTATTATAAAACACAATGTATGATTGTGCTGGTGAATCAACTGTTTGGAGAGTAATTGCAAAGAATATTAAAAGCTTAAGTGATTTTGTCATAAAGTTTTTCAGGATGAAATTGTTACAGGCTGAATTTATAATGCACAAAACTTAAATACGATCTGTTACCTACCTGAGAATAGCGCTTCATCCTTTAATAATATCACTTCATTTTCTTTGATGAGCTCGCATTGAACGTATTCGATATTATCTAAACTGTACACCCACAACTTTTTTAGTACAGCAAGAATGAAGCAAACAATATTTTTCTGGCCCGAGAGATGTTTTCAGTATGTGTTTATCCTCTGCTTTCTTATCGCTTATTCCGGATGTTCCACTCCATTATCAACAGACAAAAAAGAACCGTCAACAACAAATTGGGATAACCGATTTCGGTTAAATAATGGAATGGTAATTGATGTCTTTATTCCAGAAAATTATACACCAGATTCCACCTACTCCCTTTTACTTCTGAATGATGGTGAGAATATGTTTGGGGATTTTTCCTGGAACATGGATCAGATTCTTCAAAACCTGATTTCAAGTGGGGACATCAGGCCCGTTATTGCTGTAGCTATTCACAGTCGGGGGAAAAGAAACAATTGGTATATACCCTACAATGACCCCTGGATTACATCAAACTGGGGACCATACAAACCAAAAGCCCTCAATTATGCGCAAGACATTTTTACCGAGGTGATTCCTTTTATAGACGAAAAGTTCTCCATTGACACCACTGAAGTTGGGATCTTGGGAGCGTCTCTTGGAGGACTGATCTCTACTTGGATGGGGCTTAATTTTCCTGAAAAAATAAAATATTCAGCCGGGCTATCGGGCTCGCTTTGGGTAGCTGATTACAGCATTTTCTCTGAGGTAGATGGACCTTATAATTCCGGGCAAAAATTTTGGTTTGATATAGGTACCAACGAATGGAATTATTACATCCCTTTATATGCTGAATTAGATCGGAGTGGATTGATGCCGGGCGTACAAAATTTTTATTACGAAGTACCAAACGGAGCTCATTTTATAGAAGATTGGATTCAAAGAATCGACCTTCCTTTAAAAGTCTTCTTCAGCACTGATAAAAACCCTGAACCAGTCTCTCTTGAAGTAGTTTTGGAATGTATTCCAAGCCAATCTTCTCCCGGAAAATATTTCAGAAGAATGAATCCCATAATAACACTCTCTAATCAGGTTAAATATTCACTAGCACATACTGCTTCATACACCCTTTTAAGTGGAGATGCAGAACTTGGTTCCGAAGGAAGCTTCATAAATAACCCTGACTCTGAAATTGAAATACTGGTTGAGTATAAGACGTTTTCAAAAACAGTTGAAATACCTGTTGGCTGGTGTAAATAACTGTATGTGGTCTAGCACTGATACCCTATCAAAAAAAGGCAATTCTAACTTTAGTGTATTTAAACGCTATTGAGGCAATTCGCTCTATTTGGTAGCTTCTGCTAATAGTAAATTTTATGTTAGGAGTTAATAAATGCGAGATAGTATGACAATTACCCCCGATCAGGTTCGATCGATATTAAGTAAGCATATGCTTACAGACGGATATGAAATGGTCCTGGACCTCGAAGAAAGTGAAGGTCCTTATTTATACGATTCAAAGTCAGGTAAACGCTATCTGGATTTTTTCACTTTCTTTGCTTCAAACCCTCTGGGTATGAATCATCCCAAGCTAGCGCAGGATGAAGATTTTATAGCTAAACTAGGCCGTGTGGCTATCAATAAACCTTCTAACTCAGATATCTACACACAAGACATGGCTGAGTTTATGGAATCATTCGATCGTGTAGGAATTCCTGATTACATGCCCTATTCTTTTTTCATCTCAGGAGGTGCACTTGCTGTTGAAAACGCCATGAAAGTAGCCTTTGACTGGAAGGTGCAGAAAAACTTTGAGAAGGGTTACAGAGAAGAAAAGGGCCACAAAGTTCTGCATTTTGAAAAAGCTTTTCATGGGCGTTCTGGCTATACCTTATCCGTGACAAATACAGTTCCTAATAAAGTAAAGTACTTCCCGAAATTTGACTGGCCGCGAGTTGTTAGTCCGGCCATGACTTTTCCAGCTACTAAAGAAAATATTCAGGAAACAGCGCAACAGGAAGAATTAGCTATTGCTCAAGCCGAAAGATATTTCGAGCAGTTTAAAGATGACATTGCCTGTATTTTAATTGAACCCATTCAGGGTGAAGGTGGTGACCGACACTTCCGCCTTGAGTTTCATCAGGCACTAAGAGATTTAGCTGATAAACATGAGGCCCTTCTTATTTATGATGAAGTTCAAACCGGAGTAGGAATGACGGGAAAGTTCTGGGCTCATGAACACTATGTTAAACCAGATATTTTAGCCTTTGGAAAAAAAGCTCAGGTTTGTGGTATTTTGGCTGGCAATCGTGTAGACGAGGTTAAAACGAATTGTTTCCATGTTTCATCCCGGATTAACTCAACATGGGGTGGTAATCTGGTTGATATGGTTCGGTTCGGTCGAATTCTGGATATTATTGAAGAAGAAAAACTAGTCGAAAATGCCTCTAAAGTCGGGAATTACCTTCAAACCAGATTGGAGGCTTTAGCCGATAATCACGAATATTTTACCAATCCACGAGGCAAGGGCTTGTTTTGCGCTATTGATTTACCCGATGGGCATTCCCGTGATGCCGTAATTAAAGAATGCGTTAGTAACGGACTGATGATACTCTCTTGTGGGCCAAACACCGTCCGTTTCCGACCACCTCTTACTATTACGGAAGATCAGATTGATGAAGGACTGGATATTCTTGAAAAGGCATATAAAACATCTTTAGATAAATGTCCGGTTGCTGATTAATCTTGACTTATTTCAAAGCCAAGTTCTTCAAAATTTAGACTATAGAAATTGCTTCCGGTATGGCCTAATTCTTTGCTGCTTGCCCACACGATGATTTTTGATTCGTAAATAATCCTTGGATTTAAATCTGATCCAGTTGTATTTATTCTGTCAATATGAACTGGTGAAGACCACATCCCAAATTTATCTTTTTTACTAAAGTATAAATCTCCATATGGAGACAAGCCTTCCGGACGTCCGGAAGACTCAAAAATCATCCAATCTCCCTGTAACGATATTATAAGGTTCCATTCGCCGTGTGGAGAGTTTACTTTTCCCTCCAGCAGCTTTGGCTTTGAGTACCTGCCATCTTTTGTGATCATCGAGACATAGATATCACCTAGTCCCGGGCCTTCTTCCCTGATTGAAGTGAAGTAAACATTCCCATCTCCATCTGTAACGGGACTAGCTTCATAACCATCAGAGTTTATTATATCCAAAGGAGTTGGTTCTCCCCATGAATTTCCATCCTTTTTTACCATCCATATATCTGGATCACGATTACCTTTCTTTCCAGAATATGGGCGATTGCTTACAAAAAATGCTTTTTCCCCGTTCTGAGAAATAAATACATCTGAATCAGACCAGGGGGAATCCTTATCGCTAAAATCTGCATAACCTGAATTAATCCAGTTCTCATCCTTCTTTACATACCGATGAATTTTTGATGGAGGATTTTCCCTGCTTCCCCACTTTCCATCATGACGTACCACATAGGCCACATTTTCATCCGGTGTAAAGGCAATTCCATAGTCTACTTTATCTGTTGATAAAGTACCATCACCAAACAGAGTAATAAGCGATTGCAGAAGTATGACTTTAAAAAACATCATGATCCTGAGTTACTTTTTTGAACTTCAGCTAAGTTCCGCTCGATGACCGTCCGCATTCTTGGTGGCATGTTCCCTACTTCCAGTGCTTTCCGGTAATTTTGTATGGCCAATTCTTTTTGGCCATCCTCAGCAGCCACAGCTCCCAGAAAATAGAACACTTGATAGCTTTCATCATAAACAGAAGCCAGCCATTGCAAAAGTTCTATAGCTTCTTTTGTCTTGCTTTCACCAGCATGAAGGTTATAAGCATAGGTTCTGATGGACTCCTCTGGAAGCCGAAAGCGATATCCATATTCTGAGGTTGAGTGTTCATACCAGGATTGAATTGCCTTTTTGCCTCCTTCATTCCAGGCTGAAATTGATTCCTGCTCAAATTTATCAACCGGAAATAGCTTTTTTAATCCCTCATGCAGCGTAATGGAAACGTTAGTAAAGTGATCTTCTCCTTCATGAATATTCGAATATAATTCGAGGTGATCCGCATTACCGCTTTCTTCCAAAAATGATACGTATTCCTCTATAGCGGTATTGTTCGTACGGTCATTGGTTCCTGCAGTCGCATATACAAAAGGTTTATTGTTCAACTCCTGGAATTCATACTCTCCATACATGAACCGGTCTTTCCACCACACACTCGGACTTACCGCTATGTAAGCTTCAAAAAGCTCAGGCTGAGATTTCAATGTATACAGAGAAAATAATCCTCCAAAACTATGGCCAAACAGAATTCGGTAGTCACTTAAATTATACTCTTGTTCCATTTGAGGTATCAGCTCTTCCTCAACAAATTCTAAAAATTTCTCAGCGCCACCACTCCCAGGATATCGCTGATTATCTTCTGTCGGAGTAAAATCCCTGGTTCGGTTAATGTTATCCAGACTTACCACTGCCATATCAGGAATTCGATTCCACCGAACAAAGTGGCCAACCATCCCGGAAACTAACTCATGATTCCATTCCCCATCTAAAACATATAAAACCGGAAGAGGCTCCTGAACAGTTTCTGGAAGAAATACTTTACCGGACCTGGTTTCATCCAAGACTTCAGATTCTAAAGAAAAGTCATGGTGTATGTAGTTCAATTGCTGCGCATACAGCCCGTTGATCAAAAAAAGGCCAACTGAAAATATCAGAGTTAATTTCCTGCTCATAAGAGATTTTTTGAGGTTAAGAAGTTCTTCATTTTAATGAAATCCAGTCCTTCATTGGAGCTTTTTACTGAAATATAGTGTCAGTTCATTCTGCATTTTGAACATGTGCTTCCTGTATGGAGAATATTTCGAGAAGAAGAAATAAGTGAATGGAAAGAAATGGACCGGATTGAAACCGAAGTAATCGGGAGCAAGATGTTACCTCCTCATGAATTCATGAAAGGGATTCTTGAATTAATAAGGTTAAATAATCACTAAACCGAAGCCTCTTTTACTTTCAGATATAAATTAAAATCCGGCAGACCAGGCATGTTAATGGAAAATTTCTTTGTACGCCCTCAGTTTAAAGATGCTGCAAAAAAATTTCCAGAAGGACTCAACGGTGTTGCCGAGACAAAATAGATTACAAGAGAATTCACAAAAACTTATATGCACTGATAACTTTAAAATCCGGCGTCTTATTCATCAAATCTTCCAGTATCCATTTGTGGTTAGCACCCACAACCACCATAAGCCGGTCACCTGGTTTACTTATTTTCAACAAATGTCCCATCATGCGAATATTCCTTTGATAAATGCGGCCCAACCAGTCCGGCCCCATCCAGTTTTCAGCTATACCCACTCTCATCTCATACATGTGCATACGGTTTGCATTTATTTGTTGGGCTTCCGGCGAATTCTTCAAACGAATATGTTCATATAACGGAAGTGATCTGAGCAAGCTGTCGTTGAAGGCAAAATTTGAGCCAATCTGTTCCATATGCTCTTGAGTGAAAGCAGAATCATGTTGAGCTGCATACTCATTGAAACCGGAAAAGGTGAATCCTTCCAGAGATCCAATAAACTCCGGCTTATTGTCAAAAAGGTAAATGGAATCATGATCCATTCTATGTGCCATTTTAAACCCAAGCTGGAATGTTTCATTAGCAAGGGTGTCAATGGAAAGTGTTCCAGCACGGTATCTTTGATAAACTTCATTGTAACGATCCGTGTATTGGGGCTCTTTTTCAATCACAACTTTAGTTGGCTGAAACTTCTCTAAAGCATTCAGGATTTTATCTATTTCTTTCTGGTTCTCCGGGGAAAGCTCATCGATGTCAGTTTCCTGGGCAAAGTGATAAGAGCCTATAACCATTGTTTGAATCTTTGGCTCAACAGTGAATGGCTTAAGGGCAATATCTTTTGGTACATATGCATTTTGCTTTTCCGGGCTAATACAGGAATCAAAAGACAAGAAAAACAGACAGAATAATGGTAGGTACACTGATTTCATGTTCAATATCACAGTATTTTTTGACTTTACATTAGTCAGAGCTTTTAAGCTATTTAATACCGCTTAACTGTACGAGAAATTTACTAGCTTTTAGTGAATATTCACCTAACAAAATCAGCTTTTCAATTGTATAAACGAGTCGCGACTTTCTTTATACTAACTGATGACTTTCCGGCTGAATCACCATTTCATTCATAACGGAACCTGAAGGTTGGTTAACGGCATAGAACACAGCCTCAGCTACTTCACCCGGAGTAAGCATCATCTCTTTCTTGACACGCATGTTCACTCTTTCGTCATCCCAGAAAGGCGTATCTACCCCACCTAGGTAGAGTAAAGAGAATTTGGTTTTTCCACGTCTTTGTTCTTCAATCAAAGCTTTTGTAAACCCCTGGATGGCAAATTTTGAAGCTGCATATACCGATGCATTCTTCATAACAAACTTACCCATTGTACCGGGAAACATGACCACTGAGGTTGTTTCGTCTTCTTTCATATTTTTCATCACCGTTTGGGTAACCAGAAAAGTTCCGTACACGTTGGTGTCGATAATTTCTTTGGCGTCCTTCGGATCAATTTCCATGAAAGGCTGTATTATACCCTGTCCGAATGCATTCACCAGGACATCAATTTTACCCAGTTGATTCACTATTTCACTAGTCATTTTTTCAACAGAAGACTGATTGGTCGCATCCACTTCTATCGCGAATGCTTCTCCGCCGTTGTCATTAATCTCTTTAGCAACTCTTTCGACATTGGCTTTATTTCGGGATGCCAATACCACCCTCGCTCCCTCTTTGGCAAATCGTTTAGCAGTTGCACTTCCAATTCCACCCGACCCGCCTACAATGAGTACGATTTTATTTTCCATAATCTGATAATTTTTCTTGATAAATAGTCATCAGGAAAAATTAGAAAACAGGGTTTTTCGTTCCTCTAATTTTGAGGAATCTCTTTAACGATAACATCGGTTCCAAGGTATTCTTTTGAATCTTCATGATACCAATGTCTGAATCTAGGAATGATAACCTCTTCGAATGTAAATTCCCCTCCAAAATGAATAAGCTCATCTTCCTGATTAGAATCTTCATGATGATCAAACTTCAACCCAACTAATGAATAGTCTTCTTTAGCAATGTGGAGCACCCAATATTTGCTAATTATTTGTTCAATAAGCTCAACACGAATCGTATATATTTCCATCTCTTCAAATACTCCATCTTCTCCTCTTTGAATTTCCTCAACTACATTTTTATTTAAAGACATTGGAAGTCCATTAAGGATTTGGTAAAATGATTTATACCCACTGTTTCTCCCGGCATTAAGCCTATATTTTTCTCTAATAGCTTCCGAAAAATCATCGCTCCCATTGAGTAATATTTTTGCTTCTCCAGTTGGTGTTATAATTCGCTCTATCACCCCTTCTTCCACTGTTCGGGTTAGCCTGAACTCTCCCGTAGCGTTGTCCAGGTAAAGTATAGAATATCTAGAGGGAGTTTGAGGACGAGGTTCCTGAAGATGAATATGGAGCTTAGCCGATTCCCAATTTGCATTCGGATCGTGTCTTTCCTGACTCAACCTAAGGATCTCCGACGGCGTCTTGTCTTGTGCAACCAGCTTCGGCTGAATACTTACGATCAGCATTAGAGTGGCCAATAAATAAAGGAACCTCATATACTTATGTTTTTCTACTTGCGATTATAGTGAATTTGCCAATTTACAGACCATGTTTCTCCACCATCTATTGAAGACTCCCAATCCCAGGTAAAAGAATTTTTCTCAATATCGTAGAATACCATTCGGTTTATAATGGTGCCTCCCTGAGGACCGGGCCTTTCATCTGTTTGAAAGATTCTCTTATTCCCATCTATCAACCCTTTCAGGTCGATATACCCCCCCTGATTGTCTACCCAGGTTTGATGCCAGGATTCCCTTTGTGGATTATAAACCGATACACTCATGCCTTTATATCCTTCGATTCTTCCTTTTGTAGCTTTAAAATTTTCCTGAATAACGACACCATCAAGTGTTTTTTCAATTAGATTTGTACCTGCACCGGCATTCCCCTGGTTATCGGTCCACGATAATTCCCATTCTCCAACCCAGAAATCGAAGTACGCTTCAGGTTCTAAATCAGAGATGCTTGTTTGAGCATAAGATGTATTGTAAACAGCCAAAGCCATCACCGTTAGAATCATAATTAATTTCATAGCAGAACCATTAGTTGAAAGTTGACCGAATCATACAGAATCTGGCTGATAGTACCCTTGTAAAAAAGACGAATTTCTGATTAACATTCATTAGTATTTTGCGTTGAAGTACACATATAGCAAAGTAAGAATCACATTTTATGGATTACGTTGAATACACGGCTCCGAAACATGTACGTCATCTTGTAGAATCTTATTGGATCAGCACTCTGCATCCGGATGATTTCGAACAGGATTATGACTTCATAATTCCTGACGGCAGCACAGATGTTATCTTTATGCTAAATGGAAATTACCTGAGAGATGATGTGAAGAAGAACAAAAAGCATTTGGTAGAATATTGCAGTCTGGTTCCGGCTTTTAGTAAAGCGGTAAAAGTATATCAAAAACCATACACTAAATGCCTGGGGATGAGATTCAATCCAGGAGCTATTCAACAACTAACCGGAATAAGCCTGCAAGAACTAAATGAAGCAGGTTACCCTCTGGAACAGGTCATGCCAGAACTCGCTGACCTTGCTATGGATGAAGCTCTTAAGAATACTCCTGCCCCAAAAATTATTGAAAAGATTAATGCGTGGCTTTCATCACAGGTTAAAGTACCCAGGCAGAATCATATTATATCTGCTTTCATTTCGGAGGTAGTAAAGAATCAGGGATCTGTGACTGTAAAAACATTCTGTGATTCCTTTGGGATGCATAAATCTACCTTAGAAAAGAATTTTAAGCATGCTACAGGCCTTACCCCAAAGCAGTATGCAAACCTCATACGCTTCAATTACCTGTTGAATAAGTTGATGTTTTCAGGAGAAAGCCTCACCCAAACCGGATATGATCTTGGCTATTTTGACCAAAGTCACATGATCAAAGACTTTAAAAAAGTAATAGGAATTACTCCCAAAGATTTTCTCGAAAAGAAGTTTACCGTACCAAAGCTTGCTGCTTTATCTATTTCAAATAAAAAGCAGCATTTCGGATCATAAAAAAAGATATCAGGCTTCCATCGCTTTGGGGATCGCACTTTCATAGGTTTTTTCAGCAGCAGCAACATTCAGCGAAACCAGGTCTTTGATTTCGAGAGCATCTCCTTTAACCACACCCAATTCAAACATCGGAACATTTGCTTCTTCAAAGTGATGTTTTGCCGTTTGCAGTTCAGCTGCCGGGATAGTGATTACCACCCCTGATTGGGCCTCGCTGAACAGAATTTCATGAGTAGAACCTTTCATCGTTTCCACAGAAACCTCTGCTCCTTTTTTACCAAAAATGGCCATTTCAGCAAGTGTAATAGCCAATCCACCGTCAGAGACATCATGAGCAGCTGTAACCAAACCAGTTTTAATGGCGGTTAACAACGCTTCCTGCAGTTTTACCTCAAAGTTAAGATCTATCTCTGGGGCGTCACCGGTTGTCAGCTCATGGATTGTTTTCAGATACTCACTTCCTCCCAATCCCTTTCGGTCAGCTCCAATGTAAAGAACAACATCGCCCTCTTTTTTGAATCCCGGAGTTGTTACATGCTTCTCTATATCTTCAATAACCCCTAGCATTCCAATAATAGGTGATGGAAAAATAGCTCCATTCGGATTTTCATTATAGAAACTTACATTTCCTCCTGTAACCGGTGTATTTAAAGCCCGGCAGGCATCAGCCATTCCACCCAAAGCTTCTTTAAAAGTCCAGTATACTTCCGGCTTATAAGGATTACCAAAATTCAGGCAGTTGGTGATTGCCATCGGTTTGGCTCCCGAACAAACTACATTTCTGGCTGATTCAGCTACCGCAATTTGCCCGCCTTTACGAGGATTCAGGTATACATAGCGACCGTTGCAGTCAGTTTTCGCTACCAGCCCTTTTTTACTGCCCTTGATTCGAATTACTCCTGAATCGGATGCGCCTGGACCTGTAACGGTGTTGGTACGAACCATGGTATCATATTGTTCGTGCACCCATCGCTTGGACGCGATATTTGGCGACCCAAGCAATCGTGTTACCGTCTCGGAATAATTATCATGATGATCTAATGAATCGATATCAAAACTTTGAACTTCATCAAGATAGGAAGGCTTTTTTGTTTCACGTATATATTGAGGCGCTCCACCTCCGAGTACCAGGTGCTCAGCCGGAATATCGGCTTTGATTTCACCATCTTTCCAATAGGTTACATTCTCAGTATCCACAACTTCGCCGATAACTACTCCGTGCAGATCCCACTTTTCATATACATCAATAATTTCCTGCTCTCTGCCTTTTTCAGCTACAATCAGCATGCGTTCCTGGCTTTCAGAGAGAAGTAATTCGTAAGCAGTCATGCCATCTTCGCGGGCGGGCACTTTATCGAGGTCAATTTTCATTCCCTGTCCGCCTTTGGCTGTCATTTCTGAAGTAGAACAGGCAATCCCGGCTGCCCCCATATCCTGCATACCAATTACAGCGCCGGTTTTTAAAACTTCCAGGCTGGCTTCAAGTAATAGTTTTTCAGTGAATGGATCTCCAACCTGAACACTGGGGCGTTTAGCTTCGCTTTCTTCACTGATTTCTTCGGAAGCAAAAGTTGCCCCGTGAATCCCATCACGTCCTGTACTCGCTCCTACAATAATAACCGGGTTTCCAAGTCCTTTTGAAATCGCAGATGCCGTTTCCCCTTCCTTCACCAATCCAATACTCATGGCATTTACAAGTGGATTGCCTTCATAGCTTTCATCAAAACAAACTTCTCCGGCTATAACAGGTACGCCAAATGAGTTACCATAATCTCCAATACCGCGAACCACTCCATCCAGTAAATAACGAACCCGTGGGTTTTCCATGGAGCCAAATCGAAGCGAATTCAAACTTGCCACCGGCCGTGCGCCCATTGTAAAAATATCGCGGTGAATGCCTCCCACTCCTGTCGCTGCACCCTGATAAGGCTCAATTGCTGATGGATGATTGTGGCTTTCAATTTTAAAAGCGCATCCTAGTCCGTCGCCAAGATCAACCAAACCTGCATTTTCTTCTCCCGCTCCAACCAGCAAATTTTCTCCTTCACTTGGGAGTTTCTTTAGTTCAACAATAGAGTTTTTGTACGAACAGTGTTCACTCCACATTACTGAATAAACCCCCAATTCAGTAAATGTAGGCACCCGACCCAGCCGGGTTTTTATCATTTCAAATTCTTCAGCATTCAGGCCATGTTCTTCGGCCAGCTCTAGGGTAACTTCCGGTTCTTGGATCGTAGTTTGCGACATTCCGATGGAGTGATTGAAGCGTTATAATTTCAGAAAGTCCAAAGGTACGATTATTTAAGAAAAGGCTCTAACTCACTTACCGCCTTTCTATTTTTTATTGAACCGATCGTGTATCGCTTTCTCCAGTTCTTCACGGTGGTCTGGATGCGCAATTCCAGTCAAAGCTTTTGCACGCTGGCATAAATTTTTTCCATACAGATTAGCCACTCCATATTCGGTTACAACATAGTGTACGTGAGCACGGGTTGTTACTACCCCGGCTCCCTGTTTCAGAAAAGGCACAATGCGGCTGATTCCTTTATTGGTAGTTGACGGCAATGCAATAATAGGTTTACCTCCGGGTGAAAGCGATGCACCACGAATAAAGTCCATTTGTCCTCCTACTCCGGAATAATGGTACGTTCCTATCGAGTCGGCACAAACCTGTCCGGTTAAATCTACTTCCACGGCGCTATTTATTGCCGTTACTTTAGGATTTCGGCGAATCACAGCAGTGTCGTTGATGTAGGCAATGTCCAGCATAGCCACGGCCGGGTTGTCATCGATGAAGTCATACGTTTTCCGGGAACCCATAACAAATCCAGATACAATTTTTCCCGGGTGGATTTTTTTCTTCCGTCCGTTGATGACTCCTTTCTCAACCAGCTCTATAACTCCATCTGAAAACATCTCGGTGTGAACACCCAAATCTTTATGATTTGTCAGGCTTTTGAGTACTGCATTTGGAATGGCGCCGATCCCCATCTGCAGAGTTGCCCCATCATCGATCAATTCAGCACAATACTTCCCGATTTTAAGTTCTGCTTCATTGGGTTCAGGAACGATCTGCTCTGGCAATGGATCATTAGCTTCCACTAAAGCATCAATTTTATTTACATGGATAAGACCATCCCCATGCGTTCGCGGCATATTCGGATTTACCTGGGCAATTACATGCTTCGCTGTTTGAACAGCGGCAACGGTTGCATCCACGGAAACACCCAATGAACAATACCCATGATTATCAGGAGGAGAAACGTGCACTAAAGCCACATCAAGCGGAAGAATATTATTCCTGAACAGACTAGGTACTTCGCTCAGAAATACCGGCACGTAATCTCCCCGGCCTTCATTTACTGCTTTTCTAACGTTAGCACCTACAAAAAGTGCGTTCACAAAAAAGCTATCTTTATATTCTGGTTCAGCATAAGGTGCGGGCCCCTCCGTATGAAGATGAACAACTTCCACATCTTTCAATTCCTGATGCCGGTTGGTCATGGCTTCCACCAATTGTACCGGCGTAGCTGAAACCCCGTGAACAAAAACCCGGTCTTCTGATTTAATAGCTTTTACTGCCTCTTGTGCTTTTATATATCCGCTCATAGTTAAATCTGTAAATTTGTTTTGAGGATAATATGCAGCAAGTGTGAATATTATTTAAAGAGATTCCTGTTTTTAGAAAAATTCTAAATAACAAAAAAGCTCTGCCAGATATTGATTGTAATTTAGAATCTCCCTAAAATCTAATATTGATATTAGAATATGATTATTCAATTAATAATTACCTATGAGATTAATTTCACAAGGGGCTCAATATGCCATTTCTGCGATTATAGCAATTTCCAAACATTCTGAAGAAGGTGCTGTGTCTGCTTCCTATTTATCGAAATCCCTGAATTGCCCTACGGCTTACCTCTCTCAGATTCTGGCAAAGCTTAAAGAGCCTGGGATCTTAAAATCCCGGCGGGGATTAAATGGTGGAGTTTACCTGGCCAAACCCGTGAAAGAAATAACCATGATGGATATTATTGCTGCCATCGACGGAACTGAGTTTTTTGATAAATGCTTTATGGGAATTGAGGGATGCGGCCATATTGAACCCTGCCCATTCCATGAATTTTGGTCGGTTGAGAGGAAGAAAATCGAGAAGTGGCTTAATGATACCTCCTTTGATGATGTAGATAAACGTATGTCAAAGAAATGGTTCGACTTGCGTTTGCAATTTTCAAATGGAGTGCCTTCATTCAGATAATGGGGAAGGCCACTGCAACCATATCAACTGATATTTGCTACCATTGCGGTGAGGTATGTCTGGATGCTGTCGTTCATTTTCAGGATAAACCTTTTTGTTGCAACGGCTGCCAAACTGCTTTTCAAATTCTCGATGAAAACGGACTTTGCTCTTATTACGACCTGGAAACTAACCCTGGAATCAACCTTAAGAATACCAAGTCTCGTACCCGCTTCGACTACCTGGAAGATGAAGAAGTGATTTCTCGTATTGCTGACTTTCGTGATCAGCAACAACTTTCGGTTTCTTTATATATCCCCAACATCCATTGTACATCGTGTGTATGGCTGCTGGAAAACCTTCAAAAGCTGGATGCGGGTGTTCTTCAAACTAAAGTCAACTTTCTGAAACGGGAATTAGACCTTCTTATCGATGTTGAGAAGACTTCGCTTAGAAATGTAGTAGAGCAACTCACTACCATTGGCTACGAACCGGAAATTCGCTTAGATAAGCTTGATTCAAAAACTTCGAAATTTCACCAAAACCGATCTTTGTGGCTAAAATTGGGAGTGGCTGGTTTTGCTTTTGGGAACATCATGCTCTTCAGCTTTCCTGATTATCTGGACATGGGGAACAGCGGGCTTGGCGGCCAGTTTCACATTTTCTTTGGCGCACTTAATATCATATTGGCACTACCGGTACTTATCTACAGCAGTAGTGATTATCTGAAATCAGCTTTTGCTGCTCTGAGTCAGCGTGGGGTAAATCTGGACGTTCCCATTTCAATTGGAATTGTGGCTCTATTTGGCAGAAGCGTTTATGAGATTGTTTCCGGAACCGGAACCGGCTATATGGATTCTTTTACCGGACTTATTTTCTTTCTATTGATTGGAAAACTCGTTCAGCAAAAAACCTTTAATCGTCTTTCTTTTGATCGTGATTATAAATCTTATCTGCCAATCGCTGTAAATGTCACAAATGAATACGGCATTGAAAAATCAGTTTCACTTGATAAGCTGATCCCTGGCATGGAGATCAGGCTGAGAAACCAGGAGCTCGTTCCCTGCGAATCTACCCTTCTTTCAGAAAAAGCCTTGGTGGATTACAGTTTTATAACCGGAGAATCGGATCCTGTTGAAGTTACTAAAGGGGATTTAGTTTATGCCGGAGCTAAGCTAAGTGGCACTTCTGCATTGCTCAGAACCGAAGAAGAAGTAGAAAACAGCTACCTGACCAAGCTCTGGAACAATGAGGCGTTCACCAACAACGAGAAAGAGCTCAAACTCACCAGCTTTGCTGATCGAATCAGTCCGTATTTCACGGTGTCTGTTTTAGGGATATCAGCTCTGGCGGGAATGTTCTGGCTTCAGGCGTCAGGAATGGAAATGGCGCTTTCCGTTTTTACAGCTGTTTTGATTATTGCCTGCCCTTGCGCTTTAGCACTTTCTACTCCATTTACTTTGGGTTCCGCTTTGAATGTGCTTTCGATCAATGGGCTTTTTGTCAAAAACCATCTCTTGCTTGAGAATTTATCCAAAGCCACATCTGTAGTATTTGATAAAACCGGGACCCTTACCAATAAAGAAGAAGCAAATATCGAATTTAAAGGTGGAAAGCTTTCTTCAGAAAGAAAAATGCTCCTCTTGTCGGTATGTAAGCAATCGGTTCACCCCATTAGCCGTAAAATTGTGGCATTTTTAGAGGCTGATGTCAATGTCACTAACACGCCGGATAGTTTTTTTGAGGTATCGGGAAAAGGCATTTTCGCTTCTGTGGATGGAAAATTGATCTGTATTGGATCCCGGGAGTTTTTGGCTGAACAAACAGAGGTTGCCGTTACCAAAATCCCAAAAACAAATTTCATTGGTTCGGTCGCTCATGTATCGGTCAATGGGAATTATCTTGGCTATTTTGGAATCAAAGCCGGACTTAGAAGTGGGGTTTCTGAACTTCTGGAAGCGCTGAAAGACCAATTTATGACTTTCCTTATTTCCGGAGATAATGAAACACAAAAAGAAGAATTTGAAGGATACTTTGAACGGCAACAATCACTACTGTTCAATAAATCACCTGAAGAAAAGCTTGAATTCATCAAACAGCTTCAGCAGGAAAATCAAAAAGTAGTAATGATTGGTGACGGGCTTAACGATGCGGGTGCTTTGAAACAAAGTGATTTTGGGATTGCCCTCTCCGACGACATCAGTTCATTTTCTCCGGCTTGTGATGCTATTCTGGAAGGGGATTCACTTAAAAAAATGAAGAACTTCATCAAATTTTCACAGGGAAGCATGAATATCATCATCATGAGTTTTGTGCTTTCACTTTTATATAACACCATTGGGCTGGCCTTTGCCATTACAGGACACCTTTCCCCCTTAGTTGCGGCCATCCTGATGCCATTGAGTTCTATTAGTGTGATGGTATTTACCTTTTTAACCACGCGCTATAAAGCGCAACAACTGGGGCTGGCTATATGGAAGTAATTTATCTGCTTATTGCCTTCAGTTTAATGGTCGCTTTAATCTTCCTGGGATTGTTTTTCTGGGCAGTGAAAAGCGGACAGTTCGACGATCAGTACACACCATCGATGCGTGTACTTTTTGACGATACGAATTCAAACAAAAAAACAACTAACCACAAAAATCGGGATGAGTAATGTCATCATTAGAAACCTTTCATTACGATAACGAAATCGTCCGGAAATTCGGGATAGCCACTATTATCTGGGGCTTAATCGGTTTTATAGTAGGGCTAACCATCGCTCTCAAACTGATCTTTCCTGACTTTCTAGGCTTTATACCGGAACTGTCTTACGGACGACTGCGACCACTGCACACCAATGCTGTGATCTTCGCCTTTGCCGGAAATGCCATATTCTACGGGGTCTATTATTCACTTCCACGGCTTTGTAAGGCCAGTATGTGGAGTGAGAAACTCAGTAATATTCACTTTTGGGGCTGGCAGGCTATTATTGTTTCGGCTGTTTTAACCCTTCCTTTCGGGATTAATACCAGTAAGGAATATGCTGAGCTGGAATGGCCTATTGATATCGCCATCACTCTCATTTGGGTGATCTTCGGTATCAATATGATCATGACCATCATCAAGCGCCGGGAGAAACACCTTTATGTAGCTATTTGGTTCTACATAGCTACGTTCATCACAGTAGCTGTTCTGCATGTGGTTAACTCTTTTGAAATGCCGGCCACCTTACTGAAAAGTTACCCGATTTACGCCGGTGTTCAGGATGCCCTGGTTCAGTGGTGGTATGGTCACAATGCGGTTGCCTTCTTCCTCACCACACCCTTTCTGGGTATTATGTATTACTTCATCCCGAAAGCAGCAAACCGGCCCATATTCTCTTACCGGTTGTCTATCGTTCACTTCTGGTCGCTGATTTTTATTTATATCTGGGCCGGACCTCACCACCTGCTTTATACTGCACTTCCCGGATGGGCTCAGGCTTTGGGTACGGTTTTCAGCTTGATGCTGATTGCACCGAGCTGGGGTGGTATGCTCAACGGTTTACTTACCCTGAGAGGAGCCTGGGATAAGGTTCGAGAAGATCCGGTACTGAAGTTCCTTGTTGTCGGTGTTACCGCTTATGGTATGGTAACTTTTGAAGGCCCAATGCTTTCTATCGCCAACGTGAATGCCATCGCTCACTATTCTGACTATATCATTGGTCACGTACATAACGGTGCGCTATTGTGGAATGGTGGTTTAACCTTCGCGATGCTGTATTACATCACACCGAAGATCTACAAAACTAAGCTCTATTCCGTGAAGCTGGCCAACGTTCACTTCTGGTTTGCTACCATGGGAGCCATTTTCTATGTGATCCCAATGTACTGGGGCGGAATTACTCAAAGTTTAATGTGGAAACAATTCACTGCTGATGGTCTTCTTCAGTATCCAAACTTCCTGGAAACCGTGACTCAGATCATCCCAATGTATGCGCTGCGTGCGGTAGGCGGAACCTTGTTCATTATCGGTGCAGCAATAGGTAGTTATAATATCTTTAAGACTGCCCGACAAGGTTCTCTTGAGAAATCTGAAGTTGATGAAGCTCAGGCAATTATCAACCCTGCAGAAGGACATAAAGAAAGCTGGCATCGTCGACTGGAATCGCGCCCTATACAAATGACTGTATTGGTATTGGTTGTAATTTTGATTGGGGGTGTTGTGGAATACGTACCTACTGCCCTCGTTAAATCGAATGTGCCTACCATTGAAAGCGTGAAACCGTACACACCGCTGGAAATTGAAGGACGCGATATTTACATCGAGGAAGGCTGTAATAACTGTCACTCACAAATGATTCGTCCATTCCGTTCTGAAACTGAGCGCTATGGAGAATATTCTAAAGCCGGTGAGTTCGTTTACGATCACCCATTCCTTTGGGGATCAAAACGGACAGGACCTGACCTTCACCGCATCGGAGGTAAATATCCTGATTCGTGGCACGTTCGCCACATGTACGATCCAACTTCGACTTCTCCCGGTTCTATTATGCCGGCGTATCCATGGCTATTTACTCAAGACATGGACAAGGAAACCATTCCAAATCGTATCAACGCGCTGAGAAGTGTGGGTGTACCTTATGTGGAAGGATATGAAGACATAGCTATTCGTGATCTGGAAGCACAAGCAGAAGCAATCACTCAAGGCCTGAAAGATAACGGATTTGATCAGATTGACGGAATACAAATCACTTCCGATAAAGAGATCATTGCCATTATTGCTTACATGCAACGACTGGGAATCGATATTAGAGGAGAAGAAAACCCCTGGGAAGCACTTCCGTCCAGTGACCGAATTCAAGCGAATTTCAAACCACAGCAGGAGGAGTAATCATGTATAAGAATGTATTACGTGCCATTGAAGATATTGGGATATATCCAAGCATTTCCCTGATTCTGTTTTTCACTTTTTTCGTGATTATGATCATTTATCTGATCAAAAAAGGAAAGCATCACTGGGATGATGCGGCACGCCTCCCCCTCGAAGATGATAAGATGAACTATAACCAATCAGAGCAATGAAAATATTAGACGACGAAAAAGATCTGCTACTCGATCATGAGTATGATGGCATCCGCGAACTCGACAATCATATGCCTGTTTGGTGGTTGTGGTTGTTCTATTTCACCATTGCGTGGGGTGTTGGCTACATGGTATATTACTATATGCTCGGTGGTCCTTCTCAGGAAGAACTCTACGAAATGGAAATGGCAGCAGCCGAAGAGCAATACAATCTGGATAGTAGCGGTGATGTTGACCCTCAGGGAGGAAGTGATTTTACCTGGGCATACCTGGAAGACGAAGCTCGCATCACTGAAGGAAAAGAGATCTTCATGAGTAACGGTAACCTTTGCTACACCTGCCACGGGAGCAATGGTGAAGGGCTTGTTGGCCCTAACCTTACCGATGACCTCTGGATTCACGGCTGTTCTGCCGAGGAAATGGCTGCAAGTATTATCGAAGGCTTTCCCGACAAAGGTATGATCGCATACGGAAGTGGTGCGCCTATGTCTAATGATAAAGTGCAAAGCCTGATCAGTTACATAGCATCTATTCAGGGAACGGAACCTGCCGGAGCCAAAGCGCCGGATATGAGTCGGGCCCAACCCTGTACTATTGAGTGATTTCAGTGATGAAGTGATAATGATAAGTGATGAGTAAGGCATTTGATCAACAAAAACCTACTTATCACTTCATCACCCAATCACTTTATCACATTCATAAAATCATCACAAAAGAAAAATACATTAGGGCATTATTTGAGGTCGAATAAACGAGAGCGAAAAAAATGGCATCGTTAGAAGAAAAAAGAAGAATTGACAAGAAACAGTTTCGCGACCACCTTGCTACTGTAAGTGAGGAAGGCAAGCGCAACTGGATTTATCCCAAAAAACCAGATGGCCGCCATTACAATGCCCGTAATGTAGTTGCCGTGCTCCTATTGGCTTTTTTCTTTTCAGGACCGTTCATCACCATTAATGGCAATCCCTTATTGTTACTGAACATTCTCGAACGAAAGTTTGTGATTTTTGGCGTGGCTTTCTGGCCACAAGATTTACATCTGCTCGTCTTTGGAATGTTGTCATTCATTTTGTTCGTAGTGTTGTTTACTACCATTTTCGGGCGATTATGGTGCGGATGGGCTTGCCCTCAGACCATTTTTATGGAAATGGTTTTTCGCAGAATTGAATACTGGATTGAAGGTGATGCAGGAGATCAAATCAGACTCAACAATAAACCCTGGAACTTCGAGAAAATCTGGAAAAAGACGACCAAGCACGGAGTCTTTTTTGGCATAGCCTTCCTGATTTCAAATATGTTCCTGGCTTATATCATTGGACCTGACCAACTCTTCGAAATCATCACCGACCCACCATCTGAACACCTTGCCGGACTGAGCTCCATGATTATTTTCAGCGGTGTCTTTTATGGGGTTTTTGCTTTCATGCGTGAACAAGTTTGCCATTTTGTATGTCCTTACGGCAGAATGCAATCGGTAATGCTGGATAACAACTCTATCAATGTGATGTATGATTACAAGCGGGGAGAAACCCGTGCTAGTGTTAAAGACCGCTTCCAGCTTGAAAACCGTAAAGCAACCCTGGAAGACCTTGGCTTCAGTGCTAACGAAACTTTTGGCGATTGTATTGATTGTTACCAGTGCGTGAAGGTTTGCCCGATGGGAATTGATATCCGAAATGGCACCCAGCTTGAATGTGTACACTGTACAGCCTGCATAGATGCCTGTGATTCAGTGATGGAGAAAATTGATAAACCACGTGGACTCATTCGCTATTCATCGGAGAATGCCATTCGGGAAGGAAAGCAAAAAGTACTCACTCCACGCGTAGCCGGATATTCGGGTATTTTGCTCATTCTCTTAACCACTTTCGTTACGTTACTAACATTACGCCCCGATACGGAAACTTCTATTTTGCGTGAACCGGGAACCTTATATCAAGAGCTCCCAAATGATATGTACAGCAACATTTACAACCTTAAAGTGCTGAATAAAACATTTGAAGAACTCGATTTCGAATTACGATTGGAAAGTCCTCAAGGTGAAATTATATCTCTTGGAGCAGTAGAATCTGTTCCTTCACAAAACTCTGCCGAAGGCCGGTTTTTAGTAAAAATACCTGAGTCACAACTAACCGGCTTACAGACAGAGTTAACTTTTGGCATCTACTCAAACGGTAAAAAACTAGAAACGGTAACATCCGGATTTTTAGGTCCGGCCAATATCAGTAATAAATAATCCTATGAAAAAATTTAACTGGGGAACCGGTATCGTGTTGGCGGTTACGGTTTTTGTCGTCGCTACCTTAAGTGTGGTAAGCTATATGATTTCTTTAGATTTCTACCTCGTCTCAAACGACCATTACGAGGAAGGAGTTGAATACCAGCAAACCATCGACAAAAAAAAGCGTGCCGAAAACCTGAAAAACCCGGTGGTGGTTTTGTTTGATGAGCCCACAGTTTCCATAAAGTTAATCTTCCCTAAAGAAATTATGTCTGACTCACTTTCTGGTAACGTCACTTTCTATCGTCCTAACAACCCTGAACTGGACAAGAAATACAGATTAAACCTTGACACAGAAGGACTTCAAACCATCCCTGTAAGTGAATTTGAAAAAGGTCGCTGGAAACTAACCGTTGAATGGCAAACCGACTCGCTTTCTTACATCGAGGAGAAAAACATTTTTATTTAAACAATTTATGGAACTGTGGACAGGATTTACCTTAGGCCTATTAGGCAGTTTCCACTGCATTGGTATGTGTGGACCTATTGCCTTAGCCATCCCCGGGGAAAACCGGTCCACTAGTTCCATGTTTTTTCGGGGATTGCTTTACAACTTTGGACGCATTCTCACCTACGCTTTTATAGGATTTGTATTTGGAATATTGGGATTGGGCGCCACTATTGCCGGATATCAGAATGTGCTTTCTATAGTTCTTGGAATACTTGTAATTATCTTTGCTCTTTTTCCTCACATTAAACTACCCGCAAAAGCTAATGCTCTTTACTCTGGCCTTACTTCAAAAATCACCAAACATATTTCGAAACTTTATAAAAGTAGCTCTCGGTTTTCTTCCCTTTTTATCGGCTTATTGAATGGCTTTCTGCCCTGCGGGTTTGTAGTCACAGCTTTGGCAGCAGCCCTCATTACCTCCACTACCTTTCATAGTGCAATTTATATGGCACTGTTTGGGCTGGGAACCCTACCCGTAATGCTAATGATGAATATGGCGCCGGGTTTTATTAGTCCAGGATTACGCTCAAAGTTACGCCCCTTCTCTTCGTACTTTGCTATCATCATTGGGTTACTGCTAATTTGGAGAGGGTATTCAATGATGGCAGGCGAACCAATGCACATGATGCATAACTAATCAAACATCCAAAGCTTTCAACAGCTGTTCAAAATCATCAAAAATTAAATCAGCAAGCTTATATCCTTGCTCAATAGGTGTTTTTGTAAACCAGGCCACTTTCCAACTGGCTTTAGAGCCACCTACAACATCGGAGGTAAAGGAATCTCCTACATACAGAATATCCTCCCGGTTTACTCCGGCTAACTCTGTAGAGTGATCAAAGATTTTCGGATCGGGTTTCATCACCCCCACATCTTCAGAAATGACAATATGTCTGGCAGAATCTTTGAAATTAAACTGATCAATTTTCAAACGCTGGGTCTCAGCAAATCCATTGGTTATGATACCTACCTCATATTTACCAGCCACTTTATCATAGGCTTCTTTAGCTCCTTCAATCCATTCCCAATGATTGCGGTAGTAATTCATATATACTTTCCCGGCTTTATCATACATTGACTCGTCCAGTCCAAGCTCACGAAAAGTCTCCTGAAACCGACGACGGTGCAATTCATGGCGATCAATTTCTCCCCGTCCATACTCTTCCCATAAGCCTTTGTTGATATGATGATACGTATCCAAAAGGTTGTCTTCAGAAACGCCATTAAACATATCAAAGTGCTGATGTACATCCAGAAGACCAGCTTGTTCTGCCTTTTTGTGATCTAAGAGAGTGTCATCTAAGTCAAAATAAACGAATTTGGGATTCAATTGTGACAATGGAACAGTTTTTGATTATTGTTGATATGTTTGAACCTAATTGAATTACGGCTCGTAACAGGGCGATAAATAAACAACTAAATCTCTACTCATGAAAGCTAAATTTTGGATTATTCTCGGAGTCATTGCACTCTTCGTTTTTTATGGAATCAGTGTTAACAACAGCCTCATTTCTCAGGAAGAAAATGTAAATAGCGCCTGGGCTCAGGTTGAAAATCAGTATCAGCGCCGGGCCGATCTTATTCCTAATTTGGTGAACACTGTTCGGGGTGCTGCCGATTTCGAATCAGAAACGCTAACCGAAGTTATTGAAGCCAGAAGTCGTGCAACTTCAGTAAACATTAATGCCAGTGATCTTAACAACCCTCAGGCTTTTCAACAATTTCAGGAGGCTCAAAGTCAGCTAAGCGGCGCACTTTCCCGATTATTAGTTACGGTTGAACGTTATCCTGAACTTAAGGCCAATCAAAATTTTCGAGACTTGCAGGCTCAACTTGAAGGGACCGAAAACCGTATTTCAACTGAGCGAATGAGATTTAATGAGACAGCGCAGGAATACAATACCAAAGTTCGCAGATTCCCTGCCAGCCTGGTAGCCTCCATAGCCGGATTTGAACAGAAGGAATACTTCCAGGCCGATGAAGGTTCACAGGAAGCTCCAACCGTTGATTTCAACAATTAAATTTAATGACGAAAGACCAATGACCATTGATGACAACTTCCGGTCGTTGGTCCCACGTCCATAGTCATAAGACAATGGCCAAATTTCTTACCGAAGAACAGGAAAAATCAATTGTTGAATCCATAAAGGAGGCTGAAAAGGAAACCTCCGGGGAAATCAGGGTTCACATCGAGAAAAAATGTAAAGCGGAATCTCCCCTTCTAAGAGCGCAGCAAGTTTTTGCAGAACTAAAGATGCACGAAACAGAACTACGGAACGGAGTAATTGTATATGTGGCGTGGAAAGATCATAAAGTAGCAATATGGGGAGATCAGGGAATTCATGAAAAAGTGGGGCAAGAATTCTGGGAAGATGAAATAAAACTGATACTCGACTACTTCAAAAAAGAAGACTATGAAACCGGATTAAGTGAAGTGATTCTTCAGATTGGTCAAAAACTCAAAGAGAACTTCCCTTACCAAAAAGATGACGTAAATGAGCTTTCCAATCAGATTAGTTACAACAAAGAAGAGAAACAAAACGAGACTGATGCGTAAAATTTTAAGTCTGTTCATATTTCTAAGCGTCACAATTAGTGCTTTTGGTCAGGATTTTTTACCAGACCGTCCAACCGGTATGGTTAACGACTTTGCCGATATGCTCACTTCTTCTGAAGAGCAGCGGCTAGAAAATAAACTTCGAAGCTATCGCGATACCACCACTAATGCTTTTGTAATTGCTACCATCGAAAGCCTTCAAAATTACCCGATCGAGGACATTGCCCTCCAGCTCCACAATTCCTGGAATATTCAATATGAAGACCGGGGCAATGGAGTGTTAATATTGATTTCTGAACAAGACCGTGCCATGCGAATCGAAGTGGGATATGGGCTGGAAGGTGCCATCCCTGATATCATGGCTAATCGGATTATTAATGATGTAATGACTCCAAGTTTCCGTGCCGGAGATTTTTATGGAGGACTGAATCAGGCTACGGATATTTTAATTGATTTAGCTGCCGGTGAATTTGAAGGATTTCCCAAGCGCCAATCTTCTTCCGGTGATGATGGAATACCAATTGATCTTATTATCCTGTTTGTCATTCTCATCTTCTTCCTCATTTCAAAAGGAAAAGGAGGAAAAGGCGGACGACGACACTCGCTTGGTTCTAATGGAGTTATCTTCTTTGGTGGAGGATTTGGCAGCGGAGGCGGAGGAAGCTCCTTCGGTGGTGGAGGTGGTTTCGGAGGCTTTGGCGGAGGTGGTGGCTTCAGCTCAGGAGGCGGCGGAGCAAGCGGCGGCTGGTAATTTTTACTATCCGGAATTAAGAATTCAAAATGAAAAATTTAAAATTGACTTGACTCAATTTTAAATTTCCAATTCCTAATTTTGAATTTCTAACGCTTGCTCGAGGTCGGCGATGATGTCTTCTGCACCTTCGATTCCTACAGAAATACGGACCAGTCCGTCGGTGATACCGGCCTGCTTTTTTAAGTCCTCATCCACAATGGAATGCGTCATAGAAGCCGGATGCTGAATCAGGGTATCAACTGCGCCAAGGCTAACCGCCAACGTACACAACTTTACATTGTTCATCAGGGATACACCTGACTCATACCCACCTATAAGTTCAAAAGCGATCATTCCTCCATATCCATTTTTCATTATGGAAGAAGCTAGTGCATGCTGAGGATGAGATCCCAGTCCTGGATAGAACACATGATCTACCTTGGGGTGGCTTTCGAGGTATTGAGCCACTTTCATTCCATTTTCGGCATGTTTTTTCATTCGCAGTGGCAATGTTTTCACACCGTTCAGAGTTAGCCAGGCATCCATCGGTCCGGCTATACCTCCAAGGTTTTTCCGGAAAATTGCAGCTTCTGATTCCTCAAGTAATTCTTTTTTAGCAACCATCACCCCGCCAATGACGGTACCGTGTCCGCCTATATACTTTGTAGTTGAATGAACTACAATATCTGCACCTAATTCAAACGGTTGAATATGAAAAGGGGTAGCGAAGGTATTATCAACCATAAGGAGAGTTCCATGGGCTTCGGCAAGTTGAGCTATAGCCCGGATGTCTGCCACTGTCATAGTCGGATTAGCAATACTTTCGAGATAAACCAGTTTGGTTTCAGGATTCTTTTTAAGCTCCATTTCAACCAGAAATAAGTCTGACATATCCACGAATGATGTTGAGATTCCCAGCGCCGGGGCCTCTTCTTTCAAAAACTGACTGGTACAGCCATACAACGCATCCTGAGCTACAACATGACCACCTTTAGCCATTGCGAGTATTCCGGTTGAGATTGCAGCCATTCCACTGCCAAAAGCATATGCACCATAATCTTCAGGACGATCAAGGCCATAACATTCCAGTTCGCAAACGGCTCGCTCCAATTCCTCAACGGTAGGATTACCCAGCCTGGAATAAACATGACTCGCCCCTCCCTCTTCATGCCGAAAAGCCTTGGCACCGACTTCCACATCATCAAAAACAAAGGTAGAAGTTTGATAAATAGGTGTAGTATGAGATCCAAACTGATCTTTATTTCTTTTCCCGGCATGAACCGCTACCGATTCGATAGTTGGCTTAGTTTTGATCTTCATGATAAACAGGAATTGGGGATTGATCTTTAATCGTATTCAAGACAATGCTGGTGTGTAGGCGCTCCACATCCGGAAGCGTGGTTAGCTTATTACGCATAAGCTGTTCATAGTCTTTGGTATCCTTAGCTACCACTTGTAAAAGGAAGTCTCCGTCACCGGTAGTATGATAGCATGCAAGGATCTCTGGAATCTCTTTAACTGCAGATGTAAACTCTTCCAGCAAATTCAATTGATGTACACTCAGTGTAACTTTCACAAAGGCTGTAAAACCACGGCCAATCGACTCTTTATCAATTCTGGCACTGTAGCCTTCAATGATTCCCTCTCGTTCCAGCCTTCTGACCCTTTCTAAGGTAGGAGTAGTAGTCAGCCCGATCTTCTCGGCCAAATCCTTGTTTGCTATTCTTCCCTCTTGCTGAAGAATGGCTATAATTTTTTTATCAACACTGTCCAATTTTTGAAAATTCATAGCAGAATATTTGACTGAATTACATGCAAAATATAATCAAATATGCTGTATTTATCTATATTCAAAGACTAATATGTCTATTATACTAGTATTATAGCATAATATGCTAATAAACAATGAGACGTAGAATAAAGTTCTTTCAGCCTGCCAGATATGGCCAAGTTGCTTAGATAAAATTCTATCCTTTTTAGATATTCAGTCTACCAAAGCAACCTGAAGATCCATCAAGTTATTTCCTGTCGGTCCTGTTTTGAGCAGTGTATCCATCGCTTTATGAAAGTGATAGGAGTCGTTTCTCTGTAAATAGTTCTCGGGCTCTAATTTCTTTTTACGGGCTTTTAAGGTCGTCTCAGAATCAATAATGGCTCCCGAAGCATCGGTGGGACCATCAACTCCATCAGTAGCAAAGCTCAGCAAAGAAATTGTATGCTGTCCTTCTATAGAGACAGCTGCGTTTAGGGCCAGCTCCTGATTTCGCCCTCCTTTTCCATCTCCCTTCACATTAACGGTGCTTTCTCCGTAATAAATAAGAGCTGCTGGTTTTTTGATGTTCGACTTTCTACTCAAAACCGAAATAGCATCACTGCATATTCTCTTTGAAATTTCTTTCACATCAGAGTCATAAGCCGATTCATCCACCCGCACATTAAAGCCTTCCTCATTCAGATAAGCACCAACATTCTCAGCTAATATACCTGCTCCTGAAATTACCTCAACATCATGTTTCTCCCATTTAGAAGTTTCCGGTTTTGGGGTTTCCGGGCTGTCTCCATGCATTCCTTTAGATATCTGAATTCGAACTGAATGAGGAATAGCTTCCCAAAGCTTGTACTGTTTTAGAATCTGAAAAGCTTGCTTAAAGGTTGATGAATCGGGCACTGTAGGGCCACTTCCGATAAACTCAGGATTATCCCCGGGCACATCAGAAAGGATAACAGAAATAAGTCTGTTTTCACAAAAAAGCTGTCCAAGTCTGCCGCCTGCTGTTTCTGAAAGGTGTTTGCGAACAATATTAACTTCGTGTATAGAAGCACCTGAATTTAATAGCAGTTCGCAGGTTTTGTAGTACTCATCAATTTCAATGCCCGGGGCAGGAATACAAAATAAAGACGAAGCCCCTCCCGATAAAAGAAATATAATAGTGTCCTCTTTGGGAATTTGCTTAGCCAACTCCCAAAGCTCGTAGGATGAAGAAACCGAGTCAGAATCTGGATAAGGGTGGGAGCCTTTAAAAACCTGAACCGTATTTAAATCCCTTGAGCTTTGTGGGGCTATTACCATTCCATCTGCTATCTCTGAACCAAAAAAAATTTCAGCCTGTTTTGCCATCTCAAAAGAAGCTTTGCCGGCACCTAAAACCCAAACTTTTCCTTCTATCTGTAATGATGAAAAAATATCTGAAAGATTCAGATCAAAGAAGTGTCCCTCTACTATTTTTCTAACTAATTCCTGTAATGTTGAGCGATGTTTAACTGATTTTTCACTCATTATATATTTATATATCCTGTATGCTGTTTTTAAAAAATTACCTGATTACGCAAAAGCTTTTTGTTTCTGAGAATCAAATGAATCTGCAAAATTCACCCAAACCATCCATAGTATAAATATTACGATATAGAAAATTGCTGTGGTTGAATAGTCATGTGTGAAATCAAAGAATTCAGGCCAGTTTGCCTGAGTGATTGTTAAGGTGATTACCCTCAGAATGTTTACAATGTATATAATCCCTATACCCACAAAACAGAAGCTGGCTTTATTTTTCCAGTCTCCGGGATAAGCCAGAATGAAACCTAAAAACAGCCCCATTGCTGCAATCCCATTACACCCATCTACAATTTCAATCCCGGGATACTCACCAATTCCAATAATGCGATTCACGGTAAAAACATCATACCCAAAAAAATCTATAATGCCGGCACTCACACCAATGATGTTCAAAGACAACCAGTAATCAAGACTCCCATCGGGTAGCAGCCATAGTTCATAAAGCATATACCAAATAACAAAAATAAACAGGGCCTTCGCTATGAATTTAAATATTGGAGAGTTCATTTTTTCTGATTAAAACAATGGATTAAAATAAATTCTTAGAAATATAAAGTGTTGAAGATCAACTTATTTAAACTTTTACTTTTTTATCGATTTTAATTTTGCTGTGTACCACAAAAACAATTTTTACACATTCCGAACGATATTAATTATACAATCCGTTATCTTGGAAGCGGTTCCAATCAAGAAATTTAAATAGATAGTAGTACAAAAATTATGGATGCTGTTTTAGACCGAGAGTTATCATTTGAACTTACCGAAGATCAGAAAATGATCCGGGATAGTATTAAAGAATTTGTAGAACGAACTGTAGCTCCATCGGTGATGGAAAGAGATAACAGTAAAAAATTTCCTCATGACATTGTTAAACAATTGGGAGAGTTGGGCATGCTGGGCATCTACCATGAAGAACAATATGGCGGTGCCGGTTTTGACGTTGTTAGTTTTTGCCTGGCCCTCGAAGAAATAGCCCGTTGGGATGCCTCTCTTGCTTTAACTGTAGCTTCTCACACCTCTTTGGGAACAGGCCACATTGCTATAGCAGGAAATCATGATCAGAAACTGAAGTACATGCCCGCTCTCACCAAGGGACAAAAGCTGGCGGCCTGGTGTTTAACAGAACCTGGCTCAGGTAGTGATGCTTCCGGGATGAAATCAACAGCTATCAAAGAAGGCGATAAATATATCCTTAATGGCTCCAAGATTTTTATCACTCAGGGTTCTGTGGGAGATGTGTATGTGGTGCTTGCAAAAACAGATCCTTCCAAAGGTGTAAAAGGGATTTCTGCCTTTATTGTAGAACGTGAATGGGATGGCGTAAAGCCCGGAGAAGGCATGCATAAATTAGGCATGAATTCTTCTGATACAACCGAAGTGGTATTCGAAAATGTGGAAGTACCTGCCGAAAATTTACTTGGTGAAGAAGGACAAGGTTTTATTGATACCATGAAAGTACTGGATGGCGGCCGTGTTGGAATTGCGGCTCTATCTGTAGGCATTGCCCGGGGAGCTTTAGAAGAATCTCTCAAATATTCAATGGAGAGAAAGCAGTTTGGTCAAGCCATAGGTAATTTCCAATATATGGAAGGTAAAATGGTTGACATGGCTACAGAAATTGATGCAGCGCGCTTACTAGTTCATCGTGCAGCATGGCTTAAAGATCAAGGAAAGCCCTACACCAAAGAAGCCTCCATGGCCAAATTATTTGCTTCAGAATTATCTGTACGCGCTGCTGATGAAGCCATTCAAATTCATGGTGGCTATGGCTACACCAAAGAATACCATGTGGAGCGATTTATGCGGGATGCCAAGCTCATGACCATTGGCGAAGGAACTTCTGAAGTTCAGCGACTTATCATTGCCCGTGAGCTTAAAAAAGAGCTTGTATAAATAATAACCTATTGTTGTTGGAATAAAAGCCTGTAGTTCATCATGAGCTGCAGGCTTTTTTTGTTATATCTGCTGATAATCTCTTTCGGGCTAAGACATATTTTTCTTACTATTCATGAATCCAACATCAAGACAAAAACGCTTAAACCATGCCAAAGAATTTATTCAATATCGACGACGCTTTTCTTTTTGAATCGGAACTTAACGAAGAAGACCGGCTCATCATGGAAACGGCTCGTGATTACGCCCAAAGCAAACTTGAGCCTCGTGCCCTGAAGGGAAATACCGAGGAGTATTTTGATCAGGATATCGCAAAAGAAATGGGCGAAATGGGTCTGCTCGGCGTTACGGTTCCTGAAGCATATGGTGGCTCTGATGCCAGCTACACGGCCTATGGTTTAATAGCCCGCGAAGTTGAACGGGTTGATTCAGGCTATCGGTCTTTTATGAGCGTACAGTCATCATTGGTGATGTATCCAATTTCAGAGTTTGGAACCGAAGAACAAAAGCAGAAATTCCTCCCAAAATTGGCTACTGGCGAAATGATAGGATGCTTTGGACTCACCGAACCAGATCATGGTTCTGATCCCGGCTCTATGGTGACAACCGCTGTGAAAACTGATGGGGGCTGGATTATGAATGGCGCCAAAATGTGGATCACCAACTCCCCTATTGCAGATGTAGCTGTTGTCTGGGCAAAGGCAAAAGAGAATAAAGAGGACGAAGGTGTAATCCGTGGGTTTTTAGTTGAAAAAGGAATGGATGGGTTTTCTGCTCCCCACACCAAATATAAAATGAGTTTACGTGCATCAGAGACCGGAGAGTTGGTTTTTGATGATGTCTTTATCCCCGACGAAAATGTCTTCCCGGATATAAAAGGACTGAAGGGGCCGTTTATGTGCCTCAATTCAGCACGATATGGAATTGCATGGGGAACGGTTGGAGCTGCAGAATTTTGCTATCAGCGGGCGCGTGATTATGTTTTGGATCGCAAGCAGTTTGGGAAACCGCTGGCAGCCAATCAGCTTATCCAAACCAAGCTGGCAAATATGATGACCGACATCACGTCTATGCAGATGCTTGCCTACCGATTAGGAAAGCTAAAAGACGAAGGCCGTGATCATCCTTCCATGACTTCCCTCGCCAAGCGAAACAATTGTGGAAAGGCCCTCGAAATTGCCCGTATCTCCCGCGACATGCATGGCGGGAATGGCATTGTGGGTGATTATCGGGTTATCCATCATGTAATGAATCTGGAGTCCGTTAATACCTATGAGGGTACTTATGATATTCATGGGCTCATTCTTGGCCGTGAAATTACCGGCATTCAGGCATTCACTCCTAAAGGGAATGACTAACCATGAACATCCTTGGCAATATCATCTGGTTTATTTTCGGCGGAATATTTGTAGCAATAGAATATGCTATTTCAAGTCTGCTTTTATGTCTGACTATCATTGGAATTCCATTCGGACTTCAGACTTTTAAACTGGCCAGGCTGGCTCTGTTTCCTTTTGGTAAGAAAACAGTGGTGAATGAAAAATCAGATGGTTGCCTTTCTCTTGCTATGAATATTCTCTGGATTTTAGTCGGCGGAATATGGATCAGCATTACTCACATTGTGTTTGGAGCTATTCTGTTTATAACCATCATCGGAATCCCTTTTGCCAAACAACATTTTAAATTGGCATCAGTAGCCTTACTACCCTTTGGCAGAGTCATCGTTAAGGATTAATTTAGTCTTGTTCCAAATTTCGCCTTTATAACTATTTACAAGACCTTAGTTCTACTTTGTTATACATTCCAAAAAAAGGAGGAGACCATGAAATCAATGAGTTTAAAAATATTTGCCGGACTTTTTTTGATGCTTATAATTCTGCAATTTTTTGGGCCGGATACTTCTTCGCCGGCTACTGATCCTTCCAAAGATTTCATCACAAACGCACAACCCCCTGAGCAAGTGAGCAGTATCCTCAAAAGTGCTTGTTATGATTGCCATTCTTATCAAACCAAATACCCCTGGTATTCAAATATAGAACCTGTTTCGTGGTGGCTTCAGGATCATATTGACGAAGGAAGAGATGAATTCAATATGTCATTGTGGGCTGATTACTCCACCCGTCGCGCTGATCACAAGCTTGAAGAAGCTATAGAGCTTGTTGAGGAAGAAGAAATGCCGCTGCCTTCATATACCTGGATTCACGGAGATGCCAGACTTACCTCAGAACAAAGACAGACACTAATTGAATGGTTCACCACGCTCAGAACCGAAATTTCTGCAGATTCCCTGGATAATTAGATTCATTTTTTAAAAAACTAAACCATAAGATTAAAGGTTTTTTTCAATTCATTGATTTACTTTAAGCCACAATCTAAAAAACGGATATGACGCTTAAAGAGCAGCTTTTAAACAATACAGACGTTTTCATCAATAAGATCAACGAGTTCTCAGAAACTCAATTCAATGTTAAGCCCAATACGGATTCATGGTCCGCTGCAGAAGTGCTGGAACATGTATATCGTTCTGAATTTGGAGTTCCTCGCCTTTTTATCGGTGAAACCAGAAAAGTAATGGACAGGAAACCCGATGCACTTGTGGCCAAAATGAAAGCTCGCTTTTTAGAGTCTGACAAAAAAATGAAAGCTTCCGGAGTTATCCTTCCTACAGAAGGAAAGAAATCAAAAAAAGAACTGATTGAAAAATTCCGTATCAACCGTCAGAAAATTGCCGATCTGATCGACGAACTACCTCCTGACGAACTTTGCCTGAAATTTGAGCACCCTGTATTTGGACTTTTAACCCGTATGGAATGGGTTCACTTTAATATGATTCATAGTCAGCGACATATGAAACAGCTTGAACGCATTCAATCAGGACTTCAATGATATTTACCCAAAATCATTTGCAACAAAAAGGACTATCTTACACCATGAGAGCTGCTTTAACGACTTTTGTACTGCTCATTTTTTCTTTTTCTTTTGACAGTTATGCACAGAATAACCAGCTGCCCGGTGGCGAAGAAGTGGTATTTAAAAGTGGTGACCTTGTTCTCAATGGAAGGTTGATTTTACCGGATAGTGCTGAGAATGTGCCCGTCCTTATCTTTATGGGTGGAATGTATGAATGGGGAGATTTTCATCCTCAGCGAGAGGTTTTTATTCGTGAAAATCTGGAAGCGGTTTTCCCTCCGGCCGGTGTTGGCATTCTATATTATGATCCGCGGGGAACAGGAGAATCTGATGGACGTTGGGGACGAGCCTCACTAACTGACTTTGCAGACGATGCCAAAGCAGCTATTCATTATTTAGAACAACGCAAAGAAGTAGATCCCAGCCGAATTGGTATTATAGGGCTCGGTGAAGATGGCTGGGTAGCTCAGGTTGTAGCAGCCACGGCACCGGAACGCGTCAAATTAATGGGCTCACTTGCAGGGCCAACTTTTGATCCAAACAGACAGCTCGTTAATGAATATCATAGCGGGTATGTCTGTAACGGTCAGGATAGTGCCAGTGCCCATAAAAAGGCAGTTCAGAAAGCCCAATCTCATCAAAACTGGGTTTCCGTGCTTCCGCTTACAAAGCGCTGGCGTCATATGAATATGAAGATTGGATTTGAGCCAGCCACGTATATCAATACCATTAGTATTCCCGCCCTGTTTGTTTTTGCTGAGAATGACGGACAAGTTTATCCTGACTGGGCAATGGAAAGCCTTCGAAATATATATCCTGACTCCCTTCCCTCAAATTTCACCGTACAAACAATTGCCGGGGCCAATCACTTCTTCCACGTTGTACCAAAGTGCTACGACTACCTGGAAGAGAGCCAAAGTGTAGAAAAAAACTTTTCATTCCGTTTTAAAGAGGTTTTTCAGGATTGGGTATTCGAAAACCTATAGAGCAACTTTGAAATTTAGTTGCATTTCCGTTGATTAAGGAACTCGCCTAACTTCTTTAAATAACGTATC
This sequence comes from Gracilimonas sp., assembly GCF_040218225.1. Classification (NCBI taxonomy): domain Bacteria; kingdom Pseudomonadati; phylum Balneolota; class Balneolia; order Balneolales; family Balneolaceae; genus Gracilimonas; species Gracilimonas sp. The sequence continues at coordinate 374,883 of NZ_JAVJQO010000006.1, forward strand.
GGAGTAGTGCTATGAAAACATTTCTAAAATTTCTGGGCCTTGTATTTATTCTCAATATTGTACGCTACCTGATTGGCGGCCCTATTGAAGCCATTGTTTTGATGGAGCCCATGCATGCTGTACTCCCTCAGTATCCCCAGGTTTTTGATACGGATTTTTCCACGACAGATTTTACCATCTCTTTATTCTACAATTTTATGATGTGGCTGACAGCAACGTGGGTTTTCTATATTTCTCATCCACAGCTGAAAGGAAACTACATTATCAAAAGCCTCAAAGTTTTTGCTCTTATGGGACTTTTCTTCATCAGCCTGGCTGCGGTTTATATGAATCACTACACCGCTGATGTCAAGGTTTTTTACTTATACAGCATGCTTGATGCAGTAATTCTCTTCCCCCTGGTAGGTGTGGCAAATGGATTTTTATTTCCCAGGATTTTCAAAAAGGAATTATCGGAAGCCGGTTAATCTCCATTCTGCCAATAAGCTTTCAGCACTTTATCTCCTACCATAATCCGGTCTACCACCTCCATTCCTTCAACCACTTCACCAATGATGGTGTATCGGCCATTCAGGTGCGGAGCCCAATCATGCATCACAAAATATTGACTACCCTCTGTATCAGTCCCGGCGCTGGCAATTCCCACCATTCCTCTGTAGTACTCTTTTCCTGACGACTCAGTAGGTACAACATAGTCAGGTCCGCCAAAACCATCTCCGGTTTCTACATCTCCTCCCTGTATCACAAAGTTTGGTACTACCCGGTGAAAGGCTATAGAATCATAGGCACCTGCCCGGGTCAAACTATCTATTCCGGAAATTGTAGCCGGAGCAGAGAGTACATCCATGGCAATTTTGATGATGCCCTCCTGGGTTTCTAAAACCCATACAGGTTCGTAGTCCAGAGCTGCCAATCTTTCCCAGTTTGGTCTTCGGAAAACCGGCGGTTCTGCTTCAGTATCAGGTACATCCCAACCCTGACTTGCGAGTGTGGAATTCAATGCAGGATTTCCTTTTGCTGCCAAAGAATCAATTAGAGGCTGAGCCTCACTTTGAAAACGCTCATACAAAAAACCTGCCATCGATTGGTATACCTCAATGTCTTCAGGCAACTGATAGTTAGTCAGTAAATCCTCAATACGGCTAAAGTCTTCATCCAAAATCAGGTCAGATGACTCCAGGAGTGAAGCTATCACATAAGTAATAGATCGATCTCCTCTTTCAAGAAAACCAAGTGCTATCTCCCTTACATTTTCTTTTCGGGATGAGGTTTGCTGAGCTTTATCAATTGAACCCCACCAACCTGATAGCGCCTGCGCAGCAAACAGAGCTTCCATCCTGTTGGCACTACCTGCGTACTCCTGCAGCTTAGCAATGTAAGAATCTGCTTCCAGTGCCTTCTGATAAATATTCAGCTTTTTAATAAGAAGATACTCCTGATCCCCAGATAAAGACTCCGTTATATCGAGATAATCTTCCACATTGCTTAATGCCATAATCCCTGACAAGCGTACTGAAGCCTCTTTATCTTCATTCTCAATGATTTTAGCGACAACTACTTCATCAAAAGTGCTTGGCTTTTCTGCATGACCAGCTAACCGATTCAGTGCGACTTCATTCACCACAGGATTTGAATGGTTAAGCAGCAGAGAATACGCTTCCTCAAGCTTTTCGCTCCATCCTACATTTGAAATCTGATTAGCCAGCTCAACAGCAAGCTGAACATTCATTTCTGATACATCATCTAAAGGAAGTCGCTCAAAAGTCCATTCAGCGTCACTCTTAAAAGATATTCTTAAGGCATACTGCCGGATATATGGACTTTCCACCCATTCATATGCTTCCCAGATATTCTTTCGAATCTGCTCATCTTCAATTACCTGCTCTCCTCTGAATAGTCCATAGAAATAAGCCCGGTATAAATCTACATCCTCCAATACTGCAGCATATCGTAAAATACTTCTCCGGGAAGACTCCGGGATTTTATAATTCATCATAAGCCGCCCCATAGCCAATGCTGAACTATATTCGTAGTCAGAATCAGGCCCAATGATTTCATCAAAATTCTGAGTCAACAGATCTAATGATTCCTGATTACCCTGCTGGCCTAGTACCATGCTAATTCCATTTCTCATTGAAGCCCTGCGATTCCAGAGACTATGAAGCCTCGTTAATTGCTCATCTGTAAGTTCATGTGCGCTTAAAGCCATCCATCCCAAATCAGAGTTTGCATACTGTGCTTTAGTTATGAAATCATTCATGTTTTTTACCGGGGTACTAACAAGCGCCCGCCATGCCTGGTCTCTGATATAGGAATCCGGATGTTCTGTATATCCCAAGAGAGAATCAGCATTTCGATCAAAGACATGCCTGTATAGCTCAGGGTATTCATCCGTTAGAAGCTCTGAATATGCACTTTCCTGCATGCATGATGCTGCAAAAAGTCCTGTGATACACAGCACCAAAAACATACACATACTTTTTACACATTTGTTATTGAACTTCATATTCAAACTCCGTTTATTACACATGTTTCTTACATTAAATTACAGACGCCATGGATAATGCACATTTGACTCGTAAACAGCACGAATTTTTCACCTTCATTGTCGACTACAAAAAAGAAAATGAAGTGTGGCCAACATATCGTGAGATCGCGGACCACTTTGGTTATGCATCTCCCAATAGCGTGACCCAAAATATACAGGCACTACTCAAGAAAGGCTATTTAGTTAAAAGGAATGATGAAGAATATGATCTGCCTTCCGATAAAAAGAGTCTATTGGGTGAGACCGAGGAACAAGAGGGAATTCCAATTCGTGGACTGATTGCAGCCGGATCCCTTCAGGAAGCGGTAGAAGCTAACCTGGGAAGTATTACACTTGATACGCTCTTTCCAAACCTTGACGACTTATTCGCTCTTCGTGTGACCGGCTTCAGTATGAAAGATGTAGGTATTTATGATGGAGATTTTGTACTGCTGATGGATACTGATGTGAAAAATGGCGACATCGGAGCAGTTCTGTACGACGGAGAAACCAGCTTAAAGAAAATTTATTGGGATGATAACGGCTTACGGCTTGAACCTGCCAACGAAGATTATGACGACATATTTATTGAACCCGATGTATTTGAAGAAGTCCGCATTATTGGAAAATATATCGGTCATGTGAATCGGCAAGGGTTTCAGCGAGCTATTCCTCTGGTTGCTTAAGGCAACGGAGAATCTTCATTCAGGTGAGTCGGAAGATCTTTATCATCAAGAATAGTTGTCTTCTTGTTCGGCACTTTGAGTTCTTTAGCTATAGTAAGAAATCGACCGTTTGCGTCTTTCCGCGCTTCATGTAGCTGTGAATCTTTAATCCAGGCCCGTCCGCCATCTCTCTGCAGCCGTTTTGTATTTTTATACTTAAATGCTTGTTCGTGAAGCGATGGTAGTTTTTTCATTATTTTTGATTGAATTTCATTTTTCTAAATTTAAGTGAAGTTTCTGAATTTATCAGTATAGATTTGCTTTGTTTTGTCTGATCTAAGCCTTATCTTTTCAAGCTCTGAATTAAACGCAAAGAAAGAAATTAATCGATTATGTACGCTATTGTTGAAATCGGCGGACACCAATACAAAGTAGCTGAAAACGACGTGCTGTTTGTGGATAAGCAAAACGCCGACGGTAAGACGCTTACATTTGATAAAGTGTTGCTGATTAAAGATGACAACGGAAATGTAAACATTGGAACTCCTGTTGTTGAAGGAGCTGAAATTTCCGCTACGATCCTGGATACGGTTAAAGCTGATAAAGTATTAGTGTTCAAGAAAAAACGCCGTAAAGGATACCAGAAACTTAATGGACACCGACAGGTAATGTCTCAGATTCAAATTGAGAGCATTTCTGCATCCGGTTCTACTTCAAAAAAGAAAGCCGCTAAGAAAGAAGAAGCTCCTGCTCCTAAAGCAGAAGCCAAAAAGTCAGCTCCCAAAAAAGAAAAATCCGTTGATTTAGAATCAATGACAGTAGCTGAACTTAAAGACTTAGCAAAAGAAAAAGGCCTGACAGGATACTCAAGTATGAGAAAGGCCGAACTGATTGAAGCATTATCATAAATTTTCATTACTAAACCCTTACTGTTATGGCACATAAGAAAGGTCAAGGTTCAACAAAGAACGGTCGTGATTCAAACCCAAAAATGTTGGGTGTTAAAAAATTCGGTGGCGAGTTTGTACGTGCCGGAGGAATTATCGTGCGTCAGCGCGGAACCAAATTTCACCCAGGTGAAAATGTAAAACGAGGTGGCGACGATACTCTTTTCGCAACTTCTGATGGTACCGTTAATTTTGCTGTTCGTTCAGGTGGACGTAAGCACGTTAATGTAGATCCTATCAACTGATTTACAGTTATAAGAAATTTAAAGCCTCGTACATATTTTTGTACGAGGCTTTTTTTATATCTTATCGTTATGAAAAACCCTGAAATACCCGGTCTTGATATCCCTGTAAATAACATCTACTGCATTGGCAGAAATTATGCTCAACATGCAAAAGAATTAGGCAATTCTGTTCCTAAAATTCCCATTGTATTCATTAAACCATTAGGCACAATCTGCTACAGCGATACCACCATTGAACTGCCTGTCCAAAGTAATGATGTCCATTTTGAGGCTGAGATTGTAGTCGCTATTTCAAAAGAAGGCAAGAGCATTTCTCAAGGTTCTGCCCTTAATTATGTTGCAGGTTATGGTGCCGGCATCGACTTTACAGCCCGGGATATTCAGTCCATTTCCAAGAAGCAGGGACAGCCATGGACCATAGCAAAAGGTTTCGATAATTTTGCCCCCATCAGCACCTTTGTTCCATCTTCCCAAATTGAAAACCCAAATGACCTTGATATAAAGCTTTTTCACAACGGATTTGTAAAGCAACATGGAAATTCCTCAGAAATGGTTTTTCCTATAGCCAACTTAATATCCTTTCTTTCCAGCATTTTCACCCTTCATCCTGGAGACCTCATCTTTACAGGCACACCTGAAGGTGTTGGTCCGGTTGAATCAGGAGATAAACTGGAAGTGCTGTTAAATAATGGAGCTACAACATTAACGGTGAATATCGGATAGGCTTTGCGGTTTTTTATCATTTTTATTTTTTCTCTCCTTTTATCCGTAACTGAAGTTCAGGCCCAGGAGTACCTATGGCCTTCAAGTTCTGGTAATTATTTAAGCTCTACTTTTGGAGAAACCCGTTCTGCACATTTCCACGCCGGACTGGATATTAAAACCTGGGGCAGGGAAGGATATAAAGTTTTTGCAGCTCAGGATGGTAAACTCTATCGGCTACTGGTTACGGAAAGGGGCTACGGAAATGCCATTTATCTGAAGCATCCAGATGGAAGGTTCACGGTTTATGCGCACCTTCAACGATTCAACGAAAAATTTCAGTCTATCGCCGACTCAATCAGATTACAGGACTATTCTTTCGAGATGGATGCTTTCGTAGAAGTATTATCTGTAGATGTAAAGAAAGGAGAAGTAATTGGATATACTGGCTCCACCGGAATTGGCCCTCCACACCTTCACTTTGAAATCAGAGACTCACTGGACACCCCTGTCAACGCTTTAACTACCAACCTTTCTGTCAAAGACAACATCCCTCCTGTATTCTCATCACTGATTGTAGAACCTTTGACCAAAAACTCAAGGGTTAATGGAAAACCGGTATCTGATTTTATTCGTGTTAACAGTAATAACGGTACTTACCACTTTGGAGAAATAAAACTGACGGGGAAAGCAGGGTTGGCTGTAAATGTCTACGATCAGGCAGATGATGTTTACAATGCTTATGCAGTCTACTCACTTACTTTGGTCCAAAATGACGACACGCTTTTTCATCAGCAATTAAACAGGTTTAATTATGATGAAAGCAGCGAAATGTTTCTTGACCGGATAGCTCCTTTCGGATCTGCGCGACGTGGTCACCAACGGCTTTTCAGGAAAGACGGCAGTAACAACCCCTTTTATTTAATCACCAAGAAAAGTGCCGAGATAGAAATTCCGGATTCATCTAAGACCTACACGATCATAGCCTCAGACTACTTTGGTAACACTTCAAAAGCGAAGGTTACTTTTGTTAAAGACAGTAGCATTATACCTTCTCAGCCTTTGATTAATGCCAATACCGACCAATGGTATTGGACGGAAAACTGGGCCTCACCTGACTTGCAAAAGACGCTCGACTTAACTCGGGGTAACCTTGGATTTCCATGGAATGAATCTCAACAACTTTTGCATGTCGATTCTACGAACCACCTGCAACTCGTACGTATTACTCCTGAAAAACCTCAAAAAGTTGTTACTCCTGACCGCCAATTAACCTTAAGATTTGGCGAACAGGCTTTTTTTGACACACTAAGTATTGCAACTTACCATACAACAGACAGCAACAGGGTCAAAATATCGGTTCAACCTGAAATGCTGCCTACAAAATCTGATTTTGGATTGGAGTTTTTTTTGGGTGACTTCTATGAACCTGAAAACAATTATAGATTATTTCGGGTAGATGCTTCTGATGGTGAACTCGATTATGTGCCATCGAAGTTAATTGGCAGAACTATTCATGCAAGATTATCTTCAATGGGAGAATTCACTGTTAAAGCTGATAATAATCCGCCCGAATTTTCGAATTTTCGAATTTATAAAACCGATTATGGCAAGTGGCTGGCCTCCGTTCGGGTTACTGATGAACTTACAGGTATAGAATCTTCATCAGCCGAATTTTTTATTAATGATAAGAGAGGTATCGCTGAATATGATTATGAAGAGGAGCTATTAATTTACTACCTGCCGGACTTTACACCTCAATCTAATAATACCGCTATTGTCAAGATAAAAGATAAAGCCGGAAATACAGCCTCAAAGGTTTTTGAAAATTAAATTCCCGGCTCCAACGCCTTTAGCTATCGTTAAAGATGAGCTATACAGCTAATTTCAACCAGCACATTTTTAGGTAATGTCTTAACAGCAACAGTTTCTCTGGCCGGAGGGTTTGATGAAAAACGGGCTCCATATACTTCATTCACTGCACCAAAATCATCCATACTTGCCAGAAATATGGTACATTTTAGTACATGTGAGAAATCAACACCGGCTTCAGTCAAAACCGCTTCAAGGTTATTCATAACTTGAGCAGCTTGTTCAGCGGCTGTTTCTCCAACTAATTCCATAGTTTCCGGATTTAATGGAATTTGTCCGGAACAGTAAAGTGTTCCGTTATAAGAAGTTGCCTGGCTGTATGGCCCAATTGCGACTGGTGCTTTATCTGTAGCGTGTATTTTTTTCATGGATATATTCCTTAATAATTATGATGATACAAAAATCTTAAGCATGTGCGCTAATAAATTGCAGAAAGCAGCACATATGACTATTTTCGATAACATATACATTTGACCCGATTTCAACCAAATTCAATTTTATAATAAAATGAAAAAGCTACTTAGAAACTTACTTTCAGCGGTTCTTTTTGTAGGGATCCTTGCTAGTTGCGAAACAACAGATCCTTTGATCGAAGAGGCTCAGAAAAACATTTTCACTCAGAACTATGATTCTGCACTTGCAGTTCTAGACCGTTCGATCCAACAAAACCCTGAAAGCGGTCTTCCTTATTACTACAAAGCTACAACTTATAAAGAGATAGCATTAACAATTTCTCAGATAAGTGAACGAAAAGAAACGTATCAAAACTTTAGAGACGCGGCTGTAACTGCCCGTGAAAAATTTGCTACGATGGAAGAAACTCCTTCTGAGGCAGATGAAGTAAACAATCTTATTCTCAGCACCTGGGGTTATGAGCATAACAAAGCCATTGAACTCGTAAATAGTGACAGCTTAAAAGCTACCGTTGAAGAACCACTAAAAGTTGCGGTTGCACATCTTGAAAATGCAGTAATAATAAACCCGGACAGTACCCTTTCATGGGATATTCTTGCTCAGGTTCAAAGCATTGACGGTAATTACCCCGGAGCAATTGAAGCTTTGAATACTTCAATGGAGATGAAAAGCACCCCTCCCTCTGATGATTACCTCAGATTAGGAGCTTATTACCGTGACAATGAGCAGCCGGAAGAAGCAATTGATGTACTAGAAACTGGTGTTGAATCTTATCCGGATAGTGTACAATTGGTACAGGTTCTTGCAGATGTTTACATGCAAGCTGGTCAGCGAGATAAATCAATTCAAACAATCGAAGCTTTGATTGAACGTGATCCAAATAATGCTCAATACCATTTAGCATTAGGAACTCAGTTACTTCAGGCAACAACTGAAATCTCTGAAAATATCACTGGCAACTACGACAAAATTTATGATCTAGACACTGAGCTCAGAAATAACAGAAACAAATCTGCGGCTATCAAAGCATCAATTGATTCATTAGTGTCTGTAAATGAGGAGTTAACTGCTGAAATGAATCAGTTAAGCGACCAGGCTGAGTCTGAATTGATCAGAGTTACTGAATTACGCCCAAATAGTGCTCAGGCTTTTCAGTATCTTGGGATTTATTTCACAAATAAGGCAGCAGCTTTATACGAGAAAAGAAACTTTACTCAAGACAATGAGCTAGCCAATCAGCTTGATCAGCAAGCTAAGGAAGAGCTCAAAGAAGCAATGAAGTACTACGAGAGAGCTGTTGAAATTGAACCGGACAACACTGGCTACTGGCAGTCACTTTCCCGAATTTATGTACAGCTCGACATGCAGGAAAAAGCTTCCGAAGCTATGGATAAAGCGGGCATGTAATTTTACATATCAAAAAATTTAATATGACTATTTCAAATTTTACCCGGCTGACAGGCTTACTACTGGTAGCCGGGTTTTTTATTTCTTGCAGTTCATCCAGAGTTAACATTGATGAATTGCTTGCAGATAACAAGTATCAGGAAGCCATTAACGAAATCGACATACGGCTTGCTGAAAACCCAGATCAGCCTTCACTTTATATCCAGAAGGCTAAAATTAATGCCGATCTTGCCCATCAGGCAGACCCTGAATTAAGGGCTGAATTTTACAGTAATACGACTGATAATTTCGGATTAGCTGTTGAATACGGAGCCGATGAGGCACAGATATCTGTTATTGATAGTTTACGGCAGCAATACTGGAAAAAAGAGCATAATGCAGGTCTCCGAATTTCAGAGAATGACGATATTTCTGAACGTTACCAGCGAGCAGCCATACATTTTCAGAATGCTCTGATCCTGCAAGAAGATGCCGTTAGTTCTTACAAAAACCTTTCTATAGCCCAATTCAATCTGGGCAGTATAGATGAAGCTATTGGTACCCTGGAGACGGCTTTGGAATTCGCAGAAGAAAATCCAGAAGAAATTTATGAGAACCTGGGTTACTTACATCTTGAAAAGGGCGACCCAGAACAGGCCTCTTATTATTACGAACAAGCAAATACCAATATTCAGGAAGACCTTAATCTGGCCTTTGGTCTGATCAACGCATACATATCCAATGGAAGTAGCGAAAAGGCCTCTAATATGCTTGAAGGTTTAGTGGCCGAATATCCAAATAATGCTAACCTAAGAAATGTATTCGGAACCCAGCTCTATCAAATAACCTCGGGTATTCTGGAAGATCTTAAAACGGCCTACTCAAATAATGACACGGTATTGGTAGAGCAAATCAAGTTTGAAGCTGAGGGAATGGGTGATGAAGCAGAAACGCAACTAATCGAAGCCTTCAAGAGAGATACGTCGAATACAGAATACATTGAAAGTCTGGCTGTTTTCTACAATAACTTATCAGCTCAGTATTTATCGATTTTACCGGTAGCTTTTGAGAACGACAGAGCAAAACTGGAATCCAAGGCATATACTTTAATTAACTTCGCGATTGATTATTACGAAAAATTGGTTGTCATTGATCCAAATAACGAAGAGTACACTCAAAAGCTCGGCGTTCTAAAAACTCTAGAAAATCGCAGAACTGCATCAGCAGAAAACTAACTATGAAATTTAATACCAAGACTATTCATGCCGGCCAGAAACCTGAAGAGACTTCTGGTGCGGTTATGCCTCCTATTTTTCAAACTTCAACTTATGCTCAGGAAGCACCAAATCAGCATAAAGGGTACGACTATGCCCGCGTAGGAAATCCTACAAGAACAGCTCTTGAGAACATGATAGCCGGACTGGAAGGAGCAGATGAAGCAGCTTGTTTTTCCAGTGGTGTGGCAGCTATGGATGCTCTGATGAAAATGTTCCGGCCCGGCGACCATGTGGTCACTACCAATGATTTATATGGTGGTTCCTATCGGTTATTTACCAAAGTGTTCGAACCTTATGGTATTGATTTTACTTTTGTGGATATGACAGACCTCGAAAAGGTCAGAGAGGCCATCACCCCACAAACAAAACTAATGTGGATTGAAACTCCAACCAATCCCCTGCTTCGTATTGTAGACATTAAAGCATTGGTTGATATTGCCAAACCCAAAAATATTCTTACTGTGGTAGACAATACTTTTGCCTCACCATATCTGCAAAGACCTTTAGAATTCGGAGCCGATGCGGTCTTGCACTCGGCAACCAAGTATCTTGCAGGACATTCAGACGTAATACACGGTGCCGTGGCAAGTTCCCATAAAGAGATCATGGACAACCTTCGGTTTCAAACCAAAACGTCCGGGGCTGTACCTGGTCCTATGGATTGCTATCTGACACTAAGAGGTATCAAAACCTTAAGTGTGCGTGTTCAACGTTCTGTTGATAATGCCAAGCAAATTGCCTCCTTTTTAGAAAATCACAGTGAAATTCAATCTGTTTTATACCCGGGTTTATCCTCCCATCCTCAACATGATTTAGCCAGCAAGCAAATGGATGATTTTGGAGCTATGCTTTCATTTACGCTAAAGAACGACTCTATTGAAGCAGCAACAAAATTTATGAGCAATACGAACATTTTCACTCTTGCTGAAAGTTTGGGTGGTGTGGAGTCACTAATCAGTCACCCGGCTTCTATGACTCATGGCTCTATCCCAAAAGATGTTCGGGAAAAAGCGGGTTTACAAGATTCTTTAATTCGTATTTCCGTTGGAATTGAAGATGCCGATGATCTTATCGAAGACCTTAAACAGGCATTTTGATATACCATCATTGGTGAGCCTTTAGTATCTTCCATGCGCTGGAAAAGCGCTTACAGAATATCTAATCTAAAATCTATTTCGATCATGCGAGACGTTGTAATTGTATCTGCAAAAAGAACCCCCATGGGTGCCTTTGGTGGCAGCCTGTCTTCTTTCTCAGCTCCGGAACTTGGAGCTTCTGCCATCCTTGAGGCAGTTAAAGCAGGAGGCATTAAACCTGATGATGTACAAGAAGTAGTTATGGGGAATGTGCTTTCAGCTGGTATAGGGCAGGCTCCGGCTCGTCAAGCAGCCATGAAAGCTGGCTTACACCAACGAACACCTGCTACTACAGTCAACAAAGTATGTGCTTCAGGTATGAAGTCGATCATGATTGCAGCAGACCAAATTCGTTTAGGTCAAGCTGACATTATTGTAGCAGGCGGAATGGAAAGCATGAGTAATGTTCCATACTACCTTCCCAAACAACGATTTGGTGCAAAATATGGGCATGTTGAAGCTGAAGACGGTATCGTAAAAGACGGCTTATGGGACGTATACAATAAATACCTGATGGGTAATGCCGGAGACTTATGCGCCCGTGAATGCAATATTAGCCGTGAAGAGCAGGATGAGTATGCAATTAATTCATATAAAAGAGCGATTGATGCAACTGAAAAAGGCTACTTCAAAGACGAAGTAATTAAAATTAAGGTCAAAGACCGCAAGGGAAATGTCACCGAAGTAGAAAAGGATGAAGAGCTGGATAAAGTCCGGTTTGAAAAAATCCCCGAACTTCGACCTGTTTTTGACAAAGAGGGCACAGTAACTGCTGCCAATGCTTCCAGTATTAATGATGGTGCTGCAGCAGTTCTCGTTATGAGTGCTGAAAAAGCCAAAGAACTTGGACTCAAACCTTTGGCAAAAATCTTAAGTCATGCAAGTGCCGCTAAAGCACCCGAATGGTTTACAACGGCTCCAGCCGATGCAATTCCTATTGCACTCAAAAGAGCTGGGCTTACCAAGAATGATATTGATCTCTTTGAAATCAATGAAGCTTTTTCTGTAGTCGCATTAGCTAACAACCAGATTTTAGAACTTGATCCTGAAAAAGTAAACATTCATGGCGGAGCCGTAAGTATTGGCCATCCACTGGGATGTTCAGGAGCACGTATCATTGTCACGCTCATTCATGCCTTACGCAGAACACAGGGTAAATATGGTTGTGCCGGTATCTGCAACGGCGGAGGCGGTGCTTCTTCTCTTGTTCTAGAAATGCTTTAGTAAGTTTAGCCCACTCTATTTTCGAGTGGGCTATTTTTTTATTGACATTATTATTTCACAAACCTATTATACAGCTGACCTGAAACAAAACGACTCTACTTTATAGAATAAAGCTACTATTCAATTATCGTTAACTAAACATCAGCGCAGAGAATAACTCTTATCTTACAGGTCAACTTAAACTCGAAGTACTATATATATTATAGAATAAACTGCTACTAAACCTTAAGCGTCTACGAACGCTCAACCAGTAAACTATTAGTTCATTTATGCTTAACAAGCTGCTTTTTATCAGTGGTTTGCTTTGCTTATTTATTGCTGAACCTATTATAGCGCAGCAACTAAAAGTAGTAGCAGAAACAGATTCATTTACGGATTACGAGTTTTTGAATGAAGACCTGAAAGTCATGTCTCCCTATGGGATTATGGCTCCGGTTTCTGGGAATGCCCCTCGCTATCAAATCCTTGAACAAGCTGTTTCAACAAAAAGTGGTAAGGTTTCAGTTGAAAAAGCAGCCGTGCTGGCCCTTTCTGATGATTCAAAACCTATAATCGAAGTTTCCGATCCGGGTATTTACCGTGGACAAAAAGTAAGTTCGCTAAGTATAAACATTGCCCGGTATGGTGAAAACAGTACAAAAATACTCAGGAAACTAAGAATCCGGGTTTACAAAGACGGTGATACCAGATTACCTGAATTAAAAGCAACGAAGCAAGTTAACAGTTCTTCATTTGAGAATGGTACCTGGTATAAAATCCCCATTAGTAAAAACGGTATTTATGAACTTGATTCAGAATATCTCGAAGAGATGGGTATCGATCTCAGTTCCGCTGACCCCCGTAATTTCCAGCTTTGGGGAACCGGTGGTTACCAGCTTCCAGAGGCAAATAGTCAGCCACGTCCTTCATTAATACAAATTCCTATCATTGTTGAAGGCCAGAATGATGGCGTCTTTAACAATAATGACCGCATTCTTTTTTATGGAAACTCCCCGCATCAGGTACTGAGGGATAGTATTAACTTTGAACACCGCCTCCACCCTTACAGCAATCAGTCTTTTGTTTTCTTAACGGTTTCGGATTCTCCGGGAGATCGGCTATCTGCGGTTAATAATAACATTTCCACGCCCTCTACCTCCCGCACAGTAGATTCATTTCTGGATTTCATTTGGAAAGATGAAGAGCTCAATAAAACTGAAGAAAGTATTAAATCAGGAAGATACTGGTTTGGGCGACGTTTTGAAGCCTCAAGCAATGGAACTTCTATTCCCATCTTCTCAGATACCCTTGCCGGTATAATTCAGGGAGAGCCAATAACTGTTGAGGCTCAGTTTGTAAGCAGGTCTACACGTAGTGCAAATTTTGAAATAACAGTGAACGGGCAGCAGGTTCGTACTGTAAATATTCGTGGCCTGTCATGCCGTAGCTGCGGAAACTGCTACAATTGCAGCGAAGGTGATTCAGGGGTTGAAGGCGCTTTTAAAACCAGCCTTATTCCAACTATTCAAAATGGAATTATTGAAGCCGAGGCCACTTATAACCATACTGAATCCAGTTCAAGAGGCTTTTTAGACTGGTTTCGAGTAGTGGTTCAACGTGAGCTACAGGCCCAGGAAAACCGTCTTTACTTCTATTCCCCTGCTAATGGTTCCTCAAACGAACTTGCGCAATATCAGCTTTCAGGTTTTGACAGCCAGCCCGTCATCCTCGATGTGAGTGATGTAACAAATCCAAAATTACTGAGTTCTTCAGGATCTAACGGCAATTACAACTTCAATTACTATTCGGGTAATGATTTACGTTTCATCGCCCAATCTACTTTTGATCAGCCTGCGATGGGTTCATTAGTTCAGCCTCAGAATCTGAAAGGAATTACAGATTATCCAGATTACATTATTGTTACTTCTGAAACTTTTCTGGAGTACGCCGAGGACCTTGCTTCTTATCGAGCTCAAAATGACGGATTGAACCCCGTAATTGTAACCCAGCAACAAATTCTAAATGAATTTTCAGGGGGTGTTGTCGACCCTTCCGCCATTCGTGATTATGCCAAATTCCTTTATGACCGCGCACTGAACGACGGACAAGAACCCCCAAAATACTTGCTGCTTTTTGGTGACACCACCTTCGACTATAAAAACGTAATAACAAATAGTTTTCAGAATTATATCGTCACTTATCAAAGCAGTGAGTCTCTGGAAAGAATCCGTTCTTTTGCCACTGATGATTTCTTCGGCTTTCTTGATGACTCGGAAGGTGATTTTGGAACCGGCAATACCAGTAACTCTCATTACATGGATATTGGGCTGGGCCGCATATCAGCCCAAACAAGGGCTGAAGCCGCCATTGCTGTACAGAAAATAAAAACCTATGAAGACCCTGCGAATACCGGCAACTGGCAAAATCTTTTGACCTTTGCTGCAGACGATGATTTCCCCTCTGCTACTGATAGAGATATTCATGTTATTAATGCAGACGAAACCGCAGAACGCATGAATTATATTGAACCTGGTTTAAGAGTTAAAAAGATCTATGAGTTTGACTACCCGGCAGAAATAACCGGTTCAGGAAGACAAATACCCGGGGCCACTGAAGAATTCATAAGCACCCTCAACGAAGGAACGCTGGTGATGAATTACTCAGGACATGGCAATGAACAAACACTTTCAGACGAAGAACTCTTCTTAACCAATTACATACCCAATCTCTCAAACAGGGATCAATTAGCCTTATTTGTAACCGCTACATGCCAGTTTGGTAGATACGATGACATTGATGCCCAATCTGGTGCAGAACAATTATTATTTGCCGAAAATGGCGGAATCGTGGGTGCTTTTACTACTACCCGGGTTGTCTTCACAGGTGGTAGTCCTTCTGCAGGAAATAATTTTGGACTAAATATCGCATTATCTCAGCGAATGGTTGAGCGTAATACAGATGGCACGCCTTTAAGGCTGGGTGACATTTTTATGCGGACTAAGAATTCAAGTATTGGAGGAACAACGGTAGTTTCTACGATAAACAGTAAGAAATTCATTTTAATCGGTGATCCGGCAACTAAATTCCGGCTACCTGAGCAAAACGCAGAATTAACATCTCTCAACGACTATTCGGAGAACGGAACCGATACAACCCTGACCATTCAAGCACTGGATCAGGTCAATCTTTCAGGACAAATAAAAGATCTTCAGGGGAATATCCTTTCAGACTATAATGGGGAAGCAGTTGTAACAGTACTTGATGCCCCCCGAGATGTTCCCCTCCCATCAGATCGTTCATGGGTCGCATCCGGTAACTGTAATTTAACCGATTGTAACTACACAGCCGAGAATGATATTCTTTTCAGAGGTAAAGCGGCTATCACAAATGGTGAATTTAATTCTTCATTTATAGTACCGAAGGATATTAGCTTTTCAGATAATAATGGCCGCATTATTTTCTTTGCCAATAATAATGGACAAACAGCTGGCGGTTCGTTTACAAAAGTTCGTTTTAACGGAGTAAATGAAGATGCTATAGATGATGGCTCTGGCCCTCAAATGGATGTATTTCTGAATGATGAACGCTTTGTTAACGGAAACCTGGTGAATAGTTCACCAAAACTAATTATTGAACTTGAAGACCAATCTGGCATAAACACTACAGGAACAGGAGTAGGACATGAAATAATTGCTACAATCGATACAGAACCACAACAATCGTTCGTCCTCAACGAGTTTTATGAGGGCAGTTTAAATGATTTCACGCGGGGGCGTATCGAGTACCCTCTGGATCAACTTCCGGAGGGTAGTTATACCCTTAAAGTTCGAGCGTGGGATGTGCACAATAATCCTTCTGAAGAAGAAGTTTTCTTTGAAGTAGCATCGAGTGAGGAGTTAAGCGTCAGAAACGTATACAACTTCCCAAACCCGATGAATGATGCCACCCGTTTCAGCTTCGAACATAATCAACCCGGTAACCCACTCGACGTTTCAGTTCGTGTTTACACACTGAGTGGCAAACCGGTTCAGCAAATTGAACAGTCACTCATAACTACAAGTTCTTATGCCAGTATTTCATGGGATGGCCGTGACCGGGATTATGATCGCCTGGGTAACGGTACTTATATTTATGTGCTTCGGGTTACAGCAAATACCCCAAAAGGAAGACAAACAACAGAGCAAGTCGAAAAGCTCGTAATTATACGATAACATCGTAACTTAACCCTGAATCTCTTATATTCAATTATCTTAAATTCGTTTTTTATGAAAAGGACAGTATCCATAATAGCGGCAGCATTATTCTTAATGCCTGCCATCACATATGCACAGGTTGCCATTACAGCGGTGCCCTTTCTTCAAATTGAACCGGATTCGCGCGGTGCCGGAATGGGTAACACCGGAGTGGCAATCGCAGACAACGCATCTGCGCTATTTTGGAACCCGGCTGGTCTGGCCTTCCAGAAAAGCAATAAAAGAGGATCCAATCAAGCCAGTATTACCCACTCTAATTGGCTAGCCAACTTTAATGTAAGTGATCTATTTTACGATTATGTAGTAGGTAAATATTATGTTGAAGGTATAGGCACCTTTGGAGCACATCTAACTTACTTAAATCTGGGGGAACAGGTAGAAACGGATGAAACAAGCCCAGAACCTATTTCAAGATTTAATAGTTATGAAGTAGCTCTTGGTGGTTCTTATGGTTACCAGGTCAGTAAAAACTTTGGTGTCGGAACCAGCCTCAGGCTTATCTACTCCAGTTTAGCAAGTGGTACTTCCATTGCAGCCCAAAAGGTAAACCCGGGTAGCAGTGTGGCAGTCGATCTCTCTTTCTTATACAAAACAGACATTTTTGCACTTGGTGGAAGAGATGCCCGGTTTAGTTTTGGATCAAACCTGTCTAATCTGGGGCCTGGTATTCAATACACCGATAACGCCCAGAAGGATCCTCTTCCAACCGTACTACGTTTTGGCTGGTCCTTTGATCTCGATCTCGATGATGAAGGTATTAACCGAATTACCGTAGCTAACGATATCTCCAAGATTATGGCCCGGACTGATAAGTTTGAGGTTCAAAGCGGAGACTCTACCGTTATCGAGACAAGAGCAGTTGGCCCTATTGAGGCACTGTATAAATCATGGAACAGCTTCGAGCGCTTCGATGGTCAAAACACCGTAGAAGTTGGACTTATGCAACAGTTTATGATTGGAGCCGGAATTGAATATTGGTATGCTGATCAATTCGCTCTGCGAGGTGGTTATTATTTTGAAGATCCACAAAACGGTGACCGTGAATACATCACCTTTGGTGCCGGTATCCGTTATAGCTTTCTGGGTGTTGACTTCAGTTATATAAAAACGCTTGAAGAAGATCACCCACTTGCCAACACGTTACGTTTCAGTTTGCTTATTGACTTTTAATACATGCAGCATTTGAAGTTTTTCATGAAGAGCATGTTAGTCATTAGCATGCTCTTTCTATTTTGGACCAACGACTCCCACGCACAGCAGATTTCTGTTCAGCGTTCTCATGCTATTTCTGAGCCACAACCTATAGTTAGTGAGAACCTCAATGCTACAGGAACTCTGAATGTAGTCGCCATCATGGTTGAATTTCAACCAGATAGTAATCGTCTGACCTCCGGAACCGGTATTTTTGGCCCCGATGGAATGGATGGACTACCCTATCTTTCCAATGCCGAAGATTTTCGGGTTGAACCACTTCCGCATGACCAAGGGTATTTTGAAGCCCATCTCGAGTTTGCCAAAAACTATTATGAGCAATCATCAGACGGAGACCTGACTATTGAATACCAGGTACTCCCAACTATCTATCGCCTTCCAAAAAAAATGGAAGAGTACTCCCCAACCGGCGAAACTTTCACCAACGAAAAAGTAGCTGAGCTTGCACGAGATGCCTGGCAAAAAGTAGAAGCTGAAGGTGGTTTCAATGAGATTAGCGATGTTCCCGAAGAAACAGCCTTTATCATTTTTCATGCAGGCGTTGGCCGGGATATTGAACTCACCGGCACCAACCTCGACATCACTCCTTTTGATATTCCCTCCCTTTATCTTCGTAAAGAAAATCTTGGGAATCTTCTTGGAGATCCTTCCTTCATTGGCTTTCCCGTTAAAAATGGCGCTTTTCGTGTAACCAACTCAATGATTATACCCCGCACTCAAACCCGTCGCGGACTAGATATACAGGAAAATGAATTTGCCTTTCCACTTTCAATTAATGGATTGTTATGTGCTTCTATTGGAAGTCATTTAGGTTTACCAGATTTATTCAATACTGAAACCGGAGATCCCGCAATTGGTCGTTTTGGCCTAATGGATGGAGCTGGGTTCTTCTCGTATAATGGGCTTCTTCCTCCCGAACCCTCAGCCTGGGAGAAAATGTATTTGGGATGGGAAACCCCTTTTGAAATTGATGTAAACACCGCGGGCGATATACAATTACCTGCCAGCTCGCTGGATCAGCCCAATTCCATCGCTAAATATAGCCTGTCTGATTCTGAATACTTCCTCATCGAAAACCGTCATCGGGACCCCGATGGTACCGGAATTACGTTAACCATTCGTCAGCCTGATGGAACTGAAGTCCAACAGACATTCACCAATCAGGATGAAGCTTTTGTATTCCAGGAATCTGACTTTGACACCTTGTTGCAAGCCGGAACTTTTGTTAACGCTTCCAATTTTGACTTCAGCCTTCCCGGAGGTTTGGATGTTGGTGAAGATGAAGATAATCCAGCTGATGACCGGGAGCTTAACGGAGGAGTCCTGATCTGGCATATTGATGAAGCTATGATAAATATGCAGCTTCAGAGTGAACGGGTAAATGCAGATGAGAAACGGCGAGGAGTTGACTTAGAAGAAGCAGACGGAGCCCAGGATATTGGCCCCGGAGTACCTGGCGCGCTCGATAACAGCGCAGCCTTTGGCTCAGCATATGACTATTGGTGGAGTGAAAATGACTATCGGGTAATTTTGCAAACTGGTCAGGAGATTAGCTTTTATCAAAACAGGTTTGGAGCCGACACTCGGCCTAATAACCGAAGTAACTCAGGAGCCCCTTCCTTTTTTGAGCTATACGATTTCTCTGATAATCTGCCTACGGCTTCTTTTAAGATACGTGCTGATGAACCTAACTCAGACTTATATACATCGCGATTTTCTGTACAACTGGATTCATCACAGAGCTATTTTACCAGTGATGATCCTTACTATAATTATTTCCCACTCTCTCTGTCTATTTTCGAAACCGCCTCCGATACTTTCTTGATAGTTCCATCACAGGAGTCAGTAACAGCCCTTTCTATTTCTGATCCTGCCAACATGCAATACCAGATTTCAGATGCAGCCATTCAACAACCTTTCATAGGGAATGAATTGGTTATTGCTGAAAAGCCGGAAGAAGGTTCCCCTGATATTGCTGTAGCTTCTGTTTCATGGAATGAAAATACACAGCTGTTCGATACTACCTGGACTGCCACACTCCCTTCAAACAAGGGATTTCTGAGTTCCCAAACCGGAGCTAATATAGTGGCTGATTTCACTGATGCTGGCTTAACTGCCGATAATGGAAGTCCGACATCTGAGGGAGCTTCACCCTTTCAACGCTCTGAAGTAATTGATAGTGAATTTTCAGAAGCCGACGACTCCGGGGTTTCATTTTCATCATTAAGCGGGTTTACATTTTCTCCTGTTTCAGGTGAAAACCGGCTTTACACCGGAACTGTACTCCTCGGAAATCGTGTCGTTTTCTATGTGTTTGAAGACAATCGTTTTCTATTTATTGACCCCGAATCGGACCAAAGAGAATTCCCTGTTTTTGAAGAAGAAGCTGCAGAATGGCCGGCTATTTTAGATGATGCTTCTATCCTGAGGGTTGATAAGAGCAATAATCAGCTTGTTGCAAAAAACCAACTTGGAACCACCGAAAATTATTATCCTGTTGACGCACCGGAAGGCGTGCAATTTATAGGAACCCCACTTTATGCTGATTTAATTGCTTCCGGCTCGGAATATGCAACATTGGTAACAGGACAGGATAGCCTTTCCCTGAATATTTATGCATATAATAATGAGGGGATGCCAATTAGTGGATTCCCATTGTACGTTGGACAAGCCACATCTGCTCAAAATCAACCTATTCACCCTATTATATATAATGGAGCATTGTATGCTGTCAGCCACGATGGTACGGTAAAATCGTGGAATTTAACCCAGGTTACTGATGCCAAATGGGCTTCGCGTTATGGATCTGCTCCTTTTAACAAAGTGTCTGCCCGTGTTGAAAGTAGTCAAGACAATCCTTCTTCAGATTTTGGAATACTCAACGAAGTTGAAACTTACAATTGGCCTAATCCGGCAACAGATCACACCAATATTCGTTTTGAACTTGCTGAACCCGGTGGTACCGTCCAGATCACGGTAATTACCATGAGCGGACGCATTATCTTCGAGCAATCCGTTACCTCGTCTGGAGGATTTCCACAGGAAGTACAGGTGCAAACAAGCAACTGGGGAAGTGGCGGATACGTTGCACGTGTGAAGGCAACTGTCGATGGCAAAACAGAAACCAAACTCATTAAAATTGGAGTTGTGCACTAATGAGAAGTCTTAAACTAATTTCGGTTTTCTGTCTGCTTTTTGGATTCCTTCCATTGGCCTCTCAAGCCCAAACAGATGTTCAGTTTTATGACTATCCCATGAACCATCTGGATTGGTACACTATTGAAAGCGAACATTTTTTAGTGCATTTCCAGGAGGGGAATAGCCGGTCTGCTCAAGTTGTATCCCGCATCGCAGAAGAAATTCACCCCCCCATTACCGGCCTCTATCAATATACTCCGGATGAGAAGGTAAGTATTGTACTCAAAGATCGGGAAGATTATTCAAATGGAGCTGCTTATTTCTTTGATAACAAAATTGATATCTGGTTACCAGCTCTAAATACCCCTCTTCGCGGAACCCATAATTGGCTGCGAAATGTAATTACGCATGAATACGTGCATATCATTCAGATTCAAAAAGGAATGAAGCGCAGCCGTAAGATACCAGCTTTCTATTTCCAGTGGTTATCTTATGAAGATGTTCGAAGACCAGATGTTCTATACGGATTTCCAAATGGCATCATCACCATGCCTTTTGCAACAGTAAATATTCCAGCCTGGCTGGCTGAAGGAACGGCTCAATATCAAACCGCCGGACTTTTATATGAAACCTGGGACAGTCACCGGGATATGATCTTGCGTACCCGTATCCTCACTGACACCTACTTCTCGCTTCAACAAATGGGGACTTTCTCATCCAAAACCAGCCTCGAACGTGAAACGGTTTACAATCAGGGCTATGCCTTTGTTATTTACCTTGCCAATCGTTTTGGGGATGATATACTCAGAGAAATCACCTCCGCTCTGGGAGAAAAAGGAGTATACACGGTTGAAGAAGCTATAGGAATTGCTACTGATATTCCCGGCAAAGAGGTCTTCCAAAACTGGATTGACGAACGTAAAGAGTTTTATGCAAAAGCTACAGATAACATCACACCAACCATTTCAGATACCGTTGAAAAATATGGATTCTTTAATTTTTACCCGCAACTATCCCCCGACGGTTCCCGGCTAGCCTACCTTTCAAATAAGGGCGTTGATTTCGGGTTGCTTTCTTTATACCTGAAGGATGCAAACGGTGATGAAAAAGAAGTGGCTGTAATTGACAACTTTGATTTTCATCAGCATAAGGACCATGTAAGTGCGGTAGAACCTATACTCACGTTTCTTGAAACGTCATTTTCATTTTCACCGGATGGTAAAAAAATTACTTATGCCATCAACAAGAAGAATAAGTATGGTGAACATTACCGCGATATTTTTATTTATGATATCGAAACCGAAAAAAATAAGCGACTAACTCACAGCGCTCGTATAGAATCACCAGCCTGGAATAAAGACAGTGACAAAATTATAGCCGTTCAATATTCACAGGGCACTCAAAATCTGGTTCTGCTTCATCCCGAACATCCGGATTCAGTAACTCAGCTAACAAACTACAAAAACGGCGAAACGATTTTTACTCCAAAATGGGGGCCTACAGAATCAAAAATCTATTTTGCTAAAGCCAGCTCAGGAAACCGTGATATCTATATTCTAGATATTGAATCCGGTGTTATTCTCCCCTATCTGGCTGACAAGTATACCGATTACCGTGACCCACATATTGGTCCTGATGGCAACTACTTGTACTATTCTGCAAACCCTGAGGGTATTTTCAATATCTTTCGTGTTCCCCTGTCCAGCGGGGAATCACAACAGCTTACCAGTGTAATCGGTGGTGCATTTATGCCTTACATTGGAAAAGATGGAACGCTGTACTACTCTGAGTATCACGCTGATGGATATAAGATTAAATCATCCGGAGAAAACAAATTACTTGCACAGCCTCAATTTGGGTTTTATGAACCTCCCTTTCCCGACGGAGTGATGGAGCTTGGTGGTGATTTTGAGTACATCAACAAGCTTAATGATTTTGATGACACCGATATCCGTCCTTTTGACGAGCAAGCGCAAGCCATAGCCGACACTGGAAGCTATAACTTTGAAATGTCGACTATTGACGATGAAGGCAGTCGTACTTACCGGGAATATGAAGACACCTATTCCGGATTTAGCTTTTTCCCCGTTCTAAGATTTGATAACTAT
Organism: Gracilimonas sp.; assembly: GCF_040218225.1. Classification (NCBI taxonomy): domain Bacteria; kingdom Pseudomonadati; phylum Balneolota; class Balneolia; order Balneolales; family Balneolaceae; genus Gracilimonas; species Gracilimonas sp. The sequence goes on from NZ_JAVJQO010000006.1 coordinate 397,968, forward strand.
TCACAGGTTAATGGCAACAACGGTTCCTTGATAAAAAATGGGGAATTTGGACAATTTGGAGAGAACCTCCTTCGGGATGCCAAACCCGGCGTATATTTTTCTTCGCGCGACGTAATTGACAAGCTCAGTTTGTTCGGTGGATTAATGGTAGGAGTAGCTTCACAGCCTGCCGAGAGCATTGGTGGCTTTTTCCGTCCCGACAGGCTATTTGGATTAGACCGGGATGCATTTCTTATTGCAGAACATAGGGGACTTCCATTTATCGAACGCAGCTGGTCGCCTACTGTGGCTCTCGAGATTTACAATCTCAGACGTAATGTATCGGATGGATTATCAATTGAGGAGTTCCGATGCACATCCTGCGGGCAACCCGATACCTTGTCAGTCGACATAGCTTATGATATCTGGGAAGCTGGTTTGTATTTCAGAAGTAAACTAAGCCGCCGCAGCTTACTTGAGCTGGGCATCATTTACAGCCCTTATCGAGTCTCTACAGACGACTTCTATTCCCGCGAACTCAAAGCCCAGGTTAGTGGATCTTCTTCACAATACTTCCGTGGAACTACCTTATCAGCCGCCTATACTTTTGACTATTACATGTATTCAAACGATGCTGACATTGCCCCGCTTGGTTTAAAGGGATATGCGCGCTACCAATTTCAGCCCTCCAAATTATTGGAAGAATATGAAATCAAGGATGGCTCTCTGTCACCGATATTCAAGACCTCCAACAACCATTCTACAGAAATCCACATGCGCTATGGATTCAAAACATTCGGCGATCAGGCTTTCCAGGCTCGTGTTCGCGGATTTCACTACTTCAACAACCCCAGAGATTCCTTTTATGCAGATTATGTAGGTGGGTTCATGGGAATGAGAAGCTATCCCTATTTTGCACTTGGTGGAACTACAACCGGCTTCGCCAGTCTCTCCTGGTTTGCTCCTATTTTTAGAAACATCAATAAACAGGCCGGACCATATATACTGGATAAAGTTTTTGCGCGTTTCTTTTTTGAAACCGGCAACGGGTGGCAAAGTCCATATGATACCGGAAGCAACCTGAAATCAGGTGTGGGTGCAGAGTTAAGAATGGCATTGAACGGATATTACTTATTTCCTTTGAAGTTTTTTATAAGCGGCTCTTATGGATTCAACGAGTTTACACTGACCTTGCCCGAAGACTTTATAACAAATTCTCAAAGTAACAAGGTTACTTATGGGCGTGAATTACTTATTCATTTCGGTATAACCTTTGATTTTGAACTGTTATGAGACAGATAACTTTAATACTAGCCCTCCTACTCTCCATTCCAGCTGGCAGTATTGCTCAAACGCTGAACAGTTTCAGTAATGAGATATTTAAGCAGAAGAAGACGAAAGAAAAGCGTAATCAGGAAATAGATATTTCCGATTTCACTTACCAAAATACCTTTTCAAACAGTAATTCATCCTTTTTGGAACTCCCCCGCACCAATCCTGCAATTGCATTTGCTGCATCAGCTATAATTCCCGGATCAGGGCAAGCAGCCAATGGTAAATGGGTTCGAGCCGGAATTTACTTTGCTGTAGAAGCAGTAGGAATCATCTATCACCTCGACCGTAATGCAACTGCCCGCAGACAAGAAAAAGCTTATGAAGAGTTTACCCATCAAAACTGGAGCGTACTTGCCTATGCCGAATGGCTGGTAAATTACTCCATGCAAAATAACCTGGATAATGGCTGGGAAAATCTTCAGGCTCATATTGATGGAAAAAACCCTGACTTTAGTAATACCACCAACGATTGGTCTAAAGTAAACATTGGGCTCTTGCATGAGGTTGAACAAGAAACACCCTTTGTTTTTGAAAACAGATATGGCAGTGAGTTTTCGCATTTATTACCTGACTATGGATCGCAGCAATACTATGAACTGATCAGTAAGTACTATCAATATCAGCCGGGCTGGCAAGATTGGTATGGACAGGTTACGACAGCCAATAATCAAAACCCTGACTTGTACAGATATATGTGGAATGGGCGGGATGAGCCTTTTACTCTTTTCTACCAGGGGCGCGATCGTGCACAGGAATTCAACGACAACTACCGAGCCGCAGGGAACATCCTTAAGCTGTTGGTAGTAAACCATGTTGTCTCCGCCTTCGACGCATTGTTCACGGTTCAGCTTAAAAACAGCCGAATTGAGACTAATACAAATCTCATGAAGATGGAGCAATTTTCTGTAACCTGGCACTTTTAACACGTCTATAGTTCCTGTATTTTATGCACATGCTCAAGCAGATTCTTACCAACAAGTATTTTTATATTGGCATTTTTTCGCTGATGCTATTCGGTGCAACTTTTCTTTATGTAGCCGACAACATCATCATGCCATCTTATACCAATTACAATGAAGGAGTTACGGTACCGGATGTAACCCGCATTTCTTTGGACGAAGCAGAAGCCTTGTTAACCAATTACGGCCTTCGGTTTGAAGTGGCTGACCGAAGAGCGAATTCGGCTTATCCGGCTAATTATGTAATTGATCAAAGCCCGGGCGCTGATAACATCGTAAAACCAAATCGAAAGATATACCTTACGGTAAACAATGAGGTAAAACCTCAGGTCGTGGTCCCAAAAGTTGTAGATCTGTCGCTAAGAAATGCCGAAATCCAGCTTCAGAATTATGGACTTCAGGTAGGAAGTCGCAGTTACGAATCATCCCGGTTTAAAACCATCATCAGACAATCTATAGCAGGTGGCACCACCGTTGAAAAAGGTACGGTAATCGATCTTGTAGTTGGAGATGGGTTTGGCAGCCGTATCATCACTGTTCCGGAGATTATAGGATTAAGACTTCCCGAAGCACAGCTAAAATTACGTGAAGCCGGCTTCAGAGTAGGTGAGGTTCAATTCCGCCCAACCAAAGATGTTGTACCAAATACAGTACTCGATTTCTCTCCAAAAGCTGAAGAACTCAGGGAAGGTGAAAGCCTGACGCTTGTTATTTCAGAACGTTTTGAAGTCATAGAACAAAGCGAAGGTGGAGCTGTCATCATCGACTCTACGGATAATAACTCCGGTGTAAATCCTGATTCCCTTAACAATCAACAAAACCAACCTAATAATCCTGATCAATGAATTTTGAACTCCCTATCATCGCACCATCAATTTTAGCAGCTAATTTCGCACGCTTGGGACAAGATATTGATGACGCGGTTCAAGGGGGGGCAAGCTGGATTCATTGTGATATCATGGATGGTCATTTTGTACCAAATATCAGCTATGGCCCCGGTGTAGTTAAGGCAGCAAAATCCGCTGCACCCGGAGCCTTTATTGATGTTCATCTGATGATTGAAAATCCCGATGACTATGTTGAGCCATTTGTACAGGCTGGTGCCGATTTGATATCCGTTCATTATGAAACTTGTCCGCATCTTCACAGGACCATTCAGAACATCAAAAAATATGGAATCATGACGGGAGTAGTTGTAAACCCGGCAACCTCACTTCACAATATCGAACCTGTTTTGAATGATGTTGATTTAGTCTTGATAATGAGCGTAAACCCAGGTTTTGGCGGGCAAAGTTTTATTGATCATAGTTATGAAAGGCTAAAGCAACTGGCTCAAATCCGTGAAGAAAAAGAGTTGAGCTTTCTTATCCAGGTTGATGGTGGGGTGAACCTTAAAAATGCCAAAAAAATTGCTAAAGCAGGAGCCGACATCCTGGTGGCAGGCAGCAGCGTCTTTAGTGCCGAAAATATCACAGCCCGTTTTGAAGAATTGACTGAGAAATTAAGATAATTCCCTTTCAATCATACCCGTTTAATCAATTCAGAAAACTACCTTTCCGAGCAGTAGTACATCATTTCTTCTGTTAAATTCTTATCTTAGGTTTATTCTGTCACTCAAAAATTTATACTGCTATAGAAGACGAGAAAACACTTTCAGAACAAGTCATAGAAATCAAAGGTGCCGATCCTGTTGCCTTATTTGGACTGCATGATCATAACATCATTGCTTTGGACAAAGCTTTTCCAGAAACCAAATTTAATGCCCGGGGCGACCGTGTTAAACTCACAGGTCCCCGTGAAGAAGTAGATACAGCCGCCAAAGTTATTGAAGGAATGATTGAGCTGCTTGATCGAAAAAGTAAGGTAGCCGAAGATGATGTAAAGACACTGGTGGCGCTCAAAAGTGGGGAAACCACGGCAAACAGGCCCCAAATACGTACGTTGGATGAAACAGGCGACACCATCATTCATACCCATAACGGGGAAGCTGTAACGGCCAAAACTCCTGGTCAGCGAAGAATCGTGAGTTCTTCCGCAGAACATGATATTGTCTTTGCGATCGGACCGGCCGGTACAGGGAAAACCTATACTTCTGTAGCCCTAGCTGTGCAAGCACTAAAAAACCGTAAAGTCCGGAAAATTATTTTAGCACGTCCCGCCGTTGAAGCCGGCGAAAATCTCGGTTTTCTTCCAGGTGACCTAAAAGAGAAAATTGATCCCTACCTGCGCCCTTTGTATGACGCGCTTGAGGACATGATTGACCGCGATCGTCTGGAACTTCACCTGACTAAAAATGTGATTGAAATTGCCCCGCTGGCTTATATGCGAGGCCGTACACTCAATAACGCATTTGTAATTCTGGATGAAGCACAGAACGCTACCAATACGCAAATGAAAATGTTTCTGACTCGAATTGGTTTTAATAGCCGTGCCATCATTACCGGAGATATAACCCAAACAGACCTTCCCCATCGCCAGCAATCAGGACTAATTTCCATACAAAATATCCTGCAGGATATTGATGGCATTGACTTCGTGTACCTGGGTGAAGAAGACGTAGTGCGCCACAAGCTGGTTCGCGATATCATTAAAGCCTACGATAAGTTTGAGGATAATAAGAAAAAGAAGTAACTGAGTTACTCAGTTGCAAAGAGATAGAGAAGACATGCAAACCTACGCTGCCACGCTGTATGAAGGCACATTTTCCGTTGGATTAGATAAGAAATTTGTTAGAATAGATCGGAATGACCCTCCGGCTAAAGGCGCTTTAAAATTATCCCTGAACCCCGTACTCATCCATACACCTGAACGAAATTATTTATTCGATTGTGGGATTGGTGAATTCGGGGAAGACACTGGTCCGGAAACTATCCGTCAAAATCTGGATGAACATGGGCTCACTGAATTTGATATCACCGATATCTTTCTGAGCCACCTGCACTATGACCATATTGGCGGACTCGCTCATCGTGAAAATGGCTACTGGGAGCTTACATTTCCTGATGCTAAACTCTGGGTATCCAAAAAAGGCTGGGAGAAGGTAATGGCTAAAGAAGAGTACTACGATGAAGAGAAAACAGCCTTTGTCTCATTCATCGATGCCAAAGCTGATCTTCATTTTCTGGATGAAGAAGAGCAGCCTTATCCTGACTTGAAGGTTAAAAAAATTGGCGGGCATACTGAATTCCACCAGGTTCTGCTCTTTGATGATGGCGAACATAAATACCTGCAGGCCGGTGATGTAATTGGAACCAAAGGAGCCATCAACCGGAAATATGCTGCCAAATATGACTTCGAACCTAAAGTGAGTCAGCAAAAACGTGAAGAATTAGCGAAACTGGCTTTTGATGAGGGATATACTATTTTAGCTTATCATGAAGATCAGCATCCTCTGTTCAAACTGACGGATTATAACGAGAAAACCGGGTACAGTACCAAAAACATTGAGTCTTATGTCCCTGCCTGATTACATCACCAGCATCAAAAAATTTCTGACTGATAATGACTTTCCGGAGCAAATTGATTCGGCGGTTATTTTGGGCTCCGGACTAGGAACTTTCGGGGAACACATTCACGATGCACTCACTATTGAATATTCCGAGATACCCGGTTTCCCACAATCTACCGTCGTCGGTCATTCCGGCTCTCTGATTTGTGGAGACGTGGAAGGAAAGTCTGTACTGGCTTTCTCTGGCCGTTTTCACCATTACGAAGGACACGCTTTTGCCAAAACCGTACTTCCTGTTCAGCTTGCTAAGGCTTTTGATGTAGATAAACTCATTATTTCGAATGCAGCTGGTGGTATAAACCTTCGTTACCAGGTTGGGGATTTGATGATCATCGATAGCATCATTAAGCAATATATGATGGTATCAGAGCCAGCCGTAAATACCTGGGGTTCAAAGTTTGAAGAGTATGCCCGGGAAGTAAAAGCCATTGCCCGCGATCTGAACATTGAAACCCAGACAGGAACCTATCTCTACGTAAAAGGACCAAACTATGAGAGTAAAGCAGAGATTCGTGCATTCCGCAAAATGGGCGGGGATGCTGTAGGTATGAGTACCGCACCGGAATTGATTGAAGCGGCAAAGCTGGGCGTCAAAACAGCAGCTGTTTCCCTGATCACCAATGCCGCTGCCGGAGTTACCAACCAAAAGTTAGATCACGCCGAAGTGAAAGAAGCGGCGGATCAGAAAAAGGAAGTGTTTGCAGGGTTGGTAAAAGGGTTGATTCGAGAGTTTTAGGAAAATAGCTGTCAGTTTAACTAGTCAAAATTACTGCAACCGGGTTGATAGTACTCTTCATTAAAGTCAGGATAAGAAGAGATTAATTCTTCGTCTTCCCATATAGAGGCTATGCTCAATTCCCGGTTTTCATCAACATAAACGAACTGTCCCGACTCGTTAATCCAGCTGCTTGCGGTAGAGACAAACAAACATGGGTCAGGGAAATTATCTCTTTGGCCAACCACCGATTCACCTTCTGTAGGATGGATTAGATAAAACTTCTCAGAACAAAATTCTTCACATACACTCACTAATAATCGCTCCCCGCCTATCCATGCTGCCCCATCAAAATCATTACCGGGCACATCAAAAATGGTTTGCTGGGTCCATTGCCCGTTTCCTTCTTCCCAAAAAGCAATATCAATGGTGCAGTCAGACCGTGTCTCAAGTACTGCTAACCGGTCTCCATTAATGGAGGGAATCACATTGATCGTTTGAAAGTCACCAATTTTATCTCCGCATATATCAGTATCAGCAGGTGAAAAAGTCTGGAGTAACTCACCATCAGAAGTATTAATCACATGGTATTGTTCCGAAAAGCTTCCAGAGACGATATAACCAGCCTCTTTCATATAAAACAGATCTTCACCCAGGCCTTCGAAGTTATCCGTTAACTCGAAATCACTGTCAAATTCTTCATCCGTCAAAAAGATAGAATACTGCTTATTTTTTATATCTCCACCTGTGGGTTGATTTCTTCTATATTCATATCTGTTCAGGATAAAAGCAATTTCTGAGTCATCATCACTCCATACGGGCCCAGCAATTCGTTCTTTCTGTTTCCAATCCGCACAAGACGCGAGAAGAATTGCCGAGAGAGTATAAATCAAGATAGATGGAATTTTCATATCAGGATACCCACAAGACTATTTACCGTAAACTTGAAGTCATTCGTTGTAAGCTAGCCATTCCAATGTAGTTGAAAATACTCTTATTTGGAAAGGCTATAGTATTTTTTCTGCAAACTTATTCCAAAACTGCTACTCTCTCAACTTTTAATACTATAGAGGCAGATTATCATGCTTCTTCTTGGGAACGGTGTCTACCTTATTGTGAGAAACTTCCAGTGCTTTGATCAGTTTATCACGGGTTTCTGAAGGCAGAATTACATCATCTATATAACCGCGCTCGGCTGCCTTATACGGATGTGCAAAGTTCTCGCTATACTCGTCTTCCAGTTCCTTCTGCTTGGCTTCCGGATCATCTGCTTTGGCAATTTCTTTACGGAAGATAATTTCTACTGCACCCTTGGTTCCCATCACCGCAATTTCAGCTGTGGGCCAGGCTACGTTGTAGTCTGCCCGGATATGCTTGGAATTCATCACGTCATACGCACCACCGTATGCTTTACGGGTGATAACAGTCATTTTTGGCACCGTAGCTTCGCAAAAAGCATAAAGCAGCTTAGCACCGTGTTTAATAATACCATTCCATTCCTGATCGGTTCCGGGAAGGAAGCCTGGCACATCTTCAAACACAACCAGTGGTATGTTAAAGGCATCGCAGAAACGAACAAAACGAGCTCCTTTCAGGGAAGCATCAATATCTAAAACGCCGGCCAGAGAAAGCGGTTGATTGGCTACAACACCAACACTTCGCCCGCCAAGTCTGGCAAAACCGACCACTATGTTATCCGCATAATTCTTGTGAACCTCAAAGAAGGAATCTTTATCCATAATCCCATCGATCACATCGTGAATATCGTAGGGCTTATTGGGATTAAGCGGAACCAGGTCTTCAAGCGCTTTTGCTTTGGCTGAATCAGGTTCTTTGGATTCAATCATCGGGACTTTTTCCTCACAATTCTGAGGAACATATTTCATTAATTCCCGGATATCATTCAGGCAAACAGCGTCATTCGGGCTTGAAAAATGTGAAACACCTGATTTCGTGCTGTGTGTAGAAGCACCTCCCAGTTCTTCGGAAGTCACCTCTTCGTGAGTTACCGTTTTTACCACATTAGGTCCGGTTACAAACATATAACTGGAATTCTCCACCATAAAAATAAAGTCGGTAAGCGCCGGGCTGTAAACCGCTCCACCAGCACAAGGTCCCATCACGGCTGAAATCTGTGGCACCACGCCAGAAGCCATACTATTTCTCCAAAAAACCTCCGCATAACCACCCAGCGAAGATACTCCCTCTTGAATTCGGGCGCCTCCGGAGTCGTTCAACCCAATAATAGGAACACCATTTTTCATGGCCAGGTCCATAATCTTACAAATTTTCTCCGCATGGGTTTCTGAAAGAGAACCGCCAAATACGGTGAAATCCTGGCTAAAAATATATACAGGCCGGCCGTGAATTTTGGCATGACCGGTAACAACCCCGTCTCCCAGAATCTGCTTTTTATCCAGTCCAAAAGCTGTGCTTCGGTGCGTCACAAACTTATCGATCTCTTCAAAAGAACCTTTATCAACCAGTAAATCAATACGTTCACGGGCAGTAAGTTTACCTTTGTCATGTTGCTTTTCGATACGAGCTTCACCCCCGCCTTTAAGTGCTTCTTCCCGGAGTTTCTGTAGTCGTTCTACTTTTGGATTGGATGCCATAATTAACGTATTGATTAGGATTTATATTCGTCAAAATAAGTTTGCAGCCGATCGGTAAAATCAATCGCTACTTCAGATGTCATGTCAACCTTATTGGTCGAAAATACATTCTTTTCGATGAACTCTGTAGCCTCATCCCAGTTGCCAAGCTCCTGAATTTTTCCCAGAGCCTTTTCATATTTCTTATCAGATCCTTTAAAAATTTCTTCTACAAAAAACCCTTCGTTGTTTATCAAAAACTCTTTCAGGTCGGGAGTCACATCATTTTCTTCATCTTGTTCATCTACAAGATCATCAACCAGGGTTTCTTCATCGATGAGCATGTCGTCACTATCCGAACCTTTGCTCCCCATTAACATATCCATTTGATCAGGACGTATAAACTGCTGCCACATCGGTTGCTCTTCATTGTCATCAGCCTCTTCCTGTACTAAAGAATCGTCGGACTCATCTTCCCCCACCAACGAATCCAGCACATCCTCTTCTTCCTCTGCTGGTGTTGGCTCTTCCTGCTTTTCTTCTTTCTTTGGTGCTTTCTTTTTCTTCTTTTTTGATTTCTTCTCTTCCTTTTCTTCTTCCGTAAGATTTTTAAAGGAATGAGCTGCCTGATCAAGCACGGTTACCAGGTTTTCACGAAATTTTTTGATTTCATCGGTTTGGTCACCGCTTTTCAACGACTTTGATATCTTCTCAGCATCCGGAACTTCCTCAAACTCTTCAAAGATTGATTTGTCTTTCTGTTCCGATTTAAAAAGTGCATTAAACGACTCTTCGTCTGTCATTTGCGGACCTTCTTCGCTGTAATCACCAAAGAAGCTATCCAGCAGTCGCTGTTCTTTCTCGTCGATTTGCTCAATTTCTTCCTCATCAGGATCATCAAAACGATTTTTCTGGGCTATTAGCTCTTCGCGGAACTGATCTCTGAATTTCTCCTGTAGCTTCACATCCAGTAAATCCGGATAGGATAGAATTTCAATAAACCGCTCTTTGGTGATTTGCTCATCCAGTTCGTTGAATGCTTTGGCTGTCAGGTACAAACCTTTGTCTTCAAAAAAGAACTGAATCAGTTTAGAATCGATTTCTCCTCCAAAAAGGGTAAACAATAACTCAAGTACCTGAGCCCATTCTTTAGCAGTATAAGAAGCGACGAGATTTGCATCCAGATTATGAATTAGCAGTTTACAGCGCTTTTTCTCGAGCGTTTTCAGCTTTCGCTTCTTCATGTAAAGAGGAATGGCCTTCCCAAAGTGCTTATAAATGGTCAGCTTATCGGTGCGACGGACTAATTCCTCATATTCCAGTTCTTCCTCGCCTTTATAAATATAATCGGCCATGTGTTGGCGGGGCTCAAGATATACCTTCACGATTTCCGTCATAACCCGGCTTGTAACTACATAGAACTTATCTTTGGGAATACGTGAATTCGCAAATAACGCTTGCTGGAAATCTTTCCAGGCATCTTTTACCAGCTCCTGATCTATATTTGCCCATTCTGTGTCTTCCAAAACAAACTCTTTCTTCAGCTTTTCATTGATCTCGATACGAATTCGTTCAACGATAAAGGAAGGAAAGCCTGCTGAAAGACAGTCTTTCAGGGTATAATAGGGCTTATCGGATTTAACCGAGCCAATCAGCCGATCGATGATATTTTCTACTGCCTGATGCATAAATCGTTTTGGTATTTCACTGAAAATAAAGCCTGCCGGCTCGCAATACAATTAAGGATTTAGATATTCTGTTATAGTTTTCAAATTTTATGAACTGAAAGCTTATTCTTATTAATCACAAACTTGCTACCTTTAGGGCATGATTTCACTCCAGGTAGAAAAACTAACTAAAAAATTTAACCGTCATACCATTTTTTCGGATCTCAGCTTTGAGCATATCGGAGGAATTCTGGGTATATCCGGAGCAAATGGAAGCGGAAAGTCTACCTTAATGAAATGCCTGGCATATCTTCTTCGCCCCAATTCCGGCTCTATAATCTGGAAACAACATGAAGAAGCTATGAACCAAAAGCAGGTAAAAGCTCAAATTGGCTATGCTGCTCCGTACATCAATCTTTATTCCGAGTTATCCGTTATCGAGAATTTAAGGTTTTTAGTTGAAGCCGGTGGGCACAATATCAAAAAACCGCAGCTATTAGAGCTTCTGGAAAATGTTCAAATCCCACATCTGAGCGATCAGCTTTTTGGCAGTCTTTCAACCGGACAGCAACAGCGAGCTAAACTGGCAGCTGCTCTTGTTCGAAATCCTCAGGTATTAATGCTGGATGAACCAGGCTCTAACCTTGATGAAAAAGGCCACACTCTTGTTGCAAAGATCGTCAGTGATGCAGCCGAATCCGGAAAGCTTGTCTTTCTGGCCTCCAACGACCCGGCCGAAATTGCCTTGTGCAATAATATTTTGAGCGTTGATGCTTAAAAAGGAAATCACTTTAAGAACTTTATAACTCTCAACTGTCTGCGAATTCTCTTAACTTTCGCATTATTAAATCAATATTCATCATTTCTAATTCAATTCTGCAATATGATCTCACAAAATGATCAGAAACTGGCAACCCTTATTCTTGAGCACAGTACCGAAGTTCAGAAAGGCCAAAACGTGATGGTTCAGCTCATTGGTTTAAACGGAATTGATTTACTTCGGGCTTTGGTCGAACAAATCCGGGAGAAGGGAGCATATCCTTTTATTGAGATAGAGGATGCCGACACCCAGCGAATTTTGATTGAAAATGGTGATGAAGAATTCTGGAAAAATCAGGCTTCTGTAGATCAGCTGCCTCTGATGAAGCAGATGGATGCTTTTATTGGAATTCGGGCTTCACAAAATATCTATGAAAACTCCCGAGCCAGTAAAGCAGCCAATAAGGCATACTCTGAGCATTTCCTGAAACCGGTTCACTTCGATGAGCGTGTTAACAACACAAACTGGTGTATTATGCGCTACCCTTCAGCTGCTTTTGCCATGAACGCCAAAATGCCAACACGTGCTTTCGCTGATTTTTATTACGATGCTTGCCTGGTTGATTACGCCCAGCTTGAAGAAGCCATGAAACCGCTGGAAAAAAGACTCCGGGCTACCGATGAAATTCACCTTAAAGGAGAAGGAACCGACATCAAATTCTCTGTAAAAGGGCAAAACTGGGTTCCTTGCTTTGGTAAACGCAATATTCCTGATGGGGAACTTTTTACTTCTCCCGTACTGGATTCTGTTAACGGATTTATTTCTTACGCCCCTTCTGTATACCACGGCAAACCATTTGAGTTTGTAAAACTAGAAGTAAAAGATGGGGTAGTTGTCGATTTTAATTCATCCAATAACGAAGCACTTAAAGACATCCTTGATACGGATGAAGGAGCACGACGATTTGGTGAGTTTAGCTTTGGACTGAACCCTGTTATCGAAAGTCCGATGTATGACATTCTTTTTGATGAGAAGATTTATGGCTCGAATCACCTAACCTTAGGTAAAGACTATGAAGTAGCTCCAAACGGCAACTCCAGTAATATTCACTGGGACTTAGTTTGTATTGGAGCAGATGTTTATCTGGATGGAGAGTTGGTTCGAAAGGGCCGTAAGTTTGTAGCAGATGACCTGAAAGGATTGAACCCTGAAGAATTACTGTAGAATCGCGAGTTGTTGGAATGAATAAAACAATACTTATTTACGGTGCGATCCTGGGATTAGGGGTTATCAGCATTGAAGCGATCGAATATTTTTATGTGGTTGAGATCATTCCAACGCCTGTCTATATCGGGCTTATTGCTATTCTTTTTACTGTTCTGGGTATTTGGCTTGGTAAAAAATTAACGGCTAAAACCCCGCAAGAACCTGAAAAACCTTCCTTTAAACGGAATACAAAAGCTATAAAATCGCTTGGTATCAGTGAGCGGGAACTTGATGTTCTGGAACACCTTGGAAAAGGTCATTCTAATCAGGAAATAGCAAATAAGCTTTTTATTTCCATCAATACTGTAAAAACCCACCTTTCCAGTCTCTACCAAAAGCTGGAGGTCAGTCGCAGGAGCATGGCCGTAAAGAAAGCCCGTTCTCTGAAGCTTATCCCTTAAAAAATAATCCGCCAACCTTTTCAGACCAGCGGATTTATGTTAGAAGTTTGATAGTTTATCGAACTCTGATTAAACCTCAGCACCTACTTTTGGTCCAGCCTGTATGATTTCTTTACTGCTTTCAGCTTTGTATTTATCAAAGTTTTTCTGGAATAGTTTACCAAGTTTTTCTGCCTGAGCATCATACTCACCTGCATTACTCCATGAGTTGCGTGGCTGAAGAATCTCAGAAGGAACTTCCGGGCAGGAAGTTGGAATCTGGAAACCAAATACTTCGTCTTCCACTGTATCTACATCATTCAGCTTACCTTCATGAATGGCGTTGATGATGGCGCGGGTATTCTTCAGGTTAATACGCTCGCCACCCTTACCATAGGCTCCGCCGGTGATTCCGGTATTTACCAGCCAGGCTTTTGCATTATGAGTTCGCATTTTCTCAGCGAGCATTTCTGCATATTTAGCAGGTGGCCACACCAAGAAAGCCGCCCCAAAGCAAGCAGAGAAAGTTGCTTCCGGTTCAGTAATACCTACTTCGGTACCTGCAACTTTCGCTGTATACCCACTGATGAAGTGATACATTGCCTGTTCCGGCGACAGCTTACTTACCGGAGGTAATACTCCAAAAGCATCATAAGTCAGGAAGATGATGTTCTTTGGGTGCCCGGCTGTGCAAGGGATTTTGGAATTTGAAATAAATTCAATTGGATAAGATGCCCGGGTATTTTGAGTAATCGATACATCATCATAGTCTACCTTTCGGGTGTCTGAATCGTAGCCCACATTCTCAAGTACGGTGCCAAATTTTATGGCATTATAGATCTCGGGTTCTTTCTCTTCAGACAAATTGATGGTTTTTGCATAGCAACCACCTTCAATATTAAATACACCGTCTTCACTCCAGCAGTGCTCATCATCTCCAATTAATTGTCTGCTATGATCTGCAGAAAGTGTGGTCTTACCGGTTCCTGAAAGCCCAAAGAAAAGAGCAACATCTTCAGGGTCTTCCCCTTCATTGGCAGAACAGTGCATGGAAAGCACATTCTTTTTAGGCATCAGATAATGCATTACAGTGAAAATTCCTTTTTTCATCTCCCCGGCATATTCTGTTCCAAGAATCACCATCTCCCCTCTTTTGAAATTGACATCCACACTGGCATCGGAGGTCATACCTTCGGTAAACCGGTTAGCAGGGAATTTTCCGGCATTATAGACTACAAAATCTGGTTCGCCAAAGTTTTCCAGCTCTTCGGCTGTAGGCCGAATTAACATATTGTGCATGAAAAGTCCATGATAAGGACGCTCGGCTATAATTCTAACTTTGAGTCGATAATTAGGATCCCATCCTGCAAATCCATCAATCACATACAGACGTTCCCGTGTATTCAGATAATCGGTAGCTCTTTGATGATTGATATCGAATGTATGCTCATCCAATGCTATGTTTACATTACCCCACCATACATCTTTTTCAATTTCAGGAGTATTAACAACCCGCTTGTCGGCCGGACTTCTCCCTGTTCTTTTACCTGAACGAACGACCAACGCACCGGTATCGGTAATAGCTGAACCTGGATCGTATTTTATGGCATCTTCATAAAACCGGGCTGGCGACGGGTTTCTGATTATATTTTCTACTGATATTTTCTGTTTCGACAAATCCACTTTATTTCCCATGACGTTGAGGCTTAAGAGTTCTTCGATTGAGTAAGTAATGGTAATTACGAACCAATCATGAATATTTTATTAACAAACAGCGAATAGTTTTCAATTTCTCTGACAAATCTCGACAATAACTTCCTTTTATTTCGATAATAGCTTTAAAATAACAAAAAAAGCCAAAATCATACTTTCGGGTGATGTATTCTTCTTCAAGAATTCCGTATTTGTTGGCACCAATCAATCTAAAACAGATAACATGAAAAAGATTGTAGCCGTTTTCGGAATTCTTGCCGGTCTTATAAATGCAGCAATTGCTATGCTCCTTACAACTTTAGCTGGCGATGACATGATCCATGCCAATTCAGAGTGGGTTGGATATCTTGTTATGATCATTGCTTTATCCATGATATTTGTAGGCGTAAAACAATATCGCGACAAGCACCTTGGTGGTGTCATTAAGTTTGGGAAAGCCTTTCTTGTTGGTCTCTACATCGCTTTGGTTGCTAGTGCTTTATATGTTGGAAGTTGGGAAGTCTATCTCCAAACATCAGATGTAGATTTCATTGAAACCTATTCAACCTCTATAATTGAAAATATGAAAGCGGAAGGTGAACCTGAAGCCGAGATACAAGCTATGCAGGAACAGCTGCAATTCTATGCTGATATATACGAAAATACTTTTTTCAGAATACTTATGACTCTCTCAGAAATATTACCGGTAGGTTTAATTATTGCCTTGATCAGTGCTGCATTACTAAGAAAAAGTTCTTTTATGCCTGATGAAGAAAACATTAATACCCAAGCAACCGCCACTTAAATCAGACAAAGTCTGCCATGAAAATCGAAGCCAGTACCCCAGAGGAATACCTGGAAAAAATACCAGAAGAACGAAAAGATGCCATGACCAAACTTCGATCTGTCATTCTTGAAAACCTGCCAGAGGGATTTAAAGAAACTATTATTTATAACATGATCGGGTACGTGGTACCACATTCTCTTTATCCTGGTGGTTACCATGTTACACCAGAATTGCCTTTGCCCTTTATAAATATCGCTTCTCAAAAAAATCATATTGCCGTTTACCATTCCGGCATTTATGCAGACGACACATTAATGAAGTGGTTCAAAACTGAATACCCCAAGCATGTAAAAACAAAACTCGATATGGGAAAAAGTTGTATCCGGTTCCGCAATCCCGATCATATCCCATATGAATTGATCGGCAAGCTTGCAGGAAAAATGACTCCTGAGGAATGGATTGAACTATATGAAAAGAATATAAAAAGTTAACTAAATCACATTACCATGAACCCGAATAACCATTCTCTATCTCTTGCAGTAAAAGATATCCACGCTTCCAAGGCTTTCTATGAGAAACTGGGCTTTGAACCCGTTGAAGGCACCGGACCTATCGAAAACAACTGGATTATTATGCAAAAAGGAAATTCCCTGATCGGTTTATTCCAGGATATGTTTGAGGAGAACATTATTACATTCAACCCAACCGATGCAAGAAGTGTGTATCAGGACCTCAAAGAAAAGGATGTAAAGTTCTTGATGGAATCAGAATCGATTCATGATAAAAAAGGACCTTGCCATTTTTGTATTGAAGACCCTGATGGAAATCAGATTTTATTTGATCAGCATAACGATTAATCAACATATAGAAAAAATATGAAAAAACGAGTTAAAGGAATTGGAGGAGTATTTTTAAAGGCGAAAGACCCCAAGGCTACCCGCGATTGGTATAAAGAACATTTAGGTATCGAGAGTGGAAAATACGGAGGTACTTTTGAATGGCGCCATGCCGATAACGCCTCAAAGAAAGGATACACTACCTGGAGTATGTTTGACGAAAACACTGAATACACCAATCCCAGCAAAAAAGACGCGATGATTAACTACCGGGTAGAAAACCTTGAAGAACTACTCAAAGTTCTGGAAGAAGAAGGCGTGGAAATTGTTGGTGAAATGGAAGTCTTCGAATACGGAAAATTCGGTTGGATCATGGATCCCAATGGTTACAAAATTGAGCTTTGGGAACCGAATGATGAAGAATATGACAAGATTAAGGGCGAGACTAATTTGTCCAGCTAAGCTGGAATTCAAAATTAAGAATGTAAAATTAAAAAATTAGGTGAGACGTTTGGCATCAAACCCAATTTTTAATCCGTAATTTTGAATTTTTAATTTTCTTCCGCCCAGGCTTCTACATCGTCTAAAACTTCAGCAAAGTCGATGCCATCTTTGGCTTTATTAATGGTGGCTTCGTAATGAACCGAGCCTTCTTCTTCCCGGCTGATTAACTTAGTGGCCAGCTTATTGGTTATGTTTTGCTGAATTACCCTTTTCAGTGGTCGTGCACCATATACAGGGTCGTATCCACGAACGGCCAGCCAGTCTTTCACATTATCAGAAACATCCAGCTTCACATTATTCCTTGCTAGCATCTCATCTACCCGTCGTAGTTGTATATCTACAATGGAACGTATGTGTTCTTGTCCAAGCGGATGGAACACAATAGTGTCATCCACGCGGTTCAGAAACTCCGGACGTATGGTTTGCTTCAGCTGTTCAATCAGCTTGTTCTGCAATGCTTCATACTTTTCATCGGTCATTTTTCCACCGGATTTCTCAATTTCATTCGAGATCAGGTGTGAACCAATATTAGAGGTCATAATGATAATGGTATTCTTGAAGTCTACCGTCACGCCTTTGTTATCAGTGAGACGGCCTTCATCCAACACTTGCAACAAAATATTAAATACATCCGGGTGGGCCTTCTCGATCTCATCGAGCAATATCACCGAGTACGGATGTCGCCGGGCGGCTTCGGTAAGCTGTCCGCCTTCATCATAGCCCACGTATCCGGGAGGAGCACCAACTAAACGGCTGACGCTGTGCTTCTCCATGTACTCACTCATATCGATGCGAATCATGGCGTTTTCATCATTGAATAAGAAATCGGCCAGTGAACGGGCAAGTTCTGTTTTACCCACACCAGTTGATCCCAGAAAGAAAAATGAGCCGATGGGCTTTTGTTCATCCTGTAGTCCGGCACGAGAACGGCGTACTGCATTCGAGACAGCTTCAATCGCCTTATCCTGTCCAATCACTCTTTTATGGAGTTCTTCTTCTAATAAGAGCAATTTTTTACGCTCGCTTTGAAGCATCTTACGAACCGGGATTCCAGTCCAGCGTGCAACAATATCGGCAATGTCTTCAGCATCTACTTCCTCTTTCAGCAGAGATTGATTTTCCTGCATTTCGTCCAGTTTATTCTTGGATTCTTCGAGGTCATTTTCCAGCTGAGCAATAGTCCCGTAGCGCAATTCTGCAACTTTCTCGTAATTACCTTGTCGTTCAGCTTTATCTGCTTCGTTGCGGGAAGTATCTATGGCTTGTTTCAGCTCTCTTACCCTTTGAATGAGTTCGCGTTCCTGCTCCCACTGTACCCGCATGGATTTTCGCTGCTCTTCCAGATCAGCCAGTTCTTTCTCAATCCCTTTCATTTTGGATTGATCTTTTTCCCTCTTCAAAGCTTCTCGTTCAATTTCCAGCTGACGGATTTGTCGTTCCAGCGCATCCAGTTCTTCCGGAAGGGAATCAATCTGAAGTCTTAACCGTGAAGCCGCTTCATCAATCAGGTCAATAGCTTTATCAGGCAAGAACCGGTCTCCGATGTATCGGTGTGAAAGCTCGGCAGCTGCGACCACAGCAGAGTCGGTTATCCGAACCCCGTGATGCACCTCATAACGCTCTTGCAATCCACGGAGAATAGAAACGGTATCTTCTACAGAAGGCTCGCCTACAAGCACTGTCTGAAGTCGGCGCTCCAATGCCTTGTCTTTCTCAATGTACTTGCGGTATTCATCCAGGGTTGTTGCACCAATAGCATGCAGTTCACCACGGGCAAGTGCTGGCTTCAGTATATTTGCTGCATCCATCGCTCCTTCTGTGGCGCCCGCACCTACAAGGGTGTGTATTTCATCAATAAACAGAATGATTTCACCATCAGAATCAGACACATCTTTTACGACTGCTTTGAGGCGTTCCTCAAATTCGCCCCGGAACTTGGTTCCTGCTACCAGCGAGCCCATATCAAGTGCAACAATGCGTTTTGTCTTCAGGCCTTCCGGTACATCTCCGCGAACAATCCGCAGGGCCATGCCTTCAGCAATAGCGGTTTTACCTACTCCTGGTTCACCAATTAATACCGGATTGTTTTTGGTTCGACGGGTCAGGATTTGCATTACCCGCCTGATTTCCTGATCGCGCCCAATTACAGGATCCAGTTTATTTTTCTCGGCAAGTTCATTGAGATCACGGGCATACTTTTTCAGAGCTCCATACCTGCTTTCTGCATTTGGGTCATCCACGGTTTGGTTGCCCCGAACATCCTTCAGTACCTTCAGAATATTCTCTTTGGTCACGCCCTGATCTTTGAGTAAGGTCGCAATCTCTCCTTTCACGGCCGTCATTCCAATAAGGATATGCTCTGAACTGATGTACTCATCTCCGAGCTTATTACCCTCTTTTTGAGCTACATCAAACAACTCTTTACTGGTGTTGGACAAATACTGTCCGGATACGGAAGCTCCCTGCACTTTTGGAAGTCGTTCAAGGGTTGAATCCACTACTTTCTCTATAGCAGCCGGATTTGCGCCCAATTTATTTAATAGCGTATTAACAATACTCTCCTGATCGGTCAGAAATGCTTTTAATATATGCGCCGGTTCCATCGCCTGGTTGTTACCGCTCTGTGCTAACTCAAGAGCTTTTTGTACGGCCTCCTGCGCTTTAAGTGTAAATTTGTTCAGATTCATTTCAATCTCCTTGTTTTATTTATTCTACAGAGATAAAAACCAAAATCGTGCCTATGAAATTTTATTGACAGAATTGCAGGACCGAAATCTCTTTCAGGAATTTAGTCATACAATTCGATACAAATATTTTACCAATCGAAGTTTTTTGAGGTGAGCTTGATTGTATAAACTGAATAGCAGAAACATTAAGTCTTTGTACTTTAATTAAATTCTGAGCATCAGCTAAAGTCGGCTTTATGGAAGCCAATAATCTTATTGACAAGGTGCTAAGCTCTTGAAATAACTTAATATAAAAAACCCTGAACTGTATCAGAGTTCAGGGTTTGGGTTTTTCGGGGTACAAATTCTTTTCTAAATCCTTGTTCTACAAGATACAAAATGTTATAAAAGTATCCGTGTAATTTTTAGTAAATGGATAACAGATACTCATCCTGATTTAGTTCCTTATTTTGAATAAAAACCCTGATCCGTATCAGGGATCAAGGTTTGGGTTTTCGGGGTACAAAAAATCAATGTTTTGAACCTATTTATATTTCAAAAGCTATGTATTGTTCCAAATCATTTCTTTTAACTGTCAGAAGAACGACACTACTTTCTGTTTCTTCGAGTTGTTCATAAAAATCTGAGGTCGATTCTATCGGTGTTTTTCCAACTTCTGTAATAATATCTCTGGACCTCAGTCCTCGTTCGTAAGCATTGCTGCTTTCTCTTACTTCAAGAACAATTACTCCTTCTGTTTCGTTTTCAATATCGAGTTGCTGTCGAATATCTGAATTCAGATCCCGCACCGTAAAGCCAAGTCGCCTGTCCATCTCTTCTTTATTCTGAGGAGCAACAGATGCCGTTTGTTCCTGAGGACGTTTTCCTAACGTTACGTCAAGAGTCATATTATCCTGATCTCGTATGATTCCCAGGGAAATTTCATCACCTGGTTTAAAAGCAGCAATTCTTGTTCTAAAGCTTGCCCAATCTTTTACTTTATCGCCATTCAGAGATACAATAATATCTTTCTCTTTTAATCCGGCTGTTTCTGCAGGGCCATCCTTTTCAACACGACCAACCATAATTCCCCGGATATCGCCTAATCCCAGACCTTTTGCCATTGTTTGATCAACCTCTCCGGCCATATACATTCCCAGATAACCGCGGGTAACTTCTCCATCTTCAACAAGGTCATTCATAATTCGCTTTGCCAGATTGATGGGGATCGTAAATCCAATTCCATCATTCCCGCCTGAACGAGATGCAATTGCAGAGTTAATACCAACAAGCTCTCCATTTATATCGATAAGAGCACCACCAGAATTACCAGGATTGATGGCCGCATCGGTCTGGATGAAATCTTCATATCCAACCCACTGTTCCTGGCGATTTTGAATCAATCCAATATTCCGGCCTTTAGCGGATACAATTCCAAATGAAACGGTATGAGCCAGTTCTTCTCTGAGAGGGCTTCCTATTGCCAATACAAATGATCCTACTTTTAGTTCATCACTGTTACCCATTTGTACAGCAGGAGGATTTTCAACTTCAATTTTCAATACCGCAATATCTGTCTGAGGATCGGTACCTATTAGTTCGGCATCTACCTGGTTACCATCAAACAAACGTACCTGAATTTCATCAGCTTGTTCAATAACATGATTGTTGGTAAGGATATAGCCTTCCTCCGAGACAATAACTCCTGATCCCAAACCACGCTGAATACGTTCTTGCGTTCCTCCTTCATCACGGGGATTTCCAAAAAACTGTGAAAACGGGTTAATGACCCTTACTTCCTGAACCCTTTTAGTTGTAATCGTTACTACGGATGGGTTTGTTTTTTCAGCAATATCTACAATAGCATCATTGAAATCTTTCAGTGAAGCAACCGGCTTACTTTCAGCTGACTCTATTTTTTTTGCTTCAGAATCTGGTAGTGTTCTAGAATTATCGTTGGTAGCCAGATTAAAACCCAGCAGCACAATAATTGCTGCCGCCACTCCAAATATATTCTTTACTGTGGTACTCATATTTATTTCTGATTTAATTGTTATTAATCGATTGCGGTATTTACAACGCATCAACTTTTGAAAATTGTGCGCGTCCACAAACCTTTACAATTCAATAGCTATAAATAAGAAACCGAAGCTCCACTCAAGGAACTTCGGCTCCCTTAACCTAATGGATCAGATTTATGAAATCTTGATCTGTTTTTTAACTTTTTCTTCGCTTTTAGCAATGGTAATACTGAGCATACCATTCTCATATTTAGCAGAAATGCTTTCTTCATCTATGCTATCAGGTAATTGGAAAGAACGGCTGAAAGAACCGAAACTTGATTCTACCCGATGATAGTTTTTACCACTTTCTTCTTTTTCGAGTTTGCGTTCACCACTTATGGTAAGGTGACCGTTATCGAGATCAACGTTAATATCTTCTTTGCTCATACCTGGCAGAGAAACTGATACTTCAAATTGATTTTCTGTTTCAGAAATATCTACAGAAGGCATGAATGAATCTTTTCGGTAATTCAGTGAATCATTGAAAAACTCATCTAAGATGTCACTAAATCTTTTTGAATGAAGATCAACATTGGGTCGGGTATAATTAATAAGTGCCATAATTAACCTCGCATTTAAGTTTTGTTTGTATCGTTAATTCATTCTTAAATATGCAAGGCATATGCCAATGAAGATCACAAATAAATATTCTGACAGACGGGCAAACACTACTGATGAAATTTCAGGCGATATCTAAAAAATGGAAAGGTTGACAGATGAACCGTTTGAACCATGACAGAATTCAGACAAAATTGACAGCCAGAACAGATGTCAGGTTTAATTAGTTATTCAGAGCGTAACAATGAATCGTCCGCAGAGTGGCCTGCACAAAACTAAAAACCCAAATCTTTTCCATTCTTCCTCTTAGGAATAACTCTTCTTCCATTCACGAGCAACGAGAAAGGCCATCTCAAGACTTTGCTCGTAATTGAGGCGCGGGTCACAAAATGTTTCGTAATTACGCTGAAGCTCTTTTTCACCCAGACCTTTGGCTCCGCCTACACATTCCGTGACATTATCACCGGTAAGCTCCAGGTGAACCCCACCCAGATAGCTTCCTTCCGATCTGTGAATAGCAAAAGCCGATTGTACTTCACTCAAGATATCATCAAAGTTTCGGGTCTTAATTCCGCCATCTGTGCTGAACGTATTACCGTGCATAGGATCTGAGCTCCAAACAACAGGAAAGCCTTCACGGCGAACAGCCTGAATTAATTTTGGCAGCTCTTTTTCAACAATCTCTTTTCCAAAGCGTGTGATGAGTACGATTTTACCAGCTTCATGCGTAGGGTTGAGAGTTTCGATCAGCTTTAACGTATCATCAATTTCGTAAGGAGGTCCAACCTTAATACCTACCGGATTATTAATTCCCTTGAAATACTCAACATGAGCTCCATCCAGATCACGGGTTCTGTTCCCTAACCAAACCATATGTGCACTCAGGTTGAAATATCCATTTTTACGAGGAACTGGCCGGGTTTGAGCTGAATCATAATATAAATTCAATGCTTCGTGTGAAGTATAGAAGTCAACTTTTTGAAGAGTTGAAAAAGTATCCGGAGCGATAGATTCAACAAACCGTACTGCTTTGGTTATTGACTTCACCATGTCCTCGTACTCTGCGTAATACTCGTTATTCTGCATGAAATCGAGCTCCCACTGCTCTGGATGATGAAGATCAGCAAAACCCTCGTCGGCCAGGGCACGTAAAAAATTCAGCGTTAATCCAGCTTTATGGTAACCTTCCAGCAAACGTTGTGGGTCCGGCGTACGAATACCCGATTCTGACTCATAACCATTAATCAGGTCTCCGCGATAATTATGAATCTCTTCCCCGTTCACCATCTCAAAATCATTAGACCGTGGCTTTGCATACTGCCCGGCAATACGCCCAACTCTTAAAACAGGAACTCCCATTTCATGAATCAAAATGAAACTGGTTTGCAACAGCACCTTAACCATATTTACAATCTTAGGCGCTTTGGTCGCATTAAAGCTTTCAGCACAATCTCCGCCTTGCAATAAAAAAGCTTTTCCTGCAGCTACATTTGCCAGCTTATCTTTCAGAGCTTCAATTTCCCAGGAAGTTACCAGTGGCGGAAGCGACTTTAATGTTTCAAAACTTTTTTCCAGCCTTTCCTGATCAGGATATTCCGGAAGTTGTTTAACTGGTTTATCTTTCCACGATGTTGGCGACCAATTTTTATGTGCTACTTCTTGCATGGGTACAATTTTGTTGAGTGAACAGGTAAACTATCGGTTTTTTGACGTTAATGCTTAAAATTCTTACACATTGTTTTGCTCAATGAAATATATTAAGAGCGAATTCTAAAAAACATATTATGTTAGAAACAAAACCGCGGGTTCTTGTGGTTGATGACCATCCCGCCCTTGTAACGCTTACAAGACATAAATTAATTCAAAAAGGATACGAAGTATTAACGGCTCAAAATGGGGAAGATGCCTTAGAACTAACGCGCACAGAGTACCCTGATCTCATTCTCAGTGATGTTGATATGCCCGTGATGGATGGCTTTGAACTCTGCGAGCATATAAAAAAAGATTCCCGGCTTAATAAAATTCCGATTATCCTCGTCACCTCTATGGTAACTACAGAGCATATCATGAAGGGAATTGAGGCTGGTGCTGACAATTATCTGACCAAGCCTTTTGACGATGAAACTTTGTACAGCAAAATTGATGAGCTGCTGCTGAACCCTCCTCCACCGGCTACAGAAAATGATACTGTTAAAGTGGAAATTGAAGGGAAGGAGTATGATATCAAAGCTGATTATTCCCACCTTGTGAACTTACTGATATCCACTTATAAGAATACGCTTGCTCAGAATAATCAGCTCAGTAAAATGCAAAGTGGACTGAATGCAGCTAACAAAGAGCTGGAACTGACTAAGAAAGAACATGAAGAGCTGATACATAATATCTTTCCGGAAAAAATTGCAGAAAACCTCCTGGCTTATGGAACTGTAACTCCAGAGCGCTACCAGGATGCCACAATCATGTTCACCGATTTTGAAGGCTTTACCAGGGTTGTACCTGACTTGAGTCCGGAAAAGCTGATTGAGAGTCTCTCTTTCTATTTCGACCGGTTCGATGAATACACCAGTCAGCATAACCTTATCAAAATCAAAACAATTGGTGACAGCTATATGGCTGCTGGCGGCATCCCTGACAGAAATCATTCCCATCCCATTGATTCAATACTGGCTGCTTTAAAAATCAGAGACTTTGTTCAAACATTTGGTGAAAAAAATCACTCTGACACTCCTTACCTGCCCATTCGGGTAGGCATCCATACCGGAAAAGCAGTAGTAGGTGTGATTGGGAAAACCCGTTTTGCTTATGACATTTGGGGTGAAACGGTAAATATCGCAGCCCGGCTTGAGGAGCATTCCAGGGAAAATGCCATCAATATTTCTCAATCCACGTATGAAAGGGTTAAAGATTTCTTTGAATGTGAGTCCCGCGGAGAAGTGAGCACTAAGTATATTGGCGATCTGCAGATGTATTTTGTGAAGAGAATAAAACCAGAATTGTCAGAGGATGATGAAGGATTATTCCCGAACAGACTTTTTATAAGGGAATATAACAGCATGTTGCGTGTTAATGGAGATAATGGAGACGAATAATCTACCTTTCTCCCCCTTTTGGGCCATAGAAAAATACCCAGGTAGCAAAGTCTTCCGTAAAATCTTCAAACCGATGGATTACCCCGGCTGGTACAAATAACACCTGACCGGGTTTAAATGGATGTCGGGTTTCGCCATTCACGAAGAAACCCGTTCCTGAAATCACCACGTAAACTTCATCCCGCTCATGCGGTTGTTGCTCATCCACTATTTCAGGTTTATAGTACTCCACTTCAAGACTCCCGTGTTCGAAAAGCTTGATAAACTTCTTGTCCGACTTTTTCAGAAGCTCTGCGGCATTATCGGGAGTAATCTTTGAACTTGGTGGTTTTGGTTCTTTCATGATTCTTAGGTTTTGATCAATTAGCAAAATTCATTCATCAAATTCCATTTCTGTGTCAGGTCTTACTTTCCGGGCAAATCTTTCTAAAAAAGGAATGAAGGAATTCCGGCCTCTGTTTTGTATTTTTCAAAGTTCTGAAATCTAAAAACACGAGAGACTTTGCAACATAACATTGTAGTACGCGGTGCCCGCGAACACAACCTGAAAAATATTGATATCGACATCCCCCGCGACCAGCTGGTTGTAATTACCGGTCTTTCCGGTTCGGGAAAATCATCTCTGGCTTTTGATACCATTTATGCAGAAGGTCAGCGAAGATTTTTGGAATCTCTTTCTGCTTATGCCCGCCAGTTTTTAGGGATGATGGAACGCCCCGCCGTAGATTTTATCGATGGTCTCTCCCCGGTTATCTCCATCGATCAGAAAACAACCAACCGGAATCCCCGCTCTACGGTTGGTACGGTTACTGAGATTTATGATTTTCTGCGCCTGCTTTATGCCCGTGTCGGCATTCCTTATTCTTACAAAACCGGCAACGAGATGAAAAAACAGTCAGCCGACCAGGTAGTTCAGGCTGTGATGGATATGCCGGAAGGAACCAAAGCCTATTGTCTGGCTCCGGTGGTTCGCGGACGAAAAGGTCACTATAGAGAACTGTTTGAACAGACGATTAAGCAAGGTTTTGTGCAGGCCCGCATCGATGGTGAGTTCAAAGATCTGGAAGACGACATGAAACTGGATCGTTATAAAACCCATAACATCGAAGTTGTGGTTGATCGGTTTGTAATTTCTGAGAAAAGTGAAAAACGTATTGCAGACAGTATCCGACTGGCTCTCGAAATGGCCGACGGGAATGTTATCCTGGCAATCAAAGACGGTGAAGAAACTAAAGACAGACTGTTCTCCCAAAAGCTGTTCGATCCTGAAAGTGGACTGGCTTATGAAGATCCCGCACCGAACTTGTTCTCATTCAACTCTCCCTATGGAAATTGTAAAGAGTGCGAAGGACTGGGTTACACCTATGATGTAAGCTGGGATTTACTTGTTCCCAATAAAGAACAAAGCATAGCTAATGGCGGAATACGGTTTCTTGGAGCACCCCGAGATATCTTCGTATTTAAACAACTGAAAGCCATTCTGGATGAATTTGGAGTCGATTTCGAAACGCCCATCAAAGACTTTTCTGAGGATCTCGTTGATCTTATCATGAATGGAAGCGGAGATAAAAAATTCTCTGTTAGTTATGATTTCAAAGACAATTCGGTGACTTACAAACATAAGTTTGAAGGACTCCGAAACACCATTATCGACCAATATCATAACAGTAAGTCTAACAAGCAGCGTGATAAAGCCAAGGCCTTCATGGATAAGGTAACCTGTCCTGAGTGTGATGGCGGCCGGCTCAACAAGGAGGCTCTCTCCTATAAAATTGATGGGCATACTATTCACGACCTCGTTCAAAAAGATATTCAGGAACTGCGCGATACACTTTATGGAATCAATCTGAATGAGCGACAGCAGATTATTGGAAATCAGGTTTTAAAAGAAATCCGCGACCGCCTCGATTTCCTGCTAAATGTAGGCTTGAATTACCTGAGCCTTGACAGGGAAGCACAGACCCTGAGTGGTGGTGAAGCTCAGCGCATCAGGCTGGCAACCCAGATTGGAACCCAACTTGTGGGTGTGCTCTATATTCTGGATGAACCTAGTATCGGGCTTCACCAACGGGATAACATCAAGTTGATTAAATCTCTCGAAACTCTTCGTGATCTTGGCAACAGCGTGATTGTGGTTGAACACGACCGGGAAACTATTGAGCATGCTGATTTTGTGGCCGACCTGGGTCCGGGTGCAGGAGTCAACGGCGGGCATATTGTAACAGCGGGCAAACCAAACGAGCTGGATCCGGAATCAAGTACCGCAAAATTCCTGAATGATGAGGAAGTTATTGAGATGCCAGAAAGCCGCAGAGAAGGAAATGACAAATCTATCAAAATCACCAATGCACGTGGGCATAATCTAAAAAATCAGGACCTGGAAGTACCACTTGGTAAATTTATTTGCGTTACCGGCGTGAGTGGAAGTGGCAAAAGTTCACTGATCAACCAAACGCTGGTTCCCATTCTTTCCAACTACTTCTACAAATCTAAAACAGTGCCTTTGACTTATGACGGAATTGAAGGCATAGATAATGTTGACAAAATCATCTCCATTGATCAGAGTCCGATTGGACGAACTCCACGATCAAACCCGGGAACTTACACCAAGGTATTTGATTATATCCGTCGGTTATTTGCAGAACTTCCTGAATCTAAAATCAGGGGCTACGACCAGGGACGTTTTTCCTTTAATGTGAAGGGTGGCCGGTGTGAAGAATGTGGCGGAGATGGTGTCCGCAAAATCGAAATGAACTTCCTGCCTGATGTGTATGTAACCTGCGAAACTTGCAATGGAAAACGCTACAACCGGGAAACGCTCGAAATCTATTACAAGGGTAAAAACATATCTGATGTGCTAAAAATGCCTATTCGGGATGCTGCCGAATTCTTTGATGCCCAGCCTGCCATAAGCCGAAAACTGGAAACACTGGTTGACGTTGGACTTGGCTATCTCACGCTGGGTCAATCTTCCACCACCCTTTCCGGTGGAGAGGCACAGCGCATTAAGCTGGCGCGGGAGCTCTCCAAAGTGGGAACCGGAGATACGCTTTACGTGATGGATGAACCTACAACAGGGCTTCATTTTCAGGATGTTCGGATGTTGGTAAATGTAGTGCAGCAGCTTGTAGAAAAAGGAAATACCGTCATGGTGATTGAGCACAATCTGGATCTTATAAAAGCCGCCGACTGGATCATAGACCTGGGCCCGGAAGGTGGAGCCGGCGGTGGAGAGATTATTGCAACTGGTACCCCGGAAGAAGTTGCTGAAGTTGAGAAATCCTACACAGGAAAATTCCTAAAGCAGGAATTTGAACGACTACATGTGATTAATTGATAGAAGAAACAATCACATAACCAAGAAAAAATGAGAAAAAATCATTACGTTTTCTCTTGGTGATCTATATGAATAAACTCAACCATCTTACAGTTTTTATTGCTTACTCACATGATGATGAACTGCATAAGAAGCAAGCTCTAAAATTATCCAATCAATTACGTACTGATGGCATAAACTGTACTATTGATCAATATGTTACAGACCCAATAGAAGGGTGGCCGAGATGGATGATCAATAATATCAGAAATTCTGACCATGTGCTCCTAATTTGCACCAAAAAATACTATAAAAAGGTATTTGATGATAATGCCGGCAAGGGTGCTAAATGGGAAAGTCAATTAATTTATGGAGAGCTTTATCAAAAAATTGAAGGAACAAAAAAATTTAAACCAATAATATTTCGAGATGAAGATTCACAGTGGATTCCCGAAATTTTAGATCAAAAAACACATTACCAATTCCCTAGAGACTATGAAAAGCTTTATCGTGAACTAACCGACCAACCTATTATAAAAAAGCCAAAGCTAGGTTCTTTAAAAGAATTCGACGACAAACAAGATAAAATTGAACCTAAAGCAGCTGTTTCTGATGGCCTCCCAAAAAACATTGACGAGAATGACTACCAATTCTTTTTAGAGTTGAGCAGTGACTTTCAACCTCCAGATAAGAAAGAAACAGTAATTTCAAATTTACTACAAATAAAAAACTTTCCTCAGACTTTCTATTTAGCAGATACCAATATTAGAAGCTTGAATCATCTTTGGAAAGAACTGGAAAAGATTAATTCAAAAAGTAGCCAAGTTTTTTTATTAAAAGATAAGAAGATATACAGCTTTAATGATTTAAGAGATACTCCATGGGATAAATTATGTGACCCAGGAACATGCGATAGAATTTATACAAATAATTGGTTGTTCGGAGAAAACTCAGATAACAGAAATAAACTATTTGAACTTTTCTATTTGGCTCTTAAAGAGCAATTATATACGAATTATAGAATCAAATATGATGCGTATTTAGACCTCTATTATTTCAATTCGATTCCAAATAAGGATGAACGTATAATAAAGTATAACAGCCTAAAGGGAAAAGACACTCCTGTGACTGTTGTTAATAAGCTAAAAGAGAAAGACGGGCAAAAGTACTTGCGGCACCATGCTTTTGAAACAAAATTCATAAAATACATCGATAAGTTTTTTTTAGAAATAAACCCAACTTACTATTTCAGTATTGATGGCAAAAAAACTGATAAGTTTCATGAAGACAAGCTAAAGAAGATAAAAGAAATTGATAAACACGTTGCTGTAAGAAACCAATTATTATTATGGGAAGATGTCTTAAATAGAACTGTAATAAAAAAAGAAAAAGATTTCTTTAGTTTTGGAAACTTAAATCGCTACAAAACTAATAAAGGAATTGTCGATAAAATTTGGAGAAAGACAAAACCAAAATCGAATATCCCCTCTGAACAGATAGATATTTTTTCTCCATGAATAAACTAACAGTAATCAGGGAGCCCTTACTCGAGTTTCATGAGAATAAACATGTCGATATAAAATTTGGATTATCTAAATTTGGTCCTTTTGACAAATCATATAGCCAAAACAAGATTATAAAAGTTGGTATTGTTGGAACAAGCCATACTATAGACAACATGAGAAAATGGCTTGAAAAACTTAATTCTAAAATCCCATCTAAAAAAGATAACAAGATACTGCACCCCCCTTTTCCTGGTTTAGAAACAAACCCAGAATTAAATACCAAAATTTCAATTAATTCTAAATATGAAAAAGTTTTAAATCCAGTCGAGCTACAAAAAGCATTAAATCATAATAATCATGACATAGTAGCTAAGGATACAGCAACACTATTTAAGAAAACTATCGAAAGTTTATTAGCTAAAACATCAGTTGATTTAATAATTTGCTGTCCTTCTGAAGAAGTTTATAAAAAGCTTAGAATTGAGAACCCAAAAAACCTAAAGCAAGAAACTTTAGCTGTAGATTTTCACGATCTTTTAAAAGCGAAGTCATTAGAATTCAATATTCCCACACAATTAATGTGGCCTTGGACTTATACAGAGAGCTTAAGTCCTCCATCTAAAAGTTCCATAAGTTTACAATCAGAATCGACGAGAGCTTGGAATTTCTATATAGCAACCTATTACAAAACATCAGGTATTCCGTGGAGAATGACCCGTGATCCCGAAGTACCAACAACTTGTTATGTTGGTATTAGTTTTTTCCACAATATTAAAAAAACTAAAGTCTCATCGAGTATCGCTCAAGTTTTCAATGAAAAAGGAGAAGGTATAATAATGAGAGGAGAGCCAGTCAAAATAAATAAAAATGACAAGCAGGTTAATCTCTCTGAAAAAGATGCCTTTAAACTTCTTGATAATGCATTAACTACTTATAAGGATGAGCATTTTAATTTTCCTGCAAGAGTTGTACTACATAAAAGTAGTGCCTTTAATGAAAATGAATTAAAAGGATTTAAGAGAGTTTTAAAAAAATACTATATAGAATTCTACGATTTCCTAAGCATTAGAAGAAGTTCAACTAAATTATTCCGTGAAGGTTATTACGTGCCATTGCGTGGGTCATTTTTACAATTGGACAACAAAAACATGATCCTCTACACAAGAGGTAGCATAAACCTATACCAAGAATATCCCGGTATGTATATTCCAAAGCCTCTTCATATTCAGTTATTTGAAACACAGAACTCACCTCTATCATTAGCTACTGAAATACTTGAATTATCAAAGATGAACTATAATAATTCTCAATTTAGTGAATCAATGCCTATTACATTAAGAACTTCTAGAAATGTTGGGGCTATCATAAAGTATATAACTAAAGGTGGGTATTTACCTCCCAGTTATAGATTTTATATGTAAAACAAAAAGCACGTTGAAATCTTTTTAGCGAAATCTCTTTTTCAACTTTTACTTTCACAATGGGGTATTTGTTGATTATATTTTAAGTCTGGAATGAATTTCTTCAGAACACATATCACACGAACGCTTAGCGTTGGCCTGTTGCTTGCCGGAATGGTTTTCTATTTCATGAAGCCGGTAAGTGATAATGCCGACCATGATGCGTTCACTTCTTGGCTGCAATCGAATTTAAAGTCTAATGGCAATACTTCGGTTGTAGATCAGCTTAAAGAACTTTCTGCCAGTCCTGATGAACTCGAATCTGTTATTCGTCAGGCCTCTGCTTTAGTGAAAGCACATGCTGATGATTTTGAATTACCGGTTGATGCGCAATCCAAAGACGAAAGTGAAGTATTTCAGGTTTTACTCAAAGAATGGAATGCATATCAGAATTCGTCTTCAGGGATGGGTAAAGCTGTTCTTATTAAACAAGCCCAACCTCACTCTGTTTTACCTGTTGATGGATTAGCCTTTTATGGAAAGGCTGATGCAACACAACAAACATTTATAATTTCTTCTTCGGGGAAAAGTTTTGAACATCAGTCTGTCACATTACACAACTTTCACATTTCTCCCCTTTCCGGTGGTACCGCCATTGGTGCGCCATAGACTCTCTTATCCTTTTTACATAAACACTTTCCAAACTTACAGATAGTTGAAGGTTGGCAGGATGATGGTTGGTAATTTTGTATCAATCACTCTGTCAACTATCAATATCTCATCTTTCAATTTTTCAAACTTCTAAATAACAAATAACATGCAAGGAAACGGATTTAAAATCGGTTGTATCGTGGCTTTTCTGGCCCTTACAATTTATTACCTCTACCCAACAGTAGTCTGGTCGTTAGAACAAAATTATATGGAAGAGCTCAGTCCTTCTGAACGGGCTCAATATCAGGAAGAAGAACAGCAAAAGCTGGAAGATCTTCGCACAAGAACCCTTTCTCTGGGTCTTGACCTTCAGGGTGGTATGCACGTAACTCTTGAAGTTGGTGTCCCCCAATTGATCAGAGAGCTAGCTGGCGAAAACGCCGATCAGCTTCTGAACGACGTTATTGATGTGGCTGCTGAAAGGTCGCTCGAAAACGACTCAGACTTTATCAATGAGATGGTTGCAGAATTCGAATCTCGAGATCCGGATGCCCGACTTAGCAGATATTACCGAAATGATGCGATGGATATCACACGCCGTTCTTCTAATGAAGAAATCGCAACTTTTTTAAAAACACAGCGGCAGTCAGCTCTTGACCGGGCCATCGAAATTATTCGTACCCGTGTTGACCGTTATGGTGTAACTGAGCCTTCTATTGTGAAGCAGGGAAATAACCGAATCGTAGTTGAGCTTCCGGGTGTGGAAGACAAAGAACGAGTTCGTAGTCTTCTGAAAGGAACTGCACGACTTGAATTCCGTCTGGCTGCAGATGCCCAGGAGTTCCGTGCTTTTGTAAACTCAGTTTATGAATATTATGACAACTACAGCCAAAGTGCCGACACAGCCGATACCGCTGCTGCCAACCAGTTCAATCCGTTGGAAGAAGTCTTGGTACCAGCTCAAAGTCCTTATTTGGTTGGTTACGCAACTCCGGATGATACCTCCCGGGTTATGGATCTTCTCACAACCGAAGAAGTACAGCGCATACTGCCCAGAAGCACCACAATGATGTGGAGCGCTAATCCTTTTCAGGGACAAGGCGGTTCTGAGCTTTATCAACTGATTGGTGTTCGTACACAAATCGAGCTTACCGGCGATGTGATTGAAGCCGCAACGGTTCAATTTGACCCCGCTACCAACGTACCGGAAGTTTCTATGACCATGAATAGTGAAGGTGCCCGTAAATGGGGCAGAATTACTGGTGCAAACATTGGTAAACCAGTAGCTATCGTATTGGATGGGTTTGTATTCTCTTATCCAAACGTGCAGACTAAAATCTCAAACGGTCGTTCATCCATCACCGGATTAGATGGAGTTGAAGAAGCCGAGGATTTGGTCAACATTTTGCTTTCAGGTGCCCTTCCTGCGCCACTTGAAATCCTTGAGGAACGTACCGTAGGTGCAACCCTTGGGGCAGAATCTATTCAGGCCGGTTTAAATTCAATCCTGTTTGGATTAGGTGTAGTAGCCATTTTCATGATTATCTATTACCGAACCGGTGGTGGAATTGCTGATCTGGCACTTCTGCTTAACATCATTTTCATCCTGGGTATCCTGGCTGCTTTCAAAGCCACGCTCACACTGCCTGGTATCGCAGGTATTGTATTAACGATTGGTATGGCGGTAGATGCCAACGTACTGATTTTTGACCGTATCCGTGAAGAACAGCGAACCGGTAAAACGCTCAAGGCCTCCATTGAAGCAGGTTATGCGAATGCGATGAGTGCGATTGTTGATGCAAACGTAACCACCTTCTTCGTGGCTATCATTCTCTTCAGTTTTGGAGTTGGCCCGATCAAAGGTTTCGCGGTTACACTGATGGCCGGTATTGTAGCATCACTGTTTAGTGCTATTGTAATTACACGGGTAGTTGTTGATTACCTGACACAAGCCAAGAAAGCTAGTGTAAGCTTCGGTTAATCAGTAAAAAGAAATTTAAAACGATAAAAGGAATAATATTATGAGATGGTTTGAAACCCCTAATTTTGACTTCAACGGAGCACGGAAGATGGCTTACATCTTCTCAGCTATCCTGTTTTTGGTTTCGGTTGGAGCAATTCTAACAAAAGGACTCCAGTACGGTATCGACTTTAAAGGCGGTAAGGAGTTTGTGCTGGATTTTGAAAATCCGGTAAGTGTAGTAGATATGAGATCTGATCTCTCTGAACCCCTCGGGGCTACACCTGAACTGAAACTATTCGGTTCTGAAAGTGAAATCCTGATTCGTACCGACAATGAGCGGCCCATCAATGAGGTACAACAAATTATCACCTCTTCGATGACTGAGCTGTACCCAGATAATCCATTTACGGTGATCAAAACCGACGTGGTAGGCCCGAGATTTGCCGAAGACCTTAAGTCAGGTGCATTGCAGGCTATCATTTACGCTATCGTGATTATCTTTATCTATATTCTCATTCGGTTTCGAAACTGGACGTTTTCGGCCGGGGCTGTAGCTGCATTGATACACGATGTGGTAATTGTACTGGGTATTTTTACCCTGCTGGCAGATTTAGTCCCATTCAGCCTTCAGGTTGATCAGGCAATTATTGCCGCCTTCCTCACCATTGTGGGTTATTCACTGAACGATACGGTAGTAGTATTTGACCGTATCCGTGAAAACTCCAACGTGCATAAAGGAATGGATTTTATGCCGATGGTAAACAAAAGCCTGAACGATACCCTTAGCCGTACCGTGATAACTTCTATTACCACCTTGTTTGTGGTGACTGTGCTGTTTATTTTCGGCGGTGAGGTGTTGAAAGGCTTTTCTTTTGCCCTCTTAATCGGTATTGTACTTGGTACATACAGTTCGCTATTTGTTGCCAGCTCTTTGGTGGTTGAACTCGAAGCACGTACAAAAAAATCTTAAAACAAAAACAACAGGAAATCTATGAGCTTTAATACATCAGAACGCTACAACAGCGTTGTTATCGAATTCAAAGGAAACGTTATGGGTGGCCCTGATGCGGTTAGTCTGAATGAAAAATTACATGAACTCATCGACAATGATAAAACCAATATCGTTGTTGATCTTGGTAAAGTTAAGTTCATGAATTCATCCGGGCTAGGCATGTTGATTGGAGCTCTGACTACCATGCGTAAAGCCGGTGGTGATCTTAGAATTGCGAACGCTACCGATAAGATCGAAAGCCTGTTGATTGTCACGAAACTGATCACAGTCTTCAAACACTACAAGTCAGTAGAAGAAGCCGCTGAATCTTTTGAAGAGTGATATCCTAAATTTAAATTGAATACAGAGGGGTGTTCCGCACCCCTTTTTTATTGAACTGATTATGAGCACAAGAGTTGTTATTGGAGCACAATGGGGTGATGAAGGCAAAGGTAAAATCGTTGACCTGCTCAGCGATAAAGCCGATTATGTTGTTCGTTTCCAGGGAGGAGCGAATGCCGGACACACCCTTAAATTTGACGATAAAAAAGTAGTCCTTCACCTTATACCATCCGGAATTTTTAACGGCAATGCCGATTGTGTTATCGGAAATGGTGTAGTAATAGACCCTGTTGCTTTGGTTGAAGAAATCAAAGGTGTACAAGAGATGGGCTTTAGCCTGGAAGGGCGCTTCTTTATCAGCCAAACGGCTCATGTAATCCTGCCTTATCATAAACTGCTTGATCAGCTTAAAGAAAAACGCCGTGGTGGTGACGCCATCGGAACGACCGGCCGGGGAATTGGCCCTGCTTATGTAAGCAAGGTTTCCCGTGTAGGTATCCGCATGGTGGATTTACTGGATCGTGAAGTTCTGAAAGAAAAAATTGATCAGAACCTGAAAGACATCAACTTTGCACTGGAAAACCTGTACGAAGAACCCACATTAAAAACCGAAGAGTTGATGGCCGAACTGGAAGATTCCATCAAAACGCTTGAGCCCTTTATCTGCAACACAACTAATTTGCTGCATGAAGGCATCAAGAATAGTAAGTCAATTTTGCTTGAGGGAGCACAGGGAACTATGCTCGATGTAGATCATGGAACCTATCCGTATGTCACCTCTTCTTCACCAACATCGGGCGGAGCTTGTACCGGATCAGGAATTCCACCGACAGCACTCAACAAAGTAATGGGTATCACCAAAGCCTATTGCACGCGTGTTGGAAACGGCCCCTTCCCCACCGAACTGCTCGACGAAACAGGTGAAGAACTGCGCAAGAAAGGAGCTGAATTCGGTGCTACCACCGGACGACCAAGACGTTGCGGCTGGCTCGATTTAGTGGCATTGAAATATGTTGTTCAGCTGAATGGTATCAATGAACTGACGCTTACCAAGATGGATGTGATGGACGGCTTTGAAGAAATCAAAGTATGTACCAGCTACAAACTTAACGGAAAAGAAACGGATGTATTCCCGCTCTGCCTGGACGAGATTCGCGATGTGGAACCGGTATATACGGCGCTTCCGGGCTGGAAAAATTCCATTGAAGGAATAACCGACTGGGGAGATCTTCCTGCTACCGCTCAGTCATACATCCACTTTATAGAAGAGTATTTAGACGTGAAGTTTACCATCATTTCTACCGGACCGAAGCGTTCGGAAACGATTGTGCTTTAGAAACTGACTATTAGAGATCGCGGGTTTCAGCCCGTGATGACTCTATTCTCTACTCTAATAAATTACTGGATCAACTACCGGCATATTCCAGCAGCTCATCATACGCTTCCTGACATTCTTCCAACAGGTCTTCCAGTTCTTCCGGGAACGGCTCATTCTTGGATTTATATGCTCTGAAACCCGTTGAACGGTGAACGTTATGGTACCAGTATTTAGCCCATACTCCATCTTCTTTCCTGGGTCCGGCTGGCCATTTCAGCATAGCTTCATCAAAAGGAATACCAAGTGTGCCACATAACTCTCTGAGACGTGATTGCGGATATTGCAGAATATCTTTCGAATCTACAATCAGAGGCTTCTGCCCAATATTTTTCAAATATTTAACCACTTCCAGATGTTTTGCATAACCTACATCCTGCATCGTTGGATTTTTCACCTGCTTGGCATACGATGGCAGCATATCTTTTGGCGGACGGGTAAGTATGACATTCGTCGTTTTTTCCAGAAAACTCCAGTCTAAATTGACTAAGTGATGAGTCATATTCTTGAAAAAAGCGATTGGGGTATCATAATCGCCCAGGATAATTTCATCAACTACTTTCTGTCCGTCGTTCTCCTGGCTTTTCAGAACTTCATCAGCACCGGGATGGTAATTTTTGGCATCTGTATTAGCCAAATAATGAGCATAAAGCGGCTCATCAAAAACCGTGGAATCTTCGCGCTGGGCGAAAGAGTACATAAGTGCTGTTGAGATATTACGTGGACCACTCCACAAACAAATTCGTTTTGTCTTTAACATTTCTCCGTTTTTTACTTTAACGGTCAATCCGATCCTTCACAAATTATCCTACTCTGCGGACGACCTGTATCTTTATTAAAAATTATACCTTAACTTCATTCACTCCTTCCTCAATCGCCCTCTCATATAGCTTCTGAAGCCGCTGAGTCATACTTCCGGGAACAGATTCAGAAATAATTCGTCCATCTATTTCAGTGACGGGAGTGAGCCCGCCAAAGCTTCCGGTTACGAAAGCTTCATCTGCACCATATACATCAAACAATGAAAAGTTCTTTTGATAACAGGAAATTCCTGACTTTTCACAAACCTCAATTACTTTACCTCGTGTTATCCCGTTCATGCAGTATTGCCCGGTAGATGTCCACACTTCCCCGTCTTTCACCATAAAAAAGTTGGTAGCATTACAGGTAGAAACAAATCCATTGATATCCAGCATCAATGCCTCATCGGCGCCGGCTTCCAAAGCCTGAACCAATGCCTGTACTTCATGAATTTTGCTGTGGCAGTTCAAACGAGGATCCAGGTAATCGGGTGAACCTCGGCGAATAGTGCTGGTAAAAAGTTTAACACCCTGATCTCTGCTTTCCGGATCGGCTTTTTTATACTCGGCTATAATCACCAGATTTGGACCAGAAATCGTCAACCTTGGATCCTGAGACGGTGTTTTTTTAATGCCCCGGGTAAACATCAGCCGCACATGAACCCCGTCTTTCATATCGTTGGCATCCAGCGTTTTCCAAATAGCCTTTGTGATTTCATCCCGGCTCATGCCTAAATCCATGCCTACCGTTTTGGCGCCCTGAAAAAGACGATCATAATGCTCTTTCAGGAACACCAGCACTCCTTTGTGCAGCCGAAATCCTTCCCATACGCCATCACCTACCAAATATCCGCTGTCGAAAACAGATATTTTTGCTTCGTTACGAGGAAACAGCTCTCCGTTCACATATATAAGTACATCTTCATTTCGCGGATCATAAACCGCGTTATGTGTGCCGTGCGTCATGTTTTTATTGAATGATGATTGCTCCCAAATAAAAGAAATATAAAGCTCGGTTGCGAATTTCGATTTTAGCGGGCTTCTGAGGCGTTTTATCTCTTACGAATCGAGGTATTCCCGAATAGAATCACGGATTTGCGTGAATGTTTTTTTTAGAAGTTCTTCATCTTCTTCCAGCAGGGTTACCCTAAATCCAAGTAAATCTGAGCAAAATGAGGATATCGGAACTACGCAAATACCCGTAGCTCCCAATAAATAATAGACAAACCGAAAGTCCAGCGGTACATCTTCTACCCATTCTTCAACCCTGACTTTCGCCTGTGGATTAGTGATCTCCAGGGATTGATCATCCCGAAGTACACCCTCTTTAAAAACAATGGTATTATAAAAAGCGCCATACGTTTTGTTGATAATAAGCTCCGGAACCTCTGACAGAGTATCAGCAATGAAGGTACTTCGCCAGCCGGTTTCTTCATTCAGTTTTTCCCGGTATTCATAAAACCGTGGATCACCCAGAATTTCAGGAATAGCCATTTGGGGGAGCGTGGTTGAACAGACTTCAATCATTTTGGCATCATCCAGTGCATTACAAAGCTGATCAAACTCCAAACTTTTATCCCTGTTGTAGCATTCAATCCATCCACAGCGGGCACCCGGCCAGGGCATTTCTTTTGAAATCCCTTTCATGGCAATACCCGGCACATCACCAATCACTTCTGAAAGCGCATAAGCCCGTGCTCCGTTGTAGGTAATGTGATGATAGATTTCATCCGAAATCAGCATTAGATCGAATTCCCTCGCAAGCTGCACAATCTGATCAAGGATTTCTTTGGGATATACCATACCCGTCGGATTATCCGGGTTGATGAGCAAAATCGCCACCACATTTGGATTGAACTCTACTTTATTCCGTAAATCCTGCATATCCGGATACCAATTATTTTTGGGATCCAGCTTGTATGTGAGTGGTTGATGATTGGCATGAGCCGCCTCGGCCGAAGAATGAGTAGAATAAGCCGGTGAAGGACCGATTACCCGTGAGGTCGCATCCAGGTAGTGATATAAAGTGGAAATAGCATCACCCAAACCGTTGAAAAACAGAATATCATCAGCGGTTATTTGTGCTCCGCCATGTTGATTGTTTTTCTGAGCCAGAAACTTGCGGGTTTTGAACACCCCTTTAGAGTCGCAGTAGCCATATGAATTATTATCTGCAGCTAATCGCTGAATGATATCTTTAATCCATTCAGGTACTTGTGCGTGTTTTTGAATAGGATCACCAATATTCTCCCATGTTATGTCCACACCTTCCTTCTGAAGAATATTAGCTTTCTTTACGATCTCCCGAATTTCATAGGAGAGTTCTTTGGCGCCTTCACTTAACAGCTTCTGTCGCATTTGGATTAAAGTATTTGAGTGAGAGTGAGTCTCACAAATAAAAGCATTTAAAAGCAGGTTTGCATCTGCTTTATAGCTTATTCTTCAAATACCAAGGCCTCTGGATTTGCTCCCAGTTCTTTCAGGTATCCCATAATGGCTTCATTAAAAGGCATTGGCCCGCATACATAGAACGGCTGGTTAAAGTCATCGATCTGAGATTCCAGAAATTCCTTATCTATAAAACCATCCAGAAAGATATGATCTCCGGCAGGTTCTTCATCCGTAATTACATTTACGAAGTTATCTCCAAGAATTTCCTCAAATTCATTTTTCAGAATGATGTCTTTTTCTGTCTTATTTGAGAAAATAAGTTTGTTATCGCCAACCTTTCCTTTCTTATGCAAATCTCTGAGAATGGCAATAAAAGGAGTTACACCTGCACCACCAGCCAGGAAAACACCTTCACCGTTATATTGAATGGTTCCCCAGGCGTCATCCACTATCAGCGAATCTCCTGTTTTCAGCTTCCCTATTTGCTCGGTCACTCCATTGTGATCAGGGTAAATTTTAATAGTGAATTCAAGATCAGAATCTTCATTCAGGGAGGTAAAAGTGAAGGGTCTTTTTTCATCTCTCCATCCATCCTTGTCAATAGCTACTTCTGTAGCCTGACCCGGTTCAAACTCATAGCCATCGGGTTTTTCAAGGATGATTTTTTTGACGTCGTGTGTTACGTTTTGAATGTCTTTGATTTTCAATGTATGTGCCATAATTCTATCTTTTTTTATCTTCGATAGTAATTACAATTATGCCCGTGAAAACATTCGCTATATTTTACTGGCGGTTCATGAATACTCTCAGGTTTTTCATGGCTTCTTTTTGAACTTTTCTTTGCAGGAATGAAGTCCAGCCAAGTAAATACCCCGGCAATCCCAGAGCATATCTGCTCCATCTCCAGAAGTTAAAGGTATCTTTATGCTCGATAATCAATCCGTCCTTAAATCGGATATTCGCATCAATTTTGTTGTGCACTTTTCGGCCGGTTGACGAAAATAAGTACCTGGCTTCTATATGTGCTGAGCCAGTTGATTCATCGGCCTGGACGAAGTCAAAAGTCAGTTCAAATTCTTTTGCCCGGCTACAGAGCATGGTCCACATTCCGTCAATTTCTTTTTTGGAATGAAGTTGAAAAACCGGGTCCTGAAAGGTGGCTTCCTCATGATAACAGCTGAGCATCATTTCAGCATCCAGATTTTTAAGACCTGTATAAAGCCGTGTAATAATTTCCTCATGTTTATTCATTTCCTGTACCCCTTATTATTGCTGACAATGACCCTATAAGTACTACAACTAAAGAACCCACTAATGTATACAACGGCCAGGCAATAGCAAGCCCATCGCCTGGTAAGATATCCTGAATAGGCCCCTGAACCATAAATAGCAAAGTAATTAAGCCAGAGAAAAACCCAATCATGGCATCTGTCTTATCAGGTCTTTTGAAAAACATCCCCAACAGAAATGCACCCAATAATCCACCATAAGTATAAGACGCAATACCCAAGCCGAGTTCTACAATGGCCGGGCGTTCCCCGCCCTGAAGCTGCAGAATGGCAAAGAAAATAGCAGATGCCGTTAGAATTACACCCCAGCCCATAGTGATCTTTCGGGACATGGATAGATCTTCGGCTTCCGTATTACCCTTCCCGAAATAAGGTTTGTACAAATCGTAGGTGGTTGATGAAGCTAAAGAGTTCAGAGAAGAGCTCAGGCTGCTCATAGCCGCCGCAAACAGAGCAGCGACAATAAGCCCCGATACACCCACCGGTAGCTGTTCTACAATGAATTTGGCAAATACTTCATCGGTAGTAGCCAAACCCATCTCTGCAGCCGACATCCCTTCGTAGAATACAAAAAGCAAGAGCCCAATCCCCATAAAAAGAGTAAATTGAAGCATAGCTAAAATGCCACTCCAAATCATTGCTTTTTGTCCGGACTTGAGATTTCGTGTTGCCAGCACACGCTGCACCAACAACTGGTCGGTTCCATGAGAAGCCAGTGAGAAAACGGCCCCTCCCACGATAGCTGTAATCAGAGTGTAAGGCTGAGCGATAAACTCTTTAAAGCTCATGTCAAAACCAAGATCAATCAGTTGTAGCTTTTCATTGGGCAGTTCAAATCCTGCAGGCAGGTTTCCAAGTAACACTCCCAAGGCAATAAAAGCACCACCGATGTATACGATCATTTGTACAAAATCCATCCACACCACTGCTTTGATACCTCCAAAGAATGTGTAAACCAGCGTAATTGCGGTAATCACACAAATAGAAAGAATGTATAGCTCAAGATCTCCCCAGCCAGCGAAGGCTCCGCCCAGCCGCAGTATGATTGCCAGTGGTATAGCGGTCGCAAATAAGCGGACTCCATCTGCAAGCAAACGCGTAATCATGAAGGTGGAGCTGGCAGCATTTCTCATTCCGGCTCCAAATCTGTTCTCCAGAAAGGTATAAGCTGTAAAAAGTTCACCTTCGTAATACTTTGGCAGAAAAAACAGTGCTACTCCAATCCTTCCTATTACATACCCAACCGTAATTTGCAGAAAAGTGAGGTTTCCTCCATAAGCTACTGCCGGAATACTAATAAATGTAAGCGTGCTGGTTTCGGTAGCAACGATAGAGAATAACACAGCCCACCAAGGAATCCCATCACCGCCCAGAAAATAGTCTTTATTGGATGTTTGTTTACCCGACGACTTGAGCCCAAGAACTGCAACCCCAATCAGGTAAATGACAATTACGATATAATCGATTATGGAGAATTCCATAGATATCAGATCAGATGGGTTATAGCTTCTACCCTGTTTCCATCTTCATTGCAGACAGAAATATCAAAGCCTTTAACAATACTATACCCACCAAATACTCCTTCGTTATTTAAAGCGATATAACCAACCTGTGTATCTTTATTATTCGATGAATTCCTTTCTATAATACGTTCAATAGCGACTTTACATGCAGCTTCAGGAGAGTGACCAGCCCTCATCATTTCTACAATCAGGTGGCTTCCAGCTGTTTTAATTACTTCTTCACCGGCCCCGGTGGCAACAGCTCCACCCACTTTGGGATCAATAAATAATCCCGCGCCAATGATCGGGGAATCACCAACACGTCCCTGCATTTTATATGCAGCTCCACTGGTTGTACACGCGCCACAAAGCCGTCCATTTTGGTCCAGCGCAAGCATCCCGATGGTATCATGATTTTCAATGTTCACTTCAAGCTTGTACTCGGAAGTCTCAAGCCATTTCTTCCAGTCTTCCTCGGACTTTTGTGTTAGTAAATTTTCTTCCTCGAACCCATGAGCCAGAGCAAATTTTTTGGCTCCACTTCCTACAAGCATAGCATGGGGAGTCTCGGTCATTACTTTACGAGCTACTGATACGGGGTGCTTGATGTTCTCTAAGAAAGCGACTGAGCCGCACTCCCCTTTTTCATTCATCACGCAGGCATCAAGAGTTACGTTGCCATCCCGATCGGGTCGCCCCCCATAACCAACCGTGTTATTTTTAGGATTTGCTTCTTCTACTTTTACGCCGGCTTCAACTGCATCTAGCGCATAACCCCCTTTTGCTAAAACTTCCCACGCAGCGTTATTGGCATTTATACCGGTTTTCCAGGTTGAAATAACCACAGGTTTTTTCCCGATTTGAACTGATCTTTGACCTGGCTTTAAAAAATTTACCGGTAACAAGCTCAGAGCTGTCGCCTTTATAAATTCTTTTCTATTTAACATGATTTCAAAATTAAGTGGTGTTTAATCAGCTCACATGAATACTACCCCTGCATATTCGCTATTTCTTTCATCTCTTCAAAAAATCTACAAACTTTTGAACCGCCTTACCTCTGTGAGATATATCGTTTTTTATGCTGCTGTCAAGTTCAGCAAAGGTTTGGTCAAACCCTTCAGGCTGAAAAATAGGATCATAGCCAAAACCTTTTTCTCCCTTTTCTTCGGTTGTGATATGTCCGGGACAAATACCTTCAAATGCGTTCTCTTCTTCGCCATTAATCAGAGCTACTACTGTTCTGAACTGCGCTTTTCGGTTCGAAATGCCTTCGAGTTCCTTCAATAGCTTATCCACGTTATTCTGATAGCTGGCATGCTCTCCCGCATACCTTGCCGAATAAACTCCCGGCTTTCCGTTCAAAGCGTCTACTTCAAGACCTGTATCATCTGAAAGTGCCGGTAATCGTGTTTTTTTTGCCACATAACGGGCTTTTTTAAGCGCGTTTCCCTGTAGCGTTGATTGGTCTTCAACGACTTCTTCAAGTTCTGGAAAATCTTTAGTTGAAAGTACCTGTATTCCGAGTGGCCTCAGAATTTGCTGCATTTCA
Source organism: Gracilimonas sp. (assembly GCF_040218225.1). Taxonomy (NCBI): domain Bacteria; kingdom Pseudomonadati; phylum Balneolota; class Balneolia; order Balneolales; family Balneolaceae; genus Gracilimonas; species Gracilimonas sp. The sequence goes on from NZ_JAVJQO010000006.1 coordinate 442,400, forward strand.
TCAATCTTATGCGGGTTTTGGGATGCAATAACAAGCTTATTTAGCTTCACTCTATGTTCCTCGGAAAGATTTTAAAATACATATTGATTCCGCTTCCCAGCGTTAACAGTCCATTGAGTGCTGTAAAAACCGTGTCATCAATCAGCACTGAGTAAATAGTAAGCATCAGGCTTGATGTGAAATACATAATGATAAACGCAAGATTCATTGAGGTACTTCCCGCTTTGATGGTATCCCAGGTTTGCGGAATCCAGGCTGCGACTAAAATTCCAAATCCGGCCCATCCTAAAAATTCTATTCCCGTCATATCTTTTAAATCCTATTTAAGCTTATGCAAAATTTCCTGAACTTCATGCCATTTAAGCCTGGGCCCATATTGAGATACAATTTTTGAGCCAGCTAAACTTGCCAGTTTTCCTGAGTTCGCAAATCCCAGGTTATTTGTAATGCCATACAAAAATGCTCCGGCAAACATATCTCCGGCACCGTTGCTGTCCACAGCGCTTACCTCATAAGGCTCAATATCAATAAAAGTATCCCCGTCAAAAATCATCGCTCCGTTCTTACCCTGAGTAATGACAAATCTTTTAGCCTCTTGTTTCAGGTCTTCCCGGGCTTCCAAAAGGTTATCTTTGCCCGTGAATGTTTTGGCTTCATCTTCATTACAGAATAATAAATCAACAGATGCTCCAATTACTTCTTTGAACTTGCCTTTAAAAGCATGAACAATAGAAGGGTCGGAAAGTGTAATAGCTGTTTTCACCTGATGGTCTTCGGCAATTTTCTTTGTGTGCTTCATGGCTGCAAGTCCGTCTTCAGCAGCAACCAAATACCCTTCCAGATATACATATTCTGAATCTTTTATTGCCTGTTCATCCACTTCATTGGTAGAAAGCCCGGATGAAATCCCCAGAAACGTATTCATAGTACGATCGGCATCTTCGGTTATCATGACGAGGCATTTCCCGGTGATTCCATTTTCCCGTTCCTGTCGGTCAAAATTTGTTGGAATGCCTGCGTCTTCCATATCCCTGAGATAAAAGTCGCCGAATTCATCGGATGCTACTTTGCAAGAATAGAACGCATTTCCACCAAACTGACTTACAGCAATCACGGTGTTTGCTGCTGACCCTCCCGATTTCCGTTCTGTTTTCTGATGATCTATTGCACCGATCAGGCGGTGTTGCGTTTCTTCATCCACCAGGGTCATCAGGCCTTTTTGAACTTCATGTTCCTGAAGAAATTGCGGGGTAACTTTAAACTCTAAATCGACTAAGGCATTTCCAATGCCATATACATTATATTTTTTACTCATGGATTATTTTGTGACTCAATAACAAATTTTTCAGAACCCTAAAAGTACGGACATGAGATAAGCTTTGAAAACGAACTATTCCAAAATGACTACTTTAGCAGCAAGCACTATTAAGAAGATTGATGTGCAAGTTTAGAAACTGGCACCGAAAGAAATACCTCCCAAAAAACTAAGAAACTCATCCCTGTCAGTCACAGCAAAAACCGGAGTTAATGTAATTCTGAAATATCCACCACCTTCAATTAGATCTTGCTCTCTAAACCCTGCTAAAGGCCCCAGTCCAAATATCAGGTCGCTATCAAAAGCAAATGTACTCCCAAGGCCGAGCTCAATATGGGAATCTTTATCTGTTGAAATTAAGTAGGATGAAGTAACAGGAATGGAAACACGATGCCCTACCAGAAAACCATCATCAGGGAGATAACTTAATCCTGCTCTGAGAGATAATTTATTTTCAAAAACCCGTTCGTAATTGAATGAGTAAATCCCTGCACTACCCAAAAACTCAAAAAAGACGGCATTTTTAGCCAAAATCTTATTCTCTGGCTCCAATGAATCTACTTTAAGCTGACTATACCCAATTTGGGAGAGATATAGGAAAATCAACGATGTAAGCAGTATCTTTTTCATCATTTTTCATTATATAAAAATTCATTCAAAGCTACAGTGACTATTTCTTTGAAATGCTAATCTGCTCTATTATGTTAGGCACTTAAAATTATATTCATGTCAGCATTTCAACACTTTCTAAATAGGCGATTAACAAATAAGCTCCCGGGCCGTGATGCCCAAAAAATAATGGCTCCTTATCCTAAAAATGGGAGGGCAAATAAAACACACTATGAACCAGCGAATGATGATTTTAGAAACAGCAGCGTATTAGTCCCTTTTATTGGCTGGAAAGATGAACTGGAAGTTTTACTAACCCTTAGAACAGAATCTATTAATCATGGCGGTCAGTTAAGTTTTCCCGGAGGTGGTAAAGAGGGAGATGAAACCATCGAAGAAACCGCTCTCCGTGAAGCGCAGGAAGAAATTGGGCTCCATACGCAGCATGTTGAAATTTCAGGACGACTCACACCTCTTTATGTCGGGCATTCTGATAACATGGTTACCCCGGTCATTGCTTTTCTAAAGGAAGAGCAAACATTTACTCCAAACCCCAATGAAGTCGACGAGATTATTACTGTTTCGTTTTCTGATCTGGTTGCTGAGCATAATCTTATTGAGGAAGAATGGAGCCTTCGCGGAACACCCTATCATGTTCCTTTCTGGAATATTTACCGCGTTCCACTCTGGGGTGCCACAGCAATGATGATGAGTGAATTGGTTGAGCTGTACAAAGAGTTTTTAGATCAAAAGTAACTTATCCTTGTCCTTCCTAATCCCTATCTTAAAAGATGAAAAGTTTAGGAGATTATGTCTTTATTATTAATAGCTAAAAACCGGGATTTATCTTCCCTGAAAAAAGCCCTCTTGGAAAAAGATCCCAACCTGGATGTTGAAATCTGGCCGCGGGTAGAAAATAAAGAACGGGTTAATTTTGCCGTTTGCTGGAATCATCCAAAACATGTATTAGACAGTTACCCAAACCTCAGAGCCGTATCCTCGCTGGGAGCCGGAGTCAATCACTTACTAGATGATGAAGCTCTTCCGGAAAATGCCAAAATCTGCAGGCTGATTACAGGTTCACTTAAGGATCAAATGGCCGAATACATACTGAATGCTATTACCAATTATCGGCTACATATATCGAAATACACAGATCAAAAGAGAACAGGAAAATGGGAGCCTCACAGCTCTATACCTAAAAAGCATGCCCCAATAGGTATAATGGGTTTAGGCGAGATGGGCACCTCTGTTGCAACATTATTGTTACAACATGGATATAAAGTAAATAGCTGGTCCAGATCCAGAAAGAGCATAGATGGACTACAGTCATTTGCCGGAAAAGAGGAACTAAGTGATTTTCTCCAAGAAACTAAGATCTTAATTAACCTGCTTCCACTAACAGATGAAACCGATGGAATTCTTGATCTCGAACTATTCAAACAGCTAAAGAATCCGGGTTACCTGATTAATGTCGGAAGAGGGACCCATCTGGTAGAAGAAGACCTGATTTATGCGTTGGACACTGAACAATTAGAAGGAGCTTGTCTGGATGTTTTTGTAACAGAGCCCCTGCCCGAAAACCATCCTTTTTGGAATCGGGAAAATATTATGATCACCCCTCATATCGCAGCCATAACTCCGGCAAGGGAAGCTGCCGAAGTAATTGTTGAGAATTATAAAAGGGCCTTATCTGGAATGGAGTTGATGTTCGAAGTAGATCGAGAGAAGGGGTATTAGAAAAATCTGATTAGCTGATACCCCAACCATACAAAAAACAGACCTAACACTACCTGCAGCCCCAGATTTAAAAAGCTCAACAGTAATTTGCCATTTCCCCACAGCAAGAATGTTTCATGGGAGAATGTGGAGAAAGTTGTAAATCCGCCTAATATCCCTACAAATATGAAGAGTCTGAATTCAGGGTTTGCCCAGGATTTTAATTCAAACAGACCCGCTAAGAATCCTATAGCCAAACATCCTAAGAGATTTACCAGAACTGTGCCATACGGGAATTTACTTTCCGGAAACTGAGACTGAGCTAATAAGGAAAGAAAATAGCGGCCTGATGCTCCAATAAATCCACCGGAGCCGACCGCTAAAATTTTAAGCCAGTCGATATTCATTTTAAATACTTACCGGATGCACCCAGCCGAACTTATCTTCTTTACGGCCATATTGAATATCGGTAATCTCATCAAAGCATTTTTGTGCAAATGCACCGGGCTTTTCTCTATCCAGTTCTATAGTTTTACCATTGTGTTCAATTAATCCAACCGGAGACACAACCGCTGCCGTACCGGATCCAAAAATTTCTTTCAGGCTTCCATCTTCGTTGGCAGCAAAAACTTCTTCAAGAGAAATCTTGCGCTCTTCGACATTAAGCCCCCATTCTCTTGCCAGGGCAATAACCGAACGACGGGTAACGCCCGGTAAAATTGATCCGTTGAGTGCAGGAGTAATCAAAGTATCACCAATCAGGAAATGGATATTCATCGTCCCCACTTCCTCAATGTACTTTTGCTCCTTAGCATCTAACCAAAGCACCTGAGTGTACCCTTGCTCTTTCGCTTTTTTTGCGGGGAGGAAACTGGCTGCATAATTACCAGCGGTTTTAACATTTCCGGTCCCCCCAACAACAGCGCGTACATACTTTTCAGATGTAGTGAGCGATACGGGGTTGAATCCTTCTGCGTAATAAGCTCCTACCGGTGAGGTAATAATCTGATAAGTGAACTTATCGGATGAGCGTGCTGCCAGAAGATTATCGGATGCAAAGATAAACGGACGAATATAAAGTGAGGTACCGTTCTTCTTTGGAATCCACTGATGATCTAAACGAATAAGGGTTTCAAGCGCATCGATGAACGTTTCATAACTGGTCTCAGGTATGCACATTCTGCGGCAAGAATGATTAAACCGCTCATGATGGGTTTCAGGACGATAAATGTTTACCGTATTTTCATCCACGTAGAAAGCTTTCATCCCTTCAAAAACAGCTTGCCCGTAATGAAACACATTGGTGGCAGGTGTAACTTCAAAAGTACCAAAGGGTTTAATCACCGGTTCGTGCCATTTATCCTCTGAAAAATGCATTTCGAACATGTGATCAGAGAACTTTCGACCAAACACAAGGTTATTAAAATCAACCTCATGAATACGGCTTTGTTCCGTTGGTTTTACTGTGATATTTGTGCTTGAAATTATCTCGTTCATCATGGTTTTAAAATAACACGTTTCGAGTTAAATAACAGAGCGCCGGACGTTAATTAATATTTCAGTAATCTCTAACCGGTACTCTGCATGGCAGCGGCAATTCCATTTATATTCAGGAATAAAACTTCTGTCAGTGCCTCTTTTTGTTCTTGTCCGTCCGCTTTTTTCCATCTTGATAACAGATCTGCCTGTATAATATTGAGCGGATATGTAAATGGATTTCTAAATAATATTGAATTCTGAATCACTTTATTATGGTCAAGGATATTATCATAACCGGTTATAGAAGTAATCCAATCTTCTGCTCTTTCGAAATTTTTGATCAAAAGTTCATGAAATTTCGATGGTTCATTATTGTATAAATCCGAAGTTGGCAAATGTGTTCGTGCCATTTCCCGCTGCGAATTATTCAGCACGGTTCTGAAAAAGGTCCATTCTTTATTCCACTTCTTCAGGATTTCCAGAGCGTCATCATTATTCTTTTTAGCAGCTTCCAATCCTTCTCCGATTCCATACCAGCCCGGGGTGTTATAGCGAACCTGTGTCCACGCGAATACCCATGGAATAGCTCTCAAGGTATCAAAAGTCATAGAATCTGAAGATCCCCGTGAAACCGGACGGGAGGCAATGGGTAATTTCCCAATATGCTCAATTGGAGTGATGCCTGAATACCAGTCCCAGAATTCGGAATCATCAATAAGATCCCGGTATGCTTTCATGGAAGTTTCAGCAAGTGTTTCTATGATTTCACGTTCTTCATCCTTACCAGATAAGTAACCGGGCGACTCAGAGTATTGAGCCATGGTTACTTTTGTCATTGCATTAACAATCTGCTCAAGGTGGCGATGTGTGATGGAGGAAAGCATGTATCTAAAGGATATCACTTCTCCCTGTTCAGTAAATCGGATTCGCCCGTTGTTGGCAACAGCTGGCATGGCTACGATCGCTTGATTTGACTGACCTCCTCCACGGCCTACCGTTCCGCCACGGCCATGGAACAGACGAAAATCAATGTCATATTTTCGACACACCGTTCCCAGTTCGTATTGGGCTTTATTCAACGCCCAGTTGGCCATCCAGTAACCTCCATCTTTGTTACTATCGGAATAGCCAAGCATTATTTCCTGGAAGTTATCACGTGATTTTAAATGCTTTGAAAACAAGTCATGCTCATACATCTGCCCCATAAGGTCTGCACTTTTCTCCAGATCTTCTATGGTTTCAAAAAGAGGAACAACGTCCAGTTTGCTATCCACTTCTCCTTTTGTGAGGGTCCATAACCCTACCTCTTTAGCAATCAGCATCACCTCCATCATGTCACTGATTCCATGAGTCATACTAATGATGTAGCTGCCAAAAGTGTCCGGATTCAGAGCAAGCATATCGCTGATTTCCTCGAAAACGGTCATTACCCTACTTGCCACTTCAGATCGTGAGCTTTTAACAGGACTCAGCGGACGAGGATTCGATAATTCCTGAACCAGCGTTTCAATCTTTTGATCTTCGCTAAGCTCCCCATAATTATCCAGCACGTTTGCCTGTGAAAGCAATTCCGTTACTGTCTCTTCATGCAAACCGCTATGCTGACGAATATCCAGTGCGCTTAAATGAAATCCGAATGTTTTGGCACGGATAATCATATCCTGCAATTTGCCCTGTTGTGAGAGTCCGGGCAACCCGTTCTCAACCAAACTTTCTTTGATCAATTCCAGGTCAGCAATAAATTCGGGTGCCGTATATTTCTGAGATTTCTCCAGAATATCTTTTTTATCACCGGATAAGGCATCCAGCAGATACTGAACCTTCTCCATAATATGAACCACCTTACGGCGATACAACTCATGGGTATATCGTCTTTTAATCCGTTCAGAAATTGGAAATTCTTTCTCGTCTTCCTTGAGCGATTTCTTTAGTGCATCCGAAACCTTCCCCTGCTTATTCGACACACTCAAATATCTTCTCAATTCATTCAGATCTTTCAGATACATGCTCAATACCGTTCGCCGCTGCTGAATCACCGTTTCCCAGGTTACGCTGGACGTTACATTTGGATTTCCATCGCGATCGCTTCCAATCCAGGAACGGTATTTCAGTACAATAGGCACTTCCGGTCGCTTATTGTAATAAGTATCAAAAGCCTGACGAATATCGCGGTATAGCACCGGAATAGAATCCCAGATAGAATGAGTAAAATAGAACAGACCGTTTTCAACCTCATCCTCAACTGATAAACGCTCCGAGCGTACTTCATCCGTCAACAACAATAGATTCAGCACATTCAGAATCTCACGTCGCAGATCAATTTTTTCGTCTGGTGTAATATCACTATCGCCTAGTCGCGAAATCATAGAAGCCAGCTCTTGCTGCTTCAGTAACACGCTTCTTCTGCGCGCTTCCGTAGGATGGGCGGTAATGGTTGGCTGAATATCCATTTGATGAAATACATCCAGCGCTTCTTCATAACTATAGCCCGCTTCTTTCATCCGGTAAACCGATTCGGCAATACTTTCTTTTCGGGGCGACTCTGGTGTTTCTTCAAACTCCCGGCTTCGGTTCACTCTGCTTATTTCATACTGTTCCAACGAATTTACCAAGTGGAAGAAAGTCGTGTACATTCGCAGAATCTCTTTGATTTCATCCAGCGATAATCCACTTACTTCTTTTTGAAGAGATTTGAGCGCCTCTTCATCACCCTTATCCAGTGCTTTCGCACTTTCAAGAGGAAGTTTACCAAGCTGTTTTACAAAATCTTCGCCGTGTTGTCCGGCAGCAATTTCCTCCAGTATTTCCGTAAGGTTAATAACTCTTTTCGAAAGGCTTTGGCTGATCCCGCTGCTTTCAGCAAGATTACTGACAGTTTCTTTCCAGAACATGAATAAATTTTAGTTTGAAATGAGTGTGTGAGTGATTAAATAGTTAAGGTAGAAATAAATAAAGTCTTTATATAATTTCTAAAAACTTAACTGAACACTAAATATACATCGAATGAGTGTAAAACGCTGTGAATGGGCTGAAGAACAATTTGAAGAGTACAAAAAATATCATGATGAGGAATGGGGCGTTCCGGTACATGATGATAAAACACACTTTGAGTTTTTGATTCTGGAAGGTGCACAAGCCGGCTTAAGCTGGTCAACCATCTTGAAAAGACGCGATGGCTACCGTAAAGCCTTTGCTGGTTTTGATGTTGAGAAAGTAGCTCGCTTTGACGAAAAGAAAATACAGGAATTGCTCCAATTTGAGGGCATTATCCGAAATAAGCTTAAAGTTCAATCTGCGGTAACCAATGCTCAGAAGTTCCTTGAAATTCAAAAAGAATTCGGCTGTTTTGATGAGTATATCTGGAATTTTGTGGGTGGTAAACCGATCATCAATCACTGGAAAAACCTGAAAGAAGCACCAGCCACCACTAAAGAGTCAGATGCCCTGGCCAAGGATCTTAAAAAGCGTGGATTCAAATTCACCGGAAGCACCATTATGTATGCGCATATGCAGGCTTGTGGGCTGGTCATGGATCATACAACAGATTGCTTCAGGTATAAAGAATTGAGTTAGCCTGAGTTTTGATATCATCCCTGCCTGCGCAGGGGTGACCCCAAAACTTTTAGACATTTTTCTCACCCTTTATGAATCGAGCTAAGTTTGAGTTAGCTATTCCACTTCCAATCCGGAATTTGCCAGAGAACCGAAACCACCAATGTTAAACACGTTTTCGAAACCCTGTTCTTTCATGAGCTTGGTAGCTTGTCCGCTTCGGTTACCTGACCGGCAGTACAAGTAATAGGTTTTACTTTTATCCAAACTATCCAGCTTAGATTGAAATTCTCCGTTTAGCACATCAAAGTTATGGGTTGCTAATGCAAGGTGACCGCTGTTGAACTCATCTTTTGTTCGAACATCAATAACCACTCCGGGAGTTTCCTGATGCTTTTGCTTGAAAGATTCAGGGTTCAGGGTCGAACTTGCTGAACCACCTTTTTTTGAATTGAAGGCAAAGAAAAGTACTGATGCAAGAGCCAATACTGCGATAATTGTGATAATAGTTTTCATAAATTATTTAAATATAGATTAAAAGCTCGAGTAAATAATGTAAGCACCCATCACCATCAGAAAATACCCAAAACCTGTTTTAAGCTGCTTCTGAGGAACTTTCTGGCTGATCTTGTTTCCTACAAAACTACCGGCTATTCCAATCAGACTGAATACACCTATCAGATGCCAGTTCATCTCAAATCCTTCCAGTCTTAAAACGTCGATGTACTTATAAAACCCAAGGATGCTTTTCAGGGTGATAATCAGCAAACTTGTTCCAACGGCAACTCTCATCGAAAGCCCGCCAATAAGTACAAGAGCGGGTATAATCAAAAAGCCGCCGCCAACACCAACCAAGCCTGTCAAAACCCCGACAACCAGTCCTTCGATCATCAAAATCCATTTTGGAATCGAAGGGGTTTTCTGAGTAGGGTTTTTGGCTTTTTCCCGAACCATCATATAGGCAGCAATGATCATTACTGCAGCAAAAATCATTAGCTGGGTGTTGCCTGAGATATACTGGGAAAGAGAAGCTCCGCCATAGGTGCCGATCATACCGGGAATTCCAAAGAAAACCAGGCTAATCCAGTGAACTTCCTTTTTAATAACATACGGCAATGAGCCCACAAAACTGATTGCGGCGACAATGCCCAGCGATTCAGCTATAGCCAGCTTCTCGGGTTCACCAACCAGATAAATTAATACCGGTACCGTGAGAATAGAGCCTCCCGAACCGAGCAAGCCCAATGAGATTCCAATAAGTAAAGCCCCGCACCAGGCTAACCACATTATTTAACCTCTGCAGTTGTCCAGTTATTATTCTCTAACCAAGGCTCAACCATATCATCGATGTATTTCACGGCAAAGTCTGCCCGCTCCAGCATAGCTGATGCAGCCGATGCTCTTGCTCCCGATTTACAATGAACCATTATAGGTTTGTCTTTGGGAACTTCTTCAAGACGATCTAACAGTCGGGTATGTGCAATATTCATCGCTTCAGGATGATGCCCTTCATCGTATTCTGATTTCTTCCGAACATCCAGCAGGTTTGCCGCTCCGGCAGCCAGATACTCTTCCGCTTTCTCAAAGTCGATAGTCTCTGTGGTAAAAAGCTCGCCGCCTTTTTCAGCAAATTCCTGAAGCTGTTCCGGCGTAGCATATCCTTTTATGTTATCAAGGCCTATTCGAACCAGATCCTTAACAGCTTCTTCAACCTTATCCTGTTCAATGATCAGGTAGATATCTTCATCCTCATTCACATAAGAACCTGCAATAGTGTTGAACTGCTTGTTCATTGGGGATAGCAAGGCTCCCTGAATGTGCCTGTTCATAAACTGTGTTCGGTTGCGGGTATCTACAATGACCGCATTACTCAAACGAACGTCTCCAATCATTTTCTCAATAGAAATGTGCTCGGGATGAGGGATTTCTCCCAGCACTTTCGGGCCTTTTTTATTATCCCTTTTCATTCGTGCGAAGTATAAGGGTGGCTCCGGCTGACCTTCCAGAATGTAGTCCAGAAACTCCTGCTCACTTATAGCTGCGCGGATTGAACCATTAAAGCGCTGCTCATATCCCACAGTTGATTCCGGTACGGCCCCCAATGCTTTTCCGCAAGCACTTCCGGCACCATGTCCCGGCCAAAGCTGCAAATACTCCGGCATCTCTTTAAACTTTTGTAAGGATTGATAAAGAACCTTTGCCGAGCTTTTCATGGCTCCTTTCTGACCTGCAGCTGATTCCAGTAAATCAGGCCGGCCAACATCACCTACAAAAACAAAGTCGCCAGACAGAATTCCCATAGGCTCGTCCGTAGCCGCTCCATCAGTAACTAAATAGCTTACATGCTCAGGGGTATGTCCTGGACTGTAAACTGTAGTGAATTTGATATTTCCAATGGAAAACTCATCACCGTCCTTGAGTAACTGATAATCATAATCACTTCCGGCCAGCCACTCATATTTCCAGTCTTTATCTCCCTCATCAGAGGCATAAACTTTGAGGCCCTGCTCCGCAAGTTCCCTTAAACCGGATAAATAGTCGGCATGAATATGCGTTTCTGCTGCGGCTACTAATTTCAAATTGTTTTTGATAGCCAGTTCCTTGTAGCGATCCACATCACGCATGGGATCAATAACAATGGCTTCGCCTGTAGCCTGGCACCCAATCAGGTAGGCGTATTGTGCTAATTTCTCTTCAAATATTTGCTGAAAAAACATAAAGCTTAGTATTAGTTAGTGAGGCAGATTTGGTTTCAGGTATCCGTACGCTAATGCGCCAAAGATAGCACTTAAGGTTGGGATCAGAAATATTAAATATCCGCTCCCTATCAAAGCATACATAGGGCCCGGACAAGCACCGGTGAGCCCCCAGCCAAGGCCAAATATCGTTCCGCCTATGATGTAGTTTTTAGTTTTAGAATTATCTTTTTCTTTGATGGTTATCGGATCTCCGTTTACATCCTTCACGTTCCATTTCTTAATCATTAAGGTGGCAATCATTCCAACAACCACAGCCAAGCCGATAATGCCGTACATGTGAATGGAATCGAAACGAAACATTTCCTGAATTCTGAACCAGGAAACTACTTCCGATTTCACCAAAATAAACCCAAATACAATTCCTGATAAAATAAATCTCATAATTACCTGCTTAATTTAAAATGAGTGGCAGAATGGCATAGGTAGTGATCAACCCGCCTACAAAAAATCCGATTACGGCAATCAGAGAAGCTTTCTGCAGGGTAGCCAATCCGGTAATTGCATGTCCCGATGTGCAACCTCCGGCGTACCGGGCTCCAAAACCTACCATGAATCCGCCCAGAATCATGAGTACAAAACCAGCCGGACTTATAATATTTGACCAGTTAAAAACCTCAAGGGGTATCAGGCTGGTGAAGTTACTTATTCCCAATTCCGTCAACTCTGATTTTGTTGCTTCTGAAATCTGAACTGCATAATCCGGAGCATTCGTGAATCCTGCAATTACACCTCCAATTAAAACTCCTGCCACTAACTTCAGATTCCACGATCCTTCTTTGATCCAGTCGTAGTTGAAATACTCTACTTTTGAGGGAACCATAGAGGCACAGGCATGCCTGAAGCTGGAAGAAATTCCAAAGGTTTTATTTCCAATAACCCATAGCAGCGGAAGCATTAACCCAATGAGCGGACCAGCCACATACCATGGTATAGGTTGAGTGATGAATTCTGTCATTAAAATATGTTTTGATGAATGTCTTTTTGATTCGTGTCAATGATAGGAAGCATATTGTATTTGTTACAACATGTTATAACAAGTATATTTCTTCCCTCATTTGTAACTCATGAATACATTATGTCCGATTTTAATTCAAAGCATGAAAAAGTAGCTGCCAAGCTCAGGAATGAAATTACCGGAACGGAGTATGAACCGGGTGATCAGCTTCCCTCTGAAAAAAGACTATGTGATTATTTCAAAGTAAGTCGTGTTACCGTTCGGCATGCGTTGCAAACCCTGGAAAATGAGCGGTTGATATATCGTAAGCAGGGGCTTGGCGCTTTTGTTGCTGATACCACATTGAATAGCGGGCTGGTTCAGCTAACCGATTTTTCTGAGGATATGAAGAAAGCCGGATTGAAAAGCAGTTCCGGTCTTATTTCTCTTGATAAAGTAGAGCCGATCAAAGAAGTAAATGAAATCCTGCAATTACGCCCTGATATGAAGCTCATCAGGATTGACCGAATTCGGTTCGCCAACGGGAACCCGGTAGCTTTTGATATAACCTGGTTGCCGCCGGGTTATGGCCAGCTTTTATTTGATGAAGATTTAACAACCCAAACCATTTATGATGTGCTGGAAGATAAATATGAAATCCCCATACAAGGGGGCAGCTACAGAATCACAGCAAAAAATGCAGATGATTATATCGCCAAACATCTTGGTATTGCTCCGGAGTCTGCTGTCCTCGAAATAGACCGCTGTTCCAGAACCACGGGAAATAAGAAAGTCTATTTTCAGAAAAGATATTACAATCCTTCCCATGTCTCGTATGTACTAGAGCTTTCCCGAAACGATAATGAAAGCATGTCATCTAAAGATGGTTTACCTCTAAAAGAATTCTCTCCTTCATTTGCTAAATAGTAGTTAAAACATCATCTTTTGGATATCTAATCACTATTCACTAATTGTTTTGGTCTAATGAAAATAACAGAGAAAACTATAGCAACCTCTATACTGATGCTCGTCCTCGCCTTTTCGTTTTCGGGTGTACAGGCACAGTATCTTGAGGAGTTTGAAGAAAAGGTAACAGAATTTACTCTCGATAACGGACTTACGTTTGTTGTTGTAGAGCGGCCGGTTGCACCCGTTGTCAGCTTTGCTACTTATGTAAATGTTGGGGGTGTAGATAATCCACTTGGACAATCGGGACTTGCTCATGTTTTTGAGCATATGGCTTTTAAAGGCACTCATTACGTAGGCACCAACAACTGGAAAAAAGAAAAGAAAGTACTCCAGGAGCTGGACGCCACTTATCAGAAATGGCTGGAAGAAAAATATTCCACTGCTCCTGATTCAGCCAAACTGAACAAATTATGGTCTGAATTTGAATCCCTCCAGGAAGAAGCCGCTCAGTATGTGGTAAACAATGAGTTTTCGGAAATAGTAAACCGCAATGGAGGAACTGGAATGAACGCTACAACCAGTGCCGACCGAACCAATTATTATTACAGTTTACCGGAAAATCGGATAGAGCTTTGGTTCAGCCTCGAATCTGATCGTTTCCTGAATCCTGTATTCCGTGAATTCTACAAAGAGAAAGAAGTTGTCCGGGAAGAACGCCGGTCAAGCTATGAGTCAAGTCCTGTTGGGAAACTGTATGAGGCGTTTCTGACCACCGCTTATAAAGCTCACCCTTATGGCACTCCCAATATTGGATGGCATTCCGACATCACTGCAACGACCATGGAAGATGCCCGAAAGTTTTATGAGACTTATTACGTGCCCAACAATATTACCATAGCTATTGCAGGTGATGTTGATCCGGATGAAGTGAGAGATCTTGCTGAAACTTATTTTGGACGACTAAAGAAGGGACCTACCCCTCCGCCCATCTATACGGAAGAACCTGAACAAATTGCTGAAAAAAGGTTCTCCATTGAGCAACAGTCTCAGCCTTTTCTGCTATTGGGATATCATACGGTTAATGACCAGCACCCTGATCATAATGCACTCAATCTGCTGAGCAATATCTTAGTGGGTGGTCGTACTTCCAAGCTATACAAACGACTGGTCGAAAAAGAACAGGTAGCGCTTGGTTTTCAAAACCTGAATGGCGTTCCCGGAACCAAATATGAGTCCATGTTTGCATTACTTGCGGTTCCGAACCGAGGCTACGATACCGATACTTTAGAAACAGCAATTTATGAAGAACTGGGTAAGATCAAGAATGGAGAAATTAGCCAGGAAGAACTTGACCGTGTTCGAACAAACGCACGAGCAGGTTTGATTCGTGGCCTTGATTCCAATTCTGGCCTTGCTGTTAGACTTGGTCAGGCCCAATCATTACAAGGTGACTGGAGAAAAGTATTTACCAACCTCGAAGACCTTGAAGCAGTGACAGTTGAAGATATTCAGCGCGTAGCCAAGAAATATTTAGTTAAAGAAAACCGAACGGTGGGTTCCATTGTGAATGCTCCGGCCAAGGAGGTTGCAGATGCGAATCAATAATCGAATTTCAAAAAGAATGTATCCTGGAAAAATGATGACAACGATGAAAAGAATAAGCCTTTTGTGCCTGGCTTTGATGCTAACAAGCTCAGCGCTTTACGCACAAAAGAAGTACGACAAGATAAAATACCCGGAACTGAACAGTTTTCAGGTTCCTGAGGTAGAAACCTACACTGCCGATAATGGAATCACCTATTATTTACTGGAAGACACCGAGCTTCCGCTCATTGAACTGCGCGTGAACATAAAAGCCGGTGGCGTTTTAGTACCTGCCGACAAAGAAGGCCTGGCTTCCATTACCGGGACCGTAATCCGTTCGGGTGGAACTGAATCAATTTCAGCTGATTCCTTAAACGTTCTGCTTGAGAATAAAGCCGCGAGTATTGAAACCGGAATCGGGTTTACTTCTGGCAGCGCCTGGATGAACGTACTTAAAGAAGACTTTGAGGGAATGCTTCCTATTTTTATAGATCTTCTTACCAATCCTGCTTTTCCTGATGACAAGATTGAACTTGCAAAAACGCAGACCAAGAGTAGTATATCCCGGCGAAACGATAACTCACAAAGCGTGGGCGTTCGGGAATTCCAAAAGCTGATTTACGGACCTGAGTCTGTCTACGCCCGCACTACCGAATATGAGACCATCAATAACATTACCCGGGAAGACATCATCAACTTTCATAAAAACCATTTTGTAGCCGAAAACATGATGGTCGGAGTTGTAGGTGATTTTGATGCTTCAGAGATGAAGCAAAAACTGGAAGAAGCATTTAGCAATATTCCCTCCGGAGAAGAAACCTCACTTGACTTCCCGGCTGTGAATTACGAACCCCAAAGCACCATCAACTTTGCAAACAAATCGGATGTGAACCAAAGCTTTATACTGATGGGACACTTGGGTGGGATGCGTGAAAACCCAGATTATCCTCAAATCCAGGTAATGAACCGTGTACTTAGCGGTGGTTTTTCAGGCCGATTGATGCAGGTAATCCGAACCGAAATGGGACTCGCTTATTCTGCTTTTGGACAATATAGTATGAACTCTTTCTATCCCGGCTTTTTCTTCGCAGGGGTATCCACAAAAAGCTCTACAACCGCTGAAGCAATCGCTGCTGTTATTGAGCAAATTGAACGACTTCAGAACGAACCCATCACCCAGAAAGAGTTGCAGGATACCAAAGATCAGATATTGAATTCATCTGTTTTTGAATACGACAGCTATGAGGAAGTACTTAGCCAACAAATGTCTTATGATTATCAGGGACTCCCCAGCAATGCTTTTGATGCCTACATCGAAGGGGTTAAAAACACAACCATCGAAGATGTTCAGCGTGTAGCTAAGGAATATCTAAACCCAGATTATCTTCAAATTATGGTAGTTGGAAACAAAGAAGAAATTGGAGATCAGCTACAGCAATTCGGTAATGTTAATGAGATAGACATCTCTATTCCGGAACCGGGTTCAAGTGAACCTGTTGTTGACGGAGATGCGGCCAAAGGACAAGAATGGCTTGATAAAATGGCTGCTGCCCTCATTGAATCAGGCAGCGATGTTGTTTCTGTTCAGGAAAAATCTGTGATCACACAAAAAACCCCAATGGGTGATATGGACATACAAAACTCTTCCACTACCAACTTTGCGGATTACTCTACCGAGAGAAACCTGAATACCCCACAAGGGCAAATGACCATGACATTCAAGGATGGCAGCGGCTCTATGCAGATGGCAGGTCAACAGCGCCAGCTTCCGCCACAAATGGCTAAGCCCATGCTAAATGAAATGAAGCGTAATTATTTGTCTATCGCTATCAACCATGAAGACATTCAGGCTGAATACCTTGGTGACGAAACTGTGGACGGAGAAGATTATGCGGTTGTAAGAATGACCAATGACCAGGTGAAAGTAACCTTCCTTCTGGATCAGGAAACCGGTCTTCCCTATATGAGCCGTTATTCAGAAATGAATCCTCAGACCGGCCAGCGTCAGGAAGCTAAAAGCATATACTCCGACTGGACAAAAGCCGGGGGAGTTACTTATGCTTACTCAGTTGTGACCTACGTTGATGATCAGGTAGCCGCTGAGCTTACTGTTGAAAGTCATTCTATTCCGGAATAATTATCTGGTTTGAAAAATTATTAATCCCGCATTTCCTAATGGAGATGCGGGATTTTTTTTAGGCATTTATTTCTCCTTTTGCTATATATGAACATTGGTTAACAATATGAGGAGATATAATTATGTCAGTTTGGGATAAGGAATACCCTTCAAGTTCAGAATTTGCGCATTACTATGCCGGCTACGTTTCGAATGTGCCCAAAGGAAACATCATAGAAACGCTGAACACCCAGATGCACGAGATGTACACCTTCATCAATGCCATTCCCGGCGACAAAGCATTCCACGCTTATAAAGAAGGTAAATGGACGGTAAAGCAGATCATTGGCCACATCATTGAAACCGAACGTGTGTTTGCCTATCGCGGGCTCTCCTTCTCTCGCCGCGACCCCAATCCCCTCCCGTCTATGGAGCAGGATAATTATGTGAAATATTCCAACTATAACAGCCGCACTATTCACAATTTAGCCAACGAATATTTAGCAGTTCGTATCTCAACCATCCACCTCTTCCAGAATATGACCAAAGAAATGATTTCACTAAAAGGGACCGCCAGCGGCGTGGAGTTTACCGTACGATCCATTCCGTTTATCATTGCCGGACATGAGTTGCATCATAAAGAGATTATCAGAGAAAAGTATTTGCAGTAACTACCTGAAATTTCAATCCTATAAAACTGGTTTGAATCTTATTGTTATTACTTCGTATAAGCGCGGTGTTTCTTATTAATAAACTGAAAAATCAATGATTATCAGATATTTAATACTGGCTGTACTATGTGCAATTTCTTTAGGATGTGACTCCTCTTCTACCACTCCCACCGAAGAAGAAATTCAAATTGATTATCTAATCAATAACTCCTCATACGTTTCAGTTAACACCGAAAATAAAGACTTCAGTGATCTTGAAATTCTTGGTAATTCGATTGGTGATGCCCGGATTGTAGCCCTGGGAGAAGCTACCCATGGCGAAGGAAATGTATTTCAGGCTAAAGCGAGAATAATAGAATATCTCATCCAGGAAAAAGGGTTTGAAGTCATTGTCTTCGAATCTCCTTTATATGATTTACACCGTGCCATGCTGAACATACAACAGGGTGGAAATATTAAAGACAATCTGAATAATTCAATTTATACTATTTGGACTAATACCAGCCAATTTACTCCATTGATTGATTTGCTGGACGAAAAAATTCCAACTCATGGTTTGTTTGTAGAAGGAATGGATTCCGATTTCTTTTCTCTGGCACCGGTTTCATTAGTTGACGATCTAAAATCCGTACTGGGTAACAGTTCAATAGATTTAGAAAGTAATGATTGGCAAACTTTTGAATCGCTTCTGCAGGACTTAGTGACAAATAAATGGCAACAAATCACCATCAGCGAAGCAGAGAAGAATACTTTTGATGAAGTGATAGGCGACATTAAATCCGAAAATATGGATCTGTTTTGGAATCAAATGATTCTGAGCATTGAAAAGGAAGCTGAACGGAGATGGATTGCTAAAAATGGCGGGCCCTCCAATTCATCCGGAGGCCTCAGGGATATACAAATGGGTGAGAACCTGATTTGGATTGCGGAAGAATTACACCCGTCAAAAAAAATCATTGTGTGGGGGGCAAATGTCCACCTTGCACGAGATATGAGCGGCATTACCGCGCCGGAAGATCCGGACTTCTCTTTTGCCAATTTTGAAACTGCCGGAAAAGTAGCTGCCCAGCACTTTGAAGAAGAATTGTATACCATAAATTTCACCGGCTTAACTGGAAGCTGGGGACGCTGGTTTGACGCTAACTCTACACCTGTTTCTTCTTCATCAACAGGAAGTATAGAATACCTTCTCGGAAAAACCGATCAGGTAAATACATTCATAAACCTAAGGAACCTCCCCAATGAAGGAGCCTGGCTTAACGAGCGTCTGCTGGCCAAGCCATTTGGCTATATTGAACTTGAAGCTAACTGGCCTGAAGTAACTGATGGGATTTTCTTTATAACCTCTATTAACCCAACCTCCCGTGCTGAATGAGAAGGTTGGTTTAGATATAATTTTTCATTCCTTACATCCCCACGCAGAATGATGTTCAAGTCCTGCTTCTCTTCCAAAAGCTGTTGAACTGAAGTATATCTTTGCTCCCTTTTCCGGGATTCTTTGGCCTTCGAAGATCTCCAGCGTGTTGCAATCAGCGTTATCTGTAAAAAGTGATTTTTGCTGAACGGAACCCAAATAGTTAGCATAACTATCCGCATACGGACCCATGTATTCTTCAACTACGTCCATTTCATAAACACCTACCGTAACCATGGTCTGAAGCTGTTCAGATAATCTCTCAAGGGAATGACGGGCAATGGAATCAGCTAATGATTTCGTGGAAACATCCGAGAGTGTTTCCAACAGATTTAAAGAGTGAGTATCCAAATAGGATAAATGAAGATTGCGGGGAGAAGCCACCAGATACTCAGTCTTGCCAGTTAATCTTTCTACGGTCAGAGGGTTTCCGTTATTGCAGGTCGAAAGTACCATCAGATCAAACTTATCTTCGAAACCTGAAATATCATTTGCGAAAACTTCGGTGTTGAAGGTATGTTCTGGCTGGGAATGATGGTATGCAAAAGAAGCCTTTGACGGCATTTCATGCCCAAAGTAAAAGAACAATTTTCTACCTGTGTTACTATTACCGGTCATTTGGCGATATAAATCCGCTTCTTTGCTAAAACCGCCTCCTGTTGGTGAATATTGCCCTTTACCAACTAACTCACCCCCTTTATAATGATACCATACCCGATCTTTTCCGGGAAAAAATAAGAACCTTTTCCGTTCAGGTTGTTGATGGAAAATGAATACTTCTCCACTCCTGGCCGACTCTCCAACAGCCTTAGCCTCACTGAGTATTTCCTGATCCGCTTGATACCTTTTTCCATTCATATGGAACGTATAGTTCGCATCAGCGTGGATGATATAAACAGCCGTATAGTCCGGATTTGATTGATGATCCATTTTGGTAACCACTTCGGAAGCTGAACATCCTGTGAGGAAAACCAACAAAAAAAGAGAAAGTACTTTGTGCATCTTTTGAACATAAAAAAAGCGTGGATAAAACCACGCTTTAATTAAACTGTTGACCTCAGGATTAAAGCAACAGCAGAATAATAACGATTAACAAAGCGGTTGTAGCACTGATGGTTAGCACTGTATCCGCTTGCTCGATATCCTGCTGAATAAAATTTGCATAGTCATTCAGCTGGCCATTCGAAACGCGCTTAAAACCATCGGTACCATTCAGCTCATTTCTTCGGTCCGTCAACATCTTCTTGAACTCACCCAAATTCTTTTTATCTGAGTTTGAAACCGATGGCTTGCTGTTAATCTTATCTACTGCCGTCATCATATCTTCCAATGACTCATTTAAAATCACTCTTTTCTGCTCCGCAGTTTCAGCCGATTCCACTTCTTCAACAACTGAATTAACGTGCTTTTTCAGCGCTTCATGACCATCAGTTAGCTGTGCCTTAAGTGGATTTACAAAACCAGCTAAACCAATAGCCGTTAAAAATAGTAGTACTTTTTTCATTTACCTGTATTATTTATTCGTATTCACTATTTATTACTGCTTTAAAACCGCTGTGTTCCGAAATACACGAAAAGCTGAAAATGAACTTCGATTTTATTCTTTTGGATTGGTTGCACTTTGGTTTCCCACATAGAGTTGCACAACTGGAGTCCAGTAGCCAATTACAACGAAACAGAATGAGCAACCGACCTCTGCAAAACCCCCGCCTTTTCCCTTTGGCCTTCTTTACTTGCAGTTCCACACATTCCAGCCGAAATGATTTTCTGCACCAGATCTTCTTCGTCTGAAATTTCGGGAAGGGTTAGCACGGCCCCTTCATCAATCCAGTCAGACAAGGTTTGCTGAAAGTGCTGGTCGATTTGATACACGACTTTTCCACCCAGCTCTGTTAAGGCTGCCGCATTACAGAGCTGCTCATATTGGTTTTTGATGGGAATAGTGAGCAGCTTCTTGCCCAGGAACATGGCTTCAGATGTGGTTTCAAATCCTGTAGCGGAGACAATCCCCAAACAGCTTTCAATACTTTCCAGGAAGGTCTCTTTCCCAACCGGATGTACTTTTACGTTTCCCTTGGTATACGCATCTTCGCAATTGGGTGAAAAGATATGCCATTCTACTTTTTGTACCTGCTGGAAGATGGAACACAACGTTTCATGATCAAAAGCAGGCAGGTACACGGTGATGTGATCGCCCAATGCTGGATTCAGATTTCTGATCTGCCGGCGTATGATGGGCGGTTCTATAAAATCATCATACCGCAGATAGTGGGAGCCTACGGCAGCGGTACAGGGTGCAAAATGCTTCATAACCTGCTCGGCCACCAGTGATTTTTTTGCCGGACGCGGAGCCTTATCCGACAAAAACGAAGCCTGATGACTGATGGCCACACACGGCATTCCAGCTCCATTTGCCGCCCAGGCCGTTACCGGTTCGAAGTCATTTACAACAAAATCATAATCGTCAATGGGAATGGCCTGAACATCCTGTATAAACTTAATGGGATGCAGGTTCAGTGCTGTTTCCAGCATATCCACACTGCCATTGTTGTCGTAGGCCAGGCTGATTCCGCGGACTTTGTAGGCAATTTCTCCATCAATATTCATTTTAAAATTGTAGCCACTTACCAGCACATCTACTTCTGCATATTCCCTCAACTTAGGCAAAACTACCCGGGCCCTGCTGATATGTCCGTGTCCAGTGCCCTGAATACCATACAGTATTTTCATCCGATCATCAGTTTTTTATCAAAAGTATGGCTCTTCATAAGCTGGTTAATCCGGGGATTCTCCTGCAAAACCGCATCTTCCGAATAGCGATACAGGCTCCATTCGTCCCCGTCATATTCCAGGCAAGTCAGATTTTCTACCCAGTCTCCTGAGTTGAGGTAAATCACCGAGCCTTTTTCATTTTCATACCCGCGTATTTTGGGTTGATGGATATGTCCGCATACCACATAATCGTAGCCTTCATCAATGGCCAGTTCCATTGCTGTAACTTCAAAGTCATCAATAAAATTGACGGCAGTCTTTACCCCATCTTTGATTTTTTTGGACAGAGAGAATTTTCCATACCCCATTTTCTGAGACACCCAGTTCATCCAGCGGTTTAACAGAATCAGCATTTCATAACCCTGTCCGCCCAGTTTGGCAATCCATTTACTGTGCTTCATGGTTAAATCAAAAATATCGCCGTGGAAGAACCAGACTTTTTCCCCATTTAGTTCAAGCACCAGTTTATCCCGAATGAAAAGTGGCCCGAGCTGCAGGCTGGATACTTTCCGTAAGGTTTCGTCATGATTCCCCGTCAGGTAATAGATATCCACCCCGTTGGTCATCATCGTGATCAGCGTGCGGATGACATGCATATGGGCTTCCGGCCAGTAGTATTTGCGGAAATTCCACATATCCACAAAGTCACCATTTAGAATAACTCGCTTGGGATCGATGGAATTCAGATATTGAACAAGTTCAACGGCATGGCAGCCAATGGTTCCGAGATGCACATCGGAAATAACAACGGTATCTAGGGATCTTTTCATAGCCTGAGGATGATGATTGATGAAAAAGATCGCCATCGCATGTTACCATGGCTTATCCCAGGTGTTATGAATTGATTACGGGTTTGTTACCAAATCTTTGATTTGGCATTAAAAATTCAAGATTAAAAATATGTATAGTAACCCAGTTCAAATATTTAGTCTTGCCCCATTTAACCTGATTCAGCAGAATAAAAAGCACCATGCCCGACCATATTTAATCTTTAATTTTTAATCTTTAATCCTTAACCCCCATGAGTGAAGAAAACGCACAAAAAATTGTACACGTCTACCTCCCGGAAAATGAAAAATTCAAAACTACCCTTACAGCCGGGCGGCATGAACTCATTGCTGATGAACCAGAGCATGTGGATGGCGGAAAAGATCAGGGACCTGATCCCTACGATTATCTCTTGATGGGACTAGGCTCTTGCACCCTGATGACGGTTAAAATGTATGCCGAACGGAAAGGCTGGCCTGTAGAAGATATGTACCTGGAAATGCGGCATAATAAACGTCATGACGAAGACTGCATGAATTGCGAAGATCCGCAGAGTAAAATTGATGTTATCGAAAAGGAGCTGATTGTTAAAGGTGATCTGAGTCAGGAACAGCTGGACAAACTTCTGGATATTTCTAAAAAATGTCCGGTTCATCGTACACTGGAAAGCGATATCCGTATTGTCAGCTCATTAGACAAGAATTAAAACTTGTATAAGTATCCGATAGATATACTGATACCCACTTTCAGCTTAGATCTTGTAATATTTACAGGTTCAATCGTCGTTGTATTGTTTATTGAATGAGCGTTACTTAGTTCATTAACCATTCCAGCGACGGCCATGATATTTGCGGTAATCATGTCTTTAGGCCCAAAACGAATTCCTCCCCCGGCTAACAATCGGAGTCGATCTAAATCATTTAAAGGAAAAGCAGTACCAATAGTAAAATGAAGATTGTTGTTGGGCTCACCAGCACTAAAATGAACCATTGAGGCTACTCCTATCTCAAATTGATCGTTATCTTCTTCAATAATACGGTACTCCGTCGTATTACTATCAATGGGAGAAGAACTAACAGCATATTCTGAATTGTACATATTAGTCCAGTAAAAACCCGCCCCAACTCCTACAAATGGAGAGGGCTTTGAACTAAATGAGAAATTTGTATTGAAAGATGGAAGACCTGATTCAATGCTTTTTGGCTCTATATAAACTTTTACTGTATTGTTACCCTGTTTAATCTCGTAGGGTAACGACAAATAACAGTTAGCTTTATTATTCTCCCGATGCATGATTCTGGTTTTCAGTTCAGTTATTTTATCTATACTTATTATCTTAGAAATAGTATCGCTATAAGACTTCAGCTTAGAAAAATTATCACTCAGTTCTTGATATGAATTACCCATCTCATCTTTATAAATACTGAGGTAGCTTAAAATTTCTGCCAGACGGTTAATATCTATTTTGACTTGATTTAATGTCCGCCTCAACTCATCTAACTTTTTAAATGATTCCTCAAAATCAAAACCTGAAGTCAGGTAAGTATACGTGCCGGTAGTTTGATCCTGGACCTGATAAGAAACATATTGATTGGAGATTTCAATAAGTGTTTCTTCTGCATCGGCAAGGATACCAGTTAATTTTTGTTGTACGTTCGTATATAGTTCTATAGCTTCAGTAATATTTTGATTTTTTTCGAGGTTTTTAGCTTGAAACATTTCTTCAGCTAATTCTTTGGAGATATCCGGCAGTGGCAGAACAGTAATGAGGTTTGGTAATTGAATTTTCTTAAGCAGACTATCGATACCTAGACTCAATAGCTTTCCAGAAGATGTTGAAGAAGTGTCTTTATTATTTATGTTCACCTTATAAAGGTTCATGTTAATGTCACTCACCAAAATCCTATAAAATGATCCTGCTTCCATGCCTTTCAGGCTTTCTCTTCCATTAATTATGCGGTCATTAAAATTAAGCTTTACAGTCTTTGGGTTGCCATTTGTTATCTGATTATCACAATTTAGCTGTGCCTTTGCATATGAAAAATTAAACAACACAAATACAATCATTAATATCGTACATGAAATTTTTAATCGATTTTCCATAATTCACTTTACCCCTATTTATTGTTGACCATCTAGAAAAGTAAAACTCACTTTCTTTTCACGATTATAAAGTATTGCATATTGGAGTGATTTTAACCACACAGTTATGTGGTCTTTTTTTAGTAACAGTCCTTATTTTCTTAAAAACTTTATGATATTCCAGTGAACGCTGAAGCACACTGAGTGAGTAAGTTATTTCAATAAGACCTAAGTCATTCCTGCAGAAGCTGGAATCTTGTTGTTTGCAGAAAATGAACTGCTAAACCTTATCAACCCATTAGATTTCGGGCATTCGCCGCGAAATGACTGTCCTTTAGTTCCGAACTGTATTCACTAATCTGCCCATCCCCAGGGCGCTTCGGGGATATCAACTTCATCCTTTAAGTGAAAGCGAATGCTGAAATAACGATCGGTACCAATGCGGCGAAGGTTATAGGTAAAATATTGACCAGGCACTATTTCAATCCACCAGATATTACTTGCGGCGGCAGGAATCAGGGCAGCTGTATGCTGATCGGCGGGAAATGTTTGGAGCGTTGACAAACCTGTATTGGCTGATGTCCCGCCGTACATAGTGACTTCATCTTCACTTCCATCCTTATGGCGATGATCGTGCTTTAATTGTATACGTTCATTCATTCTGGTCAGCACCCATGTACGTGAACGATCATCACCTACAAAAAAGGGTATTTTGATCTCATTCTCTTCGCAGGAGCGGACATGCATTACTAATGATTGTGTACGGAATTCATCATCTGCAGGAGCTTCCAGAACCTCCCCTGAATAAGCCTTATTACAGAGTTCAAGCAAATTCTGCCAGAAGACATTTGAAGCAGACTCTTGAGCAAATATCTCACATGGAAGAATTAAAACTACTGCTAACACTAAATATCGCATACTACCCTCATTTTTTTAATGAGGATATCCTAAATAAATATTAAATGCGATCAGATTTTTTGCTCTATACCGCTTCGATGCCTTCTTCATAAGCCGACATCGGGATACAGGAGCAAACCAGGTTACGGTCGCCATAGGCATCATCAACTCTGGAAACAGAAGGCCAGAACTTGTCATACTTGAGTTCTTCAAGCGGAAAAGCTCCTTTTTCACGGGAGTAGCTTCGATTCCAGTCATCAGCCATAATCACGCGCTGTGTGTGAGGAGCGTGTTTCAGCACATTGTCTTCTTTGTCTGCAATGCCATCTTCGATTTCCTGAATTTCTTTACGGATGGAAATCATGGCATCACAGAAACGATCGAGCTCTTCGACAGATTCACTTTCGGTTGGCTCAATCATCAGTGTACCCGGAACCGGGAAACTCATGGTTGGTGCATGGAAGCCGTAATCCATAAGACGCTTTGCCACATCCACGGATTCAACTCCGGCGGATTGTTTAAACGGACGAAGGTCTACAATAAACTCATGAGCTGAACGGCCCGTTTTACCTGTATATAGAATCTCATAATGATCCTTGAGCCGATCCTTTAGATAGTTGGCATTCAGGATAGCAAACTTGGTTGCGTCTGTCAGCCCTTGCGCTCCCATCATGCGAATGTACGCGTAAGAAATGGTAAGAATACTGGCACTCCCCCATGGAGCTGCAGAGA
Organism: Gracilimonas sp.; assembly: GCF_040218225.1. Classification (NCBI taxonomy): domain Bacteria; kingdom Pseudomonadati; phylum Balneolota; class Balneolia; order Balneolales; family Balneolaceae; genus Gracilimonas; species Gracilimonas sp. The sequence continues at coordinate 468,712 of NZ_JAVJQO010000006.1, forward strand.
TTACATTCACTCCTTTTTCACCACCGGTTTTAATTACTGAGTGAGAGGGCAAAAATGGGGTCAGGTGCCCGGCAACACCAATAGGTCCCATTCCAGGGCCACCGCCGCCGTGCGGAATACAAAATGTTTTATGCAGATTCAGGTGACAAACATCAGCTCCAATTTCACCCGGACTCGTCAATCCAACCTGAGCATTCATATTAGCTCCATCCATGTAAACCTGTCCACCATGTTTGTGAATGATTTCACAGAAGTCTTTCACTTTGTGTTCGAACACTCCATGTGTAGATGGATATGTAATCATCAATGCAGCCAGACGATCGCTGTATTTCTCGGCTTTGGCTTCAAGGTCTTCACTTGAGATATTTCCGTGGGTATCAGTGTCAACAACCACTACATCCATACCAGCCATTACTGCACTGGCGGGATTTGTACCGTGAGCAGATGATGGAATCAGGGCTACATTACGGTGGTCATCCCCATTGGCTCTATGGTAAGCACGGATCGTCATCAAACCAGCATATTCACCCTGTGCGCCGGAATTAGGCTGCAGCGACATTCCCGCAAAACCGGTAATTTCGCACAGCCACTCATTTAGTTCATTAAATAATTGAGTATATCCTTCGGCTTGTTCTCTTGGAGCAAATGGATGAATCTGTCCAAACTCAGGCCAGGTGACCGGAATCATCTCGGCAGTAGCATTCAGCTTCATGGTGCAAGAGCCAAGCGAAATCATGGAATGAACCAAAGAAAGGTCTTTATTTTCCAAACGCTTCATGTAGCGAAGCATTTCGTGCTCCGAATGATACAGGTTGAATACTGGATGATCGAGATATTCGGTTTGTCGAGCCAGATTTTCCGGATAATCGACTTTCACTTTTTTCGACTCAGACTGAAAATCAAAACTGTTTTCTTTGCCAAGAGCTTCTGCAAAAATATTGAGAACCAGCTCTGCATCTTCCAGGTTTTTGGCTTCATCAAAAGAAAGACCAATGGTACTTTCGTCTGCATATCTGAAGTTGACTTCATGCTTTTCAGCAACCGCTTTTATTTTCGATACATCCGCTTTCACGGTTATAGTGTCAAAGAAGGTTTCGGTTTTAACCTCTACTCCCATCTTCTCTAATCCAGCTTTGATAAGCTTGGTTAAGCCATGAATCTTGGACGCGATTTTCTTCAAGCCTTTCGGTCCATGATAGACAGCATACATTCCGGCCATCACCCCCAACAACACCTGTGCAGTACAAATATTGGAAGTAGCTTTCTCCCGGCGAATGTGCTGTTCACGGGTTTGAAGAGCCATTCGATAAGCCGGTTTACCTTCGGCATCTTGTGTCACCCCAATGATGCGTCCCGGAATCTTGCGCTGGAAATCTTCTTTGGTAGCAAAAAAGGCTGCATGTGGACCGCCATATCCCATTGGGACTCCAAAGCGCTGTGAAGAACCAACGACCACATCTGCTCCCATTTCGCCCGGAGCTTTTAATAAAGTGAGGCTCAGCAAATCTGCTGCAACAACAGCATATACATCATTTTCATGAGCTGCTGCGATTATATTCGTGTAGTCTTCAACCGTTCCATCTGTTGCCGGATACTGAAGCAGAACGCCAAACAATTTCGGGTCGGTAACATCTAATTCGTGATGATCACCGATCTTCACTTCCACCCCAATAGGTTCGGCTCTTGTTTGCAGAACTTCAATAGTTTGCGGGTGGCACAATTCAGAAACAAAAAACACGTCGGCTTCTTTACGTTTCTTCCCTTTTCGCTGGCCATAAAGCATACTCATAGCTTCGGCCGCCGCCGTTCCTTCGTCCAGCAGAGATGCGTTTGCCAACTCCATCCCCGTCAAATCGCTTACTGTTGTCTGAAAATTAATCAGCGCCTCCAGTCGGCCCTGTGCAATTTCCGCCTGATAAGGAGTGTAAGCTGTATACCAACCCGGGTTTTCGAGAATATTTCTCTTGATGACATTAGGAACCAGCGTATCGTAGTAACCCATCCCAATGAATGACTTATATATTTTATTTTTACCAGCCAGTTTTTTGAACTCTGTAAGAAAATCGTTCTCACTCAATGCTTCCGGTAAATTCATTTGTTTTGAGAGGCGAATGCCTTCAGGGATGGTTTCATCAATCAGCTTATCAACCGAATCGGCTTTGATGACCTCCAGCATTTTCCGGGTTGATTCCTGAGTAGGTCCGTTATGTCGGCGGGCAAATACTTCTTTCTCGAAATTAATGTCCATCTAAGTAAGAAAAAATGAGTTGGTTTTGGTTGGTAGGAACAACGAGTAGCAAGGATAAAATTCCTCAGCTACATCGAAAAACTGGATTCTGTAAAATAAGGAAAAATGAGTTTAAATAGGCAGTTTTTCAGAATTCGAATAGTTCATTTCTCACTTTTTTTTGATTTATTATAGGTCTTAACAAAAATCACTTATCTATTAACAAATTTTACCTGTCATGGCAAAATCACTAAAAATTTTAGCCGCCGTCCTGCTTATTGGTACCACTCATCTTTTTGCGCAGGATGCGGGTTCTTTAAAAATTGTAATCGAACCAGATCCGGTTGAGGTTAAAGTCGGGGATGAACTTCAACTAAAGGCAACATTAACAACTGAAGCCGGAGAAGCTTTGCCTGATACACTTCTATTCTATTCCAGAAATGGACGAGATTTAGAAGTATCCAGAAGCGGCCTTGTAAAAGCCCACAAACCGGGAACATACACAGCTATTGTATTGCGTTCAGGTCCACGGGATCAGCGCGTGGTAAAACAGTTCGAGATTAACGTACCCTACCCTCCTATTGCTAAGGTAGAATTTGCGGATGTACCGGAAAACATCTATTCCAAAACCACCATCGATCTGAATGTACATGTTATTGATGCAATGGACCTGATTCGCGAAAATCCGGATCTGACAATCTCCAGCGACAATCAGGCGGTAGCGATGGTAAGCCATGGCAAACTGATTGCACAGAAACCCGGTAAAGCTAAAATCACTGCTGAATCAGAAGGCAAAAAAGCCTCACTGAATGTAACCGTGAAGCAAAATCCTACAGCCTCTATCACTATTGGTAATACTGAAACCGAAGTTCGAACAGGGGATGTAATCACTTTTAATGCGAAAGCATTAGGTAATAATGGGAAGGAAGTAACTGTTCCCATAACCTATTCTTATACCGCCCAGCCGGATGATAATTTAGGACAGGGAGCTGAAGGACAAGTTTCTCAAAACGGAAAATTTGTTGCTAACAAGCCAGGAATTTTCACCCTTACTGCCCGCTCAGGTGATGTATTTGAAGAACAAATTATCCGCGTGAAAGACCGAAATGTTCAGCAGGACATTGAATTGGTTGGACATGGTGAAGTTCTGGATGTTCACACTTCTGACCTTTGGGTTTGGGAAGGTGTAGACGGCCGGGATTACGCTATAACCGGAACCTGGGGAGCAAGCGGTGATGCTTACTTCTGGGATGTAACTGATCCTTCCAATATCACCCCAATTGATACGGTTCGTGTGGATGCCCGTACAGTCAACGATGTAAAAATCTCTGAAGATGGTACTATTGGAGTAATTACCCGCGAGGGAGCATCGGATCGTAAAAATGGCATGGTTGTTCTGGATGTAAGTAATCCAAGGGATGTGAAAATTCTGTCTGAGTATAATGAAGGACTGACTGGCGGTGTTCACAATGCTTTTATCTACGAAGATCATGTATACGCTGTGAATAATGGCCGCCGATATGACATCATCAATATTGAAGATCCAGAGAATCCCCAAACCGTTGGGCGATTTGAGCTTGATACTCCCGGTCATTCTATCCATGATGTTTGGATTGAAGACGGTATCGCCTACTCCTCTAACTGGAGTGATGGTGTTGTAGCTGTTGATATCGGTGCTCAGGAAGGAGAAATGGGAACAGCCGGAGGATCTCCGGAAAATCCTGTTCAGTTGGGTAGTTACTCTTATCCAAGTGGATGGAATCACGCTGCTTTCCCATTCAAGAGTAAGTCGACTGGCGACTTCTATGTAATCGCCGGGGATGAAGCTTTCCCAAATGGACTTCCTACAAGAAGTAATCCTGTAGCTGCAGCGGGATGGATTCACTTCGTAAAATTTGACGGATGGGATAATCCTAAGGAAGTAGCCAGATATCAGGTACCTGAAGCCGGAACACATAACTTCTGGGTAGTTGACGATCTTCTGTTCGTTGCCTATTACAATGCAGGTCTTCGTATCGTCGATATTTCTGGTGAACTGATGGGTAACCTGTACGATCAGGGACGTGAAATAGCCAAGTTTGAGCCAACCCATCCTGATGCCATTGTTCCAAATGCACCATTTACATGGGGGCCTCAGCCTTACAAAGGCCATATTTTTATCTCTGACTGGAACTCAGGCTTATGGGCTATTAAGTTAGTTGACAAGCCACAACAGGGAACCAACTAAAAATTCTAAAGACTATGAGTTTTAAGAGAGCTTTTTATGCAATGATGATTGGAGGGTTCCTTTTTATGGGAACCTCCAATTCTTTTGCCCAAGACTATTACCTATACGTTGCTGCTGAATCCGATGATGAAGTTCATTTGGTTCACTTCAATGCCGAAACTCAAAAAGGTGAAATTTCAGAAACGATCCGCGTGGGAACCTGGCCCCAGGAAAATGAAGGGCCACATGGACTCACTATTTCACCGGATGGGAGCCACTGGTTTGTGAGCATAGCACACGGTATGCCCTATGGCAAACTCTGGAAGTTTGAAACCGGAACCAACGAATTTGTTGGTGAAGTTGAATTAGGCATGTTTCCGGCAAGTATGGATATCTCTGCAAGCACAGGGTTATTGTATGTAGTGAATTTCAATCTGCATGGCGATATGGAACCAAGTACCGTTTCTGTTGTTGAGCCCGAATCCATGATACGTCTTGGAGACATTAAAACCGGAATTATGCCCCACGGTTCACGTATAAATAGTTCAGGAACCCGGCAGTATCATGTTTCCATGATGACTGACGAACTGATGGAAATCAATACGGAAACGCTGGAAGTTCAAAGACGGCTCAAGTTATCGGAAAAAGATATGAGCAAAGAAATGTCAGCCAGTACTGATCATTCGGGTATGGATCATTCCGGAATGAACCATGGTGAGATGAAGCATAAACCAGTTGAAAAACCAACCTGGGCCGATCCTCATCCTTCAAAACCTTTGGTTTATGTTGCTGCCAATGGCTCCAACGAAGTGTTGGAAATAGACACTAAAAATTGGAAAGTAACCAAGCGATGGGAAACCGGGAAAGCACCGTACAATCTTGAAGTGAGCCATGATGGTAAGCTGTTGGTTGTAACTTACAAAGGGGAAGGCGCTACGGGTATTTGGGATCTGGATTCAGGAAAAGAATTAGCCAAAATCAAAAATAGCCGGAAAGTAAGTCACGGCGTGGCCATTTCAGCCGATAGTAAGTATGCTTTCATCTCGGTTGAAGGAATAGGCGGAGAACCCGGTTCGGTTGATATCATTAACCTTGAATCTTTGAAACGAGTTGATGTCGTTGAAACCAGCAAGCAAGCTGGCGGTATTATTTTCTGGAAACAGGAAGGTTAGTCACTAAAAATTGATGCAATCCAAAGCCCGGTAACTTATCAGAGCCGGGCTTTTTTATTTCAAGGAAATGGAATGACTTACGCTTCTTCCTTTATCCCCTTCACGGGCAATCACTTCTTTGTCAAGAGCTTTAACACTATAACCAAGTTTATCAGCCATACCTATAAGCATAGGCTCAAGATTTCCCTTTTCTGTGTTGAACTTTACCAAAGCTTCTTGGGTACGCATATCAATTTTCCCAATAGCACGCCCGAGCATATCGGCACATTTAAGAATTTCAGCTCCGGAGTATACATTCTTCTCAGAAACCGGAGGTGGTGTAAATTTCTTTTTAAATGTGCTCAACGATTTTATCTCACCTGACTTCACGTCTGGTTGCAACCACTCAATGTTGTGTTCTACATTTCGGATATAATAGGCAACATATCGTGGCTTATCACTTTCTATAAAAAAGCTAAACTCAGAAAGCCACACTTCTTTAACGTTGTCCATTTTCATGTCGAACCATATGCCACCCTCAGGCAAGTTCCAAACCAATTTATCATCTTTCGATTTTCGTTTGTTCAGTTCAAGAGGGTAGCTATCCAAAAAGACATCCGTAATATCCTTTAAATCAGCTTCTGGAGTTACTGTTAGAAGAGGACGGTCTTCAATAGGATTAACAAAGTCAGGCGCATCATTTTCAACTTCACATTCTATATCGCCAATTCGTAATAATATCCGAATTAACCCATCTTTGATTGGCTGTTGAAAAGCAGTAAGGTGTTCACTCATAAATACTTCCGTTTCAATTACCTGAATTTAGGCAAAATCACAGGAAGTAAACATTGCATTTATTTAATCAAAATCATCTTGTTTGTCTCGGAAGCTCCGCCTGCCTCAAGTCGATATAAATAGACCCCGCTTGCCAGGCTTGAGGCATTGAATTTAATGATATGATCTCCGGCTTTTTTAGGCTGGTTGACTAAGATACCAACCTGCTTCCCCAACATATTATATACAGTGATTTTTACGTGAGCCAGCTTTGGAAGTGAATAAGCAATGTTAGTTGATGGATTGAATGGATTTGGATAATTCTGTTTGAGCTTAAAACTCTGAGGAATCTCTTTTGAAGGCTCATTAATACTCACAACACTTAATTCTGATGTTGGCATCCAGTCCCGACCAAAGTTTGGATTACTTTCCCTGAAAAAAATATTCTCAAGTGTATACTTTTCGGCTTCCTCCTCAGAAAGCTGCGTAGCAAAGTCTGGCCGGCTTTCAAAGTCGCCGCATCCCGGACCTGAACAGTTATACTCTCCATACAAAGCTGGTTCTACATTCCAGGAAAGCCAGCCTTCCGGATCAAGAGATTCAGGATAATACGTGTTCAGGAACACAGTGCGTGGAGCCTGTTGCCAGGGCCGCCCCAGATGAAAACTGGTAATAGGGTCCCCATCAAAACCAATAGAATCTGCTGATATCACATTATCCCGAAATACAAACCCAAACTTAGACTCTGACTCCGTCGCAGCAGCCGTAAGCGTTCCTCCATTTCTGTTAATGTGAATTTCAGTGCTGTCAAAAACCACGATATTCCTTCCAAATATGAAGTCAACAGACCCCTCGATATAGCTATTCTTAAAATAGACTCTTCCCGTTCCGTTTGAACCTCTGGCATAGTATGTATCCTGATATCCCAAAATATTTACATTGAAATATGCCTGCCTGTCTCCGTTGGTAACCAAAGCCACAGCCTGCTGATCGCTAAAGGATTTGTCATTAGGAACTGTATTCTGAAAGGTGATATTCTCTGCTACAAAATCATCCGCGTTGATGGCAACACTATACGACTGACTGGTTCCACCAGAAATACCTGCATAATCATCATAAGTAAGAATAGTACTATCGCGATCTTCACCAATTAATTTCACGTTCACTTTTTCTTCGCTCAGCGACAGTTTTTCGTAATATTCTCCCTTCTTCACATAAACAGTATGCACACCTGTATAGTTATTTGGGATGTCATCAAAAGCATCTTGAACGGATGAATAATCACCACTGCCATCTTTTGCAACTACAAAAGTAACGTCAGGAGCCAGAACCTGCGTTTTGAAAATCCGGGTATTCCCGTATCCCGTTCCCTTTCCATTTGTAGCAAATGCTCTAACATAATACCGGGTATCCGAATTCAAGGGGTATAATGTAGCAACAAATTCACCAAGCCCCTTTCCTGATTCAATTTTAAAGTCATCTATGGTGGGAGTGCCTGTTGTATTCCAAACAATTCCCCTAACAGTCACACTATCGCCGCCCCAACCGGTAATGTCACCACTTGTTGAAGCCGAAACTGCCATAACCTCAGTAACATCACCCGTGCTTACTTCTGGAGGAGTTATCTCTTCCAGAGTTTTGAAGTAGACTTCCCGTCCATATGCTGTACCTGATTCATTCGTTGCAAAAGCCCGGAAATAGTATTCTGTTCCCGCTTCAAGACCAGTCATTTTTATTTTGAATGACCCGAGCCCTCCCTCCGAAGTTTCTTTATGATCTTCTACCGTAGGATTTTCAGAAGTACTCCAAACCAAACCCCGCTCAGAAATTTCAGAACCTCCATCATCCGTTACATTTCCACCCGCCGTTGCAAAAGTAGTCGAAACTGACTCCGGATTATAAGTTGCTATACCTGGTACATCAGCATTTGAAAAACCTGAAGCAGCAGACTGTTCACCAGTATATAAAGTCTGAGTCGCTATTGCCGGGTCCTGAGCATTTGCAAACTGAAAGAAATGGAGTACTAATATGAAAACAAATAATGCTGAATTTTTAAACATAAAGCAGACTGGCCTTTAATAGGTTGGACGTATAATTTACTTAACCGATTACTTTAATAATGGAAAAATTTTACTTAAAAGAAATCCAAAAAGCCCAACTTGCCTTAAATGAAAAACAATCAATAACTTGTTTTAGTTACTTTAAAAAATTGAAATTCTATTATTAGCTCTCCCTAATTTTTTATTAAGTCATAGCAAATCCCTATATTCAAAACAAAAATTTATGGAATTCTTACCGAACTGGTTTTACGAACTTAACCCTATCGTCCAAGCTTTAATGGGTGGTTTATTTACCTGGGCAGTAACCTCGCTTGGGGCAGCTATTGTTTTTTTCACAAAAGAAGTCAATTACAAATTATTGGATGGCATGATGGGTTTCGCTGCCGGAGTAATGATTGCTGCCAGTGTTTGGTCCCTTATCATACCAGGTATTGAGCTGGCTGAAGCCCAGGGCATGATTGGATGGATTCCCGCTGCCGTTGGTTTTCTTCTTGGGGGTATCTTCCTGAGAATTTGTGATGCATATATTCCTCATTTACATATCGGACTGCCCCGTGATGAGGCTGAGGGTGTTGATACAAAATGGAAGCGAGCCACACTACTTGTTTTGGCCATTACCTTGCACAATATCCCGGAAGGTTTAGCTATCGGAGTACTTTTTGGTGCGGCAAGCCTCGGAATGGATATGGTGGGAGGAGCTACAGTTGCTGGTGCTATAACATTGGCCATTGGTATTGGAATTCAGAATTTCCCTGAAGGGATTGCCATTTCCATGCCTCTTCGCCGGGACGGGGTAAGCAGGCTAAAAAGCTTCAATTATGGTCAGCTCTCGGGTATTGTTGAGCCTGTTTCTGCAGTAGTCGGAGCTGCTGCGGTGATATTTATCACTCCCATCCTTCCTTATGCCCTTGCATTTGCTGCCGGTGCCATGATTTACGTAGTTGTTGAGGAATTAATTCCCGAAAGCCAGCTTCATGGAAATGCGGACTTAGCCACACTGGGAGTTATGGTTGGCTTTGTGGTAATGATGGTTTTGGATGTAGCCCTTGGATAAGTTTGCTAAAGTATTTTGAAGAAGCATCGATAATACAAGTCGATGCTTTTTTATTTTCAGCATATTTTCTAGGCTACAAATAAACTTTATTTTTTTAGGGGTTCAAAAAATCAAAACTCATTTCGTACCTTTAACTTCTTATTAATTCTAATAAATACGTATTTCCTTGAGCGACAATAAGATTATTTTTTCGATGGTTGGGGTAAGCAAAACATACAAACCCAACAAAACGGTACTTAAAGATATTTACCTCTCCTTCTTTTATGGAGCCAAAATTGGTGTGCTTGGATTAAACGGAGCCGGTAAATCTACGCTTTTGAGAATCATAGCTGGAGAAGACCAGAATTACCAGGGTGATATCAGTATTCAGAAGGGAATTACTTTTGGATATTTATCTCAGGAACCCAAGCTTGATCCTTCTAAAACAGTTAAAGAGATTGTGGAAGAAGGTGTGCAGGATACGATGGACCTTCTTAAAGAATATGAAGAAGTGAATGCTGCTTTCAGCGATCCTGATGCTGATTTCGAGAAGCTGATCGAAAAGCAATCCAAGTTGCAGGAAAAGATTGACCAGGTTGAAGCCTGGGATATAGACAGCAAGCTGGAACAAGCTATGGATGCCCTTCGCTGCCCTCCGGGTGATACTTCGGTAGAAGTACTTTCAGGTGGGGAAGCCCGGCGTGTGGCGCTTTGCCGCTTATTGCTCAAAAAACCCGATGTATTATTATTAGATGAGCCAACCAACCACCTTGACGCTGAATCAGTGGGCTGGCTTGAACAACACCTCGCCCGATATGAAGGAACCGTGATTGCCGTTACTCACGATCGCTACTTCCTGGACAATGTAGCCGGCTGGATTCTTGAACTGGATCGTGGCGAAGGAATTCCGTTTGAAGGCAACTACAGTTCGTGGCTTGAACAAAAGTCCAAGCGACTATCTCAAGAAGAAAAAGAAGAATCCAAACGACAAAAGACACTTAAGCAAGAGCTTGACTGGATTCGTCAAAACCCGAAAGGACGCAGAGCAAAAAGCAAAGCTCGTATTAATAAGTATGAAGAGTTGCTTTCTGAAGAGCATGACAAACGCCGTGATGATATGGAAATTTTTATCCCGGCCGGTCCTCGTCTTGGTGATAAGGTAATTGTGGCTGATCACGTGACAAAAGGGTTTGAAGAACGCTTGCTGATTGAAGATATGAATTTTCAGCTCCCTCCCGGCGGTATTGTTGGAGTAATTGGACCAAATGGTGCCGGTAAAACAACGTTATTCAAAATGATTACTGGTCAGGAAGAGCCCGATAGCGGAAAACTGGTTACCGGCGATACTGTTGAGTTGGGATATATCGATCAAAAAAGACCCTTGGATCCTTCCAAAACAATCTGGGAAGAGATATCAGGAGGTCATGATCTTATTCAGTTAGGAAATCGAGAAGTCAATTCCCGTGCTTATGTAGCCCGTTTCAATTTCAGCGGAGGTGATCAGCAGAAAAAGGTAACAGAGCTTTCAGGAGGAGAACGGAACCGGGTTCACCTTGCAAAAATGTTGAAAGAGGGTGCAAACGTACTATTACTTGATGAGCCCACAAATGACCTGGATGTGAATACTCTTCGCGCTCTTGAAGAAGCTTTATTAGAGTTTGCCGGCTGTGCTGTTGTAATTTCTCACGATAGGTGGTTTCTTGACCGTATTGCAACACACATCTTAGCTTTTGAAGGAAACAGCCAGGTGTACTGGTTTGAAGGAAACTATGAGGAATACGAGGAAAATCGTAAACAAAGACTCGGTATCACCGATGATCAACCACATCGCATTAAATACAAAAAACTAATGCGTTAAAGTTAACATATTTGCTTTTGCCTCGGGGTATAGGCATTTATTTATAACTGTAAAATTCAGCCGATATGACTACGGAAAATGGTAAAGAGCGTCTGGATGTAAATAAGAAAGTGATCGCGCTTTTTGCGTTTGGCATTGTCTGTGCTCTATTGCTGATTCTTATTGTTAATATCTCTATAAATACCGCCTCAGGTATCAGGGCCTATGTTGGTGGAGAGGGCATGTGGACCAAGGCCCAAAAGGAATCGGTTATACATCTTGCCAATTACATCCTCACCGAGAATGAAGAAGAATTTAGCCATTTCAAAAGCGTACTTCGGGTAAACCTGGGTGACCGAATGGGAAGAGAAGAATTATTGAAGGATGAGTATGACTACCAGACCATTTACGATGGTTTTCTGATGGGAAGAAATCACCCCGAAGATATTCCACATATGATCAATGTGTTCAGGCGATTCCAATGGACACCAGAGGTTCAGGAAGCCATTGATGTATGGACCCAGGCTGATTATAAAATTGAAGAACTCATTGATTTTGCAGATTCCATAAAGTCCCAAATTGAATCTGATGAAGTGAGCATGGAACAAAAGGCTACCTGGATAACCGAGCTTGAGGAATTAGATCATGAGCTTACAGATCTTGAAGTTCGGTTCTCAGCAGCAATGGGTAACATGGCACGGCTTGTTAATTCCATATTACGCTGGACTGTAATATTACTTGGGCTGTTGCTTATTGGTATAGGCATATGGCTGATATACCGCTTCCTCAATAGCACCAGAGTATGGATGGAAACCCTCAGAGAAAGTGAAGAGCGATTTAAGCACGTACTTTCGAACTCAAAGGATGTGCTCTATAAAATGAATCTGGATACCAAAGAATATGAATATGTAAGTCCTGCTTTAAAAAGCATGCTTGGTTATGAGCCAGAGGAGTTCCTGAATGGCGGTGTATCTTTTATTCTCTCAAAAATGCATCCGAAAGACCTGGAGCGAATGCAAAAAGTAGTAGAAAAGTATGACTCCATTGAAGACAGCGAATTTCTACCGATTGTTGAGTTTCGGCTTAAAGACTCTAATGGAGATTGGAAATGGGTTAGCAACGTCAGATCATTGGTTCGCGATTCACAGGGGAAACCAGAAGCTATCATCGGTAGTGTGCGAAATATTTCAACCCGAAAAAAGCAGGATAAGCAAATCAAGGAGTCGTTAAAGGAAAAAGAAGTGCTGCTTCAGGAAATTCATCACAGGGTGAAAAATAACCTGGCTATTATTTCAAGCCTGCTTGAACTTCAGAAAGATAATGTAAGTGAAGAAGTAGAGGCTTTGCTTTCTTCCAGTCAGTCCCGAATTAAATCTATTGCCAAAGTACACGAAAAATTATACGAGTCTCCCACACTTTCAAATATTCCGCTTGATACCTATATCCGCGAATTAGCTGAGGAAATCAAAAAAGCTTACACCAGCAACAAGAAAGATATTGAACTCCAACTGAATGTCTCCCCTTATGAAATTGATTTGGATGATGCCATTCCTATCGGCCTTATCCTTAATGAGCTAATCAACAATGCTTTTAAGCATGCTTTTAAGGAACTTGATAAGGGGACACTAATGATTTCTCTTCAGAGCAAAGACAAAGGCATGGAACTGGTTGTGGCTAATGATGGTAATGCAATAGCAAAAGACTTTGACCCTTCTGAAAGCGACTCTCTGGGCATGACGCTGATTCAGGTTCTGATTAAACGCATTAACGGGACACTACACATTGAAAGTGGAGACTGGACTAAATTTAAGATTCAATTTGAGCTGAAGCACTAGCTTCCCCTTCTTCTTCATGATATGGTTCATTCATCAACCATTTTAACACTTTAAAGGTGTCATTCAGGCTTATATCAGCTGCTTCAAAGCCCATGCCGCCGGCCCCTGAAGCAGCGGTCACTGTCATGTTTTGAATGTCTTTATTATCCTGAAATGGATTTTGGCTGGTCGCGATATTTTGGATTCGATTCTTCTTCACGATAGCCGTGGTCCGGGATACCACGCGGTATCTCATCCTGAGAATTTTCTCTCCCAAACCCAATGCAGCATCCTGATATCTCAGCCAGCCTAAATACCCCAAAATGGGAATCAGCATTAACGAGAGCCAGCCATATTCCAACAAATACCATATTACCGGAATGAGAGGTAACACAAAATAATTGGGCCGCCTGATGTATCTCCACAGAGTCTTTTTCGGAGGCCTGATTTGATATTCGGGTTCTTTGTATTCTTCAAGAAACTCACTTAAAAATGTACTCACCTTTTCTGACGCAATGAATGGAACAAGCACAATAGAACGCCCTTTTTGTGTTTGATCAAACCCAGCACTTTCCACATAAATCATCCCATACCCAAACGGCTGGCGGATAATACCCTCTACGAACCGAACTGCCTGAATACGGTTGAATGGTACGGTAATGTGCTTTCTCTCAACCAATCCACTGGTGATAATGAGCTCTTTGGATGTTTTTTCGAGCTGGAAATCCGAGTATTTGAAGATAACACCCAGGAAAGAAAGCGCCCATGAAATCACAATAATGGCGATAACAATACCTATAATGAGGGTCACATCACTATAACCGGGGAGCGCTTCATATACATATTCGATGGTTTCCTCATTAATAAACTCATCCATTTGCCCTGATACAGCACCCAGAATAGATGCAATAAGACCAAAGTTTCCGGAGGTAAAAGCAGCAAAAACCAAGTCTTTGGTCGATAACTTCCATTGACCAAGTATTTCATCCTCTTCTTCTTCAGCTACCTTTTCAGTGCCTTCTCCATTCATTCTCTTTTTACGCAATTCTGTTCGAAGAGCCTCTGCATCTCCCCTTGATATCGCGCTTATTGTAGCCGTTTCGGTTCCCCCGCCGGCTGTTTTAACCTCCACTTTTACCAATCCAAACATACGCTGTAACAATCCCTCAGTGATATCAATCACCTGGATACGATCTTTAGAGAGGTACATATTACTTTTTACAAGAACCCCTTTCTTTATTTGCAGTTCATCTTCATGAACACGATATCTGAACACAACCCAGCTCAATACTCCACTAATGAGAGTAATCGCAATACCTCCCAGCAGCAGATAAATGAAATACCCCTCGGTGTTGGAGCTTCCAATGAAAAGCAGAATAATGATCGTGATAAAGTTCTGCTTGATACTTTCTATCACTCGTGTGACCGCAGCAATTGGATGTTGCCGTTTAAACTCAGACATCATCTTTCACCTTACGTACAAGAGTCGAGATGGTGGTGCGAAGCTCGTCGGCGGTATCATCGTCCAGAGCAGGAATTTCATGCGTGGTTGCAGCCGTAGAAATAGTAACGGAAGACAGTCCAAATTTTCGATAGATCGGACCTTGTTTGGTATCAACATGCTGAACGCGATTTATAGGAACAAGGGTTCTTTTCTTGATGATAATACCGCGAAGCATATCTATTTCTTTTTCTGAAACATCATACTTCCACCTTTTCCAGCGTAAATTGGGAAACAGAATTCCTGTACATAGATAAAATATTACAGAGGCTACAAATAGTGCAGAAAATAACAGCCAGTCTATTCCGTGATACCAGGCTGTTGCTGCATCCAGATTATGATTAATAGCCAAAGCCAGATATATGATAACCGGGGCAAACCAAAGTAATCCAAATAACAAGGCATTTACAGTCCAGGCTTTGATTGCATCTTTATGTATTCGGGTATTAGGCTCTTGATTCATGCACTTTTTTAGATTGAAGCATTTATTTCAGCCTGATAATAAAAAAGATAAATGGATAAATGTTCCTGAAAATAAAAAAAGCCACACAAGGTGGCTTTTCTTTAATATTTGATAGAAGAAATTACATAGCGTTTTTCTTCGCTTGAATTTCCTGCCGGATTTCGTGAGAAAGTTTCTTAAGAGTCATCAGGTGCTTGCGGGCACGTGTTCCGGCAGCTTTATTTCCTTTCTCATAAAATTTCTTCATGTCAACTTGCAGTTCTTCTACTACGTTGTTGATATCGTCCATTCTACTCATGTGTTGTACTCCTTATAATTTTGTTTCGGTTAAAGGTGTTTTTAGAACTGAATAAACACCTGCTTTTTTAATAGTACTGTCTTGATTAATACAGTATAAAATCTGCGTTAATTTAATAAATAAGCAGATAAATACATTGTTTTCTTTAATTTTGGATTATAGGCACTTCTTCCCGGGTTGTTCCCTTAATCTCATCCACTCCAAACATTAACGCCAATCCCACAACCAAAAGCAACAAAATAGCACTCATTCCCCACCTTTGGCTATCCATAAACAAGGTAATCCAACCCACCATAATAGGTCCCGCAAATGTGGTCACTTTTCCTGATAAGGCAAATAGCCCATACATTTGATTTCGTTTATCTTGGGGCGCCAATCTCCCCATGAATGTCCGGCTCGAGGCCTGTACCGGTCCCACGAAAATTCCAAGCAGTAATCCCCATATCCAAAACCATATCTCCGCTTCTACAAAAAGAACCGCCACAACCGGGATAATCAGCCCCGTTAACGACCACACTATCGTGTTCTTACTACCCGTGATATCATCCAGCCATGAAAACCCGAAAGCCCCTAACCCAGCAGTCACATTGAGAGCGATACCAAACATAAAGATCTGGCCCGTATCAAAACCGAAAGTTCCGGCAGCATAAACACCACCCATTGCAAAAATAGTTGCAAGTCCGTCGTTGTAGAACAATCGTGCGAGTAAAAACTTCCAGATGTTCGGCTCATCCTTCAGCATGGCAAGGCTTTTCTTCAGCCCTTTCATCCCATCCTTAACTGCAACAGAAATACTCTTATTTTTTGAAGGAGTATCAGCGGTTTTAAAGAAAAGAGGCAAACTAAAAAGCGCATACCAAAGGCCTGTAAAAAGGAACGTAATGCGCACATTCTGAAGTGAACTTTCATCTAAACCGAATACATCCGCACCATATTCAACAAATCCAAAATAACCGATAATCAGGCAGATTAAACCACCTGCATATCCCATTGCCCAGCCCCAGCCCGACCATTTGCCAATGGTTAAACTGGTGGTTAAATCAGGCAGCATGGCGTTGTAAAAGATAAATGACAGCTCTGCTCCCAGCGTAGCTATAAAAGCCATTATCAAGGCAAACCAGATAAAATCAGAACTCGGTTCAGCAAACCATAACATACTACAGCCGAACACACACATTAAGGTAAAAAAGCCGATCCAGGGCTTTCGCCTTCCGCCTTCATCTGCAATGGAGCCAAGGAATGGAGCAGACAAAGCAATAACAAATCCCGCAAGTCCTATCATATTTCCCCATAACGCCGTACCTGAAGTTTCATTTTCAGCGATAGATTGTGCGAAATAGGCAGCAAAAACAAAGGTTTGTATCATTACGAAATAAGCTGAATTAGCCCAGTCGTACATGGCCCACGCAAAGAGCCCTTTCGAGGATTTGTCAGACATAAAATGATTTTGAGTGGATAGTGTGTCCGAATATCGGTTTTGGAGGGGGGAATGCAAAATTAAATAACCATACATTACCGATACCTGAGTTTTATCTCAGATGCTGATCCTCACAATTCCATCACAAACTTTAAAAGTTCCATAACATTAAAACCCCTACTATCTTATCAAAAAAAGATATGCGCCTGCTTTTACCGATTCTCGTTCTTTTTACTTCAGCTTGTACCATTCAACAGCAAAAAGAAAAGCCCTCCTCTAACTCATTTTCTCAAGCAATAACCACACCGGCCTGGTATCAGGCTTCTGATTTTGATACGGTAAAAGTATTGTCCTGGAATGTGGAGCATTTTGTGGATAGCTACGATAATCCTTATATAGATAACGGACGGGAAAACACTCCACCCGAAAACATGCAGGAACGGCGGAAACTATTCGTGGAAATCATCAAAGAAGCGAATGCAGATCTTGTAGTACTTCAGGAGTTTGAAAGCGACAGTTATGCACAGCAACTAGCTGAGGAGTATTTTCCGGAATTAGGATATAAGGTTTTTGCAGGGCACGAAAGTAATGACTGGTACATGAATGTGGTTGTTATGAGCCGCATACCGCTTGGGCTCTTTCACAGTTATGCAACTTCCAATACCCCAATTATCGGGCAAACTGACGATGACGGCAATCCTGCTTCACAAGAATTTACCAACAATCGGATGTGGACTACAGAGGTGATTGTAAACCCAGATTACAGCTTTTCTTTAACCGGAGTGCACTTGAAGGCGGGACGTGGAGAGCGCAATGAAAATTGGAGACTGGGACAAATCAACTTGTTAAGAGCACATTATAAGCAGCTGCTCGCTCTTAATCCCAACCAGAATATATTAACGGTTGGTGATTTTAACAGCACTCCCGACAGTGATGAGTTTAAAGCATTTTTAGGTGCTGGCACAGAAGTGGAGTTCATTGATCCTCTGGCAGGTACGGATGTGTTTTCACACCCGGCAGATTCAGCCTTTTGGCGTATTGATCATATCCTTCCAAACAGGAATATGCATGCAGAAATTGTGAATGATACAGTGATTGTTAATTATTTCTTTTCGCTTGATTCTATGGAAATGGCGGCTGATCACCTGCCAATGAGCGTAGAAATTATCTCCCGGGATTTATAACCCGGCAGCTAATTCTTCAGCCAGCCCTTCGGCTCCCTGAATACAATCCGGCACAGAAACACCCCATTGGTAATTTCCGCCGAAATACAGACCCGGATTTCCGCCTTCAAACCGATCCAGTTTTGCTTTTTGTTGTTCATAACCAACTTCAAATTGGGGAATAGCTTTTTTCCAGAGCCTTGATCTAATTACGGAAGGTCTTGCATCAAATTGCATCAGCCTGCAAAACTCCCGAATGCCCTCTTGCTCTACCTGTTCTTTTGGTTCTGTCAGTATTCCACGGTCATGAGCTCCTCCTATCATCAGCGTGAATTGATGCTGATCTTTATTAGTAAGCTCCGGAAATATACTTGACTTCCAAATGGCACCAAGCAGTCTGATTCTTTCCTTACGGGGTACTAAAAAGCCAAAACCTTCTGTAATAAAATCTATTTCAGCTTTATTAAAGGTAAGCTGGACCGAAAGCATCGGGGCATAATCAATATTCATCAGCTCCGCCGAAAGCTCCGGTTCAAAGCCCTCCAGAATTCTTCCCAAATTATAAGCCGGAATACATGAAATCACATTTAGTGAATGATATGTTGCTTCTTCGGTTGCTACTTCAAAGCCTGAATCACTCTTTTTTAAACTGAGCACTTCATCGTAAGTAATGTGGTCTGAAATCTTCTCTGTAATAGCATCCGTTAACTGCTGGATACCTTTTTTAAATGAAAGCACCATTGGCTTAACTTCTCTCTTCTCTTTTTTGGAACGAATGGCACCCCAGGAAACAGACCCATAATCCTGTTCAAACTCAGCTAATTTTGGCAATACCGATTTTTTGCTCATCCGGTAAATATCCCCTGCATAAATCCCTGAAAATATCGGGTCTGCTAAATAGTCTACCGCTTCTTTACCAATCCTTCGTTCAAGAAATTCCCCAATGCTTTCATCTTCACCGGATCCTGCCTCAATAAAAGGCTCTTTCAACAACCTAATCTTCCCGCTGGCAGACAGAACCTTCGTTGAAATCAGTGAAGAAATATTTGGTGACAGAGACTGAAGCTTTCCGTCTCTGACAATATATCTGGTTTTGAAAGCCTCAGATATTCCGATCAGGTCATCAGATATTCCGAGATCTTTAGCGATTTTTCTGATCTGTCCGTTTCGATCACGTAGGGAATTGGGTCCAAAATCCATAACAGACCCCTCAATATATTCGGAAGCTATAACTCCCCCCGTTTCACTTTGCTTTTCGAATAACTTAAATGAAATCCCTTTTTGGCGGAGAAACCAAGCTGTGGATAGTCCTGAAATTCCACCGCCCAAAATAATAACTTCGTGTGAAGTTAAGTTGCTCAAGTTGCCTCAACCTTTTTTTCAGTAAGCTTTTCAGCACACCATTTTTCGAGCGTATCAATCCACAGATCACTGTCATTAACACAGGGTATCAGCACCAGGTCTTCCCCACCTGCTTCTACAAAATCTTCTTTGCCACGGATGCCAATCTCTTCGAGTGTTTCAATACAATCTGAGATAAAAGCCGGACAGCAAACGGCTATTTTCTTCACCCCTTCTTCTTCAGCCAGCCGCACTAATTCAGCATCTGTTGCCGGAGTAAGCCAGGGATCGATACCTAATTTTGACTGGAAAGCAGTACTATAGCTGAACTCCCGGTTATCCAAATCAAGATATTTGGCAACGTTCTTAGTAGTCATTAAATCCTGATGGCGGTAACAAAAGGTGTGTGCCGGTGAATTCACGTTGCAGCAATCTTCACACTTCAGGCAGTGATCTCCTGTAATATCTCTTTTTTTAATTTGTCGCTCCGGCACCCCATGATAGGAAAACAGCAGATGATCGATGTCGTGTTCTTCAATATACGGTTTGATGCTTTCACTCAACGCTTTCACATAATCCGGATCATCGTAAAATGGCTCTTTAAACTCCACTTCAAGGTGAGAATATTTACTCAGCCATACTTGCTTGGCTTTTTCGATCACCGTTTCGGTAGTTGCCATAGCATATTGAGGATAAAGCGGAATCAGGAAAACGCGTTCCAGATTCGGATTTTTCTCCATCAGTTCATCAAAACCCGCTTCAATAGATGGATTTCCATACCTCATACCCATAGAAACAGGCACATCTTTTCCTAAACGCTGTTGAAGCTTATCAATAACCTGCTGTGTAATTACAATCAGCGGAGAGCCTTCATCCCACCAAATTAACTCGTAGGCTTCACCAGATTCTTTTGGTCGGAATGGTAAAATAAATGCCTCTACAATAGTCTTACGAATAGGAGCCGGAAGATCAATCACCCTTTTATCAGTTAAAAACTCCCTTAGATAAACTTTCAAATCCGCGGGTTCATAACTATCTGGTGATCCAAGGTTAACCAATAAAATTCCCGTGTTAGATTGTGCCATGCCTGAAATTAATCTATGTTTAGTGTACAGTTAAGCAATAACTTTATTTAATATGAAGAAAGTATGAATTCCGATAAAAACAGTGCTGTATTAATTATTGGCTGCGGTTGGGTTGGTAAAAAGTTGGGCGAAAAACTTCTCAGCGAAGGTTTCACCGTTTATGGGACTACCCGTTCTTCATCAAATTTCTCCGAATTAAATGAAATTGGCATTAAGCCAGTCAAACTAGAGCTTCCTGTTAAGTCGCTTTCTGAAGTACGTCTTCCCAAGGTGGATTCAGTACTTATCTCTATTTCTCCCGGAAGAGGCTCTAGCCGCGATAACTACCCAACACAAATCGGACAACTTTCTAAAGTTCTGGCTGAAAGAAACGTACAGATTATCATGTATAGTTCCACATCAGCCTATGGAAATTCTACAAATGAAGTTTCTGAATCTGACGTTAAACCTGACATCAAGAGTGACAATATAATAGTTGCAGCTGAAGGAGCTTTACTTGAGCATTCACCTGATGCCATCATCCTGAGATTATGTGGGTTATATGGAGAAGACCGACATCCTGCAAAATACATGGCTGGAAGAAAAGACATCTCTGACGGTGATGCTCCGGTAAACCTGGTACACCGGGATGATGTAATTCAAATCACCAAGAAAGTGATTCAAGACAACATACGCGGAGAAATTTTCAATGTGTGTTCCGGATCCCATCCCAGCCGCGAAGAAATTTATACCGTTATTGCCAGCCGTTTAGGTCTTAAAAAACCTACTTTTATTGAAGGCGGGGCCGATGGAAAAACCGTTTCTTCCAAAAAGCTGCACGAGCAGCTCGACATCAAGTTCCTGCACCCCGACCCTGAAGAGTACTTAGCTGATTAGCTAGCTTACTTAAGTGTTCCTTCCTCTTCCAGAAACTCCAGTGTTTCGGTTGCATGACGTAAATGAGGAATAACGATACTGCCACCTACAATTAACGCTACATTCAAAGCGTCTACTATTTCTGCTTTTGTTGAACCGGATTTTGCACACTGTTCCAGGTGATAATCTATGCAGTCGTTGCAGCGTAAAACAGCTGAGGCAACCAGCCCAAGAAGCTCTTTGGTTTGAGTGGGAAGGGCTCCATCACGATACGTATTGGTATCCATATTGAAAAAACGTTTGATACCCAGATGGTCCAAATCCATTACTTTCTCATTCTGTTCCGCTCTTTTTTCTCTGAATAATTCCAGCCGGTTTTTTTCTGACATAATCCTTTTATTTTTTGCTACTCAGTCTCGAAAACACAAAATAGAAAGAGAATCTCTCTTATACTTATTTATATTTTCACAGACTGATTAAGATCAAAACAACAACATGTTCTGGAATAAAAAAGAAGCAGCTCATAAACTGGTAGTTATCGGGGACAGCCTTTCACAAGGGTTTAATAACGGGGGTATTTATCGGACCGATGTCAATTTTCCTTCTTTTATACATCGCTGTATGGATCCTAAACCAGATTTTGATCAGCCCAGCTTTACCGCCCAGGCTGGTATACCTTTAAATCTTGAAGTCTTGGTGAGAGGTATGTCAGAAGAATTTGGGGATGAGATTACCTGGAATGAGTATTTGCCCGCTGCTACTCACATGCTAAAAACACTGAAACGTATCAAAAAATATTGGGAAGGTGGACTTAAGGATTTAGCTGTTGAACGAAATGAGCCTTATCACAATCAATCGGTATGGGGTTTTAATATCAGTGACTCCTGGGTGGTTAATGAGCAAAACAGCCGGCATCATATTCAAACCAATCCGGAGAGATTTACGGTTTTTGATATGCTCCCCGAGCATGCCAAGTTCACTACTGCACGGCTTGTACTTAACCCTTCCCTAAAACCAGACCCTGAACTGGAAACCCGGACCCAATTCGATAATGCGAAAGTTCTGGCTGATAATGGCGGCATCGAAAACCTGATTGTTTGCCTCGGCCACAATAATATGATTGCTGCCATTACAGACCTGAAGGTTATCTGGACCGAAGATGATAACCTGGAAGTATTTCCAGGAAAGCGAACACATACCGTGTACCGCCCCGAACATTTTGAAGATCAATACCGAAAGCTGGCCGAAAAGGTGTCAGGCCTGGGAGCCAAAAGAGTATTCGTTCCCACTCTGCCTTACGTGACCATTCCACCAGTTTGCCGGGGAGTGAATTCCGACCTCTCCAGCAAGCGGCTTGGGTATTTTGATTACTACACCCGCTTCTGGATTTGGGATGAAGATTTTGATCCGGAAAAGCATCCTCATTTAACAAAAGATCAGGCCATTCAGCTCGACCTAACCATGGATGAATACAACAATATTATACGAAAAGTGGCCGGTGAGTATGGATGGTCGGTTGTGCCTATGGCTAAAAATGTAGCCGGTCTGGCACGTCGTCGTTTAGGAGGGGAACTTGTTCGCGATTTACCAAAAGGGCTGGCTGATGCTCTTTTAAAACAGGAAAGCACAGCACACCTGGTAGACGAAGATGGCGATATAAAACTCTCTACAGATTTCATTCGCCTCGACAAAAACGGCCAACTCTATAAAGGGGGGATTTTTAGCCTGGATGGCCTGCACCCAACTACTATCGGTTATGGGTTAATGGCAAATGTATATTTAAAAACCATGGCTAAAGCCGGAGTTAAATTTCAGCACTCCATCAATTGGGATGAAGTTGTCCGCGAAGACACCCTGATAAGCAACCCCCCAAAATTATTGGGAGAATTGCGGTACGTACTTCGCTTTCTTGCAATGGGAAATCAGGAACGATTTCTCAACTTCAGCAAAAATATTCTCGGCCAGGCCATGGATTTGGTCTCTCCTCGTCAAAATGAATAATTAGCCAATTTCGAGGTCTTCAAGCAACTGGTTGTATTTATCTTTCAGAGAATCCAGTCCATCCTGCATTTCGTCTTTTACATCTTGCCATTTATCCTGACCGGATTCTTTAAGTTCAGCCAAATCTTCCTTAAATGTATCTCGTTCACCTTTCAGCTCTTCGATTTTTTCTTCAGCTTTTTCTCGTGCTTCTTCTGATTTTTCTTTCAGCTTTTCTTCGGCTTCAGAAATATCTTCATTCATATTTTCCAATGTTTCTTCAGCATCAGCGATAAACTCTTCTTTAGTTTGCTGAATATCATTCTTAGCCGATTCTACTGTGTTTTCAACCTGCTCTCCAACATTTTCTGCATTCTTGTTAGTCTTTTCTGAACAAGCTGTAAACATTAGCATTGCAGCGGTGATTAAAAGAATTAATCTATTTGTTAACATGACTTTCTAATATTTGATTATGGTTATCTACCTTAACTAAGCTGAATTAACCATACTTGTTCCGGGTTCTAATCTTCATGGGAAATTAATTTAGATTTATTCTACATAAGCTTTGATTTGGTTTAAAACTCTCCTTAACTTAGAATCGATCTAAATTAACATAAAGCCTATTCTTCAAGTAATGATTCGACTTAAATCTTTTTTAACACTATTCTTAATTTCAGCAATACTCGTCTCCTGCGACACTAATGATGGCACAAAAATCGAAGTCCCCTCTTCCTATGAGTTTACCCGAAACGGAGAAACCACGGTTTCATTCAGCGGACAAACTACCCGAATTCAAATGGGACACGAACTTCTTCCGGCCATGTTGGATTTTGACAATTCTACCAAAGAACTCCTGCTCCAAATGTATCGAAATCAAACAGAAAGTGGTGGAGACGTAGATCCTTTTGAGAGTGCTGAATTAAATGCGGCTACCAAAAACATCAAAGGTAAAGTAGCTGCCTCAGTTGATTACTTTTCAAACAACACAGCCGTAAGTGCTGTAATCAAAAATCAATTTGAGACCTGGATTTCAGGTCAGATAGAGGAAGTATTTCCAAATAGAAATACCCTTGCTGCAGAAGGTCAACCCGGACAAATTGCTGACGGTTCTTCTACCCGCTACGTAAATGGAAAAGGCTTTGAATACAATCAGCTGGTTGGTAAAAGCCTGATTGGAGCACTGATGACAGATCAAATGCTCAACAATTACGTAAGTGTTTCTGTATTGGATGCTGGCACAAACCGTGAAGACAACAATGATGGCACACTGGCTGAAAGCTCTAACTACACAAATATGGAACATAAATGGGATGAAGCTTACGGATACCTTTTTGGTACATCCGCTAATCCTGCAAATCCGCTGGCCACCCTTGGGGATGACGATGACTTCCTCAACAAATATTTAGCCCGTGTGGATAATGATGAAGATTTTGCTGGAATCGCACAGGAAACATTTGATGCTTTTGCCTTAGGCCGGGCAGCAATTGTTGAAGGACAATATGATGTTCGGGATAAACAAGCAGACATTATCCGCGAAAACATTTCTACAGTCATTGCAGTGCGTGCCGTTTACTATCTCCAATCCGGTAAAAATGCAATAGACCAGACCACACCTGATTACGGTGCCGCTTTCCATGATCTTTCAGAAGCGTATGGATTTATTTACAGCCTGCAGTTCACGCGAGTGCCAGGTTCCGACAGCCCATATCTCACGAAAACAGATGTTGAAGGTTTCCTTGCTGAGCTCGAAGAAGGCAATGGATTATGGGATGTAACTCCCGAAACGCTTGACAACATGTCGGCTGAAATCGCCGCACAGTTCAACTTCACCGTAGAAGAAGCGGCAAACTAAGACTCGAAATTTATTTTTCATGCTGGCACCTTGAATGGGTGCCAGCTTTTTTTGCTTTAAAAGGATGTACATCATGAAGAAATTTTCGTTTTTATTACTTACAGTTTTAATAATATGGAGCTGTACCGATAACGGGCCATCCGGTCCCGATGCGGACGATTTTGACCGGGAAGCCATTTTGGTAAACTGGGCTGATAATATCATTATCCCGTCTTATACTAATTTTTCTGAAGCTACTGAACAGCTGCATACCGATGCTGCTACCTTTTCAGAATTTCCTACCGCGAGCAACCTTCTCACACTTCGGACTTCCTGGGAATCAGCTTACCTCGCTTTCCAAACTGTTTCCGTTTTTGAGATCGGTAAACCCATGGAATTGCGCTACCGTGATAACCTGAATATATACCCAACCGATACCACGGAAATTGAAAACAGCATTCAATCCGGATCATACAATCTGCAATTACCCTCATTAAACAACAGTCAGGGATTCCCCGCTTTGGACTATCTATTAAATGGCTTGGGTGAAGATGATGCTGAGATATTGACATTTTACACCTCTGACCCTGATGCTGAAAACTACCGCCGATACCTGACTGACCTGACCTCCCGCATCGACTCTCTTACCAGTGAGGTATTGGCCGATTGGACATCCGGCTATCGTGATGAATTTGTGAGTAATTCCGGAAACGGGTCCAATTCCTCTCTCGATATGATGGTAAATGATTACATCTACTATTACGAAAAACACCTTCGGGCCGGCAAAATCGGCATTCCTGCAGGGGTCTTTTCAGGTTCACCACTAAGCACACATGTGGAAGCCTATTATAGTAATGACTTCTCTAAAGAGCTTTTTAATACCTCTCTGGACGCCACTCAGAACTTCTTCAATGGTGTTCATATAAATCAACCCTCTGAAAGTGGAGAGAGCCTGAGCAGCTACCTCGATTACCTTAATACCATGAAGG
The DNA here is from genome assembly GCF_040218225.1 of Gracilimonas sp. NCBI lineage: Bacteria > Pseudomonadati > Balneolota > Balneolia > Balneolales > Balneolaceae > Gracilimonas > Gracilimonas sp. The sequence goes on from NZ_JAVJQO010000006.1 coordinate 494,737, forward strand.
ATGGCTCTGATCTTGTAACCCTTATCAACAATCAATTTGATGCAGCAAGAGAACAAGCGGCCTTACTGGATAATGATTTTTCAGCTCAGGTCGAATCGAATAATACGGCCATGCTATCAACTTATGATGAGCTACAAATGAATGTAGTTTACATGAAAGTAGATATGTTGCAAGCCCTGAATATTAACGTGGATTATGTTGACGCCGATGGTGATTAAAAGGTGAAAGCACATTCGATCCGATCATACCTGACTGCCACTACCAATGCTGCTCCGCTGGCTATATTCCGAATTTTTTTCGGTCTGCTCATGCTGATTAGTATTGTTCGGTTTGCAGCTAATGGCTGGATTCAAAAGCTATATATAGAGCCGCAGTTCTTCTTTTCTTACTATGGATTTGAATGGGTTCAGCCTCTGGGAGACTGGACCTATCTTATATTTATCCTCTGTGGCTTGTCTTCTATTTTTGTTGCCTTGGGATATAAATACAGGATTTCGATTCTCGTGTTTTTCCTCAGCTTTACCTACATCGAGCTGATGGATAAAACCACCTACCTCAATCATTATTACTTTATCAGCATACTCAGCTTTTTAATGATGTTTCTTCCCGCACATGCCTACTACTCTCTGGATGCGTGGAATGACAAAAAACTGAGATCACAAGAAGTCCCCAAATGGTCTGTCGACTCCATCAAACTCCTGCTTTTCATTGTATACTTTTATGCAGGCTTAGCAAAACTCAATTCCGACTGGTTGTTCGAAGCCATGCCTCTCCAAATTTGGCTGCCTTCAAAGTATTCACTCCCGTTACTGGGGGATCTGCTTCAGCAAACCTGGACGCACTATGCCTTTGCCTGGGCAGGAGCTATCTACGACCTCAGCATTCCCTTTCTATTATTGATCAGGAAAACCCGGATTTTTGCTTTTATCCTTGTGGTCATTTTTCACATTCTTACCCGGGTGCTATTTCCCATTGGGATGTTTCCATATATCATGATTGTAAGCACGCTCATATTCTTTGACGCCGGACTGCACAACCAAATATTGGATTACATCTCCAAATGGTTCAGTATCACAAAATCTTTTTTTGATAACGGTAACATCTATTCATTCCCGCAAACGTGGGTTCGTAAAGCCTCATTGGGAATTGTTTGCACCTTCTTTGTTCTGCAGCTTCTCATTCCCTTTCGATACCTGCTTTATCCGGGTGAATTGTTCTGGACGGAGGAAGGCTACCGATTTTCATGGCGGGTTATGCTTATGGAAAAAGTTGGGTATGCAAATTTCAAAGTTGTAAACCCTGATTCCGGCCAAAGCTTTTATGTTGACAACACTGAGTTTCTTACCCGTTTTCAGGAAAAACAAATGTCATTTCAGCCTGATTTTATTCTCGAGTACGCTCATTTTTTAGAAGATTATTATAAAAAGGAAGCGGGTATTCAAGACCCTGAAATTTTTGTAGACAGTTATGTGGCACTCAATGGAAGAAGAAGCAAGCGCTATGTAAATCCTGACATTGATCTTACCGAAATTAAACCCTCACTGAAACACCGAACCTGGTTACTCCCTTTTGATGATGAGATTAAAGGACTTTAGCCTTTTTGTTTTATTTCTGTTTATTGCATTACCCGCAACTGCTCAAATCACCTTTTCAGGTTATGTCGTTGAAGAAGAAACCGGAGCTCCTATTGAAGGCGTCGATATCTATAATAATGATGCTGGTAAATCCTTCATCACAGATGAAAATGGTTATTTCGAAATCAATGATCTGCCTTATGGAAATCTGAACCTTTTCTTCTTTAAGCTTGGATACAAAATCATCAACCGGACTTTTGTGCCAGATGCTAATAATTCGTCCATTACCATTGAACTTGCTAAGCTTTCAGAAGAAATGTCAGAAATCGCTGTAATTGATCAGCGGGATAAAGTTTTTGCCGTTAAAAGACTTCGTGAAGTTGAGGGAACTTCTATATACGCTGGTAAGAAAAATGAAGTAATCTCACTGGACCAAATGGTAGCTAATACTTCGGCCAACAATGCCCGGCAAATTTATGGACAGATATCCGGGCTCAATATCTTTGAATCTAATGACGCTGGACTTCAGTTGAATATTGGAGGACGGGGGCTAGACCCCAACCGTTCGTCTAACTTTAATATCCGCCAAAACGGTTATGATATCAGTGCCGATGTACTTGGTTATCCCGAAAGTTATTATACACCTCCAGCCGAAGGTTTGCAGGAAATTCAGGTAATCCGCGGAGCTGCCTCCCTTCAGTATGGAACCCAGTTCGGTGGGTTGGTAAATTTCAAAATGAAGAAGCCCGCTAATGACAAACGGGTTGAAGTCACCTCGCGGCAATCGGTTGGTTCCAATGCATTATTTACTTCATTCAACAGTGTGAGCGGAACCACTGGGAATATCGGTTACTACGGCTATTACAACTACAAAAAGGGAGATGGTTTTCGGCCTAACTCAAGTTTTGAATCCAGCAATTTCTATTTTTACTCAGATGTTCAAATCTCAGATCGAACCAATATTGCACTCGACTTTACTTATTTGAACTACCTGGCTCAACAGCCGGGTGGACTTACCGATGATCAGTTTTACCAAGACCCAACCCTTAGCAACCGTACCCGAAACTGGTTTGAGGTGGACTGGAAGCTGGCGTCATTAAATTTAGAACACGAGTTTTCCTACAAAACCAAGCTAAGTTTTCTATTGTACGGACTGGACGCCTCACGAAAATCGGTAGGGTTTCGCACTAATCGTGTTTCCCAGGAAGATGACCTTAATGCTCCCCGTGATCTAATTCTGGGTGATTTCAATAACTGGGGTACAGAAGTTCGTTTATTGAACAGATATTTGATTGGGGATAAAAATGCCGTTTTCCTGATCGGTACCAAATTGTATCAATCCAATAACACCTCTGTTCAGGGGCCTGGAACAGCTAGTCCCAAAGCTGATTTTATCTTAGCGGATGAGCAATTTCCAAACTACCCAAATCAATCCGACTTTACCTTTCCCAATAAAAACCTGGCTATTTTCGGAGAGAATATTTTTTACCTGCAGGATAACCTTTCCATCACTCCGGGGTTCAGGCTTGAATACATCCAAACACAAAGCCGGGGCACTTTCAAAAGAATAAACTTTGATCTGGCCGGAAACCCCATTCAAAATCAAACCTTTGAAGATGACCGTACTTTTGAGCGTTCTTTTGTATTACTGGGAGCCGGCATTAGTTTTCTGCCTAACAGTCAGACAGAAATTTACGGCAACTTTTCCCAGAACTACCGGTCAGTAACTTTCAATGACATCCGAATTGTAAACCCGACTTTCCAGGTAGATCCAGACATTACCGATGAAAGTGGATTTACCTCAGACTTTGGGATAAGAGGACGAATTGGAGAAAGTATATCTTATGACATTGGTGGTTTTGGCTTGTTGTATGATAACCGGATTGGAGAGGTGTTACGGGCAGAAACCAGAATCAATGCTGATGGAGATAAAGAAGAAACAGGCCGTGTGGTTCGCTACAGGGGCAATATTGGGCAGGCATTCATGTATGGTTTTGAAAGTCTGGTTGAAGTGAATGTATTGCCGCTTTTGGGACATGAAAGTCGAGACCTGAAATTCAGTCTTTTTGCAAATACTGCCTTAACCAAATCAGATTACTTAAATTCAGAAATCCCCGGTGTTGAAGGTAATGAGGTTGAATTTGTGCCTTTATTGAATATGAAAACAGGGTTGAATTTTGGCTATCAAAACCTGGTTGGCTCTATCCAATACACCTATGTATCAGAGCAGTACACCGATGCCTCCAATGCAGAGCAAAACATCCGCGATAACCAAAGCGGAATCCGGGGAGCAATTCCTGCTTATGATGTTCTTGACCTTTCATTGTCATGGACCTACAAGAATTTCACTGTTGAGTCTGGCATTAACAATCTGCTCAACTCATGGTATTTTACCAGACGTGCGACAGGCTATCCCGGCCCCGGGATCATTCCATCACCCCCAAGAACCTTCTATGCTACCCTTCAGCTTCAAATCGGGAAATAAATCATAGCACATTCTTAGAATCTTTCTCCCAGTTCAGTGGGTTATACCCGATGTATTGCCGGATTCGATTCAGGGATCTGTAATTTCGGATTATATGATCATGAAACCTGGATTGCCAACAGAATTCATAACCTTTTCTGTTACACCATCTGGTTATTGCGGATTTATAAGATCTAATGATTGTCGACAAAGACCCGGGTTTGGGGGAGATTTCTGACATTCTATTTCGTTTATTGATCTGTAGGGACGTTGCTGGCAACGTCCCTACAGATGGCACTCCTTTTTCATTTGGTAAAATCTGGATGATTCCATGAACATGATTAGGCATTACTACGAATGCATCTAATTGTACATTGTCAGAATGGGCGGGAATCTGTTTCCAAAAATACCAGGCTGCACACCCTTGAACAGATAGCCCCATTTTTCCATCACGAATATCTCCGAAATAATGCTTTTGGTCTTTTGTACAGATGGTCACGAAATAAAAAGCTGACCTCCGGTAATCCCAGCTTTGCAATCGTATCGATTTTCGATATGTGTATTTTGAACTCATCAACAGTAAGAGCCAATTCATCAGAAAACCTTACAAATTTATTTTATGAGCCCCTTTCGCTTTTTCCTTATCTTCACGCTGCTTAAAAAATTCAAATAACTATTCATGAAATTATTCCCTGTATTGGCGATAGCTATCGCAGCTGTATCTTGTACTTCAACCCCGGAGAAAAAACCCTATAATCCTGAGGCTGATACCCTGAAATATGCTCAGGAAGTTCACCTTCGTAATGTTCAGCAGCTTACTTTTGGCGGTGATAACGCCGAAGCTTACTGGAGCTACGATAATGAAAAACTAATTTTTCAATCCAATAACCCGGAATGGGGCGTAGATTGCGATCAGATTTTTTACATGGATATTTCCGAAAAAGAACCCGGCTTTGAGCCACCGATGGTCAGCACCGGAAAGGGACGTACCACCTGCTCTTACTTTCTTCCCGGGGACTCAACTTTTGTTTATTCCTCAACACATGCAGATAATGTTGAATGTCCTGCTGCTCCGGAACGTGGGGCAGGCGGAGCTTATGTATGGCCCATTTACGAAGGTTACGACATTTATAAAGCTGATTTAAATGGCAACATCATTGCCAAACTTACTGATGAGCCGGGTTATGACGCCGAACCCACCGTTTCTCCAAAGGGCGACAAAATCGTATTCACTTCCACCCGAACCGGTGACCTGGAATTATTCATCATGGACACCGATGGTTCAAATGTAATACAGATTACTGATGAACTGGGTTATGACGGAGGTGCTTTCTTCTCCCCTGATGGAAGTCAACTCATATTTCGTGCTTCCCGGCCGGAGACTGAAGAAGAAATCACGAAGTATAAATCACTTCTGAATGAAGGACTGGTTGAGCCTACAAATATGGAGCTTTTTATTGTTAATGTGGATGGAACCGGACTCCGCCAAATTACCGACCTTGGCAACGCCAACTGGGCACCGTACTTCCATCCTTCCGGCGAAAAAATCGTATTCTCCTCCAACCATCAATCCCAACGTGGATTTCCATTCAACATATTCATGATTAACGTGGATGGAACCGGACTGGAGCAAGTTACCTTTGATGAAGCTTTCGATTCCTTCCCCATGTTTTCACCGGATGGAAAGAAGATCGTATTCTCATCTAACCGTAATAATGGCGGGGACCGGTCAACAAACGTTTTTATTGCTGACTGGGTAGATTAGAAAATCACCAATCAAAAGCACTTTAAAGCTCGATTTAAAATGTAAATCGAGCTTTTTTCTTTGAATCAATGGCCTAATTGGTTACTATTTAGCATCCCCTAATAGTCCGAGGGTGTTATGATCTTCAAAGCAAAATTATCTTTCCTTCTTTTAACCGGGCTGCTTTTTCTCGGATGCTCTTCTACTAAAGATTTACCCACCCGCACCGATTTCGCCTTCACATTTGACGATGAACCTTTTGAAATTATAAGTATTTCAGCTCCTTCTGGTGAGGGGTATAATTACCTGATCAAAAAAGAAGAAGGTAAATCAGTATTCCGATCTATGGACACTAACCAGGATGGTATCATTGATCTGGTGCAGTATGGTCCTTTTTCTATTGATCAGGCAAATAGTATCTACACCTATGGTATTCAGCAGGCAATAGATCAACATAAATTCAAAGCCCGTAATACCCAGCGGATATTAACCATTACTGAAAATGATACGGTGTATACCATTCAAACATTCGGGTATTACAGAGACCTGCTGTACAACCAGTTTACGATTAATTCCCTTGTTACCGATTCCAGCGAGATTTACTTAGATATGAATGCTGACGGGGAACTGGATAATATTGAAAAAAGTGAGCGTTCACTTGAAGAGGTACAGAAAACTTATCAAAGAATAATCCAGAACGGGGTAGAAAATAAACTCATCGAGTTTCGATTTGAAAAATTTATAGTCCTTATATCACCCAAAGAACAAGCCTCCTGGCTTTAAAAAAATTTTTATTCGGTGAATCCTTACTGATTTACTTATACTCCCACCTATTACTTTTATTCAACTAAGCAACATATGAAGCTATCACTTTCCAATATTTCGAAAACATATAAAAACGGGGTTAAGGCACTCGACGATGTGTCTATAGAAATTGAATCAGGGATGTTCGGACTTCTTGGTCCTAATGGCGCCGGGAAATCAACGCTGATGCGAACCATCGCCACTTTGCAGGCCCCTGATACCGGTTCTGCATTCCTGGACGATATTGATATCCTGAACGACAAAAACAGCCTGCGAAAAGTGCTGGGATATTTACCACAATCATTTGGGGTGTATCCAAAGATGTCGGCCGAAGACCTGCTTCATTATTTTGCCCGGCTCAAAGGTATTGCTGATAAAAACCAGCGTACCCAAATGGTAAATACCGCACTTGAAGTTACCAACCTGCTTGAGGTAAGACGTAAAAGCGTAGCCGGTTACTCCGGGGGTATGAAGCAACGGTTCGGCATTGCTCAACTGCTGCTTAACGACCCAAAACTCATTATTGTAGATGAGCCAACAGCCGGACTCGATCCTTCCGAGCGCCACCGGTTCCTGAATGTACTGCGTGAGATCGGAACCAATCACATTGTGATTTTCTCCACACACATTGTGGATGATGTAAAAGAGCTCTGCACCGATATGTCGATCATGAACGGCGGTAAGATTCTGAGTCACCACACGCCTAAACAAGCTGTCGCTGCTCTGGAAGGTCAAATGTGGACTAAGAATATTGAACGCGATGCCCTGGAAGAGCACGAAGCTAAGTTTAATGTAATTTCGTCCAGCTTCAATCAGGATAACACCCTGAATATTCGTGTTCATGGATCCCAAAAACCTGATGAAAGTTTCGAAGCTAAAAGTCCTGAATTGGAAGACGTTTATTTCGTCACGCTCAGGGAAGAAAAAGAAGTCGTAGCCGCATAAGCCAAAATACCTCCTATCATGTTCTATACCATTTTCTCTTTTGAACTGCGGTACTGGCTGCGCAAGCCTTCTTTTTATGTGTATTCCGGCATCCTGTTTCTGTTGTCATTATTTACCATGGCCACAGCCTCGGGATTGTTTGAAAGCATCACCGTCAGTATTAATTCTATTACCATCGTAAACTCAGCGTCTGCTATCAATGGATTGCTGAACGAGATGGCCATTATCGTGTACTTCCTGCTTCCAGCCATCATTGGCGGAACGATCTACAAGGACTATAAACACGAAATGCATTCGGTGATGTATTCCTACCCCTTTACAAAATGGGAATATCTGCTGGCCAAATTTTTAGCCGGAATTTGCATTGCTACACTGGTTGTGGTTGCCGCTGCTTTGGGGGTATTCCTTGGAAGTATTTTCCCGGGGACAAATCCTGACCTCCTGGGGCCGTTCAAGCTGATTAATTATACACAGCCTTTTATCTATTACATTATTCCCAACCTGATTTTCTTTGGGGCCATTGTTTTTGCGGTGGTAACCTTCACCCGAAATATTAACGTTGGGTTTATTACCATTCTGGCTCTCTTCCTTATCCAGATTTTTGCCAGTAACCTCACACAAGACCTTGACAACAAAATGCTGGCCGCATTATTGGATCCATACGGATTTCAGGCAAATGCATACTATACCGAATACTGGACTATTTACGAGCGGAACCAAAACCCACTGCCCTGGGGCGAAGTAATTTTATATAATCGCTTGCTCTGGTCCGGACTGGGAGTTGCTATTTTCGCGCTGGTTTACAGAGCCTTCAGTTTTAGCCAGGAAGCATTTTCGTTCAGCTTATTCGGAAGCAAAAAGAGCGAACGTGTTACCAAGAAAAATTTCGGAAGTATCCTAACCGTATCTCTTCCAAAAGTAAACTTTGATTTTTCCTGGGCCCAAAACCTTAAGCTGGCCTGGAACCTTTCTGACATTGACCTTAAATACATTGTTAAAGGCTGGGCTTTTATAATCATATCCCTGGTGGGGTTACTTATATCCTTAAGCGTGATTTTGCTTGGGGCTGAGATTTTTGGAACCGATACCCTGCCGGTTACCTGGCAGATGCTTCAGCTTCCCGGCACCTTCTTCAACCTGTTCATCAACATTTTGACCTTTTTGTATGCAGGAATGCTGATTCACCGAAGCCGAATTTCCGATATGGACCAACTGGTACATGTAACACCAACACCTAACTGGACCATTCTGCTGTCCAAGTTCATTGCTTTGGTCAAAATGCAGGTCATACTGCTTTCTATCATTATGATTGCCGGAATTGGTGTTCAGCTTTTCAATGGGTATTACAACTTTGAAATCGGACTTTACCTATTTGATTTATATGCCATATCCCTCGTTCATGTTTTGATTTGGGGATTGCTCGCCATCCTTTTCCACTCCTTTTTCAAGAACTACTATGTTGGATTTATCCTGCTGTTGTTGATTTCTATCGGGATTTCCTTCCTCGGTTCTATTGGCATTGAACAGGATATCTTTAAGTACAATCAGGGTCCCGGAACCCAATATTCGGACATGAATGGATATGGTTCTTCCCTCGCCGAGTATTACGTTTATAAGAGTTACTGGCTGCTTTTAGGCATCGCATTTTATGTGCTTTCCATCATTCTTTTTCGCCGTGGATTGCCCGGAAGCATTAAAGAGCGATTGCAAAATGCCAGCCGGGAATTTACTCCGGTACTTAAGGCCGTATTCACTCTTTCATTGGTTGGGTTCGTGTCGATTGGAAGCTGGATTTACTACGTCGATAACATCAAGTACGAGCGGCTTTCATCCAAAGAAAGAGAACAGCAAGCGGCACAGTGGGAGAAAAACTATGGGAAGTATAAAGGCATTCCCCAGCCCCGCATTACTTCTTCTACTATAAACCTTGATCTGTTTCCGGAAACCCGGGACTTCAAGGCAGCCGGAACCTATGTTTTAAAGAATAAAACGAATGTCCCGATTGATTCTATCCACATCGATCATAACAATTTCATCAGCTCATTTAGTTTTAACCAGCCTTACGAATTGGTTATGGAAGATGATTCCATGAATTATGACATCTATCAGCTGGAGGACGCGCTGATGCCGGGCGATACCCTGCTTTTTTCTTTCGCCATTTCAAACAAACCCAATGAAATCCTGAGAAGTAATTCTCCCGTCCGAAAGAATGGTACGTTCGTCAACAATTCAATTTTTCCAAGACTGGGATATCAGGAATCGATGGAGCTGTCCGGAACGGATGCCCGCGAACGCTATAACCTTCCCCCTAAAGACCGCATGGCACCGCCCACCGACAGTGCTGCACGGATGAATAACTACATCTCTGGCGATGCTGATTGGATTGAGTTCGAAACCACGATCAGTACTTCACCTGAACAGATTGCCATTGCACCCGGTTATCTTCAGAACGAATGGGAGGAAAATGGACGTCGCTATTTCCATTACAAAATGGACAGCACCATGGTTAATTTTTACTCTTTTATTTCTGCTGAATTTGAAGTCGTAAAAGACACCTGGAATGATGTTGCCCTGGAAATCTACTATCACAAAGGGCACGATTATAACCTGGACTACATGATGAACGGCATGAAAAAGTCTCTGGATTATTACACTTCCGAATATAGCCCTTATCAGCACCAGCAAGTGCGTATTATCGAGTTTCCACGAACCGGAGGTAGTTTCGCTCAGTCATTTGCCAACACCATTCCCTACTCAGAAGCCATTGGATTTATCGCAGAAGTGGATACGACCAATGAAGAAGGCGTCAACTATCCATTCAGTATAACCGCGCATGAGGTTGCTCACCAGTGGTGGGCACATCAGGTGATTGGCGCTAATGTGCAGGGTGCCACCATGCTTTCCGAAAGCCTTTCTGAATACAGCTCGCTTAAAGTGCTGGAAAAGGAACACGGAGAGAATCAGATGCGCATTTTCCTGAAAGACGCTTTGGATAGTTACCTGACAGGCCGGACGTTAGAATCTCAAAAAGAGCTACCGCTCATTTATAATGAAAACCAGCAATACATTCACTACAACAAAGGCTCACTGGTATTCTATGCACTCAGCGATTATATCGGCGATGACAAGCTGAATGCTGCTCTTAGCGACTACATCGACGAAGTAGCATTTCAGGAGCCACCCTACACCACTTCTTTAGAGTTGCTTGAGCACCTGAAAGAGGCCACTCCTGATTCCCTGCAGTATCTCATCAAGGATATGTTTGAAACCATTACGCTATATGATAACAGAGTGGAAGATGCCACTTACACGGAAGTGGACAGCAGCACGTATGAAGTGAATCTGACCCTTCAGGTTTCCAAATATCGTACGGGCGACACCGGGAAACGCATTTATAAAAATGAAGCAGGTGATAGTTTGGCTATTGAAATCGAAGATCGCCGGCTTCCGGTTAAATCACTTCCGCTACAGGATTGGGTAGATGTGGGGGTTTTCGGAACCGACTCTCTTGGACAGGAAACCGTGCTGTATTTCAAAAAACATAAGTTTACTGAAATCCTCAACGATTTAACAATCACAGTGAATGAAGAACCTACTTCAGCCGGCATCGATCCTTACAACAAGCTGATTGATACCATTTCAAATGATAACCGACGGCCGCCATCAAGGGAAGAGTCAGAAGATTAGATTATCCGAAAATATATAATCCTTTAAAACTTTGACCTCCTTTGTATCTCCTCCTTCTCAAGGAGGAGAGTTATTCATATTGAATTAATACTCCGTTTTATAATCTAAGCTTTGAACGTATAGACACGTCTTTCTTCTTGTTAAGGAAGCCTGTGCTGAACTTATTTCAGTAAAAACAAAAGAGGTCAAGAGCTGACCTTAGAGAAAATGCATTAAGAAGTTCAATGCAAAATGAACAATAAATTGGTTTCGAATTCCTGTTTTTTTCTAAAGCTACACCGTCCAAGCGGACGCTTGAACTAGGTGATGAATTAACACTCCGTTTTCTAATCTCAGTTTTGTGCGTAAGTAGTCATTTCGCGGCGCATGCCCGAAATCTAATTGTTTGACAGGTATGAAAGCTTCTTCTATGGCAATATTTAGATTCCCGTCTGCACGGGAATGACTTTAGTTACTTTAATATCCAAGACAGTTTACTTAGGCCTTACAGCAATTAAGTAAGATTTTCCGTTTCATGGTTGTCTATCCCTTTAAACGTCAGCCATGAAACTTCTCTTATCGCTTTTACTGTTTGTTACGGCCTCTGTGATCAGCGGACCGAAAGTCCATAATTTCAAGCTGAAGAATCTGGACAACCGTACGGTTTCCTATGAAGACTTAAAGGGAGAAAAGCTTACCGTCATCGATTTTTGGGCCACCTGGTGTAAACCCTGCATCAAGTCTATACCCAAGTTTGTAGAGATGAATGAAAGGCTGGAATCACAAGGTGTTCAGTTTATTGGCATTAGTGTGGATGGCCCCCGAAACCTGTCTAAAGTCAAGCCTTTTGCCAAATCCCTTGGTGTGGATTATCCGGTATTGCTGGATACGGATAACAACGTGATGTCCCGGCTCCGCGTGCAGGCCGTTCCCACCCTTCTCATCGTAAACAGTGATGACGAAGTCGTCTACTTTCATGAAGGATATACGCCCGGTGAAGAGAAAATGATTGAGGCTGAAATCCATAAACTCCTTCAAGAGTGATTAAAAAGTGTCTGATCATATCACTTGGGACGCTATTTCTGGGTTCTGCTCCTGTTCTGGCTCAGCTTTATGGGACCAATACCTTTGAGTTTCAGTACGGGAATCTTCCCTATGAAGAGAATACCGACCTTGCCACTTCCTATGATCAGCTGAATCTGTTTTATGATCAGGAAAAAATTAGTGTCTACGGGCGGTTTGAACATTTTCTCACCCCTTTTAACGACCGTAATTATTTTGCGCTCACACAAAAACGCCTTCAATATGAAGATGACCATTTCAAAGTCAGGGTAGGAAATTTCTATAAAACCATTGGGCGTGGATTACTGCTTCGCAGCTATGATATTCCGGGCTCTGTTTATGAAGATTCTTTTTACCGCACCCGTTACGCTTTTAATCGCGATCAGGAAGGAGTGGATATCAGCTACAAAAATGACTGGATTGAAGCTTCTGTTATCCATGCCCGCCCCTTATTCAATCCACTTCCTCCCAATTTTAAACCGGACAGCGCCCGACGTCCTGATTTAGTTGAGGCTATAGAATCCAGCTTTTATCTCACCCAGGATCTCAGCATCGGCGGTGCTTTTATGCGAAGCCGTTCTGACGGCCAGGATGAATACCGGGAACTGGCTTCACTGATGTACAATTACAATCTCCCTTTCAACGTGCAGATTTACGGAGAATATGCTTTCGATACCGACATCGCTCTTTTCCAATTTGAGGAAGAAGATTCATATGCCCTGTATTCCGGACTTAATTATTTCTATGAATCATTCGGGCTTAGTTTTGAATACAAAAACTACAACCAGTTTAGACTGGGTTCAGGTTTTAACGATCCGCCTTCCCTCATCAAAGAGCACACCTACCCGGTGCTGAACCGAAGCACGCATGTGCTGAGTACGGCTAACGAGTCCGGCTTTCAGTTTGAGGCCTTTTATAACTTTGAAGACGGTCATTCCATTACGGCCAACCTCACCACGGCCAAAAATGAGATTTTCCGAACCAATGAGTACCGGGAATATTTTCTGGAAGGATATTACCAGGCATCCGATTTCCTGTCTTTTAAAACCTTTCTGGATTATGCCATTGATGAGCAAAAGGGAGAAGAGAATCGTATTTCGGTCGGATTGATTACGGATAAAAGCTTCAATTATGAATGGAATCTGGCTTTGGATCTTCAGTTTCAGACCTATTACAAAACGGCTTTTTCACAGAATGTCGAAAATTATTACGCCTCCATCGCCTATTCCACGGTACCTGACCTGACCGTAAGCCTGGTCTTTGAAGCTACCGATGATCTGCTATTGACCGACGACCCCCGCACGTTTGACGTTGAAGACAAAGTCCAGACCTGGCTGGGTGGAAATGTCCGATATAAGATCAACCAAACTCACACGTTGGATGTATTCGCAGGCAAGCGACGCGGAGGACCTGCCTGCACATCCGGAATCTGCTACGAGATCCTGGATTTTGAAGGAGTAGAAGTACGATTTACCACCCGGTTCTAAAGAGGAAATACTATGAAAAACCTATTACTGTTTTTATTCGCCGTTCTTTTTTCAACTTCGGTCATGGCACAGGTAAATACCGGGGATGAAGCTCCGGGCTTCACCTACACCTCGCTGGAGAATGAGGAAGTCTCCCTTTCAGATTTTGATGGCAAAGTCGTTTACATCTTCTTTTATGGAGCCGGCTGTCCGCATTGCCTTGATAATGGTCCAATTACTGAAGAAGACATTTACCAGCCCTTCATGGAAAACACCAACTTCGTGGCACTTGGACTTGATACCTGGAATGATCCTACAAGTGCAAATCAGAATTTCAGGTCAGAAACAGGAATTACCTATACGTTATTGTTAAATGCCCGGCAAAGCCTGATCGATTATTATGGAAATGCCTCTGCTTATGACCGCTCGGTCGTCATTTCGGCAGATGGTACCGTGGCTTACAAGGGAACCGGTTTTGTGGACACTGATACCGATCAGGTGGTTGCGGCTATAGAATCGGAATTATCCAAGATAAGTACCTCCCAGGAACCTGGAGATGATTTACCTAAAGGAATTACTTTAGCACAGAACTACCCGAACCCATTCAATCCAAGCACCACCCTCTCCTACACGCTGAACGAAGCTTCTCAGGTTTCCCTGAAAGTGTACAATATGCTGGGAGCCGAAATAGCAACCCTGGTAAATGAACGTCAACCTGCCGGACAAAAAACCGTTAGCTGGAATGCACTTACTTCGTCAGGTGGTGCCCTTCCCTCCGGAATGTACATCTACCAGCTAAAAGCCGGGAACCAGGTACTCACCAAAAAGATGACGCTGATTAAGTAAACATCTGTTCAATTTATAGCACGTCATTGCGAGTCCCGAAAGTCGGGATGCGACCGAAGGGTGCAAATACAGTGGCAATCTCCCGAATAAATATTTGAGCTTAGTTATGGAGATCGCTTCGTCGTAAGAAAACAAAACCTACTAAAACAAGTGAGTTCCTCGCGATGACGGGCTGTTTTGGTCAGATCCATGTCAAAGATGGCAGTGTCTCCCCCTCTTGCAAAATTACACAAAGCTATTATCTTTACCTCGTTCCGTAGGTCACCTGCGGAACGCCCCCCCCCCCCGGAAGCTCTGCTTCCTTAAGTCTACACACCAACTTCTATACATTAAAACTATCGCATTCTGAGGCAGAACGAGGGATGAATAACATTTTAGTATCATGCCAAAGCCGCAAAAAGTTTTTAAGAACCCCATTACTCTTTGTGATGCTTTGTGACTTCGTGCCTTCGTGGCCTTCTTCTCTCTCGCCACCAAGACACAAGGGCACTAAGATTCACTAAGTTTTTTTTTGCCTCCATCCCCTTTGTGGCCTCCTCTTTTCTCGCCACCAGGACACAAGGACACTAAGGTTCACCAAGTTTTTGTGCTCATTACGGTGCTCTGCTTCCTAAAATCTTCTCACAAGCTTGTGTGATATAAAACTATTCAGTTACTTCAATTAAAACCGAACACCTGCGCTCGTTAAACGCGGGGGAGTTATTGGGCTTTGAGTTACCTTAACTAATCCAGGTAAAGTTCGTAAGGCAAAACCTCATTAATAATTCTCTGGCAAATATCTGTGATAGATTCCGGCAAGTATATTTTAGGTAAAGGGCAATCCCTTGCTCCTGACTCTACAACTTATCTTCTCAAGGATTTTGTAATTGGTATAACGGAATATCCTGAACCGACTGAAACGGGGCAATGGCATGCACATAAGAATCCACTGATTAGTTTTGTATTGAAAGGCGGGAATATTGAAAACAGAAAAAGTAAACAGATAGAAAGAGTTTGCGGTAGTATTAACTATTATCATGCCTACGAGCCTCACCAAAATATCTATCAGGTATTTCCTTCAAAACATTTAAGTATTGAAATAGATAATGCGTTTCTGCAGAAATACGAACTTCAGGAATATCAGATCAATGCAGCCATTGAAAATCATCCTTTTAGTAAATTCATTTTCTTAAATATTCTAAAAGAAGTTCTCTTCAAAGATTCTTTTACTCAGGAGGCAGTCAAAATGCTTTTCCTTGAAATGGTTAATCATGCCTCTTTTTTAAATAATAGTAATGCTTGCCCTGACTGGGTACCTGTGCTGAGAGAAATCCTCAACGACAATTGGAACCAGCAACTATCTCTCCAGAAGCTATCGAATGAAGTTGGGGTTCACCCGGTTACCATTTCCGGAAATTTTCGAAAATACTTTTCAACAACATTTGGTGAATATATGAGGAAAATCAAAATTGAGCGGTCTTTAAAGATGATCAAAGAGTCGAATCACTCACTTACTCAGGTAGCCTATGCCTGTGGTTTTGCAGATCAGAGCCATTTTACCAGAACATTTAAAAATCAGATCGGCTTTTTACCCAAACAATATCAGGATTTATAATATCTACCGGGCTAAAATCATTCTATTTTTGTCAAAAAAGCACTGTTACATTGGGGGCGAATTTGAATTTTTTGATTAGTAGATATGAATAAACGATCTCAGAAACTCTGCAAACCCGCATTTCTCTTTTTGATCCTGTTTTGGGGTGGACTGGAATCAGTACAAGCTCAATATTTCTGGAATACTGATTTTGAATATGGAGTCTATAAATCACAACCGCGAAAATGGGCGATTGAAGGCGAAGGAGAAAAGTTTACGGCTTACCTGGACAGTGCGGTTAGCAAGTCTGGAAATAAAAGTCTCTTTATGTCTTTGACAAATGCTGAGACCTATACAATTTTGACTATTCCGGGTGAACTGATTTCGGGTAAAACATTTTCTATCCGGGGATCTATAAAAGCTCAACAAGCAGATTCGCTTCAATTGCAGCTGATTATTTTCGATCCGGCAGAAGGAAATGTACTTGCTTCAGCGAATCAGGAGGTAATTCCGAATAACTGGCAAGTTGCTTCTCTTAAGACATCATTGAAAGAGGGTTATAAAACAGATAATGTTCTAATAGCTTTAGTAGCGAGTGGAAGTGGAAGCTTTTGGTTTGATTCAGTGCAGATTAAGATCGGTGGGAAAGTTTTTGGAGAGGATAGCCCCGATTTCAGGGAACCTACCGAAGATGAGATAGCCCTTCTCAATGAGAGAGCCATTCCTTTTGCAATGAATAATCAAGAACAACAAAAAAGAAGTGAATTAGTGGGGCTTTCTGAAATAGTAGAAGGTGCCCGGTTGGTTGCATTGGGAGAAAACTCCCACGGCTCGTCTTCCATTTATAAATTGAAGCTTAGAATGCTCCAGTATCTCGTGGAAAAAGAAGGATTCTCTGTGTTCGCCTTAGAAATGCCTGCCATTGAGGCCGAATACATAAATGATTATGTGCAAAATGGGCGGGGTGATATCGATCAAGTTTTAACTAAACTGACCTATCCAAGCTGGCAAACTCAGGAGATGATAGATATCGTTGAATGGATGAAGCATTATAATGAACAGCATAATAATAGCGTTGAGTTTAGAGGCTATGACATGCAAAACGGGTGGTCGGCATTGGGGGCCGTCAAAGAGTTCGCTGCTTCTCATGACTCTGTGGCATTAGCTGAGTTGGAAGTGATAAGTGACCTTTATGAGAAATCACTGGAAATGAGACAGATTAAAGATTCACTTGTTGAAAAATCAGAAGCAATGCTGCGCTATTTATCGCAGAAAAGTTTTGATGGTGTTTCTCTTGATCGTGTGGAAACCATAAACCATTACATGAATATATTTATGCAAAGTCTGGCTTTTCATTTCCAGTTAGAACAAGCAAAAAGCCGGGATGAATATATGGCTGAAAATATCCGGTGGATCGTGGAAAACACCCCTGAAACAAGCAGAATGATTATATCGGCAGATAACACACATATTACCAAGACCGGTGGAAAGACAGGAGCTTTCCTCAACCGCTGGTATGGTAAAGATTATGTTAGTTTCGGTTTTACCTACAAAACGGGAACTTATTCCGCCTATGGTCCAAAATCATTCTACGAAGTACACCCCCCATATATAGGTACTTATGAGTATTTCTTTTCAAAAAGTAAACATGAAAACTTTTTGCTAGACTTAAGACAAGTAAAGAACATTCCGCTCCTGAACCAAAGAGCAGGGTTTCGTTCAATTGGCTCCAGACCCCAAGAAGTAACACAATTCTATGAAATTGATATTAAAAAACATTTTGATGTGGTCGTATATCTGGAAACATCCAGCCATACTTCTTATCTCAAAGAAAATTAACCTTTATGCTCGTTACGATGCTCTGCTTCCTTAAATCTTCTCACAAGCTTGTGTGCAATAAAACTATTCAGTTACTTCAACAAAAACAGAGAAACTGCGCCTTTTAAACATCAGGCCGCTATATCGAAAAGAGTCCAGTTTCATGCCTGAACCTGATCCAACAAAAATCTTGCCTTTTGCATCGCCAAAAGATCTCGGCCGATGGCTAAAACTGAATCACGCCACTGAGGATGAACTGTGGGTGAAAATATTCAAGAAGAAGACCGAAATTCCGAGCGTGACCTGGAATGATGTGGTGATTGAGGTGCTTTGCTGGGGCTGGATCGACGGCATCAGGAAGTCATTGGATGACCAGGCTTATCTCCAACGGATCACTCCCAGGAGAGCCGGAAGCAATTGGTCAAAAAGAAACAGGGAGCATGCCGAGCGCTTGATCAAAGAGGGCCGGATGATGGAGTCTGGCCTCGAGCATGTTCGTGCAGCCCAATCGGATGGCCGATGGGAGAAGGCATATGTGGCAAGTGAACTGGAAGTGCCGGCAGATTTCCTGGAAGCACTCCATAGCAAGCCAAAAGCAAAACAGTTCTTTGAAACGCTCAACAAGGCGAGTCGCTATCATATCGCCTACGGATTGACATCAGCGAAGAGGCCCGAAACCAGGCAGAGGCGATTTACAAAATTCATGGATATGCTGGCCCGTGAAGAAAAACCAGCTTGATCACGCTCTGACGCTCGGCGTAAAGAATGAGGGAAGAATCCTATCTTAGCAGATTTTCCGTTTGGCCCTCAACCACATATCCTAAAACCTCTTCCAGCTTGTCGGCTTCCATAAATCCCGAGACATGAAACAGGTATTCCCCTTCCGGAGAGAGTAGAACCACAGCCGGTACGTTCTGCACATTGAACTTTTGAGCTAGTCTTAAAGGAGTGATGGAAAACTGCTGATATTGTTTACGACTCTCGTTGTCATCCCGGTTCAAACGGGTGAGTATGAAGTTTTCATTCAGGGTAACCGCAAGCTTGGGGTAGACATCCTTCTGCATTTTCTTACACCAGCCACACCACGGTGCCCACACATCCACCAAAATTGGTTTACCCTGTTCTTTAGCCAGCTCCACGGCTTCTTCAAAAGATGTCCAGTTCAGATCTTTTTCCTGGGCAAAAGCATCACTCCCCGTAAAGGTCACCAGCAGGACAAGTGTAATTGCCAAAAATGATATGTTTTTGAGCTTGTTCATTTATCTCAGGTTTAAACGTGCACCTATGGAAAACGTGCGGCCGATAATAGGTCCCCATGTGTAGATGGTATCGAAGTTTGGGCCGAAGGGATTGCCGGCATCCACCAGCGGACTTCCCTGTGTGTAATTGAAAATATTTTCTGCAGACAGATAAGCCTCAAACCCAACCCCATTTTCACTGTTCACGTTGGTAAATTCTTTGGTAATCTTGAGATCATGAGTGGAATACGCCGGCGATTTGGGAGAGCGACCAAACTCTTCTGCATAGTTATCAGGCATGCGTTTCGGCCCCATTAAGTTCCCATTGTATCCCAGCGAAAGATCCAGCGAGTGGATATCATATGTAGCCCCAAACACGCCGGTATATTCTGGGGCATAAGCCAGTGCCTGTTGCTGACCGTTCTCTTCGGTGTACACATCCATGATCGTCACGCTGGCATTATAGGTTATGGGAAGTGACGTAAAGTTCTGTTCCAGTCCGACCGAAAACCCTCGAGTAACTGAAAATCCATCCAGGTTTTCATACACAATCAGGTTGGGGTCCTGATCATAATCCGGAATAATTTTATTGGAGAAGTGGGTGTAAAACCCATCCAGACTTACCGTCATCGGATTCGTACCAAAAGGAATAATCTGTTCCAGACTGGCGGTAATACTTTTGGATTCTTCAGGCTCCAGATCTTCATTAAAAACTACTTCCCGTGAACCCGTCAGCGCAGCATGGTCTTCGGTAAATACATTTACTACCCGAAATCCGGTTCCAGCACTGATTCTGAATGTGGTCATATCTGTTGGGCTGAACTTGGTTGATAGTCTCGGAGCCGTAACGTAGCCGTGTTCAGAATGATGGTCAACCCGAAGTCCGCCTAAAAAAGTAAAATCTCCGGCTTTCAATTCTCCCTGTGAAAAGATACCCGGTATCCATCTCCGGTCGGTTCCCTCTGAAGTAGCCGGGGTATTGTCATTGTAGGTTTCGTACCGAAGGGTGGTGCCGGCCAATAGCTGAAAGTTATCGCCGATAGGCTGATCCCAGGTGGCCTGACCAAACACAATTCCCTGCTGCGCATCGTACCAATCGGTTCCGTAATAACTGTCCTGATTGTGATAGGTGACGGCACCGCTGATCCTGAGTTGTTCATTCAATCCGGCCGGGCGGTATTCGGTCATCAACTCAAAGCGATTGGTATAAATGGATTCCCCATAAATTTGGTCAGAGCCACGAAGGTTATCAGAGAATTGCTCCAGTCCGCCCGTACGGTTTTCGGTGTAGAACTTGGTAGCGAAGTTGAGTCGTTGTTCCATATTCTTTCCCAGGAAAGTTCCTTTTCCAAACAATGAAATCCGTGACTGCTTAACCAGGTCGTTAAAGTTATCTCCGTTCTCATCAAAATAATTTTCGAGACGCAGAATGTTTCCGCTTATAAAACCTTCAAACCGGTCAAATTTTGGTGAGTAGGCTACATTGATATTTCCCTCTTCGGTACTCTTGGCGTATACATCCGCAGAAAGTGTTGGTGTTAGCGCCGGGTTTTTGGTGATGATATTGACCACTCCCCCCAAAGCCTGTGTTCCATATAAAGTAGATTGAGGACCCTTGATCACTTCTACCTGATCGATGATGGACGGGCTGATGCCATTCAACCCATATACCGAAGCCAGCGCTCCCATAATCGGCATTCCGTCGATCAATACGGCTGTGTTTGGCCCCTCCACTCCATTAATCCGGATAGCGTTGGTTCCACAAACTCCGCAATTCAATTGGGTCGAAAGTCCGTTTACACTACTGATCAGATCCATGATATTGGAACTGGTTTTTCCCTGCTGCAGCTGTTCAGCCTTTACCACATTTACTTTGACCGGCGATTCTTTTACATACGTCTTACGCATGGTCCCCGTAACCACCATTTGGTCCAGCTCCAGAAGCGATGCTTTCATCTTGATATCAATGGTTCTAGTCTGGCCGGACTCAACGGTTACCTGTCGCACTATTTTATCAAAACCAACGGCTGATATTTGTAGCTCGTATTTCCCCGCCGGAACATTCTTAATTTCATATTCTCCATGTATATCTGTCGGGCTGCCCTTTTGTAATTCAAGGATTCCAACATTTGCTCCTGCAATAGGCTCTCCTTCAGAAGTTACCTTTCCGGCAATGGTTCCGGTACTATTCTGGGCAAGAGCGGTAAAACTATAACAGAAAAGTATGGCTAAAGTCAGCGCTACCTTTTTCATATCTTATTTAAGACTATTTTATTTTTTAGCTTTGACTAAAAATAGAAAAAGTCAGGCTCCAATATCAATAATTATTTTCTTCAGATAATAAAATTTTTAGCTATGACTAATTTTTGAAGCGAGTTTCGGTTCTATATACTATATGAACCTTGATTCGGGATAGCATCAGATAGCAATAGCTTAATTTCCTTCCCAAAAGTCATCCCTGCGCAGGCAGGGATCTGGTTATTGTTATAATGCCAAATATTGATGCTTAAAAAGGAATAAGATTCCGGGCATACGCCGCGGAATGACTACTGAACGCATTGATACGACTACTCTTATTCGAACTCACGTTATTTTACTTAAAGCGTTCCTCTCTTTGTTTGCATGGAGAGGACAGGTGAGGGTCTTTTAACTAAGGACAAGCAACCTTAATCAATACGACCATTTTAGTCTGAAGAAAAACACATTGGGAGTTTCCACAGAATTGGAAAAAACCTTTCCTTTCAGGAGTTGGGAAACCAGAAGCAGGTCAAGGTTTTCATCCAGGGAATAACTCACCTGAGGAAAAAGGATTAGCATTTTTTGGGTGAAGCTCCCCATGACTCCAAGATTTACATTCAGCAGAGGATTTACCGGATAGGAACCATTTAAGAGATAGCCGGTTTCCGATATGAAGAGATTATCCGCTCGGGGCGGTTGAGTTAACGTAGCCAGCGAAGCATTCCGGTTTTGATATCCTCCGTTATATAAAAACTCAGCCTGGGCATAAATTGAGTTATCAAACATGTAATCAAAACCAAAGGTAGTTGTTAAACTTCCCGTTTCGCTGAAGAAGTTTTCTTCGGGATGAAAGTACGTGGCTTCCCCCTTAAATCCGGCATCTTTAAGATATCCGGCCCATCCCAGTCCTAAAGCAACTTTATCTTCATAATGCCCAACAATTACCTGCAGATCGTACGTGTTATAGTTGATCCGATACATTCCGGCAATCACCATTTCATCGAAGGAATCTGCCAGCTTAACCCCCATTTCGATGCTGGAAGCGAAGTCCAGGTTGTATACAGCGGAAACGGCATCCACCCCCGGACGTTCCTCATAATCGAAATCCAAAAATGCATAATTATTGAAAAGATCATTCGGATTCCACGCTGTGGTCTTACCCCAGTTTATCCGGTGTCGGCCAACATATAACTCAAGTGGGCCATTAAAGTAGCTGAGATGAAGCCGATCTATCTGGGAATGCAGGAGCGCATTATCTGAATCAATCCACACCCACGACAAATCCATAAGATTTGGATCATTTTCATAGAACTGTGCAAGCCCCGAAGCATTTTGAACCGTATATCCATTCAGCAATCGAGTCCGTAAATCTGCATTCAGCTCCAGGTTATCTGAAAACGACCATTCGGTTTCAAAACGATGATGCAGGATATTATCGTAGCGAAGTTCTGAAAAATCATTACTTGCCGAAAACTGTCCAAGCTCTTTCACATACCCGCTGATATCTACAATTTCACTCAGCTGGGCTTTAATGGTTATTGGAATGAATAGAATTAGTATCAAACAAACCAAACTATTGGCTACTCTTCGACCTCCTCTGTCTCCTCCTTCGCAAGGTGGAGAACTCTTTGAAACCACACCTTTTTGATTCAAATAACTCATCGTTGTTCATCAGAGTCTATTTTACCGTCTACTAAGGTAACCACTCTGCGTGCCCGGTCAATTACCCGTTGATCGTGGGTTGAAAAGACAAAGGTCATCTCTTCCCGCTCGTTCAGTTCCAGCATCATATCCAAAAGTTCGGCCGTTGAAACTGAATCCAGGTTAGCCGTCGGTTCATCGGCAAGTACAAAATCAGGTTTGGAAGCCAATGCTCTAGCTACCGCCACCCGCTGCTGTTGCCCTCCCGAAAGCTCGGAAGGACGTTTATCAATCTTATCTTCCAGTCCTACTTCTTTCAAAAGTGCTATACTTTTCTCACGACACTCCGCTGAAGGCCTGCCCTGCATTTGCATTACAAACGACACGTTTTCGATGGCTGTCAAAACCGGAATCAGGTTATAGGCCTGGAATACAAATCCGATGTGATTCAACCTGAATTTAATCAAGTCGCTGTCAGACAATGTGGTTAAATCTGTACCCTTAATAAATGCTTTACCTTCGGTCGGTTCATCAAGTCCACCAATAATATTCAGCAAGGTGGTTTTACCGGAACCGGAAGGTCCTACGATGGCTGTAAATTCTCCTTTCTCAATCGTTAAATCTACACCATTCAATGCATGAACCGGTACTTTATCCGGGTTGTACACTTTCGTTACGTTTTGAGTAGTTATGACTGGCATAGTTTTCTTAGTTGAATTTTCTGATAGCCTGAACCGGGTTTAATTTTAGTGTTCTGATTGCCGGATAAATGGCTGAAAGAAGTGCTGCAATAGCAATCATAAGAGTGATGTTCATGTAATAGGCAAACGAGAGCTCCGGATAGATAATCGTGCTAAAGCCATACTCACCTAAACCTTCTGAAAAAGCACTCAAATCAATTCCGGAGTGCGCAAAATAGGTAATGGTGAGCCAGCTAAGGAGTAGCCCGATCGGAGTTCCTGCCATTGTAAGGAAGAAAGTTTCGAACATAATCATGCTGAATGTCCGACCCTTATCCATTCCAATAGCACGCAACATTCCAAGCTCCCTGGTTCGCTCTAATACTGCCATCAGCATGGTATTTATGATGCTGAAAATCAGCCCAATGGTTATGATAATCATCACCATATAAAGCGACACATCCATCATGTCAAAAATATAGCGCAGCTCAGGAGAGATATCTCTCCATGTCTTGACTTCTACTTCCGGAAACTGCCGGCGTATTCGCTGAGCATAAATATCAGCCCGGGATAAATTGTCTGTATCAATCCGGATATTATGAATAGCATCTTCGCTTCCTATTAGCTGATTTAGATCATCCCTGAGTACAAATACGGTACTTTCATCATATTGATTGCTGAAGGAATCGAAAATTCCGGCAACACGGAATGCACCACCTGTTATTTCTCCATCTACGTCCTGAAAGCTCAGCACCATTCTCGATCTCATTTCAATACCCAGACGTTCAGCCAGTTTCTGACCAATCACAATTGGATTTCTTCGGTCTGTGGAAAAGAAATCACCCTGAGTCATATATTTTTTTACAGCAAGTAATGTATCTGATTTCGGATCTACCCCGTTTACCGTCACGCCAAAACTGTTCCGCGTACTTTGAGCCAATCCGGTAACTACACTTTTGGCTGAAATATCTTTGACATAGGGCTCAGATTGAAGGGTTTTGATAATACCTTCTGCATTTTTGACCTGGTATTTTGGATTGTAGAGATCATCAAATTGGGGATGCATAACCTGAATATGCCCAACCGATAATTCGATCTGATTATTCAAAGAGTCCTGTACCATACCATTGAAAAATCCTGCAGAAAATACCCCCGCCCATGTTCCAAGGAGAACGGCCACAATCACTACTCCACTGCGTGTAGGATTTCGCCACACATTTTTCCAGCCAAGCTTGATGATGTTAAATATCATATCAGGTCCTCAAAGCTTGTACGGGATTCAAACGACTTGCTTTCAGTAACGGCATCACACAAAAAATGAGAGTGATGATAAACACTATGATAGCCTGTGAATAAAATATATCAGGGTCTGTTGCAAATTGAATCACCGGCTCCATTCCATATCCTTCCATCACTTCCGTCATATTATCCGGAAGCTGAATAGGGTTTATGTTGAAATACCATGCTACAGGAATGGATATCAAAATTCCTGTGGTTGCGCCAAGCAGGGTTACAATAAACATTTCTATAGCCAGAATGAGAAAAATG
The DNA here is from genome assembly GCF_040218225.1 of Gracilimonas sp. NCBI lineage: Bacteria > Pseudomonadati > Balneolota > Balneolia > Balneolales > Balneolaceae > Gracilimonas > Gracilimonas sp. The sequence continues at coordinate 520,044 of NZ_JAVJQO010000006.1, forward strand.
GTGGATCGGGGCGTGCCTACCGAAAGCATGACTCCAAATTCATAGGTGCGCTCACTGATCATCATCAACACGGTACCCAGTATTCCAAACCCAACAACGATGTATAGGATAAACATCAGAATAAACCCACTGCCACGGTCTGCTTCAATGCTTTGCATTAATTCGGGCATCATTTCCTGCCAGCCCATTACCTTATAATCTTCGGCGGATAATTGAGCTTTTAAATTTTGAACTGTTTTTTCCACCTCATCTGCATCAGTAAGTGTCAGTGTTAGAGCAGTAAGTCGATTATAGGAAGCAAAAAAGTTTTGTGCAGTTTCCAGAGGAATCATCACCATATTTTTATTCATTTCAGAACTTGGGAAACCCACCGATCCTTTGATTTCATACAGGCCGGTTGCACTCTGCCCCCTGAAACCCTGACCAATCAGCACCAAACTATCTCCAACCTGAACATCCAGCCGTAGCATCATCTCTTTGCCAAGCAAAACGGCCTGTTCAGTATTTGAATCAAAATATTCACCTGTTTGAAGTCGGTTCCCGGGGTTACTCAGATACTTCTCTTTCAGCACATCAATCCCCAACACCATAGCCGGACGGCTTTGGTTTTCACCGGCAGCCAGGGCAAACGACTGTAGTCTCGGAATGATGTGTTTGACCGTTTCTGTTTTTTCAAGATTTCCTATCAGTGAGTCTGCAACCACCAAGGTATTATCCAGTGTTTTTTCATCCCAGTAGCCGGTATGTTGAATCTGAATATAGCCGGTAAAGGTACCCACCGTATTCTCGATCATATCATCATATTGCCCTTCCTGCATAGCGCGCATAACCGAGGACAACAGTACAGCCACCACAATGGACAGGATCGTAATGAAAGTCCGGCGACGGTTCCGCCAGATATTTCTCCAGGCTAATCTTATTTGTAGCATATCAGTTTTCAATGATCAGTGAACAGTGGTCCTTTTTACTTTCTTCAACAGCAAAAAAATTTGTAAGGACTTTATTCGATATTGCTCTTACGCAGTATAAAGTATAACTAAGTAATAGTCTTATGACGGACAACAACCTATATGAAAAAGCATATACATTTGCTGTCAGAATAGTAAAAGCATACCAGTTTCTAAGCTCTGAGAAAAAAGAATTCGTCATTTCAAAACAACTTCTAAAAAAGCGGAACCAGCATCGGTGCAAATATTGCCGAAGCAAATGGCGGGATTTCCAAAGCTGATTTTTCCGCAAAACTATCCATATCATACAAAGAATGTTTGGAAACCAAATATTGGCTTTCCCTTCTTAAAGACACCCATTTTATTGATGGAAAGATATATGACAGCATGTATAATGACGCAGATGAATTGGCTAAAATTTTATTTTCTATCCTTAAAAAAACACGTATTAATCAATAATTAGTTAAGAGTTATAAGGAAACAGTGGGCAGTAACAACTCAAACTTATTGAAAACTATATACTGATCACTGTTGAACTGACGCCTGTTTACTGTATTCGTTTCATGTTTTGGATACTGAAAAAGCGTTCTGAGACATCAATATTAAATTCCAGGCTTTGATAAGTAACCACTGTTTTGTTGCCCTCTTCTTCCACTGGTATCATCTCTAATTTCGTTGGGATTAATCGTCCTCCCATTTCTTTTACCTCCGAACCGCTCATAATTCGCACCAGGTAATCATCTTCATCATAAAACTCAGATCTTAACTGCAGATACTGCTCTTTGGAAATGTAAGTATGAACTTTTGCCCAAACGATGGGAGCAGTTGGCTTCGGGATCATTTCAATTCGATAGCATTCATAGCCATTGATGGTAGTATCCTGCAACAATGTATGTGAGTAGTCGGTAACGATGGAAGACTCACGAACCAAATCGTTATTAGAAAAATCAGATCCCATCCAGGATTGGCTCATCATTGAAGGCGGCATCTTAATGGTCCGGTTTACATCCGGCAACCAGTTCCAAATTTCATTTTCTCTCATCAGAAAAGCAGTGCCTTCATCCCTTGCAGGTGCAGTTATTAAAATAAGGCTGTAGTCTTCCCCTTTGCTCCAGCTTTTGAAGGAAACACTGCGTTCCCAATTCGGGCGAACAATCTGCATGGTCATCTCTGCTTTTGAGCTTTCACCCTGCATTTTTTCGTTAGCTCGTTCAATAATCTGAGTGGCATCCTGAGCCTGCAGGCATTCACAAAAACAGAATGCTGCCAATACTAAGAGTGATAATGATTTATGAATCATAAATCTCCTGATTTTCCTCCTATTTAATCAAAAGCAGGAACAAAATAAACTATATACAGGAGATTAAGATCTGATGAAGGGAAAGGAAATTGTACAGGATTTACCTGTTGCCTAAACCTGAACTTTCTCAGGCGAGTATACCAGGTCTAGGAAATTCTGCAGAATCATGGAGCCCACACTTCCGGATTTTTCAGGATGAAACTGAACCCCGATGAAATTATCCTTGGCAACAATAGCAGAAAAGTCGTTTATATAATTACAGGTTGCCAGCGTATAATCACCAACCGGGGCGTAGTAGCTATGCACGAAATACAAATAGTGCTTGTCAATCAGGTTTTTAAGGATAGCATGCCTTTCGGTGTCGTGAAGCTTGTTCCAGCCCATATGAGGAACTTTGGCCTGGGTTTCATCGAATTTCTTAAGCGAGCCCGGTATGATTCCAAGCCCTGCGGTATCTCCTTCAGAAGAAGACTCAAACAAAAGCTGCATTCCCACGCAAATACCCAAAACAGGTTTTTTGGTATTTTTAAGCCATTCATCAACCCCTTTTTCTTCAAGAGATTTCATAGCTGAACCCGCATGACCAACACCCGGAAATACCACTGCTTTTGCCCTTTCAAGTTCCTCAGGGGTTTCCGCAAAGAAGAATTCCGCACCCAGTCTGTTTAAGGCATTTGCAACAGAAGCAGTGTTCCCAGCTTTATACTTGATGATTCCTATCATAAATATCTACAACGTCCCTTTCGAACTCGGGATCAGATTTTTGATGCGCCCGTTCTGCTCTATAGCCATCTTTAAAGCCCGGGCAAGACCTTTAAAGCAGGCTTCTATTTTATGGTGATCATTTTCACCTGCAAAGCTAACATGAATAGTTGCCTTCAAGTTCATTGCCAGGCTATAAAAAAAATGCTGAATCATTTCGGTGGGCATATCTCCTACATACTCTCTCTTAAACTCTCCTTCAAACACCAGATAAGGCCTGCCTGATAGGTCTAAAGCCACTGTAGCCTGGGCTTCATCCATCGGCAGAACAAAGCCATATCGTTCAATCCCCTTCTTGTTACCCAAAGCTTTTGTAATCACTTCACCCAATGCGATAGCCACGTCCTCTATGGTGTGATGTTCATCCACTTCCAGATCACCCTTACATTTCAGTGTTAAGTCGATTAAGCCATGTCGGGCAATCTGATCAAGCATATGATCAAAGAACTTCAATCCGGTTGTGATATCTGCTTTCCCAATTCCATCCAGATTTATATCTATGCTGATGTTCGTTTCATTTGTTTTTCGCTGGATAGATGCTTTACGGGCTTCCTGAGTAATAAATTTAACAATCGGCTCCCAGGTATCAGATACAAGAAGCTGGTCTTCATCTTTTAGCAGTTTCAGCTTTCCGTCTTCGGCATCTACATTGAAATCCGCTTCCCTCTCAGTCTTAAAAGGCACTTGCTCTTGTGCCAGTAACCGTGCTTGCTCTTTCGAAATAGCATTCGGTTCAATCAATAAATCATGACCTGCTTCACTTATTTTTTTCAGAGATGTAATGGAGTTTTCTCTGAAGCTAAATGTTCCTTCATGGTGGGTGAGAGCTTTTTTTGAAAAAGATATTAGCATGGCGTCATTTTTATCTGTGTCTGAATTAATCCGAAAATAAGGTTTGTGTGTTCTAAACTATCTTTTCTAAGGCCTTAAAAAACCGATCATTTTCTGATTGGGTACCAATCGTTAGGCGCAAACAATCTTCACAATGCGGTTCATTCCCCCTATAGCGAATAATAACCCCTTCTTCTGCGATTTTTTTATAGATGTCCACGGCATTTTGAATTTTAAAAAGCACAAAATTGGCATCTGTTGGGTAAACATATTCCACAGCGTCATAAGTAATCAGCTTGTCAATCACCCGCTGCCTTTCTTCTAAAATAGAATTAATATTCTTGATGATGTTTTCCATATTTGAGAACGCCTGAATTGCTGTTCTCGATGTTAGCTTATTGACATTATATGGAGCCTTCACTTTCATCATATATGAAATTACTTCCGGATTGGCCATTGCTATTCCAAGACGGATACCGGCCAGCCCAAACGATTTTGACAATGTTTGAAGCACTACGAGGTTAGAAAAATCAGCCAGGTTATTGGCAAGACTCCCCTGACGGCTAAAATCGATGTAAGCTTCATCAACAACTACCATTCCCTCAAACCCTTCCAGCACTTTAACCACATCAGATATATTCATGCTATTTGCCGTTGGATTGTTGGGAGAGCAAATAAATATAATTTTAGTATTGGGTTGAACCGCTGCCAAAATCTTTTCTGGCTGAAGCTGAAACCCCTCGGTCAGTAATACTTCATCCACAGCTACATCATTGATGTTGGCCGAGACTTTGTACATCCCATACGTGGGAGGATTGATAATAACCCGATCTTTGCCAGGATTACAGAAAATCCGGAACAGAAGGTCAATGGCTTCGTCACTCCCAACACCAACAAAGACGTTTTCCCTGTTTACCTTTCGAAAAGCAGCGATATGTTCACGCAGCTCTTCCTGATAAGGCATTGGATAACGGTTCAGTTCGAAGTTATCCTCAAAAGGCGCGCCAAAACTATTCTCATTGGCATCCAATAAAATTCCTTTATCAAAATCATCTCTCGCGCTTCGATAAGGCTTGAGATTCCTGATGTTATCGCGGACTAAGCCGTCTATGTTTATTTGTTTGTTCATATTCTTTTGTAGTCTTCCCTGGCATTTCTGCGAAGAATGACATTTTAATTATTCTAAATCTTTTAGCCTGATACTCACGGCATTTTTATGAGCCTGAAGCTTTTCAAGCTCTGCAAGTTTTTCTACTGTTGGTCCAAGATTTCGTAATCCTTCTTCGCTGAGCGCCTGCATGGTTACTGATTTCTGGAAAGCAGCCAGGTTCACGCCACTGTACATCCGGGCATACCCATAGGTAGGCAGTGTATGATTAGTACCGGATGCATAATCGCCCACGCTCTCTGGAGTCAGTTGTCCTAAAAATACGGAACCCGCATTGATAACCTTATCAACCTGATCTTCGGCATTTTCAATATTCACAATTAAATGTTCCGGAGCATATTGGTTTGAAAAATCAAATGCTTCCTTCAAGCCTTCCACTTCCAATATGAAACTATTGTCCAGAGCTTTTTCAGCTATTTCTTTTCTTGGAAGCTCATTCAGCTGTGCGGCTAACTCCTGTTCCAATGTATCTATATCAAAACCTGAAACAGCCACTAATACCACCTGACTGTCTGTACCATGCTCAGCCTGTGAAAGTAAATCTGCTGCCACATAAGCCGGATTTGCCTGTCCATCTGCAATTACCAAAACCTCAGAAGGGCCGGCCGGCATATCAATACTAATCTGTGCCTCAGAATTTTGAAGGATCATTTTTGCAGCCGTCACATACTGATTACCCGGCCCAAAAATCTTATCGACCTTGGGCACTGATTTTGTACCCATTGCCATTGCCGCTACAGCTTGTGCCCCCCCTGCTTTTAGTATGATATCAACCCCGGCTTTTTGGGCTATGTAAATGATTTCCGGAGCAACGCTTCCATCTTTACGCGGAGGCGTGGCCAGAACTTTGGTTGTACAACCGGCAATCATAGCCGGAATGGTTAGCATCATGGCTGTTGATGGTAGAACCGCTGTTCCTCCGGGCACATAAAACCCAACCCTTTCAATAGGCCGTGCTACTTTCATACATCGAACCCCCGGCATGGTTTCCACTTCAACAGGAAAAGGAATCTGCGCTTTGTGAAACCTGAAAATATTATCAAATGCCGTATCTATTGCATCTTTAACCGTTTTTGAAATGGTGATTTGCTGTTCCATTGGATTGAAGCAAACGTCATCCAAATTTACACCATCAAATTGCTTTGTGTATTTTTTGAGAGCTTGATCTCCTTCCTTTTCAACTGCATCTAGAATGGGCTGAACCGTTTGAAAGATAGAGGTGAAATCAATCTTTGGGCGCCTGGTCAGCGATTGGATTCTTTCTTTTGATAAATCTGAATGCGTATAAGTCTTCATAAAATTTCAATAATCAAATTCCAATGACCAAATTGGTTCCTGGAATCTGTGATTTGTGGCCTTTATAAAATCATGCTTTCAATTGGCAGCATCACAATATCTGATGCCCCGGCTTCTTTAAGTTCTTCCATCACCGTCCAAAATTTTTCAAGGGGAATCACTGTATGTATGGCAACCATATCATTTTCCGCTAACGGCATTACCGTCGGACTTTTCATCGATGGAATAATCTCCTTAATCTTTTCAACATCCGCTGTAGATGCATTCATCATAATGTAGCGGCTTTTAGCAGCTTTTTGATATCCATCCATACGAACCAAGAATCGCTCAATAAGCTCTTTCTTACCTGGCGAAAGTTCTTTATTAGTTCGGATAAGCTGTGTTTGTGAATGAAGAATCGTATCCAGCTCTACCAGTCCGTTTGCTTTCAGCGTGCCACCACTGGAAACCAGATCAACGATGGCATCAGCGACTTTAAGCTGGGGAGCAATTTCTACCGCTCCCGAAATTTCAACAATCTGAATATTAATGCCTCGTTCTTCAAAAAACTGGCGGGTTAGATTAGGATAGCTTGTTGCTACTTTTTTCCCTTCAAAATCCTGGGCTGTCTGAATATCTCCATCTTTAGGAGCTGCTAGAGACAGCCGGCACTTTCCATATTGAAGGTCTCTTATCGGAGTTACATCTGCTCCGGTTTCCCGGGTTTCGTTGGCTCCTACAAAGCCCAGATCACACACACCATCCTGCACATATTCTGGGATATCATCGTCGCGAAGCAATAAAAGCTCCACGTCAAAATTGCGGGTTTTAACAATCAGGTTCCGTTTGTAGTTATCAAACTCAATACCAATGCCCTCCAATAAGTCAATGGTTTTATCAGTCAAACGACCGCTTTTTTGAATTGCAATACGTAAAGAGGTTGAAGAATCTTTTGTTCTGTTCATGAAATCAGTAAGTAATAAGAATTAGAAAAAATAGGTAGAAAATGGTCAGAAAAGGTGCAATTAATGCACATGAATATGATGATGTCCGCGATGAGCATGATGGACATCTCCAGAAAGATGATGGATATGTAGTAATAGTTCTTTCATTGGTTCAAATATAGGCAAAGCTTTCTCACCCGGTCAACTGTTTTATTCATTTTTATAATTTGGTGACTAAACTGCACAGGCTCCTTAATTCGTTCACTTTAAGACGTAAACTTTTTATATGTATGTGGTGTTAAACCTGTAAAAAAGGAATCACTATGTACCATTCTGTCTATTTTTTAATGCTTATTTTATTCTCTTTGGGAATCACCAATATACACGCTCAGGATTTTGAGAATTTTGATCTCAATGACTATAAATGGGAAAACAGAATTTTAATCGTCTTTTCTCCCAATACATTTAACGCTGATTACCAAAACCAGAGTAATGAGCTACAGAAAGCAGAATCGGGTGTAAAGGAAAGAGACCTTGAAGTGTTCTATGCATTAAAGCAAAGCAGTGCCTCAGCCAAGGGGCAGATATTACCTGAAGCTGTAACTCAAAATTTAAGAGCTCAGTTTAATGTCTCCCCGTCCGACTTCACTACCATTCTGATTGGTAAAGATGGAACGGAGAAACTAAGATCAGACGAGTCCCTTTCAACTAAAAAACTGTTTGAGGAAATTGATTCCATGCCCATGCGCAAGCTGGAGATGAAGAATGATGGTGGTTAACTAGATTGCTTCATCATGATTTAACATATTTGCTTATTCTAAATTTCCGTTTTTTCGAACCGTGATTATTACGATGTCCCGGATTTTTAGTAATCATGCCCCCCCTCAATCCAGCCAATCGTGGTTCAAATCCCGTGATTTCTTTACCTTCCCTCAAAATATATTTCACAAATTTAATCCTTTATGCAAATTGATGTAACCTGGTTGGGTAAAGACTTCCATATGGAAGCCGAGAATGATACAAATGGCAAAATCCGAATTGACGGTAAAAATAACATTGGTGGCCTCGAAGGTGGACTAAGCCCCATGCAGTTATTACTCGCAGGAATTGGAGGGTGCAGCGCCATCGATGTCATTTCCATTCTTGAAAAGCAAAAGCAAAAACTTACCGATCTGAAAGTAGAAGTAGATGGGGATCGCCAAAAACTGGATGCTGGTTACTCTGAGTATAAAACCATCCACCTGCATTTTATTATGTCAGGAGAACTGGATCCCAAGAAGGTACAGCGTGCCTTAGACCTATCCATTACCAAATATTGTTCGGTTTCTAAGGCACTGGAGAAAGGCTCAGAAATCAGTTACGACTACGAAATCCGGTAATTCAAAATGAAAAATTTAAGATTAAAAATTACTTTTGACTTCAAGTAATTTTTAATTCTTCATTTTGAATTTTTCACTCCTAAACCGTCCAGAATTGCTTAGAAGCAGCATTTTGGCTATACTAAGAGATAGTTAATTACCAATAAATCAGATACTTACCTATGGCTAAATGCGAGTTATACCAAGACGTTAAAGGCGAATGGAGATGGAGAAGAGTCTCTAAAAGTGGAGACATTGAAGCCTTTTCAAGTCAAGGTTTTGAAAAAGAAGAAGACGCCCGCAAAGATGGTAAAGATTGCAACGAATGCACCAGTTACCTGCGGAAGTTTTAGAAATTGCTTTTATAAGGAATTTAAGCCTCGCCGAATGGTGAGGCTTTTTTTATTCTCTGTAGTTTATCAGAGCTCATCAAAGGCTAAAATTGCATTTAAAATAGTTCGTACTGAGTTTTTGTAGAATTCCTGAGGGATAGTTTCAAACTCATCCGTATGCTGGTGATAGTGCTCATGGTCTTCTACTCCAAAATAAATAAACCTCTTACCTTTTGAATGGAAAGCAGCATGATCTGAAGCATTCGTCCAATCGTCATACCCCTGATCGGGGCGGTCGTGACCAAAAAGCAGCTTCACCTCTCCTGTTTCAATACTCTCTAATACTGTTTTTAATTCAGGATGGTGGTACGTGCCGCTGGCATACAATTCATTTTTATCACTTTGACTGATCATATCCAGGTTGATATTCATCACTACCTTTTCCATAAACACTGAATCCTCTACAAAAGCACGGGCTCCCTGTAAGCCCATCTCTTCGGCATCAAAAGCTGCAAAAACCAAGGTGTGGTTGGGTTGAACCTGATGGAAATAATCAATGTAGGCAAGTAAAGCTGCCGTTCCTGAAGCATCGTCATCGGCTCCATTATAAATCAGGCTATCACGCACACCAAGATGATCGTAATGAGCCGTTATGACTATCACTGAATCGGATTTACCTTGAACTTGACCGATCACATTTACTCCGGTTTGTTCTTCTCCACTTCTGTTGGTAAAAGTGAATTCATGCTCATAAGAACCCTGAAAAGGTTTTGCTCCTTCATCCTCAAATCGTTGCAACAGGTATTCTCTGGCTTTACGATTACCTTCTGTTCCTGCCCTTCTACCTTCCATCTCATCAGAAGAGATCACCCTGAGATCTTCGATCAGTTGTTCGGTGTTCAGGCTTGCTTGTTTTTGTTGAGCCGTACAACCTAAAGCAAATACAAATAGAACGGCTAATAAAAGAGGTGATTTTTTGGTGTACATTCTGTGAATTGAAAAGATTTAGATTTTTTTATTTAAAAATACTTTTAGGCATATGCATGGAAACCAACATGTGAGGCACATCCACCACCTCAGCTATTTTAAGGTCGCCGGCGAGAGAACAAAGTGCATAAGCATCCTGACGATTCATACCTTTCTCTTTTTCCAGGAAATCGATCATATAGCGGGTGGCTTTTTTCGCTGCTTCATCAATAGTAGTAGCAAAAGCAGTAACAGCGTAGTATTCATCGGTCTCATACTGAGGTTCACTTATGGTTCTCCCTCCCTTGATAACCTCCACCTCGTAAATGATATTCATCGGAGCTTCAATGGCTGTACCACAAACCTCTCCATGTCCCTGAGCAGCATGCGTATCACCAATCGAAAATAACGCACCTTCTACTAAAACAGGGAAGTAAACAACCGACCCTTCCGTGATATTCGGGTCATCCATATTTCCGCCATTTTCTCTTGGCGGAATGGTTGAAAGCATTTCTTCGGTATCCGGAGCCACGCCCATTACACCAGGAAAAGGTTTTAAGGGTATTTCGATATTCTCAGAAAATTTGGCTGTCTTTTTATCTTTGCCCAATTCAAATGTTTTCAGATAAGGATCAGTGAATTCATCAGCAAGAAACCCAAAGCCGGGTACGATGGCCGTCCAGCCCCAATCCCCCATCTCAATTTTATGCAAGGTGACTTTAAGTACGTCTCCGGGCTCCGCGTTTTCAACATATACCGGACCCGTCAACGGATGAATTGGATCAAAGCTCAGGTTAGCCAAATCTTCAAGCGTTGAGTTTATGTCTAACTGCTGATCGGAAGCTTCTTCCGTTCCCACTTTAATTACAGAACCCGAAGGAACCGTTAAAACAGGCTCAATGGCACTGCTCCACCTGTTGTGTGTTTGATCAGATGACAGTTCAAAATCAACTTCAGGCACAGGGGACTTTTTCGTTATTCCTTTTTCAACTTCTACACAACCTGTCGTAGCTAACATCAATAGAACGGATAAAAGATAAAATGATACCCTGAACATATTTCCTCCTCTTTTTAAGTGTGCAGAAATGTGAGGAGATAAGCGCAGTTTTACAAGTAAACAGATATAAAAAACTCCCGCTCTATATTTCGAGAGCAGGAGTTTAAAAAACTAAGTCAGGCGAAGATACTTCACCTTCTCAATAATTATACAATTTTGGTAATTAAATCAGCAGTACGGGCAGAATAGCCGGCTTCATTATCATACCATCCGATAACTTTAACCAATTTGCCATCCACTTTGGTAAGCTGACTGTCATATATATTTGAATGTGGATTTCCTACAATGTCTGAAGAAACCAGCTCTACATCAGCATACTCAAGGATTCCTTTCATAGGTCCTTCGGCTGCTGCTTTAAATGCCGCATTCACTTCTTCGGCTGTAGTTTCTTTTTCTACTTCACATACAAAATCGGTCAATGAACCGGTCAGGGTTGGAACACGAACGGCTCCACCATCCAGTTTGCCATCCAGCTTAGGAAGTACAAGTCCAACTGCTTTAGCTGCACCTGTTGTAGTAGGTACAATGTTTGCCGCAGCAGCACGGGCACGGCGAAGATCTTTATGCGGTCCATCTACCAATTGCTGGTCACCGGTGTAAGAGTGAATGGTGGTCATGAATCCTTTTACCAACCCAAAGTTGTCATCGATCACCTTGGCCATAGGTGCCAGGCAGTTGGTGGTACAGCTTGCGTTGGAATAAATCTCGATGTCGTCAGAAATCTCATCATCGTTAACGCCCAGAACGATGGTTTGAATATCGCCTGATGCCGGAGCTGAAATCACAACCTTTTTAGCTCCTGCTTCCAAATGTTTTCCTGCACTTTTGACATCGCGGAAAAATCCGGTTGACTCCACAACAACTTCAGCGCCGAGCTCTCCCCATTTCAGATTCGCGGGATCTCTCTCAGCACTCACTTCAAAGCTCATTCCATCAATAGTCATCTTGTCTCCGTCTATGGAAACATCGCCCGGATACGTTCCCTGGGCTGAGTCGTACTTGAAAAGGTGAGCCAGAGTTTTTGTATCGGTCAGATCATTTACTCCAACAATTTCAATTGTATCTTTATGATTAGTTAGGATTGACCGGGTTACCATTCTACCTATACGGCCAAACCCGTTAATTCCCACTTTAATTTTTGCCATTTCGAATCCTGTTTATAATTGAATTTTTATTCTTAATAACTTCACTAAGTAAGAATGTAAAACAGACTTGTAAAGTTCTTGTGAATCGTTGAAAGCTACCATTCTCGCGTCCTATTTTCAATGTTTTCGGCTACCTGTAGGGTTTAATGACGGAGCCTTTGAATTGGGAGCGCTTTTCTGCGTATCTTTAGTGTAACAAAACTAAAAATTCATCAAAAAATAATTCAAAATCATGCCCGACCAGACCTTAGAAAAGTACAAAAATGAGACGTACTTAGATTTTTCTGATCCCACAAACGACAAAGCACAAAAAAAAGCGCTCGAAGGAGTACGGTCCAACTTTGGCAAGGAATATGATCTTTATATTAATGGCGAATTTGTAAAAGGTGATGCTGGTACTTTTGACAGCAAGAATCCATCGAACCTCTCCGAAACCATTGGCACGTTCCAAATGGCCAGCAAAGAACAAGCCTTTGACGCTCTTGACAAAGCATGGGATGCTTTCGAAAGCTGGCAGTATGTTTCTGCACAGAAAAGAGCAGAATATTTGTTCAAAGCTGCTGATGTGATACGCCGCCGAAGGCTGGAAATTAACGCCTGGATGATCAGCGAGGCTGGCAAGAACTACCTCGAAGCTGATGCTGATACGTGCGAGGCCATCGACTTTGTCGACTATTATGCCCATGAAGCCCTGCGTATCGATGACGGCATGGATGTGCTTTCTGAAACATGGGGTGATTACAATAAAACTATTTATATGCCAATTGGCGCCGGTGTTTCTATTTCTCCATGGAATTTCCCATTCGCAATTTTTGTGGGAATGGCGGTAGCTCCCATTGCCGTAGGTAATACAGTTGTAGCAAAACCTGCACCTGATACTCCACGCATGGGTTCGTTGTTAGCCGAAATTTTTGAGGAAGTGGGTCTTCCAAAGGGTGTATTTAACTTTGTGACTGGTGGTGATATTGAAGTTGGCGAGAATCTTGCCAAGCATCCAAATACACGATTCATTTCATTCACCGGATCAAAAGCTGTAGGTCTTCACCTTAATAAAATCGCAGCAGAGGTAGCTGACGGTCAGAAGTTCCTGAAACGAATGGTTTGCGAGCTTGGTGGTAAAAATGCTACTGTAGTAGATGCTGACGCCAACATTGAATCTGCAGCTACCGAGATTGTGAAAGGTGCTTTTGGATTCCAGGGACAGAAATGTTCCGCAAGCTCCCGGGTGATAGCGCATCAGGATATCTATGATGAGCTATTAGAGAAAGTGGCTGAAAAGACCAAAGCACTTTCAGTTGGAGATTCAAAAGAGAATCATATCTCCGGACCGGTAATTAATCAGAAGGCTGTAGACAAAATTATGAGCTACATCGAGATTGGTAAAAAAGAAGGCCGTTTGGTAGCTGGTGGTAAACGAGCTGAAACTGAAAATGAAGGCTATTATATCGAGCCAACTGTTTTTGCAGATATCGATGAAAACGCTCGAATTGCACAGGAAGAAATATTTGGCCCGGTAACGGCATTCATCAAAGCCAAAGACACCGACGATGCACTTCGCATTGCCAACGGTGTTGACTACGGGCTGACGGGTGCTTACTTCTCCCAGGATCCAAAGAAGATTGACAAAGCCCTAAGAGAATATCGTGTTGGTAATTTATACATCAACCGTAAATGTACCGGAGCATTGGTGGGAGCACAACCATTTGGTGGCTTCAAGCTGAGCGGAACGGACGCTAAAGCTGGTGGCCGTGATTACCTCAAGTATTTCCTTGAGCCAAAATCCACTACTTTACGACCAGCAGATGGGGTGGATTATGAACTCGAAGACTTTGAGTTTGCCAATAAGTAATCAACCTTACAGATAAAATTAAAGCCCCGCTCATTTAAAATGTGCGGGGCTTTTTTTGTTAAACTATTTGAGGTAGTTATTATTCGTCCAGATCTACATCATCCGGAGCCTCATCATCATCCGAGACCAGATCATCAACATCCGGGGTATCGTCGATATCATCCTCCTCATCCTCATCCGAAATTGGAGCAACCTCTTTCTTTGGTTTTACTTCTGCCTTGGCACCGGCACGTTTTAAAATCAGAGCAATGTCTTCCTGTTCATTATCCATGGCAATCATCATAGCAGTATCGCCATTTTTATCTCTCAGTTTAACGTTGGCTCCCTTATCAATCAGATATCTTACTACATCCGTATTGCCTTCTTTCGCTGCAAGCATAAGTGCCGTGTGTCCCCATCGCTGCTGGGCATCAACATTTGCACCCGCTTCAACCAATAGTTTAACTGCCTCTATGTTTCCAACACGAGAGGCAGCTATAAGAGCAAGGTTTCCAATATTGGCACCTTTATCGATAAAGTACTTAAGGAGCTCAAGATTTCCATTCTCGGCTGCCCGATTCAGTGCAGTCCCACCCATTTTAGTTTCAATATTGAGGTCAGCTCCTTCATCAACCAAAAATTTAGCTACTTCGGTGTGATTCTTTTCAGAAGCCAGAATAAGAACAGAAGCACCACTCTTATTAGTCTCATTAATATCAGATTTTCCTTCCAAAAGCTTCTTCAGCTCTTCTAAATTACCAGCTTTCGCTGCCTCAAAAATTTCAGATTGCTCCATAATATGCTATGATTTTAGCTTTGCAATTGGCGTGATGATAAAAAACCGAACGTATATCTCAAATTAATTCTTCAAGAAAAATTAATTCAACACTCCCTTAACTTCGTAACCCCTGATAAATTCTTCTCCTGACAGTCTTTTCGTTCCAGGAAGCTGAACTTCAGTAAGTTCTACCGTTCCATCTGAACAACCTACCAGTAACTTGTCTTCTTTTATAAGTAGTTCTCCCGGATCAATATTTGCATAGATACCAAGTTTAGAACCATACATGTTAAACTTCTCTCCATTCCAGTTAGCCCATGCGGTTGGAAAAGGGCTCAATCCTCTGATTTTATTATGAACTTCTTTAGCGGGCTTATTGAAGTTGATATAACAATCTTCCCGAAATAGCTTCGGTGCAGGTGTGGCATTTGCATGATCTTGCACAGATAGCGAATAATCTCCGGAATCAATTTTATTGATACTCTGCAACAGTAATTCGCTACCCATATCTCTTAACCGGTTGTAAAGCTCACCCGTAGTTTCATTATCGCCGATAGCTGTTTTCTTCTGAGCAACTACATTACCGGTATCAACTTTCTCATCCAGAAAAAAAACTGTGCAACCCGTTTCTTCCTCTCCATTAATAATAGCCCAATGTATGGGAGCTGCACCACGATATCTTGGCAACAGGGAAGCATGTAAATTGATAGAACCTTTTTTAGGGATGTCTAAAACAGCAGTGGGTAAAATGCGAAAGGCAACTACAACAAAAAGGTCAGCGTCCAGGGCTTTCAATTGATCAGTAAATTGAGCCGACGAAAGATCTTCAACCTCTATTACGGGCAGACCTAATTCCAGTGCTTTGGCTTTTACAAGGGTTGGGGATTTTTTGGAACCCCGGCCGCGACGTTTATCCACATTGCTGACTACTGCTTTTATAGTATGTTCAGAATGGTGAATTTGCTCAAGACTAGGTATGGCAAATTCAGGAGAACCCATAAAAACAATATCCATCGCTACTGTTCGTCTTGTTTTGGAACTACCGGGTATTTTACTTTTTTGTTGCCTTCGTCAATCTCTTTTAGCTCTTTCTTGTGCATTCGCTTTTTGAAAGCACTCAGGTAGTCCAGAAAAAGCACCCCTTCAAGATGATCGTACTCATGCTGAATAACCCTGGAAGTCCATCCTTCTGCTTCCAAGCGGTGCTTATTGAAGTCACGATCAAAAAACTCAATAACCACTGTCTCGGGGCGAAACACCTTATCATTCACTTCAGGGATACTTAAACACCCTTCTTCCAGAGGTACTTTATTTCCTCTTTTTTCGAGAATCAAAGGATTAATAAACACCATGGGGCCGTAAGGAACTTCACCATCTTCAATCATGGAATCGGTATCCATAACAAAAAGTTTAATAGAACGGCCTATTTGTGGAGCAGCCAACCCAACACCATCGGCATTGTACATGGTCTCCAGCATATTATCGATAAGCGTTTGTAGTTCCGGACTGTCTTCTTCTATTTCATCTGCTTGTTTCCGTAGAACCGGATCATCATAAGTTACAATTGGTAATATGGGCATATGTTAAATTAAGAATTCGAATCTAAGTAGTTCTGTAAAATGATGGCAGCAGCGATACGGTCAACGCGTCCCTTTTCTTGTCTCTTTTTTTTGGGAACTCCAGCCTCTATCATTAAGCTAAGCGCCTGATTTGACGTATATCGCTCATCAATTTTTGAAATGTCTATATTTGGAAAAGAATGGCGCAGTTTTTTTATAAAATCGGTTACCATTTGTGTGGCTGGCCCTTCTTCTCCTTTAAGAGACAAAGGCCAACCAACAACAAATTTTTCTACAGGTGCGTTTTCAATGATTTTTTTAATTTCATTTAAAGCTTCTTCAGGGGAAAAAGTGCCGACCGGTGAAGCTATTGTTTTTAGTAAGTCAGTTTGAGCTATACCCACTCTTTTTTTTCCAACATCTATACCGATAAGTCGTGCATATTCCTGCAAATAATTGCTCTTCCCTAAATTTACTTATTCTTTTTAACGTCCTCTAAAGGCTGACGCAAAAACTTCTTCATCAACTTGCTAGGCTTGAAGTGTGTTTTGCGATGTGCAGGCACATAAATTACTTCGTTCGTCTTAGGATTTCTGGCTTTTGGTTTAGCCTTGGTTTCTTTTACTTCAAAAACTCCAAAGTCGCGAATCTCTATTCTGCACTCAGTATCAGCAGACATCATAATTTCACGTAAAGCTACAATTACAGCGTCTACCCATGGTTCTGCCTGAATCATAGGTTCATCCATTGCTTCTGCAACCCGACGTACTACGTCTCGTTTTGTATATGTCATCATAGTTCTATTGATTTTATTTAAGTGCCATTCATGTTTTTTATGATGTTATGATGGCAACGTTTGTCCTTCCATAATTATTCGCAACCTTGTTTTCCTTAAGCTGTTTGACCTATAGCGAATAATCTAACAACATTGTAAAGATAACTTTAATAAAAATCTACCTAAACTGCATTAGAAAGGTCACTCGTAGCGTAAAACGTTTTTAACACCTTCTATCTTTTCAAGGCGCTTCATAATCTTACTAAGATGTGATATTCCATCTACATAGAGAGTTATAATACCCTCAAACATTCCGCTGTCGCTGCTAACATTGATACTTTTCATATTTGTTTCTAATGATTTCGACAACACATCGGTTATATCATTAATCATTCCTACCCTGTCGCCTCCAATCACCTTTATAGCTCCAAGGAACTTCGTGTCAATATTTTTAGCCCAGTTCACATCCACAATACGCTCAGCTTCCGTCTTTAAAAGATGCTGGGCGTTATTACACATAGTACGATGAATTTTAATATCCCCCGTCCTGCTTATAAACCCAATCACATCATCACCGGGAATAGGGTTACAGCAGTTGGCATAAGAATATTTGATGTTGCTGAGCTCACCATTTATAAACAGTGATTTCCCATCGCCAATTGAACGGGCTTCACTTATGTATTTATCCTGAATTTCCTGTTCAGAAATTGGATTTACTTCCACATGCTCTGCCTCTTCAAACCGGCCTGTGCTCTTGAACTTCTTCACTTCCCGGAACAGATCGTTGACATCAAAAGCTCCGGAACCTATGTCAAAAAACAGCTCTTGAGTAGATTCGTATTTAAACTTTTTAGCGAACCGGTTCAGCTCTTGTTCAGAGATTTCAATATTACCCCTGCTCGCTCTCTTATTCCAAATTTCCCGTCCCTCTTCAGCAACCTTACGCTGCTTCTGTTTAATAAATTGGCGAATTCTTGATTTTGCCTTATGAGTAACTACATCATCAATCCAATCGGGATTAAGGTTGATTTTATTTCCGGTAATAATCTCAACCTGATCACCATTTTGCAGCTTTTGGCGAAGTGGAACCATTTTACCATTCACCTTGGCAGCCATGGCACGCTCTCCGATTTCACTGTGAATCTCAAACGCAAAGTCGATGGGGGTTGCTTCCCGGGGCAATGTTCTCAGCTCACCATCAGGAGTAAACACATAGATCTCATCTTTATACAGGTTCAGCTGAAAATCTTTTACGAAATCGGTTGCCGCATCTGGTCGGGGATTATCTAAGACATCGCGCACCCAATTCACAAATTTATCGAGTGTATCGGAACCTTGCTGTGCTCCTTCTTTATATTTCCAGTGGGCAGCCAATCCTTTTTCAGCGATATCATCCATGCGCCGGGTCCTGATTTGAACCTCCACTTTTCGTCCTTTATTGGTTATTACTGTGGTATGCAGGGATTGATATCCATTGGCTTTGGGAACAGAAATGAAATCGCGGAATCGTTCAGGAATGGGAGTATACCAATCGGTAATAATAGAATACACCCTCCAGCAATCTTCTTTTGTATGCGTCCCTTCCAAAATAATCCGGATAGCAAAAAGGTCATAAATTTCCTCAAAAGGCTTTTGCTGACGCTGCATCTTCCGATAAATAGAAAAGATGTGTTTTGGACGCCCTTTTATTTCGAACTTAAAATTCATTTTACCTAGCTCATTCTGGATAGGCTCCATGAATTCGTTAATGAACTCTTCGCGGTCTTCCTTTTTCTCCCTAAGCTTCCGGGCTACAAACTTAAAGGATGTTGGGTCAATGGTTTTGAAACATAAATCTTCTAACTCGTTCTTAATCCTAAACAGCCCAAAACGATGTGCAAGTGGCGCGTAGAGATCCATGGTCTCCGATGCAATCTTAATCTGCTTTTCACGCTTCAGGTGTTGAATGGTTCTCATATTATGAAGACGATCAGCAAACTTAATAAGTACAACCCGGATGTCTTCAGCCATAGAAAGCAGCAGCTTCATGAAAGCTTCAGCCTGCTTGCTGTCCCTGCTTTTAAAAACCCCTGTTATCTTTGTTACGCCATCTATGATTACTGCAACTTCATCCCCGAACCAATGCCTTATATCATCAAGAGTTACATCGGTATCTTCCACCGTGTCGTGCAACAGTGAAGCAATGACAGATATATCATCAATATTGATTTCGCTGGCTACAATTTTAGCAACTTCCACCGGATGATAGTAATACGGCTCGCCGGAGGCGCGCTTCATGTCCTCGTGAGACATATAGCATAGCTTAAATGCCTTCGTAATGGCGCTCTCATCTACCGAGTCAATGTGTTCCCGACACACAGAAATCAGTTGCTTCAGATCTTCTCTCTGAGCTTTCTTTAATTTATAACCTTCCAGGTCATATTTATCTATGGAAGCAATATCACTCATATTCTAATCTTGCCTTACTCCCTTTAAATGTAGGTATAACCTTCGTTTAAAGCACTTACTTATATTTTTCTGTACAAAAAAAGCGGATATGGAGTTCACATCCGCTTTAATTTAATTAACCACTTTTAGTTAAAAACTTAAAGAGACACCAAACATAATTCTTCCGTTTTGTGCATCTGCCAGCGTAGGTTCAGCCAGCTCCTTATTGGAATAGCGATATTCAACGAATGGTTTTAAAATGGGTATCACCGTCACTTTAGCACCTACAAACATATTCCAGTAAAGGTTACTCTCATCTCCTTCTTCCGGGCGGTTGCCGGGAAGGCCATTATAATCTTTCACTGCTTTTTCGTAATTCTCGGTTCCGAGGCCTAAACCTACATAAGGCTCAAGCAGCCCGACTGATACTCCGCCCACAGCAGCTACACCAACATCATAGTTGGTAAGGTCTTCGGAATATGAAAAAGTTTGGTTATCAGGGTCTACGTTATTCTCTTCGCTGAAGTAACTGCCATGTACTCTCAATGCAAGATTTACAACTGGAAGTTTCTCAAGGATTCCTTTCTGAATGCGGAGTCCAAATCCGTTTTTAGGGTCTTCGTCGCGCAGCTCGTAGGAGGCTCCAATTTCAAGCTGGGCAAAACTACTTGCTGAAAAAATAACAGCCATTAAAATTGTAAGGGGTATAAAACGTCTCATAGCTTCTCTTTTAGTTCTTATTTGCTCAAAGTTACGAAACGCAGATGTGGATTCAATATTTGTTTAAATCTTTATTGAAGTAGTGAAAGGTAAAGCCGTATATTTGGCGCCTACCGCAAAGCCGCTGTGGTGGAATTGGTAGACACGTTGGACTTAAAATCCAATGGGTATTAAAATGCCCGTATCGGTTCGAGTCCGATCAGCGGTACCAAGCCTGCTTCTCAGAATAGAGAGGCAGGCTTTTTTATTTTCATCCCTTGTCCCGAATCTTATAAACAAACTATTTCTCAATTTAATCACTAAATTTTTTATTGTTAGAAAATTTCGTTTAATATCAATTCATGTTATTATTGAGTCTGTTGCTTATAAGGCAATAAAAATTAATGGAACGTGATGGACAAGAAACAGAAAAAGACAGTAATGATCGTTGAAGACGACCTGATACTGAATCTTCTGTATGAAAGCTACCTGGAAAAACTAGGCTACGACGCTGAAGGGGAACTCGTTTATGGTAAAACAGCCATTGAAGTAGCACAGAAGATTAAACCAGACCTTATCTTAATGGACATCTCTCTTGAAGGAGAAATTGATGGGATCACAGCTATGAAGGAAATTCGCAAGTTTTCTGATGTACCTGTAATCTATATTACCGGAAACTCGGATCCACATCATGTTCAAAGGGCTAAAGAAACTAAATACCTCGATTATTTAGTTAAACCTATTGAATTTAATGATTTGAAAGAATCTATAGAGAGAAATTACAAGAAAATTCATAAATAGATTCTCTTTCTATTTCGGAGATATTTCCTTTCTGACTAACCAAACTATATCATTTATGAAATCGACTCTGCAGGGACTACTGATAATCACATTAGTTGTTTTTTCAGCATGTTCACCTTCCAAAAGTACAACACAAACAAGTACTCCAGCTGTTGAAGATTTTAAGCCTGAACGACCTATTCCCTATGAAATTGAAGAACCGTGGGATTTTCAGCAGGCTATTGAAGATGGATTCAGGTCTTTAGATGGAACACCCGGACCCAACTATTTTACCAATACCTATTCCTATAAAATCGATACAGAATTAGTGCCGGCAGATACTATGCTTTATGGAGAAGCTGATATATCCTATAGCAACAATTCACCCGACACTTTGAATTTCCTTCTTTTTGAACTGGCTCAGAACCTCCACAAAGAAGGAGTACCACGAAAAGAAATTGTCGAGATTACCGGAGGTATGAATATTACTCGTGTTGCCATAGCGGGTGAAGAAATTGAAGGCATGAAAAGAAGCCGGCCTACTTATGCCATTCAAGGCACGAACCTGATTGTCTATCCGAATGAAAGAATTTTCCCTGGCCAAACAATGGAGCTGGAAATTGACTGGAACTTCAAGATTCCACAAGCCGGAGCTAGTGGAAGGATGGGTTACAGCCGTAATAACCTGTTCTTTATTGCCTATTGGTTTCCTCACATAGCTACCTACGATGACGTTCATGGATGGTTCGGTGATGACTTCACCGGAAACGCTGAATTCTATCATGATTTTGGGGATTATGAAATCAACATTACAGCTCCTGAACAATGGCTGGTTATGAGTACTGGTGAATTCCTGAATCCTGATGAGGTTCTGGCACCTCCTGTTTTAGAGCGATATATGCAGGCACAAAATTCTGACGAGGTAACCCAAGTAGTCGCTATTAATGATTTCGGCAACACAACAGTAACAGGTGAAAATGGCACTCTTACCTGGCGATTTAAAGCTGAAAAAGTCAGAGATGTAGCTTTCAGTGCTACATCTCAATCTCAATGGGATGCCCTCAGGACTCAGGTTGGAGATGTTGACGGAGATGGAGTGGTAGATTACTCACTAATAAATGCTTTCTGGAGAGAATCGGCTCCCCTTTGGGAAGATGCGGCGGATTATACAGCCCATTCAATCTCATTCTTATCTGATTACACTGGCATTCCCTACCCTTGGCCACACATGACATCCGTTGAGGGAGCAGGCATCATAGGAGGAGGAATGGAATTCCCGATGATGACCATAATTGGCAGCTACAACAACCCCAATCCAAATGTTCCTCTGTCGCAAAAGCAGCAAGCTTTATATAATGTAACTGCTCATGAAATCGCCCACATGTGGATTCCCATGATCGTAAGTAATAATGAACGCCGGCATGCCTGGATGGATGAGGGCGCAACAACTTTTCACGAAGCATATGCCCGGTGGGATAAGTTTCCGGATAGTTTTAGCCGGCTGGATGAATTCAGCAGTTATTTACCCATAGCAGGAAGTTACCTGGAAGGAGAAATAATGCGATGGTCTGACTATCACTATCCGGGGCCTGCCTATGGCGTTGCCTCGTATCCAAAACCGGCTACTGTATTGATCGCTTTGCAAGGCGTTTTAGGAGATGATTTGTTTGAAGAAGCATGGACTACATTCATGGATCGATGGGCCTACAAACATCCAACACCATACGATATGTTCAATACTTTTGAAGACATTTCAGGCCGAGATCTTGATTGGTTTTGGCGATCATGGTATTTCGAAACCTGGACCCTGGATCAGGCTGTTGAAGAAGTCACTCAAACAAATGGACAAGCCACCATTACCATAGAAGATTTAGGTAAAGTGGTAATGCCTGTCGATTTAACGATTACATTTGGTGACGGTTCGGAAACAACCACCCGGATTAGTGTGGAAGACTGGATGATGGGCAAACGCACGTCCTCTGTTACGATTGATATACCAAGTCAGGTTACCAAAGTCGAAATTGATGCAGATCATTATTACCCGGATACAAATCGTAATAATAACGTTTGGGTGCGGTAGCTTAATACCAGCCCAAAAGACTTCTTTCGTTTTGAAGCCCTCCTTTGTGAGGGCTTTTTTATTGATGATTATTTTTACCAAATTTGAGTTCTAACAAAATGGCATTGTGCTATATTGAGAGTATTAAGTTTCACGATTGATTCTATATGAAAATTTTACGAAACAGAGCTTTCCGCTGGATACTCCTGATGGTAGGTTTATCTGCTATTATTGCCCTTACAGGAATGAACGTACTCTCACTTTATGATCTCAGAGACCGTATGGTTGAAAGTGAGGAAGAGCGCAGAGTTGACCAGCTGGATGAAATCAACGACACGATTAGAAATCAAATCCTTGAACCATTACGCGGGTTGTATCGGATAGAACTGGAACCTATCGAAAGCTCCATTCAGCAAACCGGGCAATTACCCGATAATTTTCAGGAAGTGTTAACCCGCTCGTCGAAAAGTCCTTTTTTCAACGACATCTACTTCACCCCGGAAAATGTAGATCCATGCGACTCTAATAGTACTATTTATGAATATGATTCACAGAACAATAGAATTACACCAACGAATGATTATCCGGATTTAATTTGCGATGGGGTTGGATTAGCCCGTACCAAGACAAAGATCCAGCTTAATGATTTCAACTACCGATGGAATAACAATTTTGAATTTGATACTCACCGCAGCTTAAATGTTGGCCTTATCAATCTTTCTGAAAGCAGAATGATTGGTTATATCACCCTGACTTTAAATGAAGACTATATTGTAAACCAGGTTCTTCCTCCAATCCTCACTAACTATTTTGGTAAAAGTGAGGAAACTGGAATCGTAGTTTGGGTTCGGGACTGGACAAACAATAAAGTCCTTGCTACTAATGATACTACGGTTGAATACGACCGGGACTTACGAGACCATGTAATGGGATTCTCAGGTTCCGGCTTTTTTGATAACTGGTCTTTGAATCTAGCCTTCCTTCAATCTCCTGTCACCAACGCATATAACGAAACACTTGTCAAAAATCTGATTGTATTAGGCGTTGCTGTTCTTTTTCTGTTGGGAGCTTTGATATTTATGTTTGTAACAGCGCAGAGAGAACGACATCTGGCCCAGCGTCAGGCAAGCTTTCTTGCAAATGTTACCCACGAACTAAAAACACCGCTTGCAGTTATGCAGGCTGCTGGAGAAAACATTTCTGATGGGCGGGTGACAGAAACGAAGCGTCTCAAACAATATGGCGAGCATATATATAATGAGTCCATACGCCTGCGAAGCATGATTGAAAAACTGTTAGATGTTGCTCGTGTAGACTCCGGCCAAAATATGATTAAAGCTGCACCGTACAGCATTCATAACCTTATGAATAAGTTTCTCAATGAGAACCGGGAGTATATGGAAAACAAGGGGTTTGAGGTGAACTTCAAATCTTCCTCTGAAGAAGCAATGTGTATGATAGACAGTGACAGCTTTGAGACCATTGTGAATAACCTGACGGAAAATGCTATCAAGTATAGCAAGGATGACAAGTTTATTGAGTACCAGGTTTCAGCTAATAAGGATTATGTCTTTTTTAGTATTTCCGATCGTGGAATAGGCATTCCTAAAAAAGCTCAAAGAAGTATTTTTAAAAAATTCTATCGGGTTGATGACTCCGACTCCATGAGCACCAAGATTAAAGGACATGGGCTTGGATTAAGCATTGTGAAAAATATGGTCAGCCTAAACGGGGGAAGTATCGAAGTAAAAAGTAGTTTAGGGAAGGGCACAACATTTATCGTTAGATTTCCTAAATTAGATAAAGAATATGTTTCAAAAGAACAGCTACAGAATGTACAGGTTGGCTCTTCACCAACAGAAAATTTAAATAAGCACACGGAATATGTCGGATAAACGTATGAAAGTGCTCGTTGTAGAAGACGAGCCAAGCCTTGTTTTTACCCTTCGGGATACACTTGAAAGTGAAGGATATGATGTCGTGGTAAGTGAAGAAGGTACTCAGGCTATTGACATGGTCAAAGAGCATAAACCAGATATTATGATTCTTGATATCATGCTTCCCGGTAAAAGTGGTTATGATATTATGGAAGAAATCCGTTCTGAGAAATACACCTTCCCTGTAATAATGCTGACTGCAAAAGATCAGGAACCCGACAAGGTAAAAGGATTAAATTTGGGCGCAGATGATTACCTGACAAAGCCTTTTGGTGTTAAAGAACTACTTGCCCGTATTGAAGCACGCTTACGTCGTGCCGGCACCTATTCTACTTCCGGTGAAGTTGACATCCTTCAGCTTGGCCCCATAAAAATAGACCTACATGAATCCGTGGTACACCGTCCTGATGGTGAAGAAATTGAACTCACATCCAGAGAAGTTGAATTGATACGGTACTTACTTAAAAGTGCAAACGAACCAGTATCACGAGATGAGCTACTTGAAAAAGTATGGCGTTATGAATTCAGCACCAATACCCGAACAGTAGACGTTCATATTTCTAAGCTACGGGCTAAGATAGAAATGCACCCTGACGACCCAAGATATCTTATTACCTTACACGGCGTCGGGTATATGCTCAGAAATGGATAATCAGACTAATTGATCCATTTCTTTTTGCTTTACAGCATCAACGAATTTGACAAAGTTTTCAACTTGTGATTCAAGAAGATTTTGTTTGAAACTATCTTTAATTCCTTCCCCTTCCACAAATTCATCTTTTACACGGGGAATAAAAACCCGTTCCGGAAATTGAAGGGCGTTTCTGTAGTTTGCAACCATCTGAAATTGCTCTACCGCACGCAATCCACCAAATGCACCATTCGCTTCTCCGATAAAAGCCATTGGCATCTTTTCGAATGCTTTGGGAAAGGGAAGGTAATCCACAAACACTTTTAGAATTCCCGGAAAGCTTCCGTTGTATTCCGGTATTACAAATACCAATCCATCTGCATTAATAATGGGCTCTCTAAATTTTTCTATAGCGGGAAGCTTTTTACCATATCTGCCGCCAACTACTTCTTCTAACGGAAAATCCTCCAAACTGATAACTTCAGCTTCCACTTCCTTTTCCTCATACAACGACTGAACATATCGGGAAACTTTAAGTGCATTGGAATTCGGACGATCGGTACTACTGATAATTTTTAGATTCATTAATCTTTTGTTAAAGCTGCTTTTGTATTCTCTTCAACATACCAATTACTTGTAAAAAACATTCCAATTCTAATTAATTACAATAATTCCTTAATTTATAAGTTCTTTTTTGTCATATGCTATATATAGATAATTCTTTTTAATTATTTACCTAATTTGTTTTTGAATTCTTTCAAAAAAGACATATATTTTCAAGCGTAATGAAGTAACCGCTGAATTACTTCAATACTACTTTTTATTCCGCCTAATATTTTTCAGAGAGCTCGGTTGGTTAGGCTGCGATTTGCTCTCTGTTAGTATTAGTGACTCCAACAACAATAGGCGAAGCGCTGACGTGCTTCGCCTATTTTATTTTAAAAACATTTATAATCGTTAATCGTCACCCTGATTTTTAATCTCCTGCCATTTCTTCCACAATAAGGCTTCTCTTCCCTGATTTCCTGCTTCGTACCACTTTTTATCTTTCAGCTCGTTAGGTAAGTATTGCTGATCGACCCAATTATTCGGATGGCTATGTGGGTACTTATAATCCTCTGAAGCATTTTCCACGCCGAGATATTGAGACCCCAATTTATTGGCCGTCTTATCCTTTAAATAAGGAGGGACATCCTTCACCCCTCTTTCACTGATTTCCCGGTTCACTTCAAAAATAGCCTTTGTACTGTTACTCTTGGGACACTGACTCAGATAAAGACAAGCATGAGAAAGAAAATACATTCCTTCAGGCATTCCGCATTTCATAAATGCTTCCTGGCAGGAATTCACTATCGTAATAGCATTAGGCTCGGCAAGACCAATGTCTTCACTGGCAAAAATAAACATGCGCCGGAAAATAAAATTAGGATCGTCTCCTCCCTCAAGCATGGCGTTCATCCAATACAAAGCAGCATCCGGATCGGAACCCCGCATTGATTTTATAAATGCAGACGCATAATGGTAATGTTCGTCTCCGGTTCGGTCGTAACGAACATTACGTCTTTGGATGCTTTCTTTAGCCACATCAAGGTTTATGTGAATTTTACCTTCATCATCGGGGGTACTGGACAGAACGGCCACTTCTAACGCATTCAGCGCATTTCGGATATCGCCACCGGCCATTTCTGCCAGGTGATCAAAAGCATCTTCTGTAACCTTAATTTCTTTATCCCCGAGTCCACGTTCTTCATCTTTAAGCGCACGGTTCAGCATAAGCCGAACATCTTTTGTTGTGAGCGGGTGCAACTCAAAAAGCTGGCACCTGGAAAGCAAAGGATTAACCAGCGAATAAAAAGGATTTTCTGTTGTAGCACCCACTAACGTAATAATCCCAGATTCAAGATGAGGAAGCAGCGCATCTTGCTGGGCTTTGTTCCATCGGTGAATTTCATCTACAAAAAGAATGGTCTTCCGTCCATTGAGCTTCCTCAGTTTCTCGGCTTTATCAACCACATTTCGTAGTTCTTTAATACCATCCAAAACCGCATTTATGACTTCAAACTGTGCTTTAATTTCTCTGGATATAACATGAGCCAAGGTAGTCTTACCGGAACTGGGCGGACCGTAAAAAATGAGTGAGCCAATAATGCCGGTATCAATCATCCGCTGCAGCATTTTCCCTTCCCCAACCAAATGCTCCTGTCCCGCAAATTCATCCAGCGACTGTGGGCGCATTCTTGTGGCTAATGGCTCGCTATACTGCGGATTGTCTTTATTGGATTGAAAGGAACTTGATTTTTTTTCTTCGAAGAGATCCATGATAGGATTTTAGCTATTCAGAAATATATATGTAATATATGTGTTTTAAATTCAAAAAGTAGCGCAACTTCTGAATACTAAAGCAAACTTTTCTGATTCCCGAATTTATCCAAGTACTGTTGCAATTTCACCTTCTTTCGGGTTGAGTCGCTCGTCATATAGCGGAGCTTGCCGAAAATAGGGCGTTCCTGCCAGGCACGGTCAAAGCGCCCAAAACACCAGAAAATCCCGGAATAGCTATTGGGGTCCCGTCCATCCAACGCATATTTATTATTGAGCTCAATCATATAATCCAAAGCGGTGCGGTAATCGGGCGTCCATTCAATGATCTTCTTACCCCAAAGCATCCGAAGGTAGTTATGCATCACGCCAGTCTCACGCAGCTCGGTTTGTGCCGCATTCCAGATTTCATCATGTGTTTGGGATTGCTCAAATTCTTCCAGGCTGTAGATCCATTCCCGTTCATCGCTTTCATGCTTTCGGGTTGTTTTCTTCACCCAGTCGGGCAGGCTTTCAAACTGATCATAGTCAGGGCGATGATGCGCATAGTGAAATCCAACTTCCCTCCAGGTAATCACTTCATCGAGAAAACTTTCAATATTTGGGTCACCGTTAAAGAAACCAGAATTCTTTCCATTATTGGGAGTAATGGAATCCAGGTCCCAGCCTTTCGGTTGGTGATCAAACACTGTTTTCACAATTTCATATTCGCTGATTTTGCCAAAGTGAAGCCACGGACTTAATCCACTTGAAGCTTTGGCATCCGGGTCGTTTCTCTTGTCATCATATTGATTCAGATTATGAGCAACGAAATGCCCTAGTTTACCCAAAGCCGCCTGACGGGTTCCGTCTAAATCGGCAGGTTTAACCGAATGATCAATAGGTAAATCAGATACCGTCTGTTCTATATTCTTCAGCTTCTCGTCTGCAGGTGGATACTTACTCAAAAATGATTCTGATAACTCAATCTTCTTCTTTTCTTTCAGATCATCGATCGGATCTTTTTTGGGCGGATGAGTATAGGCTTCCAGAAAATGCTCCTGCATTACTTTTCGAAAAAGGTAAGCTGAGTAGGGATCTTTATCAGTGATACCAAGTGGTATTATGCCATTGGAGTCAATAGTGATGTAAGGAACATCCAATTTCTCCCCTACTTTTTCATTATGAGTTCGGATAATAAAAACCGGGTACTCATCTGAAACAACAGCTGCCGCATTATCAGCGAGCTCATAAAAAAGCCCCTTACCTGCTTTGGGTTCCGGCTCCAGGTAGCTGTAATAGTTCAGGTTCTTTTCTTGGGCAAATTCCAGGTTTTCTTTCATTCCCTGCATGATGAATTTGTGCATTCTGTCTGATGCCCAGGGATAATCTGCGCTCAAACCCTCATAGATTAAAAGTGGTTTTGCATATTTATGCGAAAGTGCAATTGCATATTCAAGCGAATAATTATACTGAAAGCGTCGATTAACCTGCATCCAGTACAGAATGTAATCGCCTTCTGTATTTACGTCTTTCTTGTTTCGCTTAAACTTTCGGTAGCTGTTAATGTTTTTCATAGTCAGGTTTGCTTTCTGCTTCGGCAAACCAAATTGAAGGTCAACTAATTCCGTTGTTTTAACAAGCTCCGGTTATACGGCCTGACTTCCATCTTTACATTATAATCAGGCAGATCGGGGTTTGATACCATCAAGGTTATGAGTGTGTCCAACTGTATGCTTTCAACCGTGTAGTTGTATTTCAGGTTTTCCAAATTCAACTCATCGACACTAAATAACTCATCAACACCATCTTCAAGAATCTCATACTGTGCAGTGGCAAATCCTACTTCTGCCAGCTCGGCTCTCATTAGATCTTTTGTGCGACTATCAGCTGCACTCGCTTTCGTATTCTCAAATACGTATTGCTTCAATATTTCAGTGGGGATAATTGATAATGAACCGATACAAATCACAGCACCCGCATACCAATACCAGGGTTTAGTACGACGCTCAGTCTTTTTGGCTTTTATATAGCCCATCAGAAACAAATAAGGGCCTAGCATTAAATAAATTAACACATTCACATATATGGATACTGTTTCTCTTGTTAGCGAAAAGCCCGCAGGGTCATCTCCACGAAACATATCAATCGCATCCACTGAAGCTAACCCAATTAAAACTGAAGTAGAGTCTGGGTTAAACAGGTAATTAAAGTGTCTGGGCAGGAAATCTTCAATGAGCCAAAACAGCGCCGGTACAAGAATGATCAGGAGCACTACAATAAGCCATTCATTAAATCTTCTAATTGAGAACTTCATAGCTTACCCCCTCTTCGTTCAGTATAAACATCATTTCAAATTTTCCTTCTTGTCCGTCATAGTTTTGATATTCCGGGTCTTCTCCTAACGAAATTTCACCAACAACCATCACTGTAATCTCATCGGCTTCCTCATCAATTTCATAGAAGTGGTTTATACCCTCACTTTCATCCGGTTCCAGATTAGTCCCCATTTTAGTGTTTCGCAGATCGAAATCAGAAACATATACTCCGTCTTCCCCTAATTTTTCAGGCATCAACTGCCGGAACGTTTCCACTACCGATTCCCGGTTGTTTTGATGATACTGACCGAGTACATAAATCAGTTTTTCCTGAACATCCGCTTTGGTTATTCCGGTGTCGATGGTCTTTCTGATTTTAAGAAGGGTATCCTTTTGAAAGTCACGCCTTCCATAGTCGTGAGCGAAAGCAATGGCGTTAAATAAAACTACCAAAACTACCAGCCCGTAAACCACCCGATAAGCATTTTTAGATTCGAATACATTTTTACTCAGGCTAATCATTCTTCCCAAAAATATGATACCTATGAGTAAAGAAATGAACAGTGCCATCCAGGCTTTTCCAAAATAAAGTGGAATGAAAAACCCGATGGTTCCGAGTACTACCGCCCCGATTAACAGTTTGGTTTCTTTTTCCATAAAACCCCGTTTATTAGTCTTTTATGAAATAAGCACAAACTCACTAAAAATTGCAAAAATTTAAGCTCGATCTAATGCTTCTATAAATTTATCAGAGCTTTCCCGAATAGCTTTCTTGTCTACTTCATCCCGTTTGTCAAACATATTCACCATAAAATTGGCCCGGCCGTTTTGGGTAAATGTATCCCGTTGCTTGTCGATAAAATTCCAGTATAAATAGTTGAATGGACAAGCATCTCCCCCGGTTTTCTTACTGATTTTATATTCACAATGCTTACAGTAGTCACTCATTTTGTTGATGTAGTTCCCACTGCTCACATACGGTTTAGATGCCAAAACCCCACCATCTGCAAAAGTCGACATCCCGAGTACATTTGGAAGAACCACCCATTCATAGGCATCCACATAAGCAAGATGAAACCATCTGTTTAATTCCCGGGGATCTGTTTCGGTGAGGTTGCTGAAATTGCTCAATACCATAAGTCTGGGAATGTGATGCGAGTATCCGTCTTTAATAACCGGCTTCAGACATTCACTCATGCAATTCATCTTGGTCTTGCCTGACCAGTACATTTCAGGTAATTTATTTGTGAAATTGAAGTGATTCGCCTCACGGATTTCCGGCATCATCGCTTCGTAATAAACCCGAACATATTCCCGCCAGCCAATAATCTGACGAATAAATCCTTCCACCGAATTTAATCGGGCATTCCCTTTTTGATAGGCTTCCTCTGCCTTGTCGCAAACTTCAACCGGTAATACCAATCCATTATTCAGATACAGCGATAAGTGGGAATGAAACAAATCATACTTACCTTGAGCCATGGCATCTTCGTAAGGACCAAATTCATCCAACCGCTCTTCTATAAATTCATTAAGCCGATATAGAGCTTGTCGCCTTGTTACCGCATAGGTGAAGTTTTCGATCTTCCCAAAGTGATCAGGAAACCAGGCTTCCACCATATTGATTACTTCTTGAGTAATTTCATCCACTTCCGTTTCCGCTATTTCAGGAACTGGATGATTTTTCGGGAGTTTCTGCCGATTCTCTTCATCAAAATTCCATTCCCCGCCTTCCGGTTGATTACCCTTCATCAGATAACCGGTCTTTCGCCTCATTTCCCGATAGAAATATTCCATCACCCACCCATCAGATACTTTTTCTTTATACTCTTCTGCATCAGCTAAAAAGAAGTTGTTCGGAATTTCTTTCATCAGGCCGTTGAACTCCGACTTCACATTTCGCAGTCGCTCTCTCGAATTCCATTCGGAAGGTGTCATAAAGATTAGTTCGAGCTGTTCATTCTCTGATAAGATTTCTTTCAACCCATCATCATAATGTTTTTGAGTAGAGTGGTAGTAAACGGGAAATCCTTCTTCGGAACATCCCAAAGCAAAGTGACGCATACTACTTAACAAGTAGATCAGCTTTTTTTTATGATATGGAAGAGAATTTCCTTTCTCGGCAGATTCTATGAATATAAGTAATGGCTTTTCCTCACGAATCCAGCCAGGCCAGACATCAAGGTTCAACTGATCATGGAGAATAAATACGGCTGTTTTGTGCTGATCAAAATCAACAGGTTTTATTACTGAATCGATATGCGATAAAAATTTTCTTCTCATGCTTAAGAAATTGCGGTAATCTCCAATAACGTTCCTTTACTCAAATTATAAATCTATTCATCCGTGCCATGAATCGAATAAATTCTTGAATTTTCATTTAATACTATTATATTAGTATTAACTAATTCAGACTTACTATGAGAAAATCATTGACACCCCTTGGAGAATCGGAAATGGAAATCCTGCATCATGTGTGGGAAATGGGGGAAGCAACCGTTGCTCAGGTGCAGGAAGAAATCCTGAAGGAACGAAAAGTGGCCTATACCACGGTCATGACCATCATGAAGAATTTAAACGACAAAGGATATTTAAAGTATCGCAAAGACGGCGTGACCTATGTTTACAGTGCACGCAAAAAACCGGAAGAGGTGCAATCCAGCCTGGTGTCCGGAATGATTGATAAAGTATTTAAAGGATCAACCTCTGCCTTGGTGCAAACGCTGGTTAAGAGAGAAAACCTTAGCGAAGAAGAGTTAAAAGAGCTTCGCGACATGATTGACAACATGGAGGATAAGTGACATGTATGAACTCACCGAACTTATCAAAGATATCGGGAATATCAGCCTGGACACCTTTTGGTTTCCTCTTATGGTTTGGACTGTATGTTGTACACTGGCTTTCTTGTTTCTGAAAACCCGCAAAAAACTGAATCCGCTCTTTCATTATCATTTGAGATCAGCGGCGATACTTTCATTACCCCTTGGTATTGGTATAGCAGCTCTCATGAATAAAATCCCTGATTGGTTTGCTTCGTCCAACCTGGAGACTGCTTTTTTTATAGTCCAAAATCCTATTGAGATAGTATCTTCTGCAAATCAATCTTCCGCTGAAATATCTGCAATTCAGTGGCAGGAACCGGTATTCTTTATTGGCACCATTACTCTTTTCGTCGCACTGATTTCTATGTTTATGATCGGACGGTTGATCAGTAATTATGTAGCACTAAAATCTTTATACAAGAATTTAAGCCTTACGGAATTAAAAGAAGTCTCGCGTGAAAATAACAGATTCAATAAACCATCTATAAAACTGGCTTTTCATGATCATCCGTTGGTTCCATTCACATTTGGATGGAACCAACCGGTGATTGTCCTTCCAAAAATTCTGCAACATGAACCGGAAAAACTGGACATGGCCCTGCAGCATGAGCTCATCCACATTAAGCGGGGTGATTATTTGCTGCAGCTGGCACTGTCCATGATCGAATCTCTGTTTTGGTTTCATCCGTTAATCCGATACGGCAACCAGGAGATCGATACCTATCGCGAAATCAGTTGCGATCAGGAAGTGCTTTCCACATCCGATTTCTCCATTAAGTCTTATGCCAATCTCTTGTATGAATTAGTGCCACTCAGCACCGGTGTTGGGAAACTCTCGGTGAGTATGGCAGTCAAAAATTCAACACTCAAAAAACGTATTAAGACCATGAAATATCACAAACTACATAAAGCATCATTCAGGCAAAGTATCTTCTTTCTATTCCTGATGATCTTGGGGATTACCCTGCCTATTGCCTGCTCTGATTTGAGAGGCCCGGAAATTATTTCTAACGAAGAACTCGAATCAACCCAAATTAATATTCAGGATGCAACGGTTTCTATAAATGGTGTTGCTTTAGAATCAAAGAACTTTAATGACGTATCAGCTGGAGGACTCGGAGCCATCAGTATCTTTGCTGGAGAATATGGCATCTTTAAAGTTGCTCCCCGACAATTTGAAGGTGGAATTAAAACTGGTAAGATTGATGGAAGTACTCTTTCATTTAAGATTAATGAAATGGATGTGAAATTGAACTCCTTTTCAGAAATATTAAAAGGTATTTCCAGCTCATCGCTCTGGGTAAGTCACAACAGTGAATTAGCTGAAGCAACTAAAAAGTTCCCTCCCATGATTGCGGCCCATGAAAATGTAAATGCTAAATTTCCTCCACCCCCGCCTTCAGTTCCTACTGTTGGCGAGCAAGAAGATCTTGGTGATTATTTCGTAGTTGTTGAGAAAATGCCGAAGCTTATTGGAGGAATGAAAGCCTTACAGGCAAAAACGGAATACCCTGAAATGGCACGTCGTGCCGGAATTGAAGGCCGGGTTACCGTTCAGTTCATTGTTAATGAACAAGGCGAAGTAGAAAATGCCAAAGTTGTGCGTGGTATTGGCGGTGGCGCTGATGAGGAAGCTCTCAGAGTCGTGAAAGAAACTCAATTTGAGCCAGGGGTTCAACGAGGAAAACCTGTTCGTGTTCAGTACGCTTTATCCATCAATTTCAAACTGGAGAGTTCGGATTTTTCAACTACACCACCTCCGCCTGTTAAACAATCTGAAGTAGAGAGAGCTGAAGGATAACTAACGATTAGTCAATTTTTTCAACTATTTAAGATAGCATAAGATAGTAAATGAGCGGTGTTAGCAGCTCCGCTTTTTTTATTTGAACTTTTTTGAAACATCTTTTTTTATTTGGCGTACCTAGAGGTTAGATTATAATCAAACTAACTATATCCACATGCCAGCTAAATTAAGAAAATCAAGAACAGACAAAATGCTTGCCGGCGTTTGCGGAGGTTTTGCTGAATACCTTGGATGGGATGCAACCCTTGTCCGTATCATTTTTGCCATTATCCTGGTTTCCAGTTTTGGAACAGCTGTACTGGCTTATTTTATTCTTGCTATCGTAATGCCCGACTAACTTACGTTCAATACAGACCTCTAAATCATATTTTATAATTTACGCATTGTTGTAAAATTCCTTCCTCATTAGCATCTTGAGCGCCAAATAAATCATGGAATGCTTATGAAAGTTGGAATTGTAGGAGATGCAAAACGGGCTGTTGCCTGGGAACAACACTTGCGGCCCCATCAAATTGTTCAGGAAGTTGAGCTCTGTCCTAATATTAAGGAAGTTGGTAAAGTTGATGCCTGTCTTCTTATTGACGAGACTGAACAAAACCTGGATATTCTGCTCGAAGGTGTGCATTTAGGCTTAAATTGCTTCCTCATTTCACGCCAGCCCACCAACACTTCAAAGCTGGAAAAAATATACCGCGCTACCAAAGAAGCAGGAGTGCATGTTCAATTTTCCCATTGGCCAACGCTTGCTCCCGCCACCCAATGGATGATGGATAGAATTTCCCGTCCCTCATTTTTAAGTATTACCCGAGAAGTAAACTACTCCCAATTTATAAACACTGAAGATGAATTTCGGCAATTCTGGATTGATGAACTTGGTTTATGCATGAAATGGATTGATAGCGGCATCCATCACGTAGAAGCAAAAGAGATTACTCTTGAAGGTAAGCACCCGGTAAGCATTCACATTTTTCTTAGATTTGATAATGGCTCTACTGTCGACATACGGATCTACACCGGAGCTGCTGAAAACAATCATAAACGCATCGCTTCCACGAAACAGGAAATATTGGAATGCAACGTTCCTTCACAAAATATTAGGATTGGAAGACTAAATTCCGGCGATCATCTCTTCTTTGAAAAACAGAGCTTTGACCCAGCTAAATCGGCCGAAAAAGCAGCGCTGATGTTCCTGAAGTCTGTCCAAATGGATAGAGAAACGCCCTATACCGCCTATGATGCTTACCAACTTTCCCTGCAAATAGAAAATATCGAAAAACGCCTCTCACAGTTCCTCTGAGCCCTATATTAACTCAATGTTAACTTTCCGTTAACATTTCATTTACTTTGAGTTAACAATTCCTTAACATTGGGGTAGATTAAACCAAGAGGAATATCATGAGAACTAAAGTCTTATCACTACTGATTATAGCTGCTTTTTCAAGCGGACTATTTGCCCAACAAAGCATCACCAATGAGAAACACGAACGTGTACTAACTCATGTTGAAGACAATATTTTCGACGTAAAGTTTTTTGATGCTAATGGCACTGTTGTGCAAGAAGGTCAGTATTGGAAAGAAGGAAACTCATTCAAGCCACATGGTAAATGGGCGCTATATTCTTCTGCTTCCGGAGATATTGTAACTACTTCTACTTTTGAGAAAGGAGAACGTGTTTCTGTTGAAACAGTTATTGACGGAAAAGTAGTTAAGGCTGATAAACAACAGCTTGCCATCAAACAAATTGAAAAACAAATAGATCAGCTTGAAAAGAGACTTGCAGATCTGAAAGAAAATTAAATAATAAAATTACATCGCACCAAAATAATGAGGAGGTGCTGTTATGAGAGCTAAATTATACGAGAAATATTACAAACTAGGATTTGACCATTACATTTTTAAAAACATTTTTGGGCTTCATAAACCCGATAAAAATGTTAAACGGTTCTATTATGTAGTTATAGTTACCGCAATTGCGTTAGGTATAGCTATTTCCTGATCAAAGATTGAATCAGAGCCTAAGGCTTCATTGCTTTAAATAACTTTTTCAGTTTACCCCGCGACATTAGTCCGTCTACAAAATTAAACTGACCTGCCTGAAGCCTTTCTCCTCCATCTATAACCACACATTCTCCGGTTATATATGGAGCGAGATCAGACATTAAAAATATTGCAAGATTGGCGAGCTCTTCATGCTCGCCATATCTTTTTGCGGGAATCTTATTCTTAAAGTTTTTCTCCAACACTTTTTCAGGAACTAATCTCGACCAGGCACCCTCAGTTGGAAAAGGTCCAGGCGCTATCGCATTTAATCTGATACCATAAGTTGCCCATTCAAAAGCCAAAGAGCGGGTCATCGCTAATACCCCAGCTTTACTGCAAGCTGAAGGTAAAACAAAAGCACAACCGGTTCCTTCTGCATAGGTCGTTACCATGTTCAGAACATTTCCTTCCTTTTTATTATCAATCAAGTAATTACCAAATACATGAGTACAATTAAAGCTTCCATGTAACACAATATCTACTACAGCTTTAAACCCACCAGGTGATAAGTCTTCAGATGCGGAAAGAAAATTACCTGCTGCATTGTTAACCAAACCGGTAACAGATCCAAAATCTTCAATAATTTGTTCAAACATTGATGTTACACCATCATAATCTCTAACATCACACTGGTAATACCGGGCTATCACTCCATCTTTTTGCTCTTCTATTTCTTTGACAGCCTTTTGAAGCTTCTTTTCCGTCCTCCCGCAGATTGCAATATCAGCGCCACATTTTGCAAATCCTTTTGCCATAGAAAGTCCGAGTCCACTTCCGCCTCCGGTTATCAATATCGTTTGTCCTGATAGCGTGTCTTCTTTGAACATGTTATTTTGTTTTGAGGAGCGACCTTGGCATAGACTATCGGCAACTGTCAATCGTCGTTTACCATTGGTCGTCTGTAATTAAAGATTTTCGAAAATACCTGCTGCACCCATTCCGCCGCCAATACACATGGTAACCAACCCATACTTAGATTTACGTTCTTTCATTTCATATAGAATCTGTGTGGTTAGTTTAGCACCGGTACATCCAAGAGGGTGCCCCATAGCTATAGCCCCACCATTTACGTTTGTGATTTCCTGATCTAACCCAAGCTCTCGGATAACTGCCAATGACTGAGATGCAAAGGCTTCGTTCAGCTCAATCAAATCAATATCTGATAATTTCAATCCGGTTTTAGAAAGTACTTTCGGAACAGCTTCTACCGGACCGATGCCCATAATTTCAGGAGCAACCCCCGCTACCTGGAAGCCAACGTAACGTGCCATAGGCTCCAAACCTAATTTTTTAACCATCTCCCCACTCATCACCACTACACCCGCTGCGGCATCATTCATTTGGGATGAATTACCGGCCGTAACACTACCTCCGTTTTTAAAAACAGGCCGAAGTCCTGATAAGGCTTCAACTGAAGTATCTTTGCGTGGACCTTCATCCTTTTTAAAAGTGAATGATTCTTCCAGAACTTCACCATCAGCAGTTACTTTCTTTTCTTGAACTTGTACCGGAGTCATTTGGTTGTCAAACTTTCCATCCTCCCAGGCTTTAATTGCCCTCTGATGACTTTGATAGGCAAACTTATCCTGATCTTCCCGGCTAACTTTGTATTTATCGGCTACATTTTCTGCGGTGATGCCCATGCTAACATACACGCCGGGTTTATTCTCGACCAGTTCAGGGTTGGGCTGAAATGACATTCCTCCCATCGGTACCAAACTCATGGATTCCACTCCACCAGCTATAATCACATCGGCTCCACCAGCCATAATTCGTTCGGCTGCCATGGCAATAGTTTGCAATCCTGAAGAGCAAAATCGATTCACCGTTACACCCGGAACCGAATCCGGTAGACCTCCTAATAAGGCAACCTGACGAGCCATATTCAATCCCTGAGAAGCCTCTGGAAACGCGCACCCCATAATCACATCCTCAACCTGCTCGGGATTTAACCCTTTTGTTCGATTGAGTAAGTCCTTAACTATTTCTCCCCCCATTGAATCGGGTCGTGTAAACCGAAGCGATCCTTTGTTAGCTTTACCACAAGCTGTTCGGGTTGCTGCAACAACGAAAGCATCTCTGTTTGACATAATTTTTAATTCCTCAATTTAAAATTCCTAATTTCTAAGCGGCTTCCCTTTTTTCAGCATGTGCTCCATTCGGGCCAGGGTTCGGTCATCCTGTAGGCATTCAAGGATTGCCTCCCTTTCCAGTTTCAGGAGATAGGATTCGGGGACTTCCTGCTCTTCGCTTAAATCTCCACCAGCCAATACATAAGCCACTCTCTCAGCTACAACCTGATCATAATCGGTGATATACTTGCCTTCATGCATTACATGGAGCATGAGTTTCATGGCTGATAACGCAGTTTTTCCCAGAACTTTCATCGAAGTTTCTGCCGGCGGGTGATATCCAGCCTGCACCAAATTCAACGCCTCTTCTTTAGCCGTTTTGATC
This sequence comes from Gracilimonas sp., assembly GCF_040218225.1. Lineage (NCBI taxonomy): Bacteria > Pseudomonadati > Balneolota > Balneolia > Balneolales > Balneolaceae > Gracilimonas > Gracilimonas sp. The sequence goes on from NZ_JAVJQO010000006.1 coordinate 559,341, forward strand.
AGCAAGTCGCGGTTCATAACAATAGTATCGGAGGGCCTCAAGTACCCGAGCTCTCGGGCCAAATGGGCGCTTTCCGATACTTTTGCCATCCCGATAGTCTTGAATACTTCCCGTATAAACGGCAGCGGATCTGCATCACCTTCCAGTTTCTGCATAGCTCTTCGGAGCAGCTCCGTGGTTCCCCCTCCGGCCGGAATTAACCCAACTCCAACTTCTACCAAACCCATGTAGAGTTCATGATGAGCCACCACTTTATCCGAATACAAACAAAATTCTACTCCCCCGCCCAAGGTTTTCCCAAATGGCGCCGTAATAACAGGAAAAGGCGCATACCTTAATGCAACCGCCGTTTTCTGGAAGTTTTCCACGGCCTGCACAACGCTGTCCCAATCGTCATTTTGTTTAGCAATCAGGGCCTCTTTAAGATTTGCTCCAAAAGCAAAGTTATCAGCATCATGGCTGATAACCAGAGCATCAAATTGTTCTTTAACCAGATTCAGCGACTTATAAAGTGATTGAACCAGCTCACTTCCCAGCGTTGAATTAGGTGTATGAAATTCAAATAGCGCAACACCATCTCCCATATCATGGACAGAAACACTTTCGTTCTCCATCACCGGAGCATTCTGCTTTCGTAAATGATGAACTTTGATTTCTCCTTTTGCTTCAGGAGGAATGTCCACCATAGATTTGGACAGAGGATTGTAAACTTTTCCGTCCTCATAGAATGATTTTATATCAGCATCCAGCATAGTACAAATTAACTCAGGAATCTCATTTCCTTCTTTTTTGAGCCGATCAACCATCTCCTCGATGCCCAGCGCATCCCAGCGCTCAAATGGCCCCATTTCCCAGTTAAACCCCCATTGCATAGCGCGGTCGATGGAAAGTGGAGAATCTGTTATCTCAGGAATCCGGTTTGCTGCATATAATAGTAAGTCACGATGCACATTCCAGAGGAAGTCACCAATCTTATCATCAGAAAAAACCAGAAACTTCAATCGGTCTGCCGTGTCTTTGATTTTTTGGGCTTCTCCCAGGATTGGGTCCTCCAGTTTTTGCTGCGACTCATATTCAAACGTTTCCGGGTTTATGACCAGATACTCCCCATCCTTCTTGGAATAGAAACCTTTACCGGCTTTATTCCCGATCATCCCTTTTTCCACCATTTTTCCAAACTCTTCAGGTAAGTTGAAGGTCTCCTGCATTTCGTCATCAGGGATAGATGGATAGAGGTTTCTGGCTACATGATTGGTCACATCCAGCCCAGCCATATCTGCCGTTCGAAAGGTCGCGGCTTTGGAATATCCGGTTAGAGTCCCGGTCAGTAAATCAATATCTTCAGCACGGAAGTCGCCATCAAAGAAATAAGGCATGATGTTGGCTATAGAGAAAATCCCAATCCGATTGGCGATAAAGTTCGGCGTATCTTTACAAATAACCACGCCTTTACCCAGTGTCTTTTCACAGAACCGATGCATGAATTCCGTCACATCTTCGGAAGTTGTTTCAGTTGGAATCACCTCCAGCAACTTCATATATCTGGGAGGATTAAAAAAATGCGTTCCGAGGAAATGAGCCTTATAATCATCGTTACAGTCTTCAGAAATCTCTCCAATTGGCAAGCCTGATGTATTTGAACTGACAATGGTTTTCGGCTTTCGGATCTTTTCAATACGAGACATCATATCTTTTTTGATGTCCATCTTTTCTATGATAACCTCACAAATCCAATCGGCTTCTTTCAGTTTTTCAAAATCATCCTCGAAATTTCCTACTTCGATTCTCCTGGCAAAATCCGGCTTTCCAAATGGTGCCGGCTTCATCTTCGAAGCTTTTTGTAAGCTCTCTTCAGCGATTTTATTCGGCCGGTTGGGGTCATCACTTTTCAGATCCAATAAAATTACATCCAACCCCGCATTTACACAATGTGCGGCTATCTGACTTCCCATTACTCCTGACCCTAATACGGCTACTTTCCTGATCGAATATTTTTTCGTGCTCATAAATATCTATTTCTAAGATTCTTCCTCTTCTTCCGCGTAAATACTGTCGATTTGTTCTTTGTATTTCTCGTTGATCACATTTCTCTTAATTTTAAGTGTGGGTGTGATTTCTCCGCCATCAATCGTGAACTGATCTTCCAGCAACTTGAACTTTTTCACTTTCTCCCATTTGGAAAGCTCCTGATTCACCTTATCTATTTCTTTCTGTATACGCTTGATCACAAACTCGTTTTCAGTAAGATTTTCATCGGGGAAATCATGTCCTGTTGACTTAAATCTCTTCTTCATGTTTTCCCAGTTCGGCACAATTAATGCCCCACAAAATTTGTGTTCACTTCCGACAACAACGGCTTGTTCAATGAACCCGCTATTCACCAAGGCATTCTCGATCGGTTGTGGTGCTACATACTTACCCGTCGAAAGCTTAAAGAGTGACTTCTTGCGATCAGTAACAAATAACCATCCTTCTTCATCAAGGTGGCCAATATCACCGGTGTGGAACCAGCCTTCCCCATCTATCGCTTCTTCCGTTTTGTCCGGCATTTTATAATACCCTTTCATGATGTTCGGACCTTTAGCCAGAATCTCTCCGTCTTCCGCAATTTTAATTTCTACATCTACGAGTGGTTTTCCCGAAGAACCGATTCTGAGTTCACCTATCGGCGGGCCGGTCAGTACCGGAGAAGTTTCCGTAAGTCCATATCCCAGCCCACAATAGATTCCAATGCCGTTCATAAACCGCGCAATATTGGGAGAAAGAGCGGCTCCACCAACATTTAATCCCACTAAATTCCCCCCAAACATCTCCCGAATTTTAGCATACACCAGTTTATCTGCAATTTTCCATTTCCAGGCAGCGGGTGGATTTTCCGGATCATATTCTTCGGCCAAATTCACTGCCCAGTAATATAGTTGCTTCTTCAGTCCGCTGAATTCCTGTCCCTTAACTTTAATACCCGTTACGATCTTCTCCAGCAACCGGGGGACTGTTACCATATAGATTGGCTTCACCGTCTGGAAATCATCCCGGATATCATCTACTTCATCAATGTAATAAGGCGGAACGCCTACATAGGCATAGATATACGATGCTGTGCGTTCGAACATATGTGCCAGTGGCAGGTATGAAAGTACTTTGGGTTCGTCATGTTCCTCTGGATTGAAAGGGAAAATCTCGTGGGAGGCAAGGGCATTTCCTGCGATGTTATTATGAGTTAGCATCACGCCTTTGGGTACACCTGTAGTCCCTGAAGTATAGATCAGCGTAGCAAGGTCGTCGGGTTGTACATCACTGCGAAGTTTATCAAATAAATTCGGATCTTCCTCAGCTTTCTTATGCCCCATCTCCAGAATATCGTCGAACGTTTTGAGTTTCTCATGACTGGAACCGAGGATTGAAATGATAGCATTTACACTTTCTATGCCTTTGATAAGCGGCTTGGTTTCCGCAAACACCTCATCATCAGATACGAAATGAACCTTCGCTTCTGAATTCTCCAGAATGTACTTAATCTGCTCTCCGGGCTGTGTAGTATAGATAGGCACTACAACCGCTCCCAATGATAAAATAGCCTGGTCTATCACCAGCCATTCCGTGCTGTTCTCGGCATGCAGAGAAACCTTATCCCCTTTTCGAACGCCTAGTTCATACAGCCCCATAGCCAAGTCGTGCACCATTTGATTGAAGTCATCGATGGTTGTTTCAATCCATTCCCCATCCCGCTTTACAGCTGAATATATCCCTGTCTTATTCTTTTCAACTCCTTCAGAGACGACAGACAAAATCGTGGTAGGTTCGTATTTCATATTATTTTCCTATCATGTTTGCGTGTATTTTCTAAATATACACTTTCACTGTTCATTTGAAAGCGGTTCCACTCTTTATTTTAATAACTTAACACTGTTAATCAAATTCAACTTTTATGTTTATTGAAGAAGATTTAAAAAAGAAAGCTGAAATCTACTTCAACTTTTCGCACAAGCACATGGGGCATGCATTAGGAATGGAATTCCAGCATGTCGCAAAAGATAAGATGATGGCCACCATGCCCGTGAATGAGAATTCTGTTCAGCCATTTGGAGTACTACACGGCGGAGCTTCTGTGGCTTTGGCCGAAACCTTGTGTTCGGTAGGCGGCTGGTTTCAATTGGAAGATATAAACCAAACGGTAGTGGGTGTGGAGATCAATGCTAATCACATTCGGTCGGTGAAGATGGGAGGCAAAGTAACCGGAACCGCACAGCCTGTTCATGTGGGGCGAAAAATACAGGTTTGGGAATGCGAGCTTCGCGATGAACGAGATAAGCTCGTGTGTTCTTCAAGGTGTACATTAGCTGTAATCAACACCCCCGAGAGTTAATTAAATCACAAATCGATCATTCTGTCCATCCACCTAATCACATTTCTTCAACATATTTGTAAGAATGATGCTTAAAGAAATAGGGAAGTAGACTTTAATGGTTGATGTTCAGCATTCAACAGACTTTCAAAAGAAAAACACTTTAGCTATTATCGGGCATGGAAAACAAACCGACTTCAGAACCTAAGTGGCTTAAAGACTACTCTATCGTATTGGTATTGGGTGTTGCTTACATCTTGCTCTTTTTGATCTTCACCACAACCTTCAATCTGCCCTGATATATGAGCTGGATTGACTGGTCGGTTTTAATCGCTTTTCTCGGGTACACCGTTTGGGACGGAACCCGTCAGGGTAAAGATGCCTCTACCATAGAAGGCTATCTGCTTGCCAACCGCTCGATGCCATGGTGGGCGGCCGGGCTTTCGGTCATGGCAACCCAGGCCTCAGCCATTACCTTTATCGGAACCACCGGTATTGCTTATGTAGAAGACATGCGGTTTGTGCAAACCTATCTGGCCATTCCTTTTGCCATGATTTTCATCTGTATGTTTCTTGTTCCCTTTTTCAACAAGATGCAGAACTTTACCGCTTATGAGGTTCTCGAAGAACGCTTTGGGCTGAAGACACGGCTTACCACGGCTGGCCTGTTCCTTATTTCCCGCGGACTTGCATTGGGTGTAGTGATTGCAGCTCCTTCTTATGTTTTATCATTGTTGCTGGGACTTCCTCTGAATGTCACCATCATAATCATTGGAGTAATCGCTACAGCTTACACCACCGTTGGCGGAATTGCAGGTGTAATCAATACCGATGTAAAGCAAATGGCCATTATGATGTTTGGGCTCATATTCTCTTTTGGGTTAATCTGGCACAATCTGCCTGAAAATGTTCATTTTGGAGATGCTCTTTATCTCGCCGGAAGCCTTGATAAACTAACCGCTCTTGACCTGAATTTTGACCTCTCTGAAAAGTATAATGTTTGGAGCGGAGTGATTGCCGCCTTCTTTCTTATGGCTTCCTATTTCGGGACCGACCAAACGCAGGTTCAACGCTACCTAACTACTGACTCTGTTAAAAACGCCCGTAAATCACTGTTGCTAACTGCTTATGCCAAAGTGCCCATGCAGTTTTTCATCTTGCTTCTTGGAGTGATGCTGTATGTATTCTTTATTTTTAATCCAGCCCCTGCTTCTTTCCGTGCCACCGAACCTGTTGCCGAAACACAGGAATACCAGTTGGCGGAAGAACGAATTCTGAAAGAATATCAATTAGCTCATATTGCACGAGAAGATGCTGCTCTTGCCGCCGTTCAGAACCGGAATCCGGAAACCCAACAAGCGTTTGTTAATGCCGACCGGGAGATGAATGAAGCCCGGCAGGCCGACTTAGCACTGCAAGCCGAGATACGACAAGCTGACGTAAACGACACGAATTACATCTTCCCCTATTTCATTCTCAATCATGTCCCCATAGGTATTATTGGATTGATCGTTGGAGGGATTTTTGCAGCCGCACTCAGTAGTATTGACAGTGAGCTAAATGCACTAACTACCGTCTCCATTGTGGACTGGTATCAGCGACTCAAAGGTGATGTACATACCGAAGCGCATTATGTTAAATCATCAAGAGGTGTGACTTTTATGTGGGGCGCTATAGCTACTGTTTCCGCCCTGCTGCTCGGAGAAACCAAATCTATTATTGAATTGGTAAACCAAATTGGCAGCTATTTCTATGGTTCTATTTTAGGTGTATTTGTACTTCTGCTGTGGGTAAAAAGAGCTAGTGGAACAGGAGCTTTGATTGGCTTGATTTCCGGGATGCTCTCTGTTTTCACCTTCGACCGACTTTTCTACAATGCCACAACTGCTGACTACTCATTTATTTTTCCTTGGAATGAAATCCCCGATGGATATGCCAAAGCTATTGAGTTCCTGTGGCTAAACCCAGTCGGAACCGCTGTAGTTGTGCTCGTTGGATTCATAGTTAGCATTTCATTTAAAGATAAATAAACATATTTAGACTCAAATCTTTCTTGCCATTTTATTAATATCGCGCAACACTACAATTCCATCTTTACTTTAAATTATGAATCCCGAAGTTGATCAATATCTCGATATCGGTTGCGGGCGCTGCCCACTGGGCGGAACTCCTGAATGTAAAGTCCATGACTGGCAGAATGAACTTAAACAGTTACGGCTCATCATCCTAGAAACGGGGCTTACGGAGGAAGTTAAGTGGAGTGTGCCCTGTTATACTTACCAGAGTAACAATGTGCTTATCCTTAGTGCATTCAAAGACTATTGTTCAGTCAGCTTTTTTAAAGGCTCATTGCTGAATGATCCCCATAATATCATGGTAAAACCTGGGAAAAATTCACAAGCGGCAAGGCTTTTTAAATATACCAGCGTAGATGAAATCACGGATACCGAACATATTCTGAAAGAGTATATCAAAGAAGCCATCAAGATTGAAAAAGCAGGAAAGAAGGTGAAATTCAAAAAGAATCCAGAGCCTATACCTGAAGAATTACAGACAAAGTTTAACGAAGACCCGGTTCTGCAAGAGGCCTTTGAGGCGTTAACCCCCGGACGACAACGCGGCTACATTATTCACTTCTCCGGGGCTAAACAATCTTCAACACGCCAGCGAAGAATTGAGAAATACATCCCAAAAATTATGGAAGGAAAAGGTTTTCACGATTGACGGCTAATCTTTGTCAGACTCACTTATATCTGCTTCATCTCCAAATTTAGAACCTATCGGTGGCCTGTAAGACTGAAAAGGAATCTTAAGTAAATTTCCAAGATTGTCGTTTTCAGCCGGATCCATATGCGTATCGATACCATATTTTAGTTCCGTCATTTCATCTACCTGAGCAAAAGTCCCAAACATTCTATCCCAAACTGCAAAGATATTCCCATAGTTAGTATCGGTTAGAGGCTGGGTATAATGGTGATGGACTTTATGCATCAATGGAGTTATGAATATCCACGACAAAGCACGATCTATCTTTCTGGGCATGTTTATGTTGGCATGGGTAAGATGAGCAAACAGCGCCGAAATACTCTGGTATAGGAATACAATCCAGATTGGCGCTCCAACTAATATTACGCCTAATATCGTAAAAACCATTCGGAACACGGCTTCGCCAGGATGGTGGCGGAGTCCGGTAGTGACATCAACCGTAGTATCGCTGTGATGAACCAGGTGAAATTTCCACATAAAAACGACTTTATGTTCAATCCAATGGATCAGATATGCCCCAAAGAAATCGAGAAGCATCACCCCAACAACTGCCTGAGCCCATAATGGCATTTCTACCCATTGCAGCACTCCAAATCCATTGTTGGTCACATAGTTGGATGACCATACTAAAAGCCCGGCAAAACCCAGCCCAATCACTACAAAAAATCCGTTCAGAACAAGGTTAATGGCTGCATGACGAACCTTTTTATATCCAAACTCAAAGAGAGGAAAAACACCTTCAATAATCCAGAATAGAAAAATTCCTCCTACCAACATCCTGGCTCTGAAAACAGTGGGTACATCTTCAAAAAATTCAATTAGTGGTTCCATAGAAATAAACGTTGATGATTAACTGCCATCCAAAGATGCTAAAACAGCAGATGATCTTCAAAACCAGATAATAAAAAAGCCCCTGCACAAAATTATGTACAAGGGCTCAAAGAGTTCTTTAGCTGACTCAGCGGTTAGTCATCGCCATCTAAAATATCTTGTATTCTCATTTGTGCGTCTTCGAGGTGCACACGGGTTGAACGGTCAAATCCGCCGCTTCTTAGTGCGCGATCGATATCACGATTCAGGATAGTTAGCTGATTTCGGACAATCGGACGAATATCAGACTGACTTACATCAACCTGAGTCCATCCAAGAAACTGTCTCCACTGAGCCGGAATATTTGGTAGCTCATCAGTCATCAGCGATTCCATCTGCTCGATGTAAGCACGCTGCAGATTTCTGCGGTGTACATCTATATTTTCGTTTGCACGGACTTCCGTAAAGATTCCATTCCTTAAGTCATCCATCATCTCGAAGGCTGTATAAACGTCACCAGAAGCGCGGCGCTCGAATTCAATCAGGCGAGCAATTCGCTGTGCATCAGCTACACTACCAAGAACATTTTCCTGATAATTTCTGAAGTTGTCGATTGCAGAAGCTTGATTTACGCGACTTAGAATTTCATCGCTAAAGGCCCATGTTGGTGAGCTAAATGCATGTTGTTGCAAAAATTCCATAGCATCACGCTGAGTGGCTTCATCAACTGGTTCGTAAACAGGTCCATCCTGCTCATACGTTTTATGGTTCTCATACACACCACCAATATTGCTGAGTGCATGCCCCATGTAACGATACCACTGGCTAAGTACATTACCATAAAGCTCATCGAGTTCTTCGAAGTTTGCTCCATCGCGTTCGGTCCATTCAATCAGGTTTTCAGTAATTACCTGAAGGTTCGCAAGACCAAGCTCGCCTGCTTCCATTGCATTGTTGGTTAGATCTTCGTTTTGAGAACGAGGGTCAATCTTGCTACCTGTTTGACGGCCATAGAAATAAACAGGGTCATCTGCTCTTTCCAGGGTCCATTCATTCAGTCTAGCTTGAATCTCTTCGTCACTCCAGTCATCCGGGAACCAGGTATAACCCCACTTGGTCACCCATTTGTCATATTCACCGACTGCAGGATAAAAATTGGTTACGCCATCGCCTGGTTGTGCAACATAGTTGAAACGTGCATAATCCATAATAGATGGAGCTGTACCATGAGTAGAAGTGAATTCAGGGTCACGAAGCTGATCGACTGAGTAGGCAAAACTTGAACCCCAGTTATGAGGGAACCCAAGTGTGTGTCCTACCTCATGCGCAGAAACAAAACGAATAAGTTCACCCATAATCTCATCGTCAAACTCTACACCACGTGCATCCGGATTGGCTGCTGCTGTCTGGATGAAGAACCAATTTCTGAGCAGATTCATAACATTATGATACCATCCAATGTCACTTTCCAAAATCTGTCCGCTCCTTGGGTCATGCACATGCGGACCGTAAGCATTTTGTATTGGAGAGGCAAAATATCGGATTACAGAATAACGAACATCTTCAGGACTGAACTCAGGATCTTCCTCTTTTGTAGGAGGTTCTTTACCAATAATAGCATTTTTGAAACCAGCCGCCTCAAAAGCTACCTGCCAGTCATCAACACCCTGAATAAGATATTCTCTCCATTTCTCAGGAGTTGCAGGATCAACATAATATATAATTGGGTTTTCTGGTTCTACCAGTTCGTCACTTTCTCCGTTCAACCAAGCTGTATAAGCTTCTTTGTCTTTCGGAACTAATTTCCAACGGGTAATATGCTGAATTTGCTTGGCTTTCTGAGCATTATCTGTGTACTTGGTTTTCTGTACACTGAAGAATCCAACTCGTTGATCATAATCCCTTGCCCGCATTTCTTCCTCAGGAAGAACAATCATACTGTGATTTAGTTCAAGCGAGATAGTTCCAGTCGCTGAGTTTGAGGGAGGGTTATTTGAATCGTAAGTAATCAGGTTACGAGCTTCAATATTCTTAGGATAACTGTTGATGTGTTCAATAAATGTTCGGTTACCATCAACACGACGCACCTGATACTCCCGTCGATCTCCGCTATCTAATCCTAATGACGGAATATCGTCAGTAAATAAGCTTGTGATTTCAACTACGGAACCAGTAGAATCTTCGTTCAGAGCAGCAATATCGAAAGAGGCTATAATTGGCTCAAAGTTTGAATTTCTTACGGCTTCGTAAATAGGCATCGTATCTGAGGCAACATTCTCATAAGAGACATGGCGAAGAAGAATCTTCTCCTGCTTCTTTTCCCAACGCACGATCTGAGTATTTAATTTTTCTCCACCGTAGCCAAGATTGTCCACTGTTTTTGCAATTCTTGAAACCAAGAGCATTTCCCGATTCAAAAGTTCATCTGGTATTTCATAATAATACTTATCATCAACTTTATGGACGTCAAACAAACCTTCGTCTGTTTTCGCCTCTTTGGTTATGACATCGCTATATTTTTTCATTCCATCATCTCCGCCGGGTCCGCCTCCGCGCATTCCTTGTGATGGTCTTTCAGAAGAACTTGCAGCTTTCTCAGCTGTTTTACACCCTGCAAATACAAAGGTAAAACTCAGCAAAAGAACTGCAAATCTGTTAATAGTTACTTTTCCGTAGTTCATAGATTTTGGGTTGATTCTTATTTTAAGGTATTAAATACGTAGGTGTATGAAAGTGGGGTTAGTTTATAAGCTAATCAAGTAGCTAAACCGATTAAATGTGTAAAAAGAATTAAATCAGGACGAAAATTGATCTAAAAAAAAAGCGCCGTTTTGCTAACGGCGCTTTCAGTATAAATGACTGTACTTTTTATTGCTCGTAATAGTCGTTTTGATCCAGACTTGTATTTACATCTATTTCACGTTGTGGAATAGGATAAGTAATCTGCCCGGAATCGTAAGAGATATCTCCTACATCTTGCTGAGTTCTTTTCAGGTCATGCAGAAGCTGACCTTCAAACATCAGTTCAAGCTTACGCTCAAGCAGAATGTCATCAAGATCAAATTCGGTTGGAAGTGTGTATAATGGAAGGTTAACCCGGCCTCGAACTTCATTAAGATCAGCCATTGGAGCAGCTCCAACATAGGGAGCACCTTCACGGAAATTACCTTCTGCACGTGTCAGGTACATTTCGGCCAACCGAACGACACCAATGTTACCAAATTGATTCGACCATTTCCCGGTTCGGGTATCACTATCATAAAACAGGTTAAGTCGGTCATCACCAGCTTCATAAAGGCTGATATGTGGGGGGCGAACCAAAATATCACCACGCCCACCATTCGCAGATGATGCATAAAACAGGTTCATTGAGTTTGCACCATCCTGTTCACTAACCTGAATGGAGAACACGTCTTCCGTGCTGTTCGATGTACGGTTGAAAGCATCCGCATAATTTGTTGTAAGGGTATAATTACCAGAACTAATCACACGGTCAGCAGCCTCTCGGGCTAAATCATAGTTGCCCATTTGTAAATGAACACGAGACAAGATAGCCGCAGCTACAGGGGCAGAAGCATAAACTCCATTTGTAGGAGGCAGTAAGCTTTCAGCATTCTGTAAATCAGTTAGCACCCGCTGATAACCAGCTTGAACGGTTTCCCTGGGAATTTCACTTTCTTCGTTTATCTCATCCGTTGGTGTAGTTACCAGGGGCACCCCCAGATTTGTACCAACATTACCTGCACTATATGGCAAGCCATACAGTTTGAGTAGGTTGAAGTAGATAATACCACGGATAAACAGCGCTTCTCCTTCCACGCGATCTCTGATATCTTCATCTACCACATCAAGTGCTGAAAGTACATTATTGGTTAGGTTGATGGCATTATAAGCAGCCGACCAAGTAGCTGAAACCTGTCCATTTTCAACCTGGATATCTTTTCTCCAGATTTGCTCTGGTTCTTCAAACGTTCCGGTCCATTGTACTTCGTTATTTAAATTATTGTCTGCAAGAAGGTCTGGTTCAAACAGGATTTCTCCTCCAAACAGATCATCATCAGATAGAGCATTATAGGCTCCTATAAGAACAGCCTCAACGTTATCAGATGTATTGAGCGCTACCTCTGCGTCAATAGATTGCTTGGGATTAATGTCCAGCAATCCATCGCAACCTGCGGCAAAAAACACCGTCAGTACAAGCGTGTATAGAATTTTACTTTTTATGTTTTTCATAATAGGAAATATTAAATCGGTTATAGATTCTTTGGCTTTCATTTAAAACCCTAAGTTGATACCAACTTCAAATGTTCTGGGCTGAGGTGCGGCATAAAAATCCGTCCCTAATGTAATGTTACTTGCCGTGAAGTCAGTATTCACTTCAGGATCCCATCCATCGTAATCGGTAAATGTCAACAGATTTAAACCGGTGAAGTACAATCGTGCTTTTCTGAGTGAAAGACGATCCATTAAACTTTGCGGAAGGGTGTATCCAAGTGTCAGTGTCTTCAAACGAAGGTAACTGCCATCGCTTAAATATCTTGAAGATTCACCGGTTCCATTTCCACCGAGTAGTCGGGCCTGAGGCACATCGGTAATATCACCGGGCTGTTGCCACCTGTCCATTTGGTCTACGGTTTGATTATCAAAGAAATCAGCGTTGGCAGACTGGAACGTTCCTCCACCATTATAAATATCATTTCCATATACATACTGGAAGAAGATATTCAGATCAAATCCTTTGTAATTGAAGGTATTACCAATTCCACCCTGAAAATCAGGATTGGGATCACCTATAACCACGCGGTTAGCAGCATTGAAACTGTTAGTAGTGCCCGCACTGTAGTCTTTACCATCAGGGCTATGAACGTAATACAGCGCATCACCATTATCAGGATCTACACCTGCATATTCACGAGCAAAAAACACCCCTATCGGTTCGCCTTCAACAGCTTGACTCACAAATGATCCTTCAATTACCTGTCCGTCAAGATTGGTAATTTTGTTCTCATTAGCTCCAAAATTGAAGGTTGTTGACCAGCTAAAGTCACCAACAAAGTTTCGGGTCGTAACTACAAACTCAAAACCATTGTTCTCTAGAGAACCAACATTTCTGGTTTGAGTTGTAAAGCCTGTGGTTGCCGGCACATTTACACTCAGCAGTAAGTCTTCTGTATTTTTTGAGTAGTAGTCAATTTCGGCAGTAACACGATCAGAGAACAGACCAAGATCAACACCAACATTAAACTGTTTGGTTGTTTCCCATTTAAGATCCGGATTAGGTGACTGTGTGGGCGCCAAACCTGAAGCTCCACCATAAGCACCGGCTCCAAAAAGTCCACGAGATGGGAAGTTTCCAATTTCAGCATTCCCGGTAAAACCATAACTGGCCCGGAATTTCAGGAAACTTATTTGATCTACATCTTCAAGGAAATCTTCGTTAGATAAAATCCAGCCAGCAGATGCTGCGGGGAAGAATCCGTACCGATTGTTTTCTCCAAATCGGGAAGATCCATCAACAGTACCGCTTATGTTCAGCAGATACGTATCATCAAAACTATAGTTTGCCCGTGCAAAGTAGCTGGTAAAACTATAGGAAGTATTTGTTGCATCACCCGCATCAATAGTTGCAGCACTAGCTACCTGACGGAAAAGATCATTCGGAAAATCAATTCCACTAACATAAACCTGGTCAGTTTCAACCTGTTGGGTTGAAAGACCTGCTGTAATGTCAATGGATTGCTCTTCAGTTAAATCTTTAATGTAGTTTGCATACGCCTGAGACGTAATGTTCACTACCCGAACATATCGGTTATCAGCCGTTCCTCGTGTTGCACCTGTAAACTGGCTAACAGAACTACCATACCATCGTTCTTCATTCTGATCCAGAACATCTGCTCCGAATTCTCCTCGTAAAATCAAATTATCAATAGGCTCATAATTGATAAAAGCATTACCTAAAGCGCGAAATACCGTAGTCTCAAATGATGCTCCATCTCTGAAAAGCAAGCCATTATCGTATACAGTTTCTCTTGAAGGCTCTCCCTCGTCATTAAATGGACGCTGAACAGGTGGCAGTGCCACTAACTGAATAGGAGTTGAGAAGGCATTATCTGTAGAAAGGCGATTGTTAACAGACTTTACAACATTCAAATTTGTTCCAATTTGAACTTTGTCGTTAGCAGTGTGATCTAGGTTCAGGCGACCACTAATTCTGTCAAAAGTATTATCAATTATAATTCCTTCCTGACCACTATACTGACCACTTACACGAAAACGGGTTTTATCATCCCCGCCACTTGCACTCAGGTCAAACTTATGAGAGGTGTTATCCTGGAAAGCGAGTTCCTGCCAGTCCGTGTCATAACCCTGATCCCATCCAGGAATGAAGGTATCAAAAAGTTCATCGCGGGTAAATCCAAAAAGGGTCCCGTTAATTGTACCATCAGTAGATGAATTTGCAAAAGCTTCATTAAACAATTCTAAATACTGATCTGCATTTAACCAGTCTTTTTTTCCGGAAGGCTGGCTGGTGCTTATTGAATAATTTGCATCAAACTGAGTAGCGCCAGATTGACCGGATTTGGTGGTAATCAATACAACACCATTAGATCCTCGGGATCCATAAATGGCTGCAGCTGAAGCATCTTTCAGAATATCAATCGATTCAATATCGTTAGGGTTGATATCTGCAAGGGGATTCGTAGCCGCTGCATTAATTGAGAGATTTGCTGTTGTAACAGGAATTCCATCAATAACATATAACGGCTGATTACTGGCAGAAACAGAAGCAGAACCACGTACACGTACCTGGATTCCCTGCCCTAGCTTACCATTGTTCGTTTGAATGAACACCCCAGCGGCTTTACCCTGTACGGCTTGTTCCAAACTATTAACCGGAACTCCTTCAATATCGGAAGCCGAAACACTGGAAATGTTTCCGGTTACTTTTTCTTTAATCTGCGATCCAAATCCCACGACTACAACTTCATCCAGAAGCTGCGTATCTGTGGCTAATTCAATATTAATTTCTGATCGGCCATTAATGGGAACTGCTTGCTGGATAAATCCAACACCAGAAAATACTAATGTACCATTTTCGAATTGATCGCTATTAAGATTTATCTCGTATTCACCTTCCAAATTTGTAGCAACACCTGTATTAGTGCCTTGCAAAAGGACGGTAATACCTGGTAATGTCTGACCATCTTCAGCTGAGGTGACAATACCCGAAACTGTTTGGGCGTGTATATACCCAGTGGTTGCGAAAAGTAACAGTACCAGTATACTGCTTAGTAGTCGTAGCTTTTTCATCATATGCGAATTTTGATTTATTGTTTCTATTGGAACAATCTAATTTCCACCCCTTACAATAAATCAAATTTTAACGAAATGAAACAAATTATATTAACAGGAAGCGCTTTTAATTAATTTTTTTGGGCTTAACACACTTTATAATTTAATAAAAGCACTATTAATCCTGTTTAGCATAACTAATTTATTGTTTAATGCTAAGCTACTTTAAAAACTCCACAAACCAACCTTCCGTCCATTCCAGTACTTCGGCAAATGGTTTTGGAAAATCCTGATCTTCAAAAGGATGTGCTGCACCATAGGTATGTGTACCATTAGCGACCAATCGAAGCTCCTTATCTCTGGCCTCACAGGCAATATGAAGTTTTTCAGAATTAGTGTACGGCACCGATTCATCATCTCTTCCATGGATAAATAAGGTAGGTATCCGTAAGTCTTTGACTCGCTCTATCGCAATAACCCGATCAGCATTATCAATAGAATCTTTGTAAACCACTTCTCCGACTTTCATTTTCTGGCCGGTGCGGCTGTTTTCGATTTCAGTATATCCCTGCTCTTCCCAGTCTTTTTTCATGTCATCAGTCCAGCGTTCCCGGTAGTCTGCTACTGCCGACCAGGTTACTAAACATTGTACCGGGTCATATTCTACAGCCGCAGCAATAGCTGTATGTCCTCCACGGGAATGTCC
Organism: Gracilimonas sp.; assembly: GCF_040218225.1. Classification (NCBI taxonomy): domain Bacteria; kingdom Pseudomonadati; phylum Balneolota; class Balneolia; order Balneolales; family Balneolaceae; genus Gracilimonas; species Gracilimonas sp. Next base: position 575,261 of record NZ_JAVJQO010000006.1, read on the forward strand.
CAGCAAACCAATTACATCAGTATTCAGATTGGAGTGATTATCTGAAATCTCTCCCTTCTGAAGAGCATCAATCACAGTTCCAATATCATCCAGGTCCTGAGAAAAAGTCTCCCGCTCAAATAAGTCCATTTCGGTAAACTCAGTCTTATCATCCCCGATTCCGTTCAACGAAAAATTCATAGCAACTACACCATACCCTGCTCTCGACAGTTCTTCACAAACATCCGGAAAAGGCCCCCAATCTTTGAAACCTTTAAATCCGTGCAGGAAAATGATAACCGGAAAACTCAGCCCGTTTCTTGAAATAGGTGAATATAAATCATAACGAATAGGCAATCCTTCTTTAGATTTTACCTGTCCTGATGAAATCGAAATACTGCTAATCTCCATGAAATATGTGTTTATTTACCTTTATTAAAGTCTAACGTCTCAAGCTTAACCAATTTCCGCAGGTTATTAATTTCATTTTGGCGAAGAAATCTCCATCTCCCCATTGGAACATCTTTTAAGGTAAGTCCTGCATACTCAACACGTTTTAATTTGGTTACCTCGGTTCCATGAAATTCTACCATCCGACGGATCAATCTGTTCCGCCCCTCAAAAACGGACATTTCAAATGCATGCGGATCGTCTACAAACTGGGTGATATTGTACCCTTTAGCGATTCCGTCTTCCAGCTCCACACCCTCTAAATATTGTTCAAGCTGACTTTCAGAAAGGGGTCGTTCAGTCGTTACCAAATAGGTTTTCCGAACTTCATAACTTGGATGCATCAGCCTGTGAGCCAAATCACCATCATTTGTCAACACCAGCAACCCGGTCGTATTTCTATCCAATCGGCCTACCGGATATACACGGTATCCAGTCGCATCTTCAATTTGATCCATGACGGTGGTGCGGTCTCTGTCATCATCTGTGGTCGTAATCACATCACTTGATTTGTGCAATAACAAATACACAAATGGTTCCAGGCTCAGGTTCTGTCCATCAACTACTACTGTATCTTTTCGGCGAACCTTAGTACCCAGCTCTGTGGTAACCTGTCCATTTACCTGAACTTTGCCAGCCGATATATACTCGTCCGCATCACGGCGCGAACAAAACCCAGCATGAGCTATAAATTTATTCAGCCTGATCTTCTCGTCTTTGGAGTAATTCTGATCGACGGTAGCTGCTTTTTTTGAATCTGCTTTATTCTTTGGTCGTCTCTTTCCTGATTGATTACCGCTTTTTTTATTGCTCATTCTTCTTCGTCCGTTTCTCCTTCCTCATTTTCATTTATGGGCTGAACCTGATCTTCTTCAGCCTCTTGATTCTCTTCTGATTCTCTGGCTGCTTTCTTTTCCTGATATTCAGACAACAACTCATCTGCTACGTCCTCTTTTGTTACTTCTTCATCATCCTCATCCATTTCTTCCATCATCAGCTGACGCTCCATTAACAACTGACGGTGCTCCTCCATGTCATCATCTTTAAGGATTTCATCAATCTCACGTGGTTTCGGCAGCTCATCCACTGAATTAATCCCAAAGTGACGCAGGAAGTGTTTTGTCGTTCGATATAAAAGTGGTTTTCCGGGACTATCAGCACGGCCGGAAACTTCGATCAGTGCCTTTTCCATCAGCTGACGCAATATATATCCGGAGTCAACACCTCTAATTTGGTCTACTTCCGGCTTTGTTATCGGCTGGCGATAGGCCACAATGGCCAACGACTCAATTGCTGATTGTGATAACTTTCGATAGGCATTTTCGTGCTGAAAAATACTCAGCCAGTAGTGGTATTTTTTCTCTGTCACGAAAGTGTACCCACCACCTAAAGCCTGAATGCGAAAGCTGAGTCCATTTTCATCATAGCGTTCATTCAACTTGTCGACAAAGTCAGATACGGTTTCTTCAGTAATCTCTATCTGCTCTTCATTCTCAACAATGATTTCCCGGATTTTTGACCCGGGGATAGGTTCCTCACTGGCAAAGATCAGCGCTTCAATTACTGACGAAAGCCGGGTCCCGTCAATAAATTCGTAATCATTTTTCATTTAAAAATTATTCAATTCAGGCTAAGAATTAACAAGGCACAAACTTACACAAAGTGTAGCCCATCAGACAAAATTTAATTTATAATTCTGAATGCAAATATTTCACTCGCTTTCTTCAACAATAAAGAATCCATCTTCACCCTGTTTCTGATAGAGCGGCATCAACACATAACCATCCCTTTGCGCCAGAATCTTACCGTGGCGGTCGTTAGCCAGCCATTGTCCCTTTTTGACTTTATCGAAGTTTTTGAAGCCAGGTCGCATCTTGAAGTTATCTTCCGGCTCTATGATGTGCTTGTACAAAAACTCTACTTTATGGGGAAGAGATTGTGTCTGCTTATTCAAGTAGTCATAGTAGCGAGTAAAATCTTCAATATTAGAAGCAGAAATACACCCTGCGGCTACTAACAAACACAAAATCCCTGCCGAGGCATTATCTTCTGCATTCTCACTAAAATGTTGTCCCGTTTCAAAGGCGAAGCCAATATTGCCGGTATTCTGAATGTATTTGAGAGCCGTTCCATGCAGGGCTTTTTCGATACCAAAAATAAGGGGTACCCTGAGCTGAGCCAACAGTTCAATATTCTCTTCATCCCTTGTAGAGATTACAAATAATCCACTTTCAGCTGAAAAGCTATGAAGATCTACAAACACTACAGGTTGTGTATTCTCCTCGTCAAATATGATTGGGTCTATAATCTCCAGCAGCTTTTTGGTTTCCCGGCGTTCTGCCGTTTTCAACTCTTCAATGGGGGTGCGCCGAATCTTATCAAGAATAGAGGTAAACCAAATCCGGTTCATATCTTCATCTATAAACCTCTTCTTTTTCTGGAGAGCTTCAATATTTCCGATCAAACCTAAAAAACGGCCCCTGAAACTTTCTTTTTTTGATTCCAGCTTTTCAATTACATGCCGGATAGCCTCAATTCCGGTAGGCTCATTCCCGTGTATACCAGCAAGGGCTATTACAGTGGGCCCTTGCTGTGCTCCTTTCAAATCTCCTATAATCCGATCTGAATACTCCACCTGAGGTATTTTTACTTCCTCTTTAATCTCCACTTTATCGTTAGTCTTTTTCGTTATCTTTGTTTTTATCGTTTGCCAAAACCTGAAGCAATCGCCTTGTAATATTCATGAAGTTGTCTTCCGTAATCACCCCTACCAACCGACTGTTTTTAACAACCGGAAGGCATCCGATTTTTTGGTCCTGCATAATTTCCATGGCTTCCATAATAGAGGCTTCCGGATGAATGGTCACCGGATTTTGTTCCATGATATCATCTACTGTTTGATTGATTGAAGCTTCTTCATCTTCATTCACCACTTTCGTGTACTCACGTAACACTTTCCTCATGGTTATAAGTCCAACCAGATGCTTATGATCATCCTCTACAGGCACATATCTGATACGTCTCCAATCCAATAAATTGGCTACAAACTCCAGGATATCATCTTTTCTCACTGTAAATAAATCTGTAGTCATAAACTCTTCTACCATCAATTTTGATGGCTTCCAATGCTCCATGTCTTCAATTTTTGCCAGTCCCCATTTATGTGCTGGTTCACCTTTTTTCTGATTCTTGATCATGGCATTGGTAATAGCTGAAAGCGTTTGCTCACGATTTCCTTTTTTGATAAGGTTTCCGTATGACTTCACCACCCAATATGACCCTGTCTGAGCAGAATCTACCCGATCACCAATTACACCTAAATAGGTATCAATATCAGATTTATTAATATCTGCTTTTTGAAGGCCGTGCTTAGCAATCGGTATCAATTCCTCTTTAATCAAATCAACCGCTGTGATCTTGCGATCACCGGTCCACACAAACTTGGTATCCAATCCAAGCTTTGAGGCGGCAAAGAAATTCATCCGGGCATCATCAAAGTCTAATTCCTGAGTTATATCCGCATATTCATCTTCAAACCCGTTCAACAAACCAAGCCAAAATGCAGCATTCGCCACCTCATCAACTACGGTTGGTCCAGATGGGAAAATCCTGTTTTCAATTCTTAGGTGTGGTTTCCCATTTCCAACTCCATAACATGGACGATTCCATCTGTAAACAGAAGAATTATGCACATTCAGCGCCATTAGTTTTGGAGCTTTTCCTTCTTTCATTAGCTGCTCCACTTCCTCTTCAACTTCAGCGCTCAGCATAACCCGATAGCGGGAAATATCTTCTTTATAGATATCCAGAATACTGTCTTCCAGCCATTGATTCCCAAACGTTACCCGCGGACTGGAATCCCGAAGATGCTCTCCAACCTGCCGGGTATCAATAGATTGGTGGAAAAGAGCTACACGGGTTTCAGCCCATAGCCTCTTCCCAAACAAAACCGGTGAGTTTACCGCACATGCTAAAACCGGAGCCGTTACCGCCTGCGCGATATTGTATCGGTTTACAAATTCGTCAGGCTTGACTTGCAAATGCACCTGAAAACCTGTGTTACAGGCTTCCAAAAGCGGCGAATCAAATCTCATTAGCAGCTCGTCCATTCCCTGAATGCGAAGCTCAAACTCTTTTCCTCTTAACCTGTTTATGGCTTCACAAAGAGCTTCATACCGTTGCAGTGGCGTCAGGTTTTTGATATCTACATCCATTTTCCGGATGGTCGGCAGGATACCTGTCAACAAAATATCGCCACCCATTTCCCGAACGGTTTCCCGAACGTGTTCAACATCTTTATGAAGGTTATGCTCCATCTGTGAAAGACTGTTGCCGGTAAACTCCAATGGCTCCATGTTGATTTCCAGGTTGAATCGGGCAAACTCTGTTGTGTAATTACCTTCCCCAAGTGCCTCTAATACCTCCATTGACCTGGGAAATACTTTTCCATGGGGATCAACCATACATAGTTCTTGCTCGGCTCCTATCCTAATGGTATCGGTCTCAAACCAGTCGTCTTCAAGCATGGTTTTAAGGGCCCGCAAATCGCGGAACACATGCTTCATGAAGTTTTGCACCTGTTCGTTATCGTCTGCAAGCTTAACGCGCTCTTCTCCCATAGTCGGTAAATTAGATGGGTTGAATTTTATTCACCCCTAAATACCGACTTTGTGTACCCTTTTGCAAGTTTTTTGAACCGGCTTTTTATTGGATGGCGTCCACATTTACATTTACCCGTACGTATGAAAATCTGCCTTTTGTTTCGGCTTCATATACATCCATAATTTTTTTAATTACAGCTTCTATATACCCCGCCCCTTTTTCGGGGTCTATTTTCAGAGTCACTTCCCAGATATATTTTTTATTCATCCATGGAATTGCACCTGGTGAAGGGCCTAAAACAGGCAGTTCCGGAATCACTCTGCCTATAGATGAGGTAAGCTGATGTGCAGCCTGACTTACCTCTTGTTCTTTTGTTGATTTAAGCTCAAACCGGATTAAGCGTGAATAAGGCGGATAATACAGTGGTTTTCGAAACTCCATTTCCTGCCTGGCAAAACCACGGTGATCATGCTTTTTGGCAAACTGAATGGCCGGGTTTTCCGGTTGTCTGGATTGTAAAAATACGGTTCCGGCTTTTTCACCTCTTCCGGATCTTCCTGAAACCTGACTGAGTAGCTGATACATTCTCTCTGTAGCCTGAAAAGATGGAAAAGCTAATTCCGTATCTGTATCAATGACACCAACTACGGTTACATTTGGGAAATCAAGTCCCTTTGCGACCAACTGTGTGCCAATGAGTATATCTGCTTTCCCTTCCCCGAACGTATTCAGAATTTGTTCGTGAGCTCCTTTTCGGGAGGTTGAGTCACGGTCAAAGCGAATCGCTTTGGCTTCCGGAAATAAATCCTCAAGTTGCTCTTCAATATTTTGGGTGCCTGACCCTTGCACTTTCAAATTTACAGAACCACATTCTTCACAGTTGGTATCTGCCCGACGAGAGTACCCCGAGTAATGGCATATCAACAGATTCTTTCTTTTGTGATAAGTCAAACTAACGGAACACTCGGGACTTTGAGGAATATGCCCGCAGTCTTCGCATTGCAAGTAACTGGCATACCCACGCCGATTATAGAGCAAAATAATCTGTTCTTTTTTCTTCAGTGCTTCTTCTATTGCCATAAAAAGAGGAACAGCCAATTCACCCCGCATAGCTCCTTTATACTGTTTCAAATCCAGTACTTCTACAGCCGGTAACTTTGCGTGTGCATGACGTTCTTTTAGCTCCAAAAGCTCACATTTTCCTTTGGCAGCCATATTCAATGCCTGCATACTAGGTGTGGCCGAGCCCATTATGACAACGGAATCATTTTTCTTAGCACGAACAATAGCCGTTTCTCGGGCATGGTACCTCGGTGCCGGGTCCATTTGTTTGTAAGAACTGTCGTGTTCTTCATCCAAAATGATAAGCCCAAGATTCTGAACCGGTGCAAAGACAGCCGATCTGGGACCAATGGCAATGTTTTTTTTGCCCGAGTTCAGGTCTTTCCATGCCTGTAGTCGTTCACGGTTTGTCATACGGCTGTGAAGAACGGCGATTTTATTACCAAAAATCCTGTAAAACCGGGATACCGTTTGTGGTGTAAGGGCAATCTCAGGAACCAATACAATTCCACCTTTTCCACTTTCAACTACCTGTTTAAGAGCATGAATATAGACTTCGGTTTTACCACTTCCTGTAATCCCGAAAAGTAAATAGTTCGCAAATTCTTCTTTAGTCAGTGAATCACTGATTTGCACAAAAGCTTTTTGCTGATCCTCGTTCAGTATTTTAATGGATTCTGGTTCATATTCCAGATGATCAATCTCGTTCTTCTTTTCAACTTCCCGATAAGTGATCCAACCTTCATCTCGTAGTTTTTTGAGAGTATAGGATGTTAAAACCGAGTCTTCAGAAATCTCAGATTGACGAATGGGGATTTTATCAGCGATTTGGGCTAAAGCAGAAATCCATTTTAAATCATTGTTAGACTCATCACTTTCTAAAAACTCCTGCACCGATTCTTCGTCTTTTCCTTTGCCCCAAATCCATTCCCGTTCGGTTGCAACCGTTACTTTTAAATCCGGCTCTTCCCAAATCTCAATCACTTTATTTTTTAAAAGCTTTGAGAATACTTTATTCAGGCCTGTACCCTTGTATCTTTTTTTAGCTTCTTTAAGTGTTATATCGGATTGTCGAAGATCTGTAGCAATTTCTTTTTCATCTTCTTCCAACTCTCTTTTGCCCACCGAATCAGAAACTTTAAGATACTTTCGGGAAACGAAATTGAGTCCTGCAGGAAGAGCAGCCTGTATAGTTTCACCCCAGCTGCTGTAATAAAACCTGGATATCCATTCGGTGAGTTGTAAAAGTTCTCCTGATAAAAGCGGCTCTTCATCCAGTATTTTACGAATGGGCTTTGTTTTGAAGGACGGCGTTTGATTGTGAACACCTACAATCACCCCGATGGCATAGTAATTTCTAAATGGAATCCATACACGCTGCCCGGCCTGAACGGTATTCATAAGCTCTTTTGGTACATGATAAGTAAATTGCTTTCGGACTGCTGCCGGTAAAGCTACATCAACAAAAGTGGACAAAATATCAGCGTGATCTTGGGTTAATTAGAAGAGAAAGCTTATCCAATTTCAACGCTTGAATCAACCGATTTATAGAACTAATAATAAATAAATCAGAATAATTAATACCGGTAAACTAAATACCAGTCCGCCTCTCCAATATGCCGTTCTGTTTCTCATAACCGTCTCCTTTCTAAGTATTTACCGCTGATGACGGATTTAGTTTCATCAACTTTAATTTTAAATAAATCATTCTCTCTTTACACCGCATAAACATGTGAACATTCAACAAGGAACATCGAACGTTTAAGTTTCACCTTGTTAGGTTGTTTCTCGCCGTTTGGATGCTTTTTACAAAAATCGAGATGAGTTCGTTGTTCTCTTTTAAGGTTTCGTCCAGAATCAGATCAGCTAATATTCTTCTCTTTTTTAGTATGGATATATTGACCTGAGTCTCTCTAAGCTCCTTTACTGCTATTTTTAATTTGTGAATGAAATCCTTTCTTGATTCTGCACTTTGTGCTTCCCCATGATGAAATGCCGGTGATGTTCCACTTTTTACCAATTGCTTCGCAAAATGAGTCCCCACAACTGTTTTAGGAAGTTGATCAACAATTTCCAATATCATAACTGAAAAATTTATCAGCCTTTCCTGTAAATCATATTTTACCTTTTTCATAAGTAATAGTTTAGTGTACAACATTCGATGTTCCTTGTTCGGTGTTCTTATCCCAACCACCCTTCTCTATCTAAGCTTCGATATTGAATAGCTTCAGCTACATGGTTGGCCTTTATATCTTCAGAGTGATCAAGATCAGCAACCGTCCGGGAGACCTTCAAAATCCGGTCATAAGCGCGGGCGGAAAGCCCCAATGAAGTAATCGCTTTTTTAAGGATAGATGATCCGGCATCATCCAGCTTGCATACTTTTCGAACCGTTCTCGTACTCATCTGCGCATTGCAATAGACTCCTTTCATTCCCATAAACCGCTTGGACTGAATCTTCCTCGCTTCTACCACACGCTCCCGAATGTCCTTGGAAGATTCGCCCTTCGCCTTTCCTGAAAGTTCTTCGTAGCTGACTTTATGCACCTCTATGTGAAGGTCAATCCGGTCTAAAAGCGGGCCACTTATCTTGCTAAGATAGCGCTGCATTTGCATTGAGCTGGTTCCATTCATTTCCTGCGGATCGTACCAATCACCTGATGGAGATGGGTTCATGGAAGCTACCAGCATCACACGGCTAGGGTATGTTACACTCATCCGTGCCCTCGATATTGATACGCTGCCATCTTCCAGCGGCTGACGCATTACCTCCAGAGCACTTCGCTTAAATTCCGGAAGTTCATCCAGAAACAGCACTCCATTATGAGCCATAGATATTTCTCCCGGCATGGGAATGCTCCCGCCACCAACCAAAGCCACATCCGAAACGGTATGATGCGGTGACCGGAATTGTCTTTTGGTAATAAGTGCTTTTCCGGATTCCAATATTCCAGATACTGAATGAATCTTCGTTGTTTCAAGAGCTTCCTCTAAAGTAAGCGGAGGTAAGATTGTTGGAATGCGGCGAGCCATCATGGTTTTACCTGAGCCGGGTGGCCCAACCATAATCACATTATGGCCGCCGGCTGCGGCAATTTCTAGCGCACGTTTTACATTTTCCTGTCCGCGTACATCGCTAAAGTCCAAAGGATTGTGTTTTCCATTTTGATGAAAATACTCCTGCACATTACTTCTGAGTGGATCAATATTTCCCCGGTTCTCCAGCCAGTCTTTAACCTGATTCATATGCTCAAATGGAAATACTTCGATGCCTTCTACTACAGCTGCTTCTCCTCCATTCTCTTTTGGTACAACCAAATATTTAAAACCCTTTCTTGCCGCTTCCACTGCAACTGGAAGCACTCCTTTTACCGGTCGAATCTGTCCATCAAGCGCCAGCTCACCCAGCATCACGGTATCATCTAACTTGTCGGTGTGAATTTGCCCCGACATATTCAGAATTCCGATCGCCAGAGGAAGATCAAAACCATTTCCTTCTTTGGGCAAATCGGCAGGAGCCAGATTTGCAGTAATTCTACCCAGCGGATAGTAGGAACCGGTGTTTCGGATGGCTGCCTCAACCCGATCCCGGGATTCTTTAACAGCCCGGTCGGGTAATCCAACTAAAAAGAATTTCACCATTCCATTCGTGTGATGCGTTTCTACATCGATGATCTTGGCATCTACCCCGACCGTAGATGCGCAATAAACTCTTGAAAGCATGTTTTGTACCTGAATCTTTTTTATTGTGTTTACGTAGTTAGAGCGGTGAGAATCCAATTCCTTACAAAAAAATTCATAAATCACACATATCATGAAAAAAGAAGAAGCGAAAGAGAAGGCTAAAACGATCTACCAGGAAATCCAGGGCGGCGTTAATGAAGTGATCAAACAGATCAGAAACTTAATCAAAGAAGGAAGCGCCAGAAAACTGATTATCAAGGACAAAGAAGGGGAGATTAAATTTCAGACCCAGCTGGCTTTTGGAGTGAGTGGAGCAGCTTTGATTGGTGCGATGGCTCCCGTGATTTCAGCTATTGGAATGTTTGCCATGTTTATCAACGACTACCAGATTATTGTAGAAAGAGAGGTTACTGATGACGACGAATACTCAGTTGATGCTGAATTCATTGATATAAAAGATGAAGACGAGCAGGAAGAGGAAGAAGCCAAAACCAAATCTAAGTCAAAGTCTAAGAATGAAGACTCTGATTCTGAAGAAGAGGAAAAGGAAGAAAAAACGGTTGGTAAGAAAAAGAAGTGATATAGTGATTAGGTGATATGGTGAATTTTATCAATCCTCACCGTATCACTATATCATCAATCCCCTTACTTCCAGTGTGATTCAGCGATGGCTTCTTCGCTTTCCAGCTCACCTAAATAACGTTCGGCATCAAGAGCAGCTTTACATCCGGTTCCAGCAGCTGTCACTGCCTGTCGGTAAACGGCATCCATAGCATCGCCACAGGCAAATAAACCGGGAAGGTCAGTCTCAGTAGATTGGCCTTTTGTTTTGATGTAGCCCACGTCGTCCATTTCAACAACTCCTTTAAACAAATCTGTATTTGGCTTGTGCCCAATAGCTACAAAAACTCCGGTTACATCATCTAATTCTGTTACTTCTCCAGTGTTACTATTCTTGATTTTCACACCATCCACAACTTTGTCGCCAAGTACTTCAATCAGTTCGCTGTCCCACATAAATTCAATTTTATCATTATTGAATGCACGGGTCTGCATTGCTTTGGAGGCTCGGAGTTCATCCCGACGATGAACAACGGTTACTTTGCTGGCAAACTTGGTAAGGAAAGTTGCCTCTTCCATGGCTGTATCACCACCACCAACTACAACTACATGCTGATCGCGAAAGAAAGCTCCGTCACAAGTTGCACACGCTGAAACACCTTTTCCTCTCAGTTTCTGCTCGCTTTCCAGGTGTAGCCATTTTGCAGAAGCTCCAGTCGAAGCGATAATTGCATTGGCAAAAAGTTCGGTTTTTTCATCTACGGTAATTTTGTAAGGACGCTTACTGAAATCGATATCAGACACAAAACCATACCTGCAGTCGGCCCCAAAACGGGTGGCCTGCTCGCGGAAATCCTGCATCATCTTTGGCCCCATTACACCTTCCGGATAACCAGGGAAATTTTCAACATCTGTGGTCGTCATAAGTTGACCACCAGGTTCAGGACCTTCAAAAACCAAAGGGCTTAAATCAGCACGTGCCGCATACAGGGCAGCTGTTAATCCTGCAGGCCCACTTCCTACAATTACTACGTCAAATGTTTTTCCAGCAATATCTTCCATATTTCAAATCTTTTATTAATTCGACTTCAATAATAAGGTTTTGATAACAAAATAGTCTGTCTAATTCTCTATCAAATTCATAGAACAAGCTTATGTTATCATGATAAATGTTCAACGTTCATACCAAATGTACAGATGCTTTTAATCCAGTATTTCTTACACACCTGGCGGATACGTGCTCTTACATGATAACATCATTCATAAATCCATTTAAAAAAGCGCTCCCAACAATATTTGTGATATTCACCGATTTCATTATGTTATTCAAAATGTTTTAACGGAGGATAAAAAAGTGATTGTTGGAGTTTTAAAGGAAACGGCAGAACATGAACGACGGGTTGCACTTACGCCTGAAGTCACCGATCAACTGGTTAAACAAGATTTAGAAGTTTGGGTAGAGAAAGATGCCGGACTTTCATCTAATTTCCTGAATAAGCATTATGAAGAGTCTGGAGCTAAAGTAGCATCCAGCCGTGAGGAGGTTCTTTCAAATGCCGATGTTCTTTTAACTATTCAAACTCCTTCCGATGAAGAACTTAAGAAACTTAAAAAGGGAGCGATCTTAGTTTGCTTTCTTTGGGCCCTTCAACACCCTGAATTAGTCGAAACACTCAAAGAACTTGGAATTTCCTCTTTAGGGATGGATGCTGTCCCACGTATATCCCGGGCACAAAACATGGATGCCTTATCTTCAATGAGTTCCATTGCCGGCTATAAGTCTGCCTTAATTGCTGCCAATGAGCTGGATAAGTATCTGCCCATGATGATGACTGCCGCAGGAACCATCCCCCCCTCCAAGGCTCTGGTTTTAGGTGCCGGAGTGGCCGGACTTCAGGCTATAGCTACCAGCAAACGGTTGGGTGCTGTAGTAGAAGCTTTTGATATCCGACCGGAGGTCAAAGAACAAGTCGAAAGTTTAGGAGCTAAATTTGTTGAAGTTGAACTTGGAGATGAAGACACCCAGACTGAAGGTGGTTATGCCAAAGAGCTTGATAAAAGCAAGCAAGACCTACAGCGGGAAGCCATTCACAAACATGCCAGAAAATCTGATATCATTATTACAACTGCACTGATTCCTGGCCGACCCGCACCACTTCTTGTAACCGAACAAATGGTGAAAGACATGGCTCCAGGTTCTGTAATTGTTGATTTGGCTGCAGAAAATGGAGGTAACTGTGAATTGACTGAAGCTGGAAAAACAGTCATTAAACATGATGTTAAAATAGTTGGACCGATAAACCTGCCAAGTCAGCTTTCCCATCATGCCAGTAAGCTCTACTCCAAGAATATGTATGCACTGCTTAATCTTCTCATTAAAGAGGGCCAGGCAAACTTCGATTTTGAAGACGAAATTCTACTTAAAACTACGATTACCCATCAGGGTAAAACCGTAAGTCCTATGTTGAAATAAACATCGAACAAAGAACACCGGACTTCGAAGTTGGATGTTCGACATTCGATGTTCAAAATTCATACACAATATGTCAGCCTTAATTTTTTCTTTATTCATTTTTGTTCTTGCCTGTTTTATCGGCTTTGAACTTATTTCTAAAGTTCCTCCAACCCTGCATACCCCGTTAATGTCGGGTGCCAATGCCATCTCGGGAATCACCATAGTTGGTGCCTTAATTGTGGCCGGTCACTCTGGTGTTGATTCACAGATGAGTCAAATTATCGGGTTTGTAGCCATCGTTTTTGCCACCATAAATGTGGTGGGCGGATTTATGGTTACCGACCGCATGCTGGAGATGTTCAAGAAAAAGGAGGATGACAAATGAGTCAGTTTTTGCCAGACGCTTTTATTCCCTTTTTGCCAGATACCATTCAAATCATCTACCTGATAGCGACTTTCTATTTTATTCGCGGGTTGAAGTTATTGAACTCCCCCGCCACCGCCCGTAAGGGTAATCAATATGCAGCTATTGGGATGTTGATTGGAATTGTCGTCACTCTGTTCGATCAGCAAATAATTTCTTTTGAATGGATTATAGCCGGCGTCGTAATTGGTAGTTTGATCGGTGCCGTTCTCGCCAAAAAAGTGGCCATGACAGCCATGCCGGAACTTGTTGCCGTGTTTAATGGGTTTGGCGGAGGTGCTTCTGCTTTAGTCGCTTGGGGCGAATTTTCCCGGCTAACCGACCCAACAACAATGACACCTGACAGTCTGGTAACAACGGGATTGGGTATTTTTATCGGGGCACTCACTTTTACAGGTAGCTTCATCGCCTTTGGTAAACTAAAGGGCTTTATTTCAGGCAATGCCATCACCTTTCCCGGGTTGAATGTTATCAATATTGGATCGATGATTGGAGTGGTAGCCCTTATCGGAGTCTTTACTTTCGATCCCACCAATCAAACTATCTTCTGGGTAATTCTGGGGCTTTCTCTACTGATTGGAATCACATCAGTCATCCCAATTGGCGGTGCCGACATGCCTGTTGTTATTTCACTTCTGAACTCCTATTCAGGAATTGCAGCATCTATGGCTGGATTCGTAATTGGCAATAATCTGCTCATTATTGCCGGTGCCCTTGTAGGAGCAGCCGGACTAATACTTACACAAATTATGTGTAAAGCCATGAACCGCTCGCTCACCAATGTGATTTTCGGAGCCTTTGGTGCGGCAGCCGGAAGCTCCGGAAGCGGTGAAGAAGGCGACAAAACCGTCCGCGAAACTTCAGCTGAAGATTTAGCTATTCAGGTTGCCTATGCTTCCAAAGTAATCATTGTACCGGGATATGGATTAGCCGTAGCACAGGCTCAGCATATTATCAAAGAAGTAGCAGGTAAGCTGGAAGACCGCGGCGTGCAGGTTAAATATGGCATTCACCCTGTAGCCGGACGAATGCCCGGACACATGAATGTGCTACTCGCTGAAGCCGATGTACCTTACGATCAGCTGCTGGATATGGATCAAATCAATCCTGAATTCAAAACAACAGACGTAGTACTGGTGATTGGCGCAAATGATGTGGTAAATCCGGTTGCCAAAACAGAGCCTGGAAGTCCCATTTATGGCATGCCTATCCTGAATGTGGATGAAGCCAAGCGTACCATTGTATTTAAACGAAGCTTAAGTCCAGGTTACGCAGGTATCGACAACCCGCTTTTTTATGCTGAAAACAACCAGATGTTTTTCGGTGATGCCAAGAAAAGCCTGCAGGCTTTGAATGAAGCATTGAATGATGTGTAACGCTTACTCACTCATGTTAGTTATTGGTCGCTGGTACCAATGCCAGTGATTTGGGGGTACTCCCGCCTGGAGAAGAACGGAGTAATTTCCCCTGTTTCGAGATCAATTTTCTTCAACTCTGAATTTATTTGATTGTTATAAAGGTTTCTACGCTCAGTAAATATGAGATTTCCATCTTTAGTCCACATGGGATTACTGTTCAGATAACTTCCATTCCCAAACTCATTGAACACTTTACCTTCTAAGTCCGTAACGATTATTTTGTAGCCATCAAATTTATCTCCGTTTATATATCCTGCTGCAATAAGACTCAGTGAGTCATTCCAAGCCAAATCAAAAACACCTCTCTTTGTAATACCATCTTCATTTATACCGCTTATAAATGAATTGTTGATTTTATAAATGTATTTCCCATCTATTCCCATCAGATAAAATTCTAGTGTCTCAAATTCATTGGAAAATACAATTAAAGTATCCGATGAAATAATATCATGGGGATAAATGGCAAAAGGTGGAGAGCCTTTTATGATCTCTACTTTTCGGGTTTTCAGGTTGTAATAAAAAACGGATTGTAAAGCGCTAAAAGACTGCGCCGGATTGGTAAAGTAAAATCCCTCGCTATCCATATTCCATACCACATCAATACTTTCATGGCCAACGAGCTCTACCTTTTCACCTTCAAATATTTGGAATAGTAATTCTTTTTTTCCGGTTCTGGTGTTAAATAACCCATGTTGAGGTACGGAGCCCAGTCCTGTTTCATATTTATCCGTATAAATCAGCTTTTCTCCATCGGGAGATAACCGCAGATTATTATAGGCGGACTTTCCACTCGCAAGGAGTTTAAACTCTTTAGGATTGTCATAATTAATAGCCACAATGCCATGCACCGGGGCTCCGTTTTTGTGGGTCTTTTCAAAAAATACATTTGCATATACCGGGTTTTTAAAGGGAACTTCTTTTTTATCATCACCTAACAAGCTACAACCAGTCATGTAAACAGAACAGCATAAAAAAAGGAGCAAATAGCGGTCTTTGAACATATCTCTTAACTATTTTTTTCTTGATTTAGACACTAAATATTCGATACGCAATGAGGGCAAATGTTACAAATTAATTTTGAATTTACTTCTTTCGTGCATAAGAAAAGTCTTAGCCAAGGTATCGACAACCCGCTTTTTTATGACGAAAACAACCAGATGTTTTTCGGTGATGCCAAGAAAAGCCTCCAGGCTTTGAATGAAGCCCTGAATGACGTTTAGTTAAACCAACATAAAGTACATTTATCTCGCTCCTGCGCTCTGTGTTGGAGCGATTTTTTTGTGCAGAAAATTGTTCTTCTTAATTCTGAACCGCTTATCTTTTCAGCTTTCGAAAAACAAATTGACCTTTAGACCTGATGCATTCATCCAAATTAAACAAAGTTTTAGTTCCCGCACTTTTTCTGCTTTTTGCTACCACTTCCTGCATTAATAACGATGGTTGTGGTCAAAAACCCAACACAGCCGTAAACCAGGATCAGTTGCAGTTAGATATTGAAGAAATTGAAGCCTATCTCACAGAAAACAATATTGAAGCGCAGGTTCATAAATCGGGTCTAAGATATATCATAAATGAACCCGGAGATGGGAAAAGAGCTACTCTGTGCGATCAGATAACCTTCAGTTATGAAGGTAGATTGCTATCCGATGGCAGTGTATTTGATGATAGCGATGGCAAAAACGTAGCCTTCCCGCTAACTCGCCTTATCACTGGCTGGCAGGTTGGTATACCCCTGATCGAAGAAGGCGGAAGTATTACTCTCTTTATCCCATCATCTTATGGATACGGAAGTAGTGGTGCCGGCGACGATGTTCCACCAAACGCCAACCTTATCTTTGAGGTCAACCTGGTCAGGGTTTTTTAGAGCCTTTTTTATTTTCAATAAACAAAACCTATCACGGCTTAAAGGTTTATTGATTTTATCGGTACCCGAGTATTTCCTTTCTTTAAGTTATATTGAAAAGAAATTAATGGAGTTATTATGGCTGATAAAAATGAAAGTTCTGCAAATAAGGCAGGAACATATAAAGTAAATGATTCAGAACCATCCGGTGATATAAGTAAGTGCCCATTTCATAATGGCTCTTTACGAGAAACGGCCGGTGGTGGCACCAATAACCGGGAATGGTGGCCAAATAAATTAAACCTGAACATCCTTCGCCAGCATTCTTCCAAGTCTGACCCAATGGGTGAAGACTTTGACTACGAAGAAGAATTCAAAAAACTGGATCTGGCGGAAGTGAAAAAAGATCTTACTGATCTGATGACCGATTCACAAGAATGGTGGCCAGCCGATTATGGACATTATGGTCCCTTGATGATTCGAATGGCCTGGCATAGCGCCGGAACGTACCGTGTAGTTGACGGCCGTGGTGGTGGAAGCACCGGAAACCAGCGTTTTGCCCCTCTAAATAGCTGGCCAGATAACGTAAACCTTGATAAAGCACGCTTATTGCTGTGGCCCGTGAAGCAGAAATATGGAAATAAACTCTCCTGGGGAGATTTGATGATCCTGGCTGGGAATGTCGCACTTGAGTCCATGGGCTTTGAGACCTTTGGCTTTGGGGGCGGACGTAAAGATGTTTGGGAACCAGAAGAAGATATTTACTGGGGTTCTGAAGGTGAATGGCTGGCCGACCAACGCCATACTGATGATGGAACCCTCGAGGAACCACTTGGCGCCGACCACATGGGATTGATCTACGTGAATCCTGAAGGCCCAAATGGCGAACCTGATCCTAAAAAAGCTGCAGAGTACATTCGACAAACATTTGCCCGTATGGCGATGAACGACGAAGAAACGGTTGCTCTGATTGCCGGTGGACACACCTTTGGTAAAACCCACGGTGCTGCTCCCGAATCCCATAAAGGGCCGGAACCTGAAGCAGCACCCATTGAACAACAGGGAATTGGCTGGACAAGCAACTATGGTTCCGGGAAAGGAGCTGATACCGTAAGTAGTGGACTGGAGGGAGCCTGGACACAAACTCCTACCCAGTGGAGTAACAAGTTCTTTGAAAACCTCTTCGAATATGATTGGGAAAAGTATAAGAGTCCTGCAGGTGCATGGCAATGGAGACCTAAAGACGGAGCCGGCGAAGGCACCGTTCCTGATGCTCATGACCCGGACAAGAAGCATGCTCCGTTCATGTTGACAACCGATCTTTCCCTGAAAGAAGATCCGGCGTACGAGAAAATATCTCGCCGCTTTTATGAGAACCCGGATGAATTTGCCGATGCGTTCGCACGTGCCTGGTACAAACTTACTCACCGGGATATGGGACCAAAATCACTGCTAATTGGACCGGAAGTTCCTGAAGAAGAATTGCTATGGCAGGATCCTATTCCGGAAGTGGATCACGAACTAATCAATGATGAAGACATTGCACAATTGAAAGAAAAAATTCTTGATGCTGGATTGTCAGTATCTGAATTGGTTTCAACTGCGTGGGCTTCCGCATCCACTTATCGACAATCAGATAAGCGAGGCGGAGCAAATGGTGCGCGTATCCGACTGGCTCCTCAAAAAGACTGGGAAGTAAATAATCCCGAACAACTCAACAAAGTGCTGAATACGCTTGAAAGCATTCAGCAGTGGTTTAATGAAGATCAGTCAGGCGATAAGAAAGTTTCTATCGCCGACCTGATTGTATTGGGTGGCGTCGCTGCTATTGAGAAAGCAGCCAAGGATGCCGGGCATGACATCACCGTACCATTCACCCCGGGACGTACTGATGCAACCGCTGAGCAGACAGATGAAGAGTCATTTGCCTGGTTAGAGCCCCCTGCTGACGGATTCCGTAATTACTACAATCCTAAGCATAATACCACTCAGGAAGAAATGCTGGTTGATAAAGCCCAGCTACTTTCTTTGACTCCACCGGAAATGACGGTGTTGCTTGGAGGAATGCGTGTATTGGAAACCAATTATGACGGTTCCAAAAAAGGTGTTTTTACCGATAATCCGGGAACCCTTACTAACGACTTCTTCAAAAACCTGTTGGATATGAATACAACCTGGCAGGCAACTACCGATAAGCAGGATGTGTTTGTTGGGAGTGACCGTAAAACCGGTGATGTGAAATGGAGCGGCACCCGTGCCGACCTGATCTTTGGTTCAAATTCTGAACTACGTGCCCTTGCAGAAGTTTATGGAAGCGGAGAATCAGAAGAGAAGTTTGTAAAAGACTTCGTTAAAGCCTGGAATAAGGTAATGAACCTGGATCGTTTTGATCTTAGGTAAGTTCAATCACACATTTTGATATTAAAAAGCAGCCTCTAATCAGGCTGCTTTTTTTATTTCCAGGCCAAAATTATTTATCAGGATTCGACAACATCTTCACCCTGACTGCTCATGATTTCAAACCAGTTGATATTTCTTGTTAAGTACATCACAACGGACAGTACTACAAATAACCCAAGGCTTCCCAGCAATAATGCATAATCCTGTAATTGCAGTAAAATGTAGAGATAGCCATACAGGATGATTAGTACTCCGAAAATAATTCCTGATTTAAGCTTGTCAGACAATACGCTATAGGAATAGATGGTAATCAACCCAATAATCGCAGCGGCTGCAATCAGGTAGGCAAGTTGAAACACCACGTATTCTGAAATTGACAAAAGCAGGGTGTAAAAGATCAGCAAGGCAAAACCTATCAACAGGTATTGAATGGGGTGAATAATTTTCTTACTCAACAATTCAATCATGAAGAACGTCAGGAAGGTTAGCGAAATGAACATGATTGCATACTTGGCTGTACGCATGGTTTTCTGATATTCATCTACCGCAAGCAACAACTCAACCCCAAACATGGTATTCGTCACCTCCTGGTTTGGCCCTAACCACTGCTGTGAGAAATTCCGGTTCAGATGCAGTACGTTCCATTCTGAATTAAACCCGGCATCCGTTACTTCTCTTTCAGACGGCAAAAAATTTCCCGTAAAACTAGGATTTGACCAGTCGGATGAAAGGTTAATGTTGGTTTGCTTTCCAACCGGGGAAAAATGCAGCCCTGTGCTTCCGTTTAAGTTCAGATCAAAACTGAACTCATACTTTTCTCCGGTAGAAAGGTCCGGTGAAATGGAAATCCCGGAGGCCAGCACATCATTGGATTCAATGCCCGGATTTGCCAGGTATTCATTGTCATTCCACTTTATGTTCACAAAATCTTTAATCCCGGTCATATCAGAGATTCCCACTGAAACAAATGCATCATGAATCAAGAAGTCCTCAACCGGCACCTTAAATCCATTCAAGTCGATAGATGGAAAGTTACCAGATATAGATAAGTCGCTGTTATAGACAATCACTTTATAAATGCCCCGGTATCGTACTTCTGTTGTTATAGATCCTGTCACATTTAAATTTTCCGGCAGGAAATGAGCATACCGTATAGTTTGCTCCACTTTGTCTTCACTATTGAAATAATATTTGTACGGAACACTGATAACCGGCCCAACCAAGACTTGCTCACTGCCCCACTTTTGGCTGATTTCATTTGCTACAGAATCTCTCCGGTTTTCCCGCTCTGAGATCAGGCTTTGAATCAGAAGTGCAGGGATGAGCAGTATCAGCGTTAGAAAGGCAATGATAAAGAGCCGGGTACCTAAAGAATGTTTTAAGTTTTTCATGATGGTGTTGGATTAAGAATGAAAAATTCAAAATTAAAAATGGGGGATTTGTTATTTCGAAGGAGCTTGTCGACAGAGAAATCTAAGGAGTGTTTATAAGCCCATCTTTAGATATCTCGCTCCGCTCGATATGACAAAAAGAGCCCCTGTTTTTAATTTTTCATTTTGAATTTAATAAGTAAAACTGTTTTCGGTATTACCCTATTCTGATTGATGTTCTTCGGCTTCATTCTGTGCAGCATATCTGAACAGCAAAGCAGATACAATCCATAAAGTAATGAAGAATCCATTCACAGCAAGTATCTCCATAACAGAACTAGGAGGCGATTGATAATACCCACCAAATATTGCCGCAGCTGCTATTACTGCTTGAGCAAAAGCAGCGACAAATAACGTAATAGTCATTCCTTCTGCTTCAAAACGGGCAATTAACGCTCCAATAATCCCGATTGCAATCACTCCGAAATAGAATAGATTGATGAAGTTGTCTTCTGAACCGATAATCCCAACCGCGAGGTTTGACCAAATAAGAAAGAATCCGGTTCCAAGCGCAAAACCAACTGCTACCCGATAAGCAGTAGTATGAGATTTTCTTGTTACGAACAGGTATGTGAAGCCTGTTCCGAACATAAGGATACCAGCAAAGACGAAATCACTTAACGTCCACACTACTTCGGAAGTAAATTGCATAGCCAGAAAGGGAATCAACAGGATTGCCGACGTTACTACTGTAAGATAAAGGATTGACTTGGATAAGGGGTGTTCTGTATTCATAAGTTAGACCTCTTGCATTTTATTTATTGAAAGTGCTTTGAATTGCAAAGTAGTTGGTTAAATTTTTTACTGAGAATAAATTTGCTGTGATTTAATCTTCGAGCGAATGATGAAAAACCACACGGTTCCGGCTACAATCAAAAGCAGTGGAATCGCACCCGGTTCATCCTCTACTACAATCATAAATACCAGCAGTATAAACCCAAACAGGGTCGTTAGCATAGACAGTAATTTCTGCATTTTATAGTTCGTTGTTTTCATGATTGTTTTTGTGCTTTTATAATTTCTTCCATCACGTTCAGGTAGTTGCCAAAGGCTTTTTTCCCTTCCTTAGTCATGGAATACTTGGTGTTGGGCTTGTTATCGATGAAGGATTTTTCCACTTCGATAAACCCCTCCTTTTCCAGCTTTTTGATGTGCGTGGCCAGGTTGCCGTCTGTCACATCCAGGAATTCCTTTAACGCGCTGAAATCGAGCGAATCGTTGACCGCCAGTGCTGACATAATCCCCAGCCGGACCCTGCTCTCAAATGCTTTATGTAGATCATCAAAGGATACGTTCACTGCTGATCACCGCTCATACCTGAAGTGCATGTACATTCCGTAAACAATATGAATCGCGCCGAAGCCAACGGCCCAAAGCACCAATCCATATCCAATAAACCAGGCGCCGGCTATGCCCAGTGCGATCTGTACCATTCCCATTAATGTTACTTCCGGGATGGTATAGCGGCCCGCGTTTACCAGTGCGAGTCCATAGAACAACAACATCAGTGGTGCTATCAAACCAATAAGTCCTTTTGCTATAAGTACCAACATCAGAGCTCCGCCTGCTACTAACGGAATCGCCATACTGCTTAATAGTCGTCGGGATGTGGCATTCCAGATGTTTTCCCCATTGCCATCTGCTTTTCGTTTGGAGAAATATATGGCGGTCACCAAAGCCAGAACCAGAACTCCGATGGCCAGCCAAATCACGTTAACCAAATTCGGGGAAGTATAGAGCAGCTCATCCGGGTTAAAACCAAAGGTACTGTAAGCCACATAAGCTCCAGCCAGTGCATATAGACCGGCCATAATTCCCGCCCAGCCTGAGAGCGATAAAAATTTAGAAGAACGCTCCATCATAGAGCGAATCTCAGCAATGTCTTTGATATAATCTTGTTCTTCTTTCATGCAAAGTACTTTTTATTTAAAAGTAGATGAAAAAATTCAGTTCTGCAAGAGGGTCTAATTTATTTTTTTAGGATAGCAGAAAAAACTATACAGAATTACACTTCAATCCCAATCAACTCAGGGTGACGGCTGATTACCCAAATAGCAAGTGCATCATAAATACTGTGCCAGGTAATTACCAAAAGCAGGCTTTCGGAGAAGTGATAAGTGAAACCCAATGCCAATCCAATCAAAGTGGTAATAACAAAGTAACCGACTGAGGCAAAGTGAAGTAATCCAAATCCAATGGCTCCAGCCAATATCGCAAGCTCAATCGACATGAAACCAGATAGCCAGGTTTGTAGGAATCCCCTGAAAAAAACCTCCTCTCCAATTCCCGCCATCAACGACAAAATCAGGACCTGTCCAACATTCATATTCTTAAACATAGGACGGAGCTGAGCTAAAATTGGTTTAAGAGATTTCGCAATTGGCAACCGACTCATCCCAGCTAAAATAATGTATAACAAAACACCAATCGCAGCTCCTAGCAAAAGAGAATAACCTATGCCACCAGTAGCAAATGACCATGGTGTTTTAGTAAAGTGAAGTAACGCTGCTCCGAGAATCAGACAGAATGCGGGAGCTGATATCATAGCTAACAACGAAGGAGTTTCTGCAGTTTGGTTGGTATCCATCTCAATAAATTTTAAGAAATTTAAATTACCAGCCTCCCTACGAGCAAAAATCTATGGTGTTGCGAAACATCATTTCAACAGAATAATCATCCTTCACTCCCTAAAAAACTATTCCACAACATCTTGTTCATAGCTCTTCATCGCCAGGAGAAAACAAAAAGTGGCCAACACCCCACAAATCGTAAATACCAACAGCAGCGCTTTTGAAGGTCCATAAACTCCGGTAAAGATATGATCGATCATCCAGCCAGTTATGGGCGGACCAATCCCAAACCCCACGATACTCACCACAAATAAATAGACCGCGCCGGCCATTCCACGCATGTCGGATTTCACAAAATACTGGATGAGGGCGGCAGCCACTCCGTTGTAAGAAGAGGAAATCACGTTGGCGAATCCAACGAGCAGAAAAGCCAACAATGCTGACTCTGCCATCAACCCGAAATAGTAAAACGGTAATCCACCCAGCGCGGCTACAATACCCATGACAAAGCGTTTTTCGGATCCCCATTTTTTAGCGAAATAATCAGCCAGCCAGCCCGAGGCATTCACGCTTAATCCTGTCGCAAACATAAACCAGCCGTATTGTGAGATCAGCGAAGGCATTTCAAATGTATCATTAAGCACCGTTCCGATGAAAGCGAGAATGGTATATCCGCTCAGGGCCAGCAGGGAAAATCCAGCAAGGTGATACCGCACCGTTTTCTTTTGAAGGATGAATGTTAAGACGTTGAAAAAGTCAGTTACCGAACGCTTATCCTCTTTTGATATTCGTTTCGGTTCCCGAATTAACAGGAATCCAATGACCACTAATATCAGACCCGGCCAACCTACAGTTTTCATTGCTACCCGCCAGTCGTAGAGTTCGGCAACCGAGCCGCCAATCAGAAATGACAAACCAACACCCACAAATATCCCGGATGCATATAAAGAGAAAACCCGCGCTCTTTTTTCGGGAGGAAAGTAATCAGCCAGTAAAGAATACACGGCCGGACTCAGTGCCGACTGGCTTACTCCTACAAAAAAACGGGCCGTTACCAGGAATATAAATGAGCTGGCAAAACCACTGACTACCGTCATCAGGCTCCAGATCAATAACCCGACGAGAATAATTCGTTTTCGTGAAAACTGATCGGCAAACCAGCCCATGAATATTCCACAGATGGCATAAATCAGAGAAAAAGCTGGTCCGTATAGCAACCCGATTTGCGTATTCGAAAATCCAAGGTCGTCGCGAATAGCCGTTCCCAGCACCGCCACAATCTGCCGGTCTACAAAGCTGGAGATATAAATCAGAAATAGCAGTCCCAACACCAGCCATGCATAGAATTTGGGCGATTTTGCTTCGAGCTTTTCATAAATGAATTTCATGGCTCCAAAGATAGAGCACAGATTGGTAGTATTGAAATTTTTAGGGGGTTATTGAACACGGATGCCGCTGATGGTCTCCGATCTGTGTTGTCATCTCGGCCGAAAGCGCGAGCCCCAGTTGCTTGATATAACTTAAAGATGTAATTCTGGCAACAAGATTCCTGCCTCCGCAGGAATGACGGTTGTAACTAACATTATTGCTAAAAACCACAATCCTGTTAATCCTCTAATCCCACAAATCAAGGTTCACAATGCGTATCTTCGAACCATGATTTACAGGATTATAGGATTCCCTTGATAATTAGCCGCATCTGTGTTATCCGTGTTCTATTCCCCGCTTTGTCAAGGGCACATATTTATTACTAACGCGCATCAATCTTATAGAAAAAACCTTTAATAAAAGTATCACATAAGGGATACAGAATGCTTATTTTTCAGGCTCATTAAATTTTGATTTAAATACTCACTCAATCACAATGATGAAAGTTGGAATTCTGGGCGCTACCGGTGCCGTTGGACAAAAATTTATTCGCTTGCTTCAGGGACATCCCTGGTTTGAAATTGAAGCCCTTGGTGCTTCGGAACGCTCAGCAGGCAAAAAGTATAAAGACGCCGCCAACTGGATTGAGGATGTGGTGCTTCCTGAGCATATCAAGGAAACAACGGTAAAAAATTGCGAGCCGGCTGAATTCAGCGAAGTGGATTTTGTGTTCTCAGGACTGGATTCCTCTGTGGCTGGTGACATCGAGAAAGCTTTTGCGGAAGCAGGTATCCCGGTTATTTCGAATGCCAAAAATTACCGACAGGATCCCACCGTTCCGTTACTAATACCGGAAATCAATCCGGATCATGCCAATCTCATCAAGACCCAAACTTTTTCAAAAGACGGTTCGGGCTGGATTGTGACCAACCCAAATTGCGTGGCCGTGCCTTTATCTCTGGCGCTAAAACCACTGCATGATTTATTCGGCATCGACGCACTAATTTTAACCACGATGCAGGCGGTTTCCGGAGCCGGATATCCCGGAGTAGCTAGTCTGGACATCTTAGGAAATGTGGTGCCCTTTATTTCCGGAGAGGAACCGAAAGTAGGCCCTGAAACCCGCAAGCTTTTGAGCACCTTGGATGGGGAAACACTCAAACTTCCAAAGTTTCCCGTTCAGGCAACGGCTACACGAGTTCCTTCCATCAATGGGCATATGATTTCAGCTACGGTTAAGCTCGAAAATCCTCCTTCTGATTTGGAAGAACTCAAAGAAGCATACAAGCATTATAAAAATCCGGTTGGAGAACTTGATCTCCCCTTTTCACCTAAAGCGTTGTACAAACTTCATGAAGAGGAAAAATATCCTCAGCCCCGCCTTCACGCCGATTGGGAAAATGGGATGCAACTGCATTTGGGCCGGCTCAGAAAAGCAGAAGTATTTGACGTCAGCTTTGTAGCGATGGCTCATAACACTATTCGTGGTGCAGCTGGCGGAGCTATTTTAAATGCGGAATTACTGACCAAGAAAGGATTCCTGAAATAGCGAACGTTCATCAATCATGCTCCATATCTCCGAGGCGTTTCTGTGACATATACAGATTTAGTTTAGTCGAAAACCGAATCGCCTCGTTTTTATCATTTCTTTTGATATTCAATTTAACCCTTCCCTGATCACTACCTGGCAGCGGTTCAAAAAACGCCCATTGATTCGCCTCCAGGATCAACTTCCCGCCAGAGAAAAATAAAAACCCTTTTTTATACTCTATCTTTTTGATGTGATCGAGCTGAATAGAAAACTTGGAGAGGTTACTCAGTCCATTGCCCATCATATCGTACACCTTGTATTCAAAGAGTAGTTCGCCATCCATGAAACTCAGGATCCCCTTCACCTCTTTGACCTTCACATTCACATCATCAGTTTCATACATCGAATAGTTAAAAGGGATGCTCATAACTTAATCTTCCAATTCATTTAGTTTTTGCTCAGACAATTTCAGATTCATATTTGAAGAAATATTAGCGGCCACATCCCGGTGTTTTCGTTTTACTTTTAACACCCGTTCTGTTAAATCTTTACCAGGAAGCTCACCAAAAGATGTGGCCCTTTTCCCATGCAAAATTAGTTTTCCGCTGAACCACCCTTTTTTAAACTCAAACATATCCAGCTCGGAAAGTGGAATCTTAACGGTCTTAAGTTCAGACTGATAAGCTTCAACCACGGCGTCTTTTTTCTGAAATTCAAACACCAGATTTTCACCTTCCACGCGCAGAATTCCCTCCACTTTCATGAATCCGCCGTTTAAATTTTCGATAGAAAAAGGAAGACTTCGCATATGCGTTATTGATTTTTAATGATTTAGACATTGTTTAAAAAACTTCTAAAAAAGTACAAAAAATCTGTAAGGAGTGCGCGTTTCATCGCTCTAACTAAACAGCTAACAAAGAGAAAACTAATCATTGCCTTGAGAATGACACAACATTCTCAATGTCCTTCCAGGGGTAAGAGGTGGAACATCCTTTTACCCTATTTTTTTATCGGGGTATTTTTTTCTGCAAGTCATTAAACAATTGATTTAATTGACTTAATTAATTTTTCGAGCATGAGGGTACTGCTATTAACGATATTATGGGGACTGCCCTGCATCGTTTTCGGGCAACAGGTCAACTTCGAAGATGATTTTTCGGATCAGGATATTTCAGGCTGGTCAGGAGATACCGGAAATTTCATCTTTTCGGAAGAAAACGGCAACATTCTGCTTCAGCAAAATGCTTCCGGCGCCGGCATTTCTTACCTGAGCATACCATCTACAAATACCGCCGGGTATTGGGAATTCTTTATAAGGTTTGATGGATTTAGTCCCTCTGACGGAAATAAAGCAGAAGTATACCTGATGAGCGATAGTCAGGATTTGACCACAGCCCTCAACGGATACAAACTTCGGGGCGGGGAAAATGGCAGCGAAGATGTCTTTCGGTTATTCAGAATTACCAATGGCAGTGAACAAAATGAAATCCTGACGGGCTCTACAGATATCAGTTCAGGTGGAGATTTCCGCGTTAAAGTAACCCGGGACGTTTCCGGCAACTGGACGCTTGAAGTAGGTCAAGGTTATGCAGGCGCGCTCACTGTTGAAGACACCGGAACCGACAACACCTATTCTTCTGCCTCTTTCTTTGGATTTAAGAACACCTATTCTTCCACCCGCTCCAATCTTTTCTACTACGATTTCAAAATTGACATCCCTCCTATTGAAGTAAGCTCTGTCTCTGTAGTCAACGAAACAGAAATTGATGTCGCCTTCTCAAGAAGTATTGACTTTACTACCGTACAGTCGTCTGATTTTGTACTAAATCCCGGGGGCATAAATCCCCAATCTGTAAATCAGCAAAGTGGGGATACCATCCGTATTTCTTTTTCTTCGGCTATTTCCAGCGGACCGAATTCTCTCACCATTTCGGGAATTGAAGATGGTGCCAATGAAACTTCCCTGGCAGATACTACTTTTTCGTTTTTTGTATATGATGAATATCAGGCCGGAGATGTTATCATCAACGAGTTTCTGAAGGACCCGCCTCCCGGAACCGCAGAATATGTTGAGCTTCGAAATACCTCATCCCGGTATCTCAACCTCCAGAACTGGCAGCTTGGAGATAACAATTCCCTGAGTACGCTTTCTTTTACCGATTTCACTCTGCTTCCTGATAGTTTCGTCGTTATTTCATCTGATACTTCGACTCTGAATAATTTTTATGGGGAAGCGTATTATCTGCAGACTCCGCTGCCTGCTTTCAACAATGGGGAAGATCAAATTCGGCTTTTTGATGAGAACGGTGTTTCCATCGACTCCCTGCAGTATGACTCTGAATGGGGAGGCGAAGATGTGGCACTGGAACGCCGGAATCCATTCGTATCTTCTTTTTTTAAGGAGAATTGGGGGAATAGTCCAAATCCTGATTTTGGAACACCCGGCACTTCCAATCAAATTCAACCCGACAACACCCCGCCATTTATTCTCTCATTAGAAGTTGAAGACAGTGAAACGTTATTACTGATCGTTTCGGAGCGTTTGGAGTCGGGTTCTGCTCAAAATTTGAGTAATTATGTACTGAGTCAAAATCCTAAACCCGGCGCAGGTACTCCTGCTCTTCCCGGAATTTCAGCCATCAATCAGCTGGCATCAGACACCCTGCGAATTACATTGGATGGAGAATTGCAGGAATACAATGGAACCTGGACATTAACCACCAATAATCTCACCGATATTTTTGGAAACACTACTACCCGGGAAGTGGAGTTCAACTACTTTGTGATCTTTACGGCTGAGCCAAGTCAGGTTGTCATCAATGAATTTATGTATGATCCCGCTGATGGTTTTTCGGAATTCATAGAACTCTACAACCACTCCGATAGTTCGTTCAACCTTCAAAACTGGACGTTCAGTGATAATACCGGAGATGATGAAACCATCGTTAACAGCACCTTTGTACTACCTGCCGGAGAGTATGTAATCCTCACTCCTGATAGCACCATCGCTACTTCCTTTCCCGACATTTCCCTCATTGATATGGGAAGCCGGTTTTCCTCCCTGAATAACAGTTCAGATGCCATTATTATCAAAAATAAGAATGGAATTATCATCGATTCCCTTTCTTACAAAAATGACTGGGGCGGTGAAGAAATTTCTTTGGAAAGAAGAACCCCTGAGGTAAACGGAACCTACAGAGAAAATTGGGGAGACTCCCCTTCAGAAAACTTAGCCACTCCCGGAGCCATAAATGAGATTACTGAGGATACAAATCCACCAGAACTTATTGAAGTTTCCCTAATCGAAGATGACATTGTCCGGGTTATCTACTCAGAAAGGGTACAAATAGGACCTGCAGAAAACACAGGTAACTATATGCTGTCTGGAGAATCTCCAACTCTGCCGGGGCTTGAATCGGTCTCTGTTATTGCTCCAGATACCATTTTTCTTCAGTATGACACAGAATTTCAAAGCCCGGCAGAGGGAATTACCTATGTGCTTGATGTTTCTAACCAAATTGATGTTTTCGGAAATGTATCGGCCACCCTTTCCTCTTCTTTCTTTTTGATTGAATACGCTAAAGCTGATTCAGGAGAAGTAGCTCTTAATGAGTTTATGTATGATCCAACAGAAGGATTCTCAGAATTTGTGGAGCTGGTAAATCGTACCGACAGCTCCTTCAATCTGCAGGGCTGGACGTTCAATGATAATTCCGGAAACAAACGGGTCATATCGGATACAGCTTATACTTTCCCTCCAAACTCTTATCTGGTTCTTCTCCCCGACAGCACCCTCTTTGAGATATATCCCAATATACCTGCACTTTCAATCGGCAGTCGCTTTTCATCATTAAATAACTCCAGTGACGCCATTGTAATCAGGAATGAAAGCGGAGCACTTATTGACTCCCTCACCTATACATCTGACTGGGGCGGAAATGAACGCTCGCTGGAACGAAGAAGTCTTGACTATGCAGCTACTCTGCAACCCAACTGGGGTGATTCACCTGCTGAGGAAAGCGCCACCCCCGGAACTCCCAATCAGATCCAGCAAGATGACATTCCGCCAAACATTGAATCACTTGCTGTACTTAACGATAGTACGCTTAGAGTCATCTTTACAGAACAGGTTCAAGAGTCACCAGCCACAACCGCTGAAAACTATGTTATAAGCTATCCTGCGAGTTTAGAAGAAGCGCCTGATGCTCCACAATCCATAAATTTCTCTGCTCCCGATACCGTGGTGATTTCATTTCCCTCCCGCATTCCCCGTGAACAAGATGGAACCATCTACACCCTCATTATAAACAATCAGGCTGACGTATTTGGCAATACAGCCGATGAACTGCAGGAAGATTTTTTTCTTATTGATTTAGCCACAGCCGGCCAAAATGATGTGGTGATTAACGAGTTCATGTATGAACCGGAAGATAACTTCACGGAGTTTATTGAGCTTTATAATCCCACCAACCAAAACTACGATCTCCGAAACTGGACGCTCAATGACAACACCGGAAACCGTCGGGAAATCATCTCAGAAAGTTATAAACTAACTTTAAACTCATATGTCATTCTTGTGCCTGACAGTTCATTTCTGGAAATCTTTCCAAATCGGCCAACTATAGTACTGGGAAGTCGATTCTCTTCTTTGAATAACAGTACCGATGCGATTGTGATCCATAATGCCGACAGCGTGCTGATCGACTCATTAACCTATACGTCTGACTGGGGTGGCGAAGGAGTATCTCTTGAAAGACGAAGGCCTGATTTCCCCGCTGTATACAAGGAAAACTGGGGTGATTCTCCCAATCAACATAAGGCTACACCGGGACGTGCTAACGACATTGAGCAAGATGAACAGCCACCGGTTTCAGAGGATGCGTTCATTATCGCTGCTGATTCCATCCGGGTTATTTTTGATGAGCGTGTTGATTCCATTCTGGCTAACAATCCCGACAATTACTCCATTTCTCCGGCAATAGCCATCAGTGGAATTACGAACTATTCGGGCGATTCACTTACCATAGCTCTCGGTTCAAACATGACCAGCGGAGAGACCTACACTATCACAGTACAGAATCTCGAAGACATATTCGGTAATGTTCTGACCTCAGTTTCCATTGAGCTTGAATACATCCTGGTTTCGCAGGTTAATCGCGGTGATGTGATTATAAATGAGATTTTATATCGGAGGGAAAATGCTGAGTCTGAAGAGTTTATTGAGCTGTTCAACCGAACATCCAGCAATTTCGATCTTACAGGCTGGACATTTTCAGATGCCACCGGTTCAACAACCATTCCGGAAGGAACTCTTATCCTGAGCAACAAATACCTGGTGCTTACCGATTCGGAGGAGTTTGTAAATGGAAATTCTTCTTCCAAACGTAAATCAGATATTAATGCGGTGTATCTATCTGGATTTCCGTCACTCAATGATGATGAAGATGCAGCAGTCATCAAAGATGAAAACGGGGTGATTGTTGACAGTTTGTTTTATAGAGAAATATGGGGAGGAAATGAGCCGGGTGTTTCACTGGAGCGAAAAGATCCTGAATCGGCTTCCAACGATGCGAGCAACTGGGCTTCAAGCACTTCCGAAACCGGAAACAGCGCAGGAGAACAAAGTTCAACCTATGAACCCGATCAGACCCCACCGGAAATTGTCTTTGCAAAGCTGCAACCGGGTGGCAAGATTTATGTAGCTTTTTCTGAGTTTATACGCTCTTCTGGTACAGGGCCGATTTCCATAAATGACGCCCCGGCATCTATAACGGAGTATGATGAGGACAATGCTAATATCGTCATTGTTGGAGATGATGCTTACCCAATCGGTGAGCCTTTGACGATAACATTCGGGAACGTAATTGATTTCAGGGGCAATACTGCAGAAGATCTTGGCATCGAAGTTTCTCAGCCTTTGTCTGCCGGAAATGTAGTAATCAATGAAATCCTATTCGATCCATTGGCCAATTCTGACGACAACCTCCCGGATCAAACCGAATATGTGGAATTCTATAATGGTGCAGATTATGCTGTCTCTCTGGAAGGCTTTTTTATTCATGATGAACCGGACGAGAATGATGAAATAAGAACCATTGAACCTGTTTCCTCACAGTTTCGATGGATTCCAGCCAAAGGTACTATTGTGTTTTATGCGGAAGATGAATCACAGGAATTTGCTGAAAGCAGACTTGCCCGGTATTTTGAATTGCAGGACGAAAATAGTCAGGCTTTTATACGTGCAGATAGATCCAATTTAAGCCTTGCTTCTTCTGATGACGCCATCTACCTGTCTGACAGTACGGGAGCAACCATCGACTCCGTATTCTATGATGAAAGCTGGCACAACCCGAACCTCTTCGACATTAACGGAGTTGCTTTAGAACGCATTGATCCCGACGGACCCGGCAATGATGAATCCAACTGGAGTTCCAGTACAGAGGTAAGCGGAGGTACACCGGGACGTCAGAATTCTATTTTTCAGCAAGCCGGAGCAGGACCCGATGATACCGGTATTGCCTTCACTCCCAACCCATTCTCTCCCGATGATGATGGCTTCGAGGATAATCTCTTCATCAACTATAAACTTGAAGAAGCGGACTACCTGTTACGTGTCCGCATTTTTGATCGTTATGGACGGGAAGTCCGCGAACTGGCTGATGGAAAGCAAGCCGGTTTTGAAGGCTCTTTAATCTGGGATGGTTTGAAGGACGACGGAAATAAAAACCGGGTAGGAATCTACATTGTACTTTTCGAAGCCTATAACAGCGCGGAAGGCAAGAATAAGACCTTTAAGAAAACGGTGGTGTTAGCAAAGAAATTTTAACGTTAGTTGTTACCGGTAATAATTTAAATGATATTAATAACCTGAGTTCGATTTATAATATGAACCAAAAAGCCAATGAATGTCATTCCTGCGAAGGCAGGAATCTAATTGCTGCCACTTAATCAATAGATGATGCTTTAAATGCAATTAGATTTCGGGCATGCGCCGCGAAATGACCACCAGATTTATCATAAATATTACTTTTTAATGCTTTCATCTGAACCGAAATCCTTCATTATGAAAAAAGCCAGTCTGCTATTTCTAACCTTTGTTTTTGGGTTTACATCTATACAGGCACAGGATTCTACTCAAACAAGTACCTCATGGGTTCAAACTGGAATTGGTCTCAGTTTTGTTCAAAATATAGATGATGCAACTTCCGCACTTCTGGGATTTCAAATCCAGCACAATAATCACCTTTTCTCTTTCCGTACTTCAATTACGGGTAGTATTATCGGTACTTCTTATCAAGACTTTGGAATATTATATGGTCAAATTTTCACGCCTTTAGATTCCAGGTTTTTTGGATCAATGAGTTTAGGAGCCGGATTTAGTTTAACCAATCAAAGTAATCTTTGCCTTTTCGGGTGTGGATCGAGCTCTTCTTCCGTAAAGGCTAAGTTTACAGTACCTGTGCAAGCCAGTTTCCAGTATCGACCAATAAAGTTTTTAGGTCTTGGGATTACAGGAATAGGCAATTTCAGCACTTATCGAAGTTATTCAGGATTGTTATTTTCCATCCATTTAGGAAGATTCAGAGATTAAAAATCCAGTGGGAATTCACGTTCAATTTTTTGAAACTTAAAATAGCCCCTTGAAAAAATAAACCTTTTAAATAGTAGTTTAGCCCAGGAAATTTTAAATTGGATTACTATGAAGCATTTGTTTTTAGTCTTGTTTATCTGTTCAGGTTTTTTTCAACATATTCTAGCACAGAAAAAAGCCCCAGGCTTCTTGGTTGTTTACTTCAATGGTGAGTCAGCAATCATTTCTCCAATTAATGACCAAAATTATATGATGGTGAATTATGGAGATACTCTAGAATTTCAACCAGGTACTCACTCCTTGACTATATCGTACCCCAACTCATTTGACCGTAAATTCAATGTGCTTATTGAATCAGGACAAATCCACAAGTTTACATTTAATAACAGACAGCTAAGTGATAAAATTGAAGAAGGTTACTTTAAAAACAGTTCGTATTACTATTTATTAAATCAGGTAAATACAATTATTGTAAGTGACGAAAATGCCAATATATATCTGGGTGATAATAAAATAAGTACCGGAGTAGCTTTCCTTAACATCAATGAATCTTCATTTTCTATAAAAGCAGAGTTATCCTCAAAAAACTTTTCCAAGACTTGGAATCACACACATGTAACCGATTCTAGAAATTATTACCAACACTTCTTACGACCTGATAAAAAAATATTGCTTAGAAAAAGTTTTTTACCTGGAATGGCTCATTTTTATAAGTACGAACGTACAAAAGGAATGTTATTTTTAACAGGCTTTATAATAACATCTGGAACCTCTTTGGCTTTCCTTTCTTCTTATAAGAACCAAATGAATTCCTACAATAAAACTTATAGTAATTACAAGTCTGAAGAAGATGAAACAAGGGCAACAGAACTTGGAAAAATTTTATTCAATAAGGATAAAAAAATTACCAGAACAAGAAATATAATATATGCTACAAGCCTTTTAACAGCAGGTGTTTACATCTACAATATTATTGACGGTCAAACTCCCCCAAGTATTGGTTTTCGTAACTCCGGTGATTCATATTTAAATCTTAGTATCGAGAATGATATGATTGGTCTTAAAGGTCTAATAAGTTTTTAAAAATGAAACATCTTATTTATTACTTTTTGCTTGCAGTTTTCTTCATTGGTTGTGAAGTGCCTAACTTCTATCGTAATAACCCTAATGATGCAGGCTCTAAATCATTTATACCAGACTCCGTTACAAACCTAAAAGCTGAAATAACCGACCGCCTTAGTTATCCCTTCCATGTAAATGATGTTGTTCGCTTAAGCTGGTCTGACGAAAGTGAGTTTGAAAAAGGGTTTCGGATACTTAGAAAAGGCCCAATTGATGAACGGATTTTAATTGCTGAACTTCCTCCTAATAAAACTTCAATTACTGATACGGTTAAGAAAGGCGGACATTATGTTTATGAAGTTCAAACAGTTGGTACTGAATCTTCAAGTTCTTCATTTAAAGTGTTAGAAGTATCACATATCGTTGAAGGGCCAAAAATGACTACCGATAAGTCATTGTCTGGTACTTACTTGGTTCCATTAAAAGATTTTAACTATCTGGTTACAGCTCAAAATGTAAACTCAAGAATTCAGCCTGAAATATATAATTTTGAAACTAACTCATGGAACGTAACAGACTTTCCTAGTACAGCTAGTAGCTTTACCGCTTACTTACAACCTGATCACAACATTGTTATTGGCATGGATAAGTATGAGTATTTCTATTACAACGTAAATACTAAAAGTGCATCTTCAAAAAAATATTTCTCGGAGCTTAACAATAATTGGTCTAGAAAAAATTTCCACTCAGTTTATTTTGATCAAGAGAACATCCTAATTGTTACGATACATAGTGATGAAGTCTATCTTTTTAATCCTCTGGAACAAACACTTAATAAATTGTCATCCATGAATTTTGAGTATTCAACTAATTTTTCACTAGTAAAAATTAGTGATGAAGAAGCATTGGCAGTTGGTAGTGAAAAGATTAAAAAATTCGATCTCAAGAAAAGAAATTGGGAAACACTAACTGATTTAGAATTTACTCTTACCGATCCAGTTACAATAAAAATTAATGAAGAAGAAATTCTCATCTTTGATAGAAACAATTCTTCTGGCGATACAAAATATCCGATATATAGATATAACTTTAGGGAAAAATCTTACCATTTATCAGCCTACCTTGAAAATAGACCAATTTATATTTATAACCCAGCATATAATAGTGTAACTTTTAAACTTGATAATGGTACTATTCTCATCTTTACTAAAAATTCATCTACTTACCAGATCTATAATCCTTCTAATGAAAAAGTCTCTCGACCAATAAGATCATTTATTTATAGGGATATAGTGGGCTCCGCAAAATTGCCAAATGGTGCTTTTCTTATACCTACATATTATTACAATAGTCACTTCTTTCGTCTTGACAGTGAATAGTCTAATCTAAAACTCAACATTCACCTTCATCCCGCCAAACCAATTACGGGGAGCTGCCGGCTGGTAGTAGCGTTCACCAAAAGCATTCAAGTCATTACCCAGGCTGTATTTTTCATCCAATAGGTTGTCGATGCCCACAAAGAAATCGAAGGTCCAGTTTTCGATAAGTTCTTTTCTGAAACCTAGTTTGGTCTGCACCAGGTGATAAGGATTGGAATACACGGTGTTCCCGTCATTCAGCGGAATCTCATCAGTGAAGTTATAGGACAGATTCCCATAAAACCCGGGTTCTGTATTGGCATTGAGTGTAGAAACTACGGTATGTGGTGCAACACCCGTTAATTTATTTCCGGAATAATCATTGCCATCTTTCACATAGTTTACGAATTCAAAATCGTGATAGGTGTAAGACAAACTCCAGTCCAGCTGCTGAAGAAAATTTGCCGGATTTCTGATAACCGCCCAGTTTGTAGCCAGCTCCACTCCATACTGATCAGTAGCGCCCGCATTCCTGAAAATAACGGTTGAGTTCCGATCTGACTGCTGTTGCACAATGGTTTCTTCCAGCTTGAAATAGAACGTGGTCAAATCATACGTGATTCGGGCTTCTGCAAATGTACCGCGGGCCCCCACTTCAAAATTGGTTCCCTGTTCAGCCTCTAAGTCTAAAGCAATGCTTCCTTCATTGGTTCTGAACTCTTCAATGGTTGGAGGCGAAAACCCATAGCTGATGCTGCCATGCAGAGAAAGCCCCGGACTAAATTTCTTCAACAACCCAATTCGGGGGATGATCTCAGGATCGAAAGTTTTTTCAGCGAGTCCGGTTGTATCGTCCGGAAGGTTCGTAACCAATCGGTTCAAACTATACTCCAGACGGTTGTAGCTGAGTCCAGCTGTAAGATAAAATTCAGCCGGCAAATCAATTTCCGTATTTAAAAATATGAGTGATGACTGAATCTTGATTTCATCATCAAAGTTAAGTGCGCCCACTTTGCTGGTATCGTTTTCGAAATTTCGGGCTGCATAGTTCGCTGCCTGAAATTCACCACCGACTGTAAACCTCGTTCTCACTTCCCCGATGTCGGTATCAAAATAGAAACGGGTTCGTCCGCCGCCCGATTTCCGGCTGTCTTTTTTGTAATCCAGGTTGAAGGGATTTTCAAACGCGCTAAAGGTTCCATACACCGCAGTGAGATTGGAGATATTGTCCGAAATCTGAACATCATGACTGATTCCTGCCAAAAAAGATTGCTGATCGATACTCGCGTTCGATTCCACACTTCCCAATACAAATGGATTTCCCGGCCGTGCCTGACTCGGATCATTCTGAAATTGCTCCAGCGTTAATCCCCCCGGAATTCCATAATTCAAATCCGAATACAAGAAACTGGTTTTAATGACCTGTTTGTCATTTAGCTGAAAACGCCCTGATAATTCTGCCGTCTGTCGGCTGAAGAACGTCTGGTCCCGGTAGCCATCGGCATGCTGATTGGAATAATTGAAACGCAAACTTCCCTGTTCAAATTGATTTTGGGCATAAGCGGTATACCGCAACAATCCATAGGAGCCAATCATGGAACCTGCTCCAACTTCATTTTGGTTCGACTGACGGCTTTCAAGTAGCAGAGCCCCTCCGTTTCCGGCTCCATAAATACTCCCGGCCGGACCGCGAATCACCTCAACTTCCTGCATATTGATTACATCCAGCAGATTCAGGAACGTGCTTCCGGAAGGTTCGGTAAAGGGAATCCCGTTCCAGTAGATTTTTACGTTTCGAACTCCAAACGGCGCTCTCAGAGAACTTCCCCGAATAGCTACCCTATAACTTCCCGGGGCTCTTTGCTCCAGTCGCACACCGGGAACCGTATTCAATCCATACAAAAGAGAACTTTCGTCAAACCCGCCAATGAGCTCTGCTTTAATATTGGTGATGGCGCCGGGCGTTTCCATTACGCTTCGATTGCCTTCGTAGCCTACAACTACAACTTCCCCGAGGTCAGCTTTGAGAGTGTCAATATTCTGGCGGGCTAAAAGCTGGGCTGGAATGAGGTTACATGCTAATAATAGAAAAACTGCTGATTTTTTGTCCATAGGAACAAATTACAAAGCCTTGTATTAAGATTTAAGAATTGAATACCTTCTGACAACAAATAATTCACTACCGAGTACTCATTTGCAAGATTTAAAGAACGCACCCATAGGCATTTTCGACTCAGGTATTGGCGGACTGACTGTAGCAAAGGCGGTCATCGACGCACTGCCCAACGAAGATATCATTTATTTCGGGGACACTGCCCGGGTTCCATACGGAATCAAATCAGAAGAAACGGTACGCGCTTATGCTCTTGAGATTACTAATTTTTTATTGAAGCGTGGCGTGAAGATGATCCTGATTGCCTGCAATACCGTTTCGGCATCGGCTAAAGAAGAGATTATTCAGGCCGCCGGGGACATTCCAGTTTTAGACGTAATTACTGCAGGAACCAAAAATGCCATCAACCTTCCAAATCACCGGCATGTTGGAGTTATTGGAACGTTGGCCACAGTGAACTCCCAGGCTTATGCTAAATCCATTCATGCCTACGACCCAACCATCAAAGTTACTCAACAAGCCTGCCCGATTTTGGTTTCCTTAGCCGAAGAAGGCTGGATTGATAACGATGTGGCGATTCAAACTTTACATCATTACCTGGATGATTTTAATGAAAGCGGGATTCAGTCACTGATTCTTGGGTGTACGCACTACCCCTTGTTTAAAGATGTAATCCCTAAAGTTCTGAAAGACGGAACTATCGAAATCATTGACTCGGCAGAGTCGATTGCTGAATCAGCCAAATCTAAACTGGACGAATTAAGTCTGCTGAATGAATCCGGTGGTGACTTCCAGTGCTACGTGAGTGATCGCCCACAGCGATTTCACGAGCTTGCCGAACGTTTTTTGGGCAAAAGCCTGAATGGCGTGGAAGTGGTAAGTTTGGGGTAAAGAGCTTTCATCTAACAGATTTCAGCTGTCAGTTTTTGTGCTTGAAAAAACAGACAGCTGATTACTGATAACTACTCTCCTTTCTTAACAGCTACTTTGTATAGCCAAATCATAAAGCAAATAGCTGCTCCAACTCCCAGCAAGTCCGTTAGCCAGCCCAAACCCTCAGGCATAATACGCAGTGCATCCGTACTTTCGAAAAGGGCGAATGGAATAGCGAGAATAATCCCAATCAAGGCTTCCCCGGTAATCAAACCCGATGAAAACAGCAGTCCTTTACGCTCGGCTGAAGTTTCCGCTTCTTCAGGACTTTCCCCATTCTCAATGGCGCGATTTCTAACAAAGCGGGCAGCGGTCCAGGCAATCATTCCACCTATGAAAATGGGCACAGATAACTCTACCGGAAGATAGATTCCTACGGCAACAGCGAGAACCGGTGTTCTGAATTCACTTCCTTTACGTTTTAAAATCTGATCCAAAATGATAATCGCTACGGCAATCAAACCACCAATAATAATCATCGCCCATTCCAGATTTTGAGCAAATACACCTTCAGCAACCGATTGCATCAGGGTAGCCTGTGGAGCCGTCAGCATTTCTTCGGGATTCATCCCTTCCCGCGGGAAAACGCCACCCAACCCATACGCATTGAATAATAAACTCAAAATCGGAGCGATTACTAAAGCAGCAGCTACCACACCAACTACCTGCATGATTTGCTGTTTGTAGGGCGTGGCTCCCACAATTTGTCCAGCTTTTAAATCCTGCAGATTATCACCAGCTAATGCAGCGGCACAAGCAATCATCGCACCTACAATAATTGCAGCTGCCGCAGCTGTCGTCGCTTTATCCATATCAGCGGTAAAATCGACCTGACCTCCCAAAATAGCCAGCAAACAGAGCGAGGTTGCAAGCACCGTAGCTATCGTCACCCCAGAAATCGGGTTATTGGATGAACCGACCAAACCGGCCATATATCCCGCCACAGACGAAAATAAAAATCCGGCAAAAAGTGAGAAAACAACTCCAAATGTAATAGCTGTCCAATAGGCTCCGCTGCTTACTGCCAAATGCTCGATGTCAATGACATACATAAATACAATGAAGATCGGGATTGCCAATCCAATAATCCCCCACACTACAATATTGATAGGCGTATCCAATTCTGTTCTCGGGATGTTTCCAGCCCCATCGTTTTTCAATTCCTTCACTGCTGCCATCGATGATTTAATTCCATCTACCAGCGGTTTGGCCAGAGAAATCAGCGCCCAGACTCCCCCCACTACCATAGCACCTACGCCGAGATACCGTATTTTTTGACTCCAGATAGCCAGCGCAGCATCATATCCTTCAGCTGCTCCCACAATAGCCGCGATCTCTTCAGGGCTGCTAACTGCCATGTAAATCGGAATACCGAACAGCCATGAGATCAATCCACCCACAAAAATGAGTACCGCAATATTCAACCCTACGATATACCCAACGGCTAAAAGCGCCACCGATAAATCGGCTCCCATCCCGAAAATGGATTTCCCTGCTTTTACGGATCCTCCAACAGAACCGGCAAAAATCTTCAAGCCGGTCTGACTAAGCTTGAACAGAGCAGCGGCTATACCGGCCTGAATAATCGTCTTGATACCAGCTCCGCCTTCGGTTCCGGCTTTAAGAACCTCACCTGTAGCCACACCTTCCGGAAACTGAAGATCGCTTTCAACAATTAAAGCCCTTCTAAGTGGGATCGTAAAGAGCACTCCCAAAATTCCCCCAAACATGGCAATAGCAGCTGTTTCCATAAAAGGGAAATCCAGCCAGTATTTTAGCAAGATCAGTGCAGGGAGGGTGAAAATCACACCCGCTGCGAGCGACTCACCTGCTGATGCTGCCGTTTGTACAATGTTATTTTCGAGGATATTGGATTCCTTAAAGAGCCTCAGTACTGCCATCGAAATAACCGCTGCCGGAATGGACGCAGAAACCGTCATTCCCACTTTAAGACCCAAATAGGCATTCGCTCCGGCCAGAATCGCCGATAACAAAAAGCCCAGAATAACAGCTTTGACAGTAATTTGTGGAAGATCATCTTCCGGGGACACAAACGGGGTAAATCCTTTCTTACTCATAGGTTCTATATGGCTAAATTTGGGTTTGCCGTAAATAACGAATTTTCATCTTTGATGCATAATATTTGGTGGGCTGTTAGATTTTTAGGATAAAAATAGTAATGTCCCCTTTACTGTGACCCAATTGTTATATAGTTAACCCGATCATTATATATACATCGCTATGAACAAACTTATCGTACTACTCGCACTGCTCATCGGAAGCTTTTCGGTTTCTGATTATGATGAAACCCCGGCTTCCGAAAATCTTTCAAAAACCAATTTTGACATCGATGATTTCAGCTGGCTGGTAGGCTCCTGGACCGGAGATGGTTTTGGGGGAATATCCCACGAAACCTGGGCTGAACCGGTGAACGGAACCATGATGGGGATGTACCGTCATATCAATGCAGATGGGGAACTGGTGTTTTATGAATTCCTGCTGCTGGATGAAACCGAGCTTAAGCTGAAGCACTTCCACCCCGACCTGACCGGCTGGGAGGAAAAGGATGACATGACTTCATTCGAGATGATCAGCTTTACAAAGGATAAAATTGAAATGAAAGGGCTGACTTTTGAAAAGAAATCAGATACTGAGATCGTTATTTCCCTTAGAATGAGGAGAAATGGGGAGCCTCATACTGAGGTTTTTAATATGAAGCGGGATTAATTAGTTATTAGAATGAAATACTCGTTGAATCCTTAATAACTCATCAATCAAAACTCTAAACCCCTCAAAATTCTCAACTGTATTATGTTCACCGTCATCAAAATTTGATTCGATGACCTTCTTTGCATCTCTTAGTTTACTTACATGACTATATTTTGAAGCATTATTAATTTTTTCTTCAAAAAACGGCTTGTAAAAAGACACGGGAAAGTAATCTTCTAATACAAAAAAACTATCGGTCCAGCCTGATGTTTTTTTATGATAGATAGATTTAATATTTGTCATACTAGAGTCACTTACAATTTCATCTACACCCTCTTTACCTCTGATGCCTTGGGTATCCTTATCGAATAAACAAATACATAATTGTTCATCCCTTAAATGGTTCATAAAAACCTCTTTCAGAACCTGTACTACATTCTGGGCACCACCACAAGGGAAAATTACAAATTCGAAATTTGTATACCCTAATAAATCCAAGGCTTT
The DNA here is from genome assembly GCF_040218225.1 of Gracilimonas sp. NCBI lineage: Bacteria > Pseudomonadati > Balneolota > Balneolia > Balneolales > Balneolaceae > Gracilimonas > Gracilimonas sp. Next base: position 617,308 of record NZ_JAVJQO010000006.1, read on the forward strand.
ACTTAAATATTTGTAATCTGTTTTCCCTTCCACAAGTAGAATATCTCTAGTCGTTGTTAGGCCAAGATTGGCATCAAAAACAGTAAAATGCCCTTCCGTTAGTCTCTCAATTAATTGTAGTTTATCAATTTCTTTTATTCTTGATTCTCCACCCTCGCTTACCACCATTTCAATATTTTGATTTGGGAAAGAGTGCGTTAATGTCGGCGAATGAGTCGTTAGGATATTTTCTCGATTTGCATAGCCGCTAAATATATTCTTAAGCTCTTTTTTTCGAGAAATATGAACATGAGAGTCTGGCTCATCGAAGAGGATAAGAGAATTCTCATCGCCCAATACTTCTAAAATCAATTGAATCAATATTAACTTTTTCTCGCCTTCACTCAGTGATTTTACTGTTTGGCCATTATTAAATGATAACGTTACGCTCTTGACTAATTTATCCCCTTTCGGCATTGTTGCCGCCATGAGGTATTTAAAAAAGTCTACTTCACTTGAAATCAGACGTTCAAGTAATCCTTTTAGCTCATCAAGAGTATAACTTTCTTCCCTTTTTTTATTCGGGTTAATAGTTCTGACAAAATTGACAACTGGGTTTTGTGGCCAACTATCTAATAACCTATTATTAAATTCAAAACTGATCTTATCTATAGAAGAAACACCCAAAGTTTCTACACAGAAATTTTTTATATCCTCAAAAGAATCAAAATCATAAAAAAAGAAGGTTAGTAAAGCGATATCCCAATAATATCGATTGACAAAAATTAGAGGTAGTTCAGGTATCTCACTACCTTTTAATGCCTGCACATAGTCATCATAGACTGGCTTATAATAAGCTGTCCAGATTCTGTCTTCCTCACCACTATAGCAGCAGATAACCTGATTTGGTAAAAACTCATCTCTTATTCGGTCATCTTCATTGTCTACTTTAACTCTTAATTCGTCTGTAGTCGTTTTGTATACAATTTTTATTTCTTTTCCATCAAGATCATAACTTAAGTCGTAGCTGAAACCTGGATTAAAACCTCTATCAAATAGCCCTCTAAAAATGGCACTAATAGCTTCTAAAATGTTGCTCTTTCCACTGCCATTGTTACCGATTAGAACAGTAATCCCATTTTTATCTTGAAAATCAATTTGTAACCCTTTAAGGTTTTTAAATGTTGTGGAAATCTTGAGTTTTTTTAGCTTCATTGACCTCGAAAAATTTCATCTTTAAATGCTATGATGGCATTAATATCATTATTTTTTGCATTTCTTTTTAGTTCTGCAATCTCTCTATATCTAGTTGCTAATTTATCCGAAATTTCATTTTGAATATCTAAAGGCAGCAATGGGAAAATAATTTTTTTCGTGTTTCCAATACCCAGCTCAGTCTGATTTGTAGATTGAGCTGACTTAATAAGGTTAATCTGTCTTTGACAATATTCTGAGTTAATCAAGAAAACAATAAACTGAGGATTTAGCTTTTTTCTATTTACCCTAAGTAATAACATGTGGCTATCATACATTAATCCTTCAAATTCATTGGTAACATAACTCGCTCTGCCAATTGTACCTTCACCTGTAGAATTAATCAGAATATCACCCTCTTTGGTAAATTGGTTTTTATTAATTCCATCCAACCATTTCTTTTTTACTTTTCTTGCATGTTCTAATTTAATTTCATTCCATCTGTTACATTTCTGATTTAAAATAATAGCATCAGAATTTTTATCATAAACTGGACTCTTACCTCTTCTTAATTCTTCATAAAGAGAACTATCGGATTCAAAAGAGAATGTCGGATATGTTTTTGAATCAAATGAACTGTTAAACAACAGGTTATCTACACTCCATTCTAAAATTTCTTTATATCGAATAAACTGAAGACCATTAATATCCTTTTCTTTCGGCTTTTCAAGTCCTACTTTTTCGAATAGATAAGATTTCAACCTTAATTTCATTTCTGAAACCTTCTTTCGATTGCCTTTTGCCCGAGAGGAAAAATCTTTATAAATATTTAGAATCCTAATTTGTTCTGTTTTTTCTGGTAAAGGAACAGTTTGATTAAGAAACATTTCTAAATCAATTCTCTGCCTGTTGGTAGTACCACTACTACAACTTTGAGCAAAAGAAATAAATTCTTTAGTAGATGTTAATAAGACAAAAAACTGAGGTAATATTTTTTCAGTATCAATATCAAAAACTGGAAAATCATTAGTCACCATCGCTCCATCTAACTCCTCCGGTACTATTCCAAAAGCTCCATTTCGAGCATCAATTTTGGACATAATAAACTGGCCCGCACTTGCCCTGTATTGTCGCTTTGTCCCAATATCTTTTCCAAATTTCCAGTCTCTTTCTTCAACACCATTTCCATTAATCTTTACCGTTACTTGTTGGTATTCCACTTCATCTTGAACATGAATTATATCTCTTCTTCTTTTTAAAAAGCTTCCTATAGGAGCCAAGTCAAACTTTTCATTATAGGAAAAAGACGTTTCCAACAGGTAGCGCACACTCCAGTTCGTTAATTGGGCTAAACTTGTTTTCTGTAAATAAGAATTACCTATAAATGCCGTCATTTAAACATCCCTAATAAACTATGCTGAGTAAAAAATCTCAGGTTCACCTTCACCTGCAATAGCTAAACGAGTAATCTCAGATTCGTCAGTTATATTGTAGGTCACATTCTTGTATTTATTTTCCCAAAGCTTATGGGATTCTCGATAATTTTTAAACTCTTTTGCCAATGGCTCCAACTCATTTTCTATTTTTGCTCCGGTTGTACTAATTCCTGCTTTTTCTACCTCAGCAATAGGAATTTCATAGTCAAACTCACGTTTAATTGTAGCCCTTATTTCTGTTTTAATTTGTTCTTTAAGATCGCGCAATTCTCTTCTTAATTCTTTTTTTCTTTCTTTTGAAGGAGCTTCTTTACCTTTTTTAGAAAGCTCTTCCTCAATAGGATCAACTTTCTCTTTGAAATCAGCCTCTACCTTTTTCTTCGACTCCTTTGCAATTCTATTCCAATCAGCTGCTTCCTCTTCTGTAAACTTTTTAAAGAAAACCAAACTTGGCTTAACAGTAGCACCAGAGGCTACAAAAACATCCTGAGGTATAGAGGTAATTAAAATGATTTTGGCTTTGCTTTCTACAAAGTCACGTACCCTCTGAAGATTAGTTGTATTTAGTACTCCCTCTGGTAATACAATTCCCATTCGTCCACCGGGCTTGAGTAAATTCAAACATCGCTCAATGAACAAAACCTCGGTAAGTTTGCTCATTTTTCCAGTTTTAAATAGACTCAAAATAGGTTTATCAACATTATTATTAACCTGCTTTAAAGCCTCTTTATATGCTTTACCATACTTTTTTTGATACTTATCTATCTTTTCTTGATCAGTATATCGGTCTGCTTCCGTTATTTTTAAAGATTTCTCAACCCTTGAACCAAATGGAGGATTAGTAAGGATAATATCAAACCGATTTTCAAAAATGCCATTTATATTGAGCAACCCATCATTATGATGAACACCACCATGACCATCCCCGTGCATAATCATATTCATTTTTGCAGTTCTACTCATTCTTGGATTCGCATCCGTGCCATAAATACAGTCATAGGAAAGAGCTCTTAACCGACTCTTATCATTGTTAATATCCAGCTCGGTATTAAGCTTATTGAATAAATCGTTTACCTTAGCATCGACCTTTTCTTTTTCCTCTTCTGGTAAAGCTTCATAATCCTCTGTATAAAACTCACTCTTTATTTTTTCTTTCTCTTTATGAAGCTCTTCTTCTATTTGAGATCTTACATATTCAAACGCTTTTATTAGAAACCCACCGCTCCCACAACAAGGATCACAAATTACTTCTCCCTCTTTTGGATCTAACACTTCAACTATAAAATCAACTATGGTTCGTGGTGTAAAAAACTGTCCCAACTCTCCTCTAAAAGTTCTACCAAGAAATTTTTCAAATGCGATTCCTTTTACATCATCTGATGTTGTCGATAAATTATATTTCTCGAGCTCTTTTACAATTGCTTCAAAACTATTTTCTCGAATTCTAATAGTTTCATTCTCATCAAATAGATCATCATCTTTAAATTCAGTTTTTGTTTTCTCAAACAACTTTTGATAAAAGGGAAGATCTGTTTTAGCCCTATACTTTGCGTCATGCTCTTTGCCCCTTTTAAACTCTTCTTCCGAAAATAATTGACCAGTTGAATTGTCCCTTTCGTACCTAATCTTTATAAATAGAATTTTGCTAATTTCATCAAATGCAGCTTCTGGCGAAAGCTTATCATTATTACGAATTATATTGTGGCATTTGAAAAGTAGCTTCGAAAATTCATCTCTTGTAAACGCCTTAGTTTGGCTAAGAAGATCCTTAATTTTCTTTTCATTGTTAATGTCTTTGGCATGAGGAATATCAATAATCTCATCCAGTTGCTTAGGCATCTTCCCTTTTAGAACATTAAATACTTTCGTCTCTTTTAGGTTTGATGTTATAAAGAAATCAGCCCCTGCCCAAGCCGCATAATTGTAACCTTGAAAGTAATCTTCCTCAATAATAGTGATGTGTTCAGCCTTACACTCGACTACGATTATTGGACTGTTACTTTTCAGCTTATCATTCTCACTTTTCCAAATAACAATATCTGCCTGTGCCCTTCCTTGTCCTCGTTGGGAATTATTCACCTGAACTTCCTGATCCATTTGTTTCAAGTCATAGCCATAGTGATCAATAAGTTTACAAATGTATTTTTGCCTTACTTCCTCTTCTGGCGTTAAGACAAGCCATTTATCTTTTAGAGGAGAAAAAATCTTGCCTTCTTTAATTTTAATATCCATACAAAGCTTCATTACTTAGTTCAAAACATAAATATATGATAATACTTCAGTCATATAATTACTAAAGAAATCATTTCTTCAACAAATCCCTGATCTCAGTCAGAAGCACTTCTTCCTTAGAAGGCTCGGCAGGTTTAGGCGCCGGTTTTTCTTCTTCCTTTTCCATGAAGTTGTTGTAGGCTTTTACCACCATAAAGATAGCCGTTGATACGATAATGAACGTAATAATGGTATTGATAAACGCACCATAGTTAATGGTAATAGCCTGTATGGTTCCATCGTCCAGCACTCGTCCTGCAATGGTTAGCTTCAGGTTCGCAAAGTCTACACCCGCTATTAAATATCCCACCGCAGGCATTATGATATCATTCACAAACGACTTCACAATGGCCCCAAAATACGTGGCCATGATTAAACCCACGGCCAGTTCTATGACATTTCCACGAGATACAAATTTCTTAAATTCTTTAAATAAATCTTTCATTTTCTTTTTTAGTTTTTGGGTTTTGAACCGTGATTTGTGGGATTTTCTCGATTAACATAATTTTTACTTTCTCATGATATAAATCACGGTAATCACGGTTATCTTTTTAATCCTGGTTCAAAACCTAATCTACATTAGCCTCTTACCCAAATCTGCGTTATTTTCAGGAGAACGTTTATTTCGAAATAAAAAAATTCCAGATTTCTCTTATGAAAACCATTGCCCAGCTTACGTACATCCCCTTATCTGAAGAAGATCCCCGCGAAAAAGTACAGGACCTGCTGGAGCACCTGGCTCAATATGATGTAGAAATTGAGGTTGGCTATTTATCAACCACCATTATCGGAGCCCCAAAAACCGTTTTTGAAGTTATAGAAGATCTCTACGATACCATGGCCATGGAAAGTGAGAAGTTTCGTTTTCACGTAGAGCTGCTCAGTCCGGAGAAGTAAACAGTCAGTTTGTAGAGGCATGAGTCATCCTGAGGCTACTGCCGAAGGATCTGCACAAGTTAGACTCGTGAAGATTCTTCGCTATCGCTCTGAATGACAAACTAAAACCTTGCCTCTAACAGCTATAATAGTTTCGAAGCCAGATTTGCCAGGTCAGACCGTTCCCCTTTCTCCAGGTTGATGTGCGCATACATTTCGTTGTTGTTCATGCGGTCTACCAGGTAACTGAGTCCATTGCTCTGGGCATCCAGGTATGGCGTATCAATTTGGAAGATGTCACCGGTAAAGATGATTTTGGTATTTTCACCCGCACGGGTAATAATGGTCTTCACTTCGTGAGGCGTTAAATTCTGAGCCTCATCAATAATGAAAATCACGTTTGACAGACTGCGCCCACGGATATAAGCCAGCGGAACGATACGCAGTTTATCGGTTTGCAACATCTCATCAATCTTCTTGAACGGCTTGCTGGTTTCCTTATACTGGTTTTTGATGAAACTCAGATTGTCCCAAAGGGGCTGCATGTAAGGATCAATTTTTGCATTGGCATCGCCGGGCAGGAAGCCAATATCTTTATTACTTAAAGGAACAATGGGTCTCGCCAAATAAATTTGTTTGAAATTACTTCGCTGCTCTAATGCACTTGCAAGAGCCAGCAGTGTTTTTCCGGTTCCGGCCGCGCCGGTAATGGTACAGCATAAAATATTCGGGTTATGAAGAGCGTGAAATGCAAAAGTCTGCTCTGCATTTTTTGGCTGAATGCCATAGGCATTTGTTTTCTCAACCACTTCCACACGCTTACTTTTAGCATTATACCAGCCCAATGCGGAAGAACCATGGCTCTTCATAATGTAGTAGTGGTTACAAATCGGATCAGCTTCCATCAGCTCTTCCGGCTTGATTTTGCCTTTCTCATAAAACTTACTAATCACTGAAGGGTCTTCTATCTCCAGGGAAGTCTTGCCCTTATACAAATGCTCAATATCCTGAATCCGGATGGTTTCATAATCTTCTGACTCCAGATTCAGCGCCCGCGCTTTCAGCCGCAGGTTGATATCTTTGGATACCAAAATCACCCGTTGGTTTGGGTTCTCTTCTTTCAGATGAAGTGCTGCATTTATAATCCGGTGGTCATTTTTGTCCGAGCCATATACTTTGGTGGCATCCATTGAATTTTCGCCGTTGGTAATCACCCTGAGCTTTCCATGCGACCTGCCATTTAAAGGAATCCAGTTTTGCAGCATATTCGCGTCGGAGATTCCATCCAGGTACCGGATAAATTCCCGGGCATGCAGGTTAATTACATTATTTCCCTTTTTGAAGGTGTCCAGTTCTTCAAGAACCGTAATCGGGATTGCTACATCATTTTTTTCGAAATTTCTAACTGCTTCATAGTCGTATAGCAGAACGGAAGTGTCGAGGACGAAGATCTTCTTGGATTTCTTCTTAGGCATAGATGAGAATGTTTGATTAGTCTTGCCATATGTACCAGCCGGGTAGATGATTGTAAGAGCGGCTTTTGTAATAAAGCTAAAGCCCCAACCATTTGCAATAACCAACCTTTATTTAATACAATTTTAATGAACAGTACGCAGTGAACAGTTTCACAGTGATCAGTTGTCAGATACTTCTGAGCCTGTTATAAAGCCAGGACTAACTTTGGATACTGTTCACTGAAAACTGATTACTGTAAACCCCACAAGGCAATACTAACCGCAATAGCTGCATTCAGGCTCTCAACTTTATCCTGCCCATGGGCTGATTCTATTCTTACTTTCTTTCTCCCGGAAGCCAACAAACTCTCACTGATTCCATTTCCCTCATTCCCAACCACAAGTACCGTTTTTTCTTTGGGCTGAACCGTTCTGAGGCTAACACTTTCTGCTCCTCCGTCAAGCATTAGAATTTCCCAGCCTGATTTTTCCAGTTCCTCAAATACTTCTCCCAAATTACCCGACATGACCGGAATACTTCCCGTTGCCCCGGCTGTACTTCTGACTACTTTTGGGTGATAGACATCCACGCTTCCCTTCCCTGCAATTAACGCTTTCGCCCCAAACCAGGCAGCCGTTCTGAGTATCGTCCCCATATTTCCCGGATCCTGAATCGCATCCGTAGCCACAATAATACCGGGGTGTTTGGCTAACTCTTCAGCCTCAATTTCTGCCGGAGTTTTACAAACCGCCAAGATGCCCTGTGGATTTTCTGTATCAGCAACCTCAACCATAACATCCTCTTCTATCAAAACACTGATCGCTGTCAGTTGATTGCTAATCGCTTTCCCCTCAACCACAAAAACCGTTTCAACTTCAACTAATCCGTTTTCCAGAACCTGCTCAACCGCCCGCTCCCCCTCTACTACAAACCGCCGTTCTTTCTCGCGATACTTTTTGCGGGCTAACTTTCGAAGTAATTTTATCTCATTATTTGATGCGTTTCTCATGCACCAAGAATACAGAACTCAGGATTCAGAATACAGAACTTTAAACTACTTCCATGTTCAATGTTCCTTGTTCGACATTCGATATTCTCTTTCTGTATTCTGACTGCTGACTTGCCTATCTTCACCAAAAAATAAGAGCAAAAATTACGTTATGGAGTTTCTCAAAACATTAGGCATTGAAGGTATTAATCCCGGAACAAGCACCGGAAGAAAACATCACGAGAGTAAAGAAACCATAAGCAGTTTTACCCCCACCGATGGAGAAAAAATTGCTACGGTAGGAGTAACTACCCGTGAACAGTATGATCATGTGGTGGAAGAGGCTCAGAAAGCATATAAGGTTTGGAGCCAGATGCCTGCCCCTCAGCGTGGAGAGATCGTCCGCCAGATTGGAGATAAGCTTCGTGAATACAAGGAACCGCTAGGGAAACTGGTTACCTATGAAATGGGAAAGATTTACCAGGAAGGTTTAGGTGAAGTACAGGAGATGATTGACATCTGTGATTTCGCCGTTGGCCAATCCCGCATGCTGTATGGTAAAACCATGCACAGCGAGCGGCCTCAGCACCGGATGTATGAACAATGGCATCCGCTGGGTATTGTGGGCATTATTTCGGCATTCAACTTTCCGGTTGCCGTATGGAGCTGGAATGCTATGATTGCTGCCGTTTGTGGAAACGTAATGATCTGGAAAGGTTCCGAAAAAACACCGCTTTGTGGAGTTGCCGTTCAGAAAATTGTTGCCAAAGTGCTCAAAGAAAATGACCTCCCCGAAGGAATTTTCAACCTGGTTACGGGAGACCGACAGGTAGGTGAATGGATGACCGAAGATGAACGCATTCCTTTGATTTCAGCTACCGGTTCCATCCGAATGGGTAAAGAAGTAGCCAAAACAGTTGGCGGCCGATTAGGAAAAACCATTCTTGAGCTGGGTGGCAACAACGCCATCATTATATCAGAAAATGCCGATATCGAAATGGCTATTCGGGCGACCGTTTTTGGAGCTGTCGGAACCTGCGGCCAGCGATGCACCAGTACCCGCCGCCTGATTATTCAGGAATCGGTTTATGATCAGGTAAAAGAGCGGCTGCTAAACATTTATGAGAATATCACCATCGGTGATCCATTGGACGAAAACACCCTCGTTGGACCGATGATAGATCAGGCAGCGATTGACCAGATGCAAAAAGCACTCAAAGAAATTGAAAAAGAGGGCGGAAAAGTAATTACCGGAGGCGAACCTCTGGATGAAGATGGTTTTTATGTGAAACCTGCCATCGCCGAAGTTGAGAACCATTATAATATTGTACAGGAAGAAACATTTGCTCCTATCCTCTATCTCATCAAATACAAAACGCTGGATGAAGCTATCGAGCTTCACAATGGTGTGAAACAGGGACTCAGCTCCGCTATGTTCACTCTGAATATGCGGGAAGCTGAAAACTTTCTGAGTGTCCGAGGCTCTGATTGCGGAATTGCCAATATCAATATTGGAACCAGTGGAGCTGAAATTGGTGGTGCCTTTGGTGGGGAAAAAGAAACCGGGGGCGGACGTGAATCCGGCTCTGATTCCTGGAAAGCATATATGCGTCGTCAAACCAATACGATGAACTGGGGAGATTCGCTGCCACTAGCACAGGGCATCGATTTTGATGTTTAAGTTTTACTCCTGATTACTTTATTCATCTTTGTCATCCCGAGTGCATTTAGGTTTGATTCGATCAGAACCTCAAACATTTAGACTATCTCCTAAATTTACTTTGAGATCCTTCGCGTATTACTATTTCAACTTAATCAGATATTAAAGCGCTCAGGATGACAACTCTTATTCAGAAATACCCCATGGACGAAAAAATCACATCCCTCATCTCCCACTTCGATCTTGAGGAGCACCCTGAGGGCGGCTATTTCAAAGAGACGTACCGAAGTGAAGGTGTTATTCCGGAGGCTGTTTTCCCGGATATTTTTGAGGGAAGCCGTAATTATTGCACGGGCATTTATTTTCTCTTGACTTCAGATACCTTTTCTGCTTTTCATAAAATCAGACAGGATGAAATGTGGCATTTTTATCAGGGGTCCCCACTTACCATCCACATGATCAGCACGGATGGAAACTATTCCAAACAGGTAGTTGGGCTGAATTTTGATAACGGAGAGTTACCACAATTCACCGTACCCAAAGAATACTGGTTTGCCGCTGAAGTCAATGAACCCAACAGTTATTCATTTGTCGGATGCACGGCCTCCCCAGGTTTTGATTTCCGGGATTTTGAACTAGCTGAAAAAGAAAGATTGAGCTCCCAATTCCCTCAGCATAAAAACATCATATCCCGGTTAACCCGGGATTGATTTTGAAGGTTACCGTTATTTGATAAGTGTAAGCTTTCGGATCATCGTTTGATTGCCGACATCCAGCTTATATAAATAAACGCCACTTGAAAACTTACCTGATGAGGCGTCCCATTTTAGCGAATGAGTTCCCTGCGCCCTGATGCTATTTTCAAGCACCGCTACTTCCCTTCCCATGATATCATACAAGGTTAGCTTTACCCGGCCCGGATTATCCAACCGATACGAGATGGTGGTTGTCGGGTTAAATGGATTCGGATAGTTTTGATACAGGTTAAAGCCTTCAACAACATCTTCAGAATCTTCATCTTCAATCCCCACCAACACATCACTGTTTTCTGCTCCCGGGGTTCCATGACCTGAAGAAGCAGCCCAATTTCCTGCTACTGAATTATCCAGTCTGGGATGAGTCAGTGAAAGTGTAGCACCCTCTCCGTCAGCTTCAGTTGGCCAGGGTTGGTCATCACTATAGGTAACCTGATCTATAATTTCACCATTGTCATTAAATAACCGAATGAATTCCCCACTTCCTGCAAAGCCAAAATCAAGATCGCCTACAAAATTATTAACCGCAGGGAATAAGGCTGAAAACTTAGCATTGTCTCGTGTCAGCACTAAAAATCCATTGCTCTCCAGCACCGTCCCTTCTTCGAAGGTATATTTATGGTCATCTTCTGAATCTGAGAAATACCAGCCTCCTAAATCAATATTTGAGTCCGTGTTGTTATAAAACTCAACCCAGTCTTCCGTATCAAAATTATCTGCAGAATTATAGTTTATCTCATTAATAACAACAGGAGTGTTATCTGAAAGATCATTCCTTGTGAACATCGCCGTAACAGCATCATCCCCTGCAATAGTAATTTCTGTTTCAAAATCAGTACCAGATGCAACTCCACTCCAGCCTGCAAAAGAATAGCCCGGAGCCGGGATTGCCTTAATTTTGGTTGGAATAGATTTGTACACCAGCACCCAGTCGGTAGTGTCTGACCGAACCGTTTCTACCCTCACAGCACCACCTTCTGCAGGGCTTGATGATACCTCAAGCTTATTTACGCTCGGAAGATCAAAGAAATTTTGAAGGTGTGTACGCGCAACGGTTTGCCTGCTTCGCACGAAGCTTTTCATTCTTTCCAGGTGTTTTTCCCAATTCATGCCAGAACCCAGACGAAACGATTCCTCCCATCTTTCCATATGGCGGGGAACTTCTGTCTCAATAAGTGCAGCCGTGCTGTCAATAAAGCTCAGAAGTCGTGCAGGCGCAAAAGATGCCTGTATCTGAATACTGTACCGCTGAATAAATTTATTCCGGAAAGTTTCGCTTGTTAGTAAGCTTCGGAATAAAAGCGTAGACCATTCGGAATTTGCGTAATAAATGGTATTGGTAGTACCCACCAACTCTAAGCTATTGGAATCGTACTGACCGTTACCATGGCTGTTCATGGTCATGTCCATATCATACATAATCCAGCGCCATTTACCTTCCGGACTTTGAGGCCTCCAGTACCTGATATTATTGGCTGGCCAATCTCCATTCGCCATATAGATTTCTGTAAATATATAGTCGATATACTGATCGATATCCATCTGTTGGGAAACCCAATCGTAATTCTCTTTTATTGATAGATCGTTATTCTTTATAAAATCGATCATGGCTTGATAGTGTGCATCTGACCCTTCTTTCACATTTGCATTGCCTGTAAGAATATCGAGTTCGTCTTCATCGTAGCCGTAATTGGATTCAATGAAATCCTCGTTTTGCTTTTCACGGAGTATATGAATCCCCCAATACTCCCCATTTAAGAAAACAGCTACCGGTTTAAAAGCCTGATAACCTAAATCCATCCGGCCTCTCACCATCGCCTGGATAGATGCATTCCTGATCATTGCTCGATACCAATCCTGCCCGCCGCTTCTGAGTGCAAGGCGATCAAACTCCGTAAAAGGCTTATCTTCAAAAAGCGGATAGTTTAGCTTCTTGAGGCCGTAATCACCCCTGAAATAGATGTCCAGAGATTTTTGATCATAAAGACGGGTACAGCCACCCCCAATTTTCACGCCGGCATTTACACTGAAACCAGGCGTTTTATCTTTTTCGAAGAATGCAAGATGTACAGGACGCTCCCAGTCCTGATTCCAGTTTCTTGGAGTACTTCTGCAATAACCAGGAATACCATTGGTGCCTTCAACATAGATGCCTAGTGTATCCGAGAAAAAACCAGCCGGGTTTGTAGTTATAGAAAGAACGGGCAGCTCTGTAGCTTCATCAATGAAATAAGATCTGAAAAGCAAAGAAGTATCCGCATTGTTTTCGCCTAAGATCATAACCCGTAACACAGAAGTCTGGTAAATTGTCAAAGAATCCTGAAAAAGCGTATTTGTAGTATCTGGTGAATCCCCATTGAGCGTATAGAAAATAGACGCTGTTTCAGGCGCACCTTCGATTTGAACAACTACTGAATCGGAATAGAAGCCGCTTTCCGTTACCGATGGTTCATTTTGGACCTGGGCTTGAACTTGTACAGCAAAAAAAACAAAGATCAGAAAAGAGGCGGGCTTTAGAAAATAGGTTCGGGACATATTAATGAAATGGTTGGCATTTTGTTGCCTGTAATTAAAGACCTTTTCAGAAAAAAGATGTGAAATAAAATGTAATATAATTTATTTCCATTGTCCCTTTCATAAGCCTGATTACATCAGCAGTATCTTTCTATCCTTTCAAGTAATTTAGAAACAAAACCTTCCTGCTCGGGTTTCATAAACACACTTCTGAGAATGGTCACCTGCTCCGTATCCGTTTTATATTCAGGGTGAAGGCGGTGAAAAGTATCAGCAGGTATTTTATATAAGGAAAGATAAAACGACTGCTCACGCATTCCCGCATCAAAAACTTCTTTTGATTTAGCTGAAATCTCAGAAGTAGTTTTAACCTCAGAAGGAAAGTATCCCAGAATATCCAGTACCGGTTTTTTGAATGCTTTCAGTTTTTGGCTTGAACCGATCAGATCATACATGTTTCGGGCAGCTTGCAGGCATTTTTTTAGGACAGGGCCAAAGCCCTCTTTTTCTTTTAGGGGAAACATCTGCAGGGTGGCCCAAAGTGCAACTGCCGCCGCACCGGCACGGGAACATTCCAGGCTGATTTCACCAAGGTGAAGGTCTTCAGAAGTGAAATACGTGTATGGGGAATCATGCTTATAAAACTTGCCCACAGCCGGGTCTTTGAAAAGTACACATCCACACCCATAAGGCTGGAGGCCATGTTTATGTGGATCAACCACAATGCTGTCGGCCTGTTCCATCAGGTGCCAATTGGTACCATCTATTAAACCTGAATCTTTAAGCACCCTGAAAAATCCTCCATAAGCCGCATCAATATGTATTCTGATGCCATGCTTTTTTGCCCAGGGTAAAATTTCATTCAGAGGTTCAACTTCCCCCAACCCGGTAGTTCCAAGAGTAACAACAACAGTTCCTATTTCTTTTGGGTTGATTGCATCCAGATCAAAAGCACTATTTTCAAGAACCGGTATTTTAACCCCTTCAACCCTTAACACACCACACATACGATGATGGGTATAATGGGAGTTTTCCGAAAAAGCTATTTTCTTATTAGGGTGAGATTCTCTTGCCACCCAAAGTGCTTCAAGGTTTGCAATAGTTCCGCTGGCTGTTAAATGACCGAGAAATTCATTCCCATACCCAAAAAATTGAGCCAGTTCAGCAACGGCCTCTTTCTCCATTTCGGAAGATGGGGGACCACCATCAAGAGCATGGTTATTTGGGTTTATTGACATTGCCATGGCATACGCAGCCCATGTCAACGGATGGGGAGGCTTAAGCATCTGTCCTGCATACACAGGATGATGAAAAGGAAAATTACATGCTAATCGCTGTGCTAGTCTGCCAAAAACTTCAGCTGTTTTTTCTTCAGAAACCGTAAGTGTTGGGTCCTGTTCCCACGCACCGAAAGAAGACTTCCACTCTGAAAGCTTGTTCAGAGCGTGGTCTAATGTTTTTTTTGAGGCTTCATCCATTAGTAAAGGTTTACAGAAACACCGGCCGATAGCACCTGCTTGAGCTGTATTTCACTAGAGAAGTCATTATCGTATCGAAGTTCAAACTGGAAGGAAGCGCTAACAACATTATTAATTTGGCCAACCAGTTCATTCCCCCAGGCTATATCTGTCTCGCTGATAGGAATCAAAAAGTTGGTGAATGTTTCAAGGTTGCTGGAGTACAAAATATTTTCGGCCACTTGTTTTTCAAAATTAATACCGGTTGTTAAACCACCCTCAGCACGAAAGTTATCCCCTTGATTCAATCCATAATTGGGTGCCAGATCACCGTCTTTGATAATCGTTTGTTTTAGCCCAAGACCGGCCTCAAAAATAAAACTTTCGCTCGGAGCATACGCTAAACCCACTCCTTCATTAATATAGGCGGGGGCCATAAAATTTGAGATGAGTGAGTCACCACCAGCAACTTTTGCATCATAATCAAAACCCTGGTCAAACTGAGTTTTAAAGCCAATCACTCCATATGCAGAAAGAGTTCCGTCCTCTTCAAAGGTATAAGTAAAACGATTACGGATAGAAATAAGATCATCTGTTTTTCGTACCCCGTCACCATTAATTCGTGATTGCCCATACTTCAAATTTGTTCGGAATCCATACCCAAACTTTCCATCGCGGTAGAGTATGGTAAATACAGAAGACCCGGTTCCACTAACTGAGCTCACTCCACCCTGAGACCAGTTGCTATAGGCAGCCTGTGATCCATTTAAACTGGCCACCCATTTTTGCTCCCATCCATTGAGTGTATCCGGAATGGATATAGTTTGAGCTGAAATTGACAATGTTGTAAAACTTAAAAAAAGAAAAGCAGTTAAGGCTTTCATTCTGGTATTCATCTTAAATTTTGTTGTTTAATTATTCTTAAAAAGTATGGCTTGATCCAGGCTTCCATCTTTGAGCATAACCTCAATATGTTCTCCGAGCTTAGTAGGTACTTTTATTCCCATTAAATCTGTTCGCAAAGGATATTTACGGTGCCCCCGATCCAGTAATGCTGCTATTTCTATGCTTTCCGGTTCATATACGCTGCAAACAGCAGAGAGCGCACTAAACATTGTTTTACCTGAGAAAATCACATCGTCAACAAGCAACACAAATTTTTCGTTGCAATCAGGGAGGTTGCTTTTTGAAGCCTTACCCTGTACATCATATCTATGAACGGTGATCTTTGTTTCCATCAATTTTTCAAGGCTTTCTCCCAACAATTTAGCGGTAGCCTCTCCCCGTTCATTTAAACCAATCAGCACCAATTCCCCTTCATTCTCTTTACTGATACGTTCCCAAACCTGAATCGCCATTCGCTTAAGCGTGCGCTCCATGCGGGCCCGGTCCATCAAAATAATTTGCTTTTTCATAACCTGACTTTAAAAATTTAGTCAAAGGTACCGTTTTCTTTACTTAGTGTTAAAAAATATCAAAAGAATAGAGCATATTTTCTTATCTTAACACTGTTAACCTCAACCCAAAAGAGAGAACTATGAAACGTGTAATTGGAACTTTATTAGTTGGTGCAACCGCCTTTGCCGGAGGTGTGATTTCCGCCTTATTATTTTCACCTAAAAGTGGCGAAGTGAATCGCAGATGGGTGAGTAAGCAAAGCAAAAAGACAAAAGGCCTGCTCGAAGAAAAAGGCAAAAAGTGGAAAGAAGACAGTGAGAAAAGAATTGACCGTTTTTCCAAAGGCGTAAAAAAAACCTTGAAAGATTCTGTTCCCAACCTGTATGAAGCTACCGAAAACCTTCACTTTTCGGAGGAAGAAGAAGTAGAAGAAATAACCAAACATGGTTGAATCTGGCTTTGAACATTCGGAAGCCTTTTTACAATGGATTTGGGAAAATCTGCTCTTTGATTTCACGGATTTAAAAACTACATCCGGACAAAACATTCTCATCCTGAACCCCGGGAAAAGAAACACATCAGACGGGGCTGATTTCAGACAGGCCTCCCTTGAAATTGAGGGGCTGACCTGGCACGGCGATATTGAACTTCACACCAAAAGTTCGAACTGGAGATTGCATGCTCATCATTCAGATCCGAATTTTAATTCCGTTGTCCTTCATGTGGTAGCCGATTTTAATTCTGAGCCCGTAACAACCCAAAATGGAAGTCAGCCTTATACGCTCAATCTTTTGCCTTACCTATCCAAAAAATTACATGTGTTTTTGAGAAACTTTGAAGAGCACACTTCTGAATTACCTTGTGCTTCCAGCTTTAATTTTATTTCTGAAGAAGCTTTTTACCTTCAAATTGAGCAAGCTCATCAAGAATATTTTGAGAAGAAAACAAATGACTTTCTGAAGTTCTACAACCCAAATTTACTTCCTTCAGCAGCCTGGCGTCGTGCTCTTATCATTACTCTTTGGGATGGGTTGGGTATTCCGCATAACCGGGAAGCCATGAGAAACACTGCTGAAAGAGTCTTGCGCCAATGGAATGGTAAACATACAAAAGAAGGCACAAAATTAGCTCTGGAAATTGCCGGCTTTGGGCATCCAAATACGGATATCACATGGAATCATAAATCACTTCGCCCAGCCAATCACCCTCAAAAGCGAATCGTGCAGGCTATTCAACTTAGTGCTGCCATTTTGCAGGAGCCTTTCGATCAATTTCTTTCAAAAGGAGCTTTAACAATCTGGGACCGCTGGTTCGGCACGGAACAGCTCATCCAAACCTCCCGGTTCGAAATTTTGTATGGCACCGTTTTTCTTCCCGCTCTTTTTTTACTCGGGAATTTATTCGCATCTAACGCTCTGAAAACAGCTTCACTCTCAGCCTGGAAAGAATTAAAAACACCAATTCCGGATTCTCTGCTCAAGAAGTTCCGCTCTTTTGATCTCCAAGATAAACGATATCGTAAAAAACTGGGCTCAATACACCAATTAAAATCATATTGCAAACCTGCCAGATGCTCTGAATGTTTTGTACTAAAAAAAGCGATTCAGTCTTGATTGCTTTTAAAGTGATTTCTATCTTTGGAGTCTGTCAATGACATGAATTGCCCGGTCGTCTAATGGCAGGACAGCTGGTTTTGGTCCAGTCAGTGGGGGTTCGAATCCTCCCCGGGCAACACAATTAGCTAAAGGATGACTGTTAAGCCATCCTTTTTGTTTATTAGTTGTAGTTTTAATTAGTAAACATTCCATTTAACCTGAACTGAAGGCCCGCGCGAAGTGGACACTCCCCTGGCGATTTTTTCCGGCACAAGTAACCCGGCTTTAGCAAGAGCAATTGCTGAAGAATACGGCACATCATTAGGTGATGTGACTATTAAGAAATTTTCAGATGGTGAGCAGTATGTAAAGTACGAGCAAAGCATTCGGGGCGAAGACATCTTTTTGATACAATCTACGCCCCCTCCTGGTGATAACATTATCGAATTGTTGTTATTGTTGGATGCAGCAAAGCGCGCTTCTGTAAAAAGGGTAACCGCAGTAATTCCATATTTTGGATATGCCCGGCAAGATCGTAAAGATCAGCCCCGGGTTTCTATAGGTTCAAAATTAATGGCTAATCTGTTGGTTAAAGCTGGGGCAGATCGCATTTTAACGATGGATTTGCACGCAGCTCAGATACAAGGATTTTTTGATATCCCGCTTGATCATTTATATGCAAGCCGGGCTTTTATTGATCATTTTACTTCCAACCCTATCGATAACCTGGTAGTGGTAGCTCCGGATGTAGGCAGCCTGAAAATGGCTCGTGCTTACTCTAAGAAACTTGGAGCTACACTGGCATTTATTGATAAAAGAAGGCCCAAAGCCAACCAATCTGAGATTATGAATCTGATTGGTGAAGTAGAAGGAAAGAATGTGTTAATCGTCGATGATTTGATCGACACAGCCGGAACATTGACGAATGCTGCTGCTGCTTTGAAAGAAAGAGGCGCACTCAACATTGTCGCAATTTGTACACACCCGATTTTATCGGGTCCGGCATTTCAGCGAATCGAAGATTCGCCTATTGATGAGTTGTTGGTTACGGATACCGTTCAGCTTCGCCAGCCTTCAGATAAAATTAAAGTGCTGAGCATTGCGAATATTTTTGCTGAAGCTATACAACGCATTCACACTAACGACACTATCAGTGCACTGTTTGATAATTAATGATTAAGGTAAACGCATTATGGCATACCCAGAATTAGTAAAACTTGAAGGAAAAGTCAGAGAGACCAGCAAAAAAGCTAACAAAGCTCTCAGGGAAGAATTACGTGTCCCGGCTGTTCTCTATGGTCCCGATGTTGAAGAGAATATTCACTTTTCCATTGACGAGCTTGAATTAGAGAAAATCTTAAGAAAGCCTCAAACCAAGCTTCAGGAACTCACTGTTGAAGGAAAAACGTTCAAAACTCTTCTGAAAAGAACTGAATTTGACCCGGTAACAGACCGTCCGATTCATGCAGATTTTTATGTTCTGGCAGACGATCAGAAAGTAACTCTGCGTGTTCCTATTAAGATTTCAGGAAGCGCTAAAGGAGTTGTTGAGAATGGTGGTAGGGTATTCAAACCTATGAACTTTGTTCGTATCCGAGTACTACCCGCCGATATTCCTGCTGAATTTGAAATAGATATTTCTCCACTTGAAATCGGACAGTCTTTCCATATTTCTGATTTGGAACTGGAAGGCATTATTCCTTTGGATGATCTAAGCCGAACCATCGTAACCATTCGTCCTCCGAAAGGTGCCGACTTCCTCGAAAATCTTGTGGCGGGTGTTACCGACGAGACCGAAGAAGAAGTTGTTGCTGAAGGTGAAGAAGTGGCCGAAGGCGAAGAACTTGCTGAAGGTGAAGAAGCGCCTGAAGGTGAAGAAGGAGATGAGTCTTCTGAAGATAAAACAGAAGAATAATTCTTTTTTGATTCCCGAGAATGGCAACGTGATCCCTGCTTGATATGTCCCTTATTATTGGATTAGGAAATATCGGGCAAGAATATGAGGGGACACGTCACAACATCGGGTTTGAAATTGTTGATGCGATAGCTGAAACTCTTTCTACTACATTTAGGCCTGGAAACGGGCCTTTTGTGGTTGCAGAAGGCAGGCATCGCGGGCGGAATGTTGTGCTTATAAAGCCTAACACTTATATGAATAAAAGTGGAGTCGCGGTACGAAAAGCACTTTCCGAGTACAAAACAGACATAAAAAACTGCCTTATTGTTTATGATGATCTTAACCTTGATGTCGGTGATGTCCGGTTAAGGCCACAAGGCAGCGCCGGTGGGCATAATGGAATAGCCAACATCATAGAGATGCTTGGAACCCGAGAATTTCCCCGGCTTCGGTTTGGCATAGGGAATAACTTCCCAAAAGGCCGGCAGGTTGATTTTGTGCTATCGCCTTTCAACAACTCAGATCAAAAATATTTAGAAGAGGGCATTCAAAAAGCCCATGATGCTTGTCTATGTTTTGCACGGGAAGGCATCGCAAAAACCATGAACAACTTTAATTAATGAATGTTGACTGAAGCTACCCTTCAGCACATTGAACTTAAACTAACGTAACGGGAAACAATGCATACTTTAGTCTATCTAATACCGGTGGCAGGGGTGCTCGCACTTTTGTACACTGCATTTAAATCTTCCTGGGTATCTAAACAAGATATCGGGACCGAGAAAATGGAACGCATCAGCAAGCACATTGCGAGCGGAGCCATGGCCTTCCTTAAAGCTGAATACAAAGTACTAGCTATCTTTGTAGCTGTTGTAGCTGTAATTCTTGCTATCAGTGCCGATCCAACTACATCCAGCTGGATGGTTGCCATCTCTTTTGTAATTGGTGCTCTTTGCTCTGGCCTTGCTGGCTTCATTGGGATGAAAGTAGCTACCAAAGCTAACGTAAGAACAACAAATGCTGCTCGTACCAGCCTTGGTAAAGGACTTGAAGTTGCTTTCGCTGGCGGTTCTGTAATGGGACTTGGCGTAGTTGGACTTGGCGTTCTTGGACTTAGCGGATTGTTTATTGGCTTTGGTGAATTATTTGGTCTTGAAGGTCCTGCTGCCGTGAATAAAGTACTCGCTATTGTAACCGGATTTTCATTCGGTGCTTCTTCTATTGCTCTTTTTGCGCGTGTTGGCGGCGGTATTTATACCAAAGCTGCTGATGTTGGAGCCGACCTTGTAGGTAAAGTTGAAGCAGGTATTCCTGAAGATCACCCATTGAACCCCGCTACTATTGCAGATAACGTTGGTGATAATGTTGGTGATGTTGCCGGTATGGGCGCTGACCTTTTTGAGTCTTATGTAGGCTCTATTATTGGTACGATGGTACTCGGTGCTGCTTTCATGACCATCCCTGAGTGGAGCGATAATTTCAATGGACTTTCTGCTGTATTGCTTCCATTAGTTCTTGCAGGAACCGGAATTGTGACTTCTATACTCGGAACCTTCTTTGTACGAGTTAAAGAAGGTGGTAATCCACAAACTGCACTTAATATTGGTGAATTTGCATCTGCAGCTGTAATGCTGGTTGCTTCTTTCTTCATTATCCAATGGATGCTTCCGGCTGAATGGACATTTGCCGGCCAGACGCTCACCTCTCTTGGTGTTTTCTGGGCTACTATTTTTGGACTTGCTGCCGGTCTTTTGATTGGCTTGATTACCGAGCACTACACCGGAACTGGTACAAAACCGGTTTGGTCTATTGTGAAGCAATCTGTAACCGGATCGGCTACAAATATCATAGCAGGTTTAGGTGTTGGTATGATCTCAACAGCTATCCCGATTATCATTATCGCCGTTGCTATTATTGGTGCCTACCACTTTGCCGGTCTTTACGGTATCGCGATTGCAGCTGTTGGAATGCTTTCAAATACTGGTATTCAGTTAGCCGTTGATGCTTATGGCCCTATTTCTGATAACGCAGGCGGTATTGCTGAGATGGCTGAACTTGAGCCGGAAGTACGTGAGCGTACGGATAAGCTTGATGCTGTTGGTAACACCACTGCTGCTATCGGTAAAGGTTTTGCTATTGGTTCTGCTGCTCTTACTGCTCTTGCACTTTTTGCTGCTTTCATTACTGCATACAACGCAACACATGAAGTTCAGTTGACAGGTATTGACGTAACCCGTCCTACCGTGATGGCTTCTCTTTTTGTTGGAGCAATGCTTCCTTTCCTATTTTCTGCTCTTTCTATGCAGGCCGTAGGTCGTGCAGCGATGAGTATGATTGAAGAAGTTCGACGTCAGTTTGCTGATATCCCTGAGCTTAAATTGGCACTGAGTGCAATGAATAGAAATGAAGGTAAGAAACTTGCTGACTGGTCAGACGAAGATCGCGCAACGTTCGAAGCTGCAGACGGTAAAGCTGAATATGAAAAATGTGTTGAGATTTCAACATCTGCTTCTATCCGTGAGATGGTTCTTCCGGGACTGCTTGCTGTTATTGTTCCCGTACTCTTCGGTTTTATTGGCGGACCTGAAATGTTAGGTGGTCTTCTTGCAGGTGTGACTTCTGCAGGTGTACTTATGGCGCTCTTCCAGTCTAACGCTGGTGGTGCATGGGATAACGCCAAGAAGATGATTGAAGAAGGCGTAACCATCGACGGTGTTGAGTATGGTAAAGGTTCTGAGCCTCACAAAGCTGGTGTTGTTGGAGATACCGTAGGTGATCCTTTCAAGGATACTTCCGGACCTTCTCTGAACATTCTGCTCAAGCTGATGTCTGTAGTTGCACTTGTTATTGCAACAATGATTTAAGCTTAAAAAGCACGTATTTTTAAAGCCCTGATGATTGATCATCGGGGCTTTTTTGTTTTATATACTTTGTTATGCTGAACTTGATTCAGCATCTTTAACTGATAACTCTTTAACCTAGTCAGATCCTGAAACTTGTTCAGGATGACTTAACAGTTTTATTATGCCAAATACCGACATCTTCAAGCTCTTCTTTCATCACGACCAACGACTGGATAAACTCGCTGAGAGAAATACCCGAGAGAATCCCCAGAAAATGGAATCCACATTGGAAGATTTCATGACGCCAGACCCAACCTACTCTAAGTTCTATCTTACCGGAACCGATTTGAAAAATGAGCGCTTTGGACTGAACCTGCTTGAAGGATATGAGAAAATCATCGGCGCATTGGAAAAAGCTTTTGAAAACAGAAACATATTCACCGCAGAGAGCAAACAAGATTCTATCTCCGGTGCCATTGAAAGTTTAGAGTTGGGTAAAGTATTTGTTCTTACCAGTAAAGATGAGATTGAACTGGATATAGAAAGCCTGCACATAGATGTCAATTCAAACGTAGGCCACCTGAAAGAAGAGTTGAAGAAAGCCCTGGAAGAAGGCTTCATAGTTGTATATAAAGAACAAGCTAAGGATGGCTTTGATTTGCACATTTTCTCCAAAAAGAATGTGTACACCAATATGTTTTATCCATTGCAGGAATTAGTTCCTGATACCTTTAGATTCTTTAGCATCAATGGAAAGAAGTTCAGATCAGAGCGACACTTCTATTTCGAAACATGGACTCTCGATAAACCTCCTCACGGATTTGAAGAGGTTTTTGAGCAGTCAGTTCTATAATTCTTAAATAATTAGCCGTTAACGATCCACTCCGGGCACATTAACCGGCTCATTGTTTTGCCACCAGAAAGTTGGAAGTTCTTTCTGATCAGGAAACACCTCATCCAGCGTTTCCGCCTCATACATATACCCATTTTTCATGATATGTGAAATATCCGCGGTATTCCGGATGTTATCCAATGGGTTACTGTTCAGAATCACAAGGTCGGCCAGTTTTCCTACTTCAATAGATCCTAAATCCTGATCCAGCCCAATTCCATCAGCTCCCTGAATAGTGGCTACTTTCAGGATGTCATGCTCGGAAATTCCACCGGCTTGCATCGCCCAAAGTTCCCAATGGTACCCAAGTCCCTGCAGCTGACCATGGCTTCCAACCCCGGCACGTCCGCCCGCTTCAACCAAATCTTTAACAAAAACAGCCTGCTCCTCAAATACATGCTCCTCTTCCATAAACCATCCTGCATTCCGGCGGCGGGTCCGCTCGTCCAGATTTTGATGAGGCATGAACCGCTGAAGCTTCGGCTCATCATGTGGCCGTTCAATAGCATAAAAGTAATTTTCAGCCCACGGTCCGCCATAAGCAACCAGTAATGTGGGGGTATAAACGGTTCTGGAAAAAGAAACCAGATCAATTACATCCTTATAAAGCGGAAATACAGGGAAGGAGTGCTCATGTCCCGGATACCCATCAATTACCTGCGTGAGGTTTTCCTTGAAATCGAGTGAACCTTCCGTAGTAGGCATCAACTCCTGCTCTTTGGCTGCCTGAATGATCCATTGACGTTGCTCACGGTTTCCTGCTCCATACATCTTAATGGTTTTGGTATCATAATATTTGCTATATCGCATCAATACTTCTCGGGCGTGATCCAAGTCACTGATATCTTCACTGCTGAAAACCCCGGGACCGGTTGAATAAACCCGCGGACCCAGCAATTTACCGGCATGTACTAAATCCTGATAAGTTAAAACATCCGTAGTTGCTGTTTGAGGATCACGGGTTGTGATAACTCCATATGCAAGGTTCGTCAGGTACGACCAAAACTCACCACGGTGCAAGTTCACCGGATGCCGGAAATGAGCATGCGTATCCACAAATCCGGGAATAATGGTCTTGCCATTCATTTCCATGATTTCAGTACCCTCCGGGATAGTAACTTCTCCCTGATTGCCAACCCCAATAATCCGGTTATCCTGAATAACCAAATCGGCATTCTCAATAATTTCGTCTCCATTCATAGTGATGAGTCTGGCTCCGCGAAGCACAAGGGTTCCTTCCGGAATATCACGGTCAGCCATTACGGAAATTTCAATTTCCTGTGGTTGATAACCTTTGTCTTCTTCTTTCTCCTCTTCCTCTTCTTCACCAGATTCTTCTTCGGAGTCGGCCTCTTCACTTTCGTCTTCTACCTTTTGCTCTTCCATTTCTTTGGCAGCTTTTACACTGTCTTCATAGGCCTGCTCGTCATTAAAATCATAAATCACATGTGCATTACCAATCGACCAGTGCACGCGATTGGCATCCCAACTCCAGGCGGGGAATTGACCACCAATATCTGTAAGCTGTTTACTCGGAAATTGGCTGGATGAACCTCCCACACGTATCTCCGGTGCTTCTCCTCCTACCTTAGGTACTGTCACTACAAAAAGATCGCTGCGAACCTGAGCAAGTGCCTGATCTCCTTCCGGAGCCATTCTGATCCAGGATGCATTTCCTCCACCGCTTCGGGATACCTCCAAAATTTCTTTTTCATCCGTTCCATCCCATCGAATGGACGACAGACCTCCCCAACTGGAAAGATAAATCCGGTCAGAACCTTTCACAAAGTGTGGATTCCCTCTGTTATTTGTGTAAGTGATGAAATTATTTTCGCTCCCATCAGCATCAATCCAGATTAAATCGCTGGTTCCCTGAAAGGCTGTTCTTCGGGTGGCGTTACGGAAATCCTGAGGCTGTCCTTTTATCAATACAATGCGGGTTCCGTCATTATTCCATACCGGATCCTGGAAAACTCCTTCTTCTTCATTCAACTGCTGAAGACGACGACCATTCGGGCGAACCTTGTAAACTTTTCCAGATTCCGGCGTCCAGGTCACAAAAGCGATCCATTCGCCATTGGGAGACCATACAGGTTGAGCCTGAGTTTCATCCAAATCCACAAGCTTTTTCGGCTCTCCATCAGGCAGCACCATCGTATATATTTCATTCAAAGCAGTAAAAGCAATCTTCTTACCATCCGGCGATGGCACTGCATCCCGGATCTGGGTTATTTCAAACTTTGGTGTGTCTTCTATTGGGTAATCAAAATCCAGTTCCGAACCAAGCTCTATGGTTGATTTTACAGAGAATGGAATCTCAACTGCATCACCTCCATTAATCGGAAGTTTCCAGATTTTACCGCCATAAGAAGCTATCACAAATTTATTATCAGGGGTGAATGACATTCCAGGAAGTACATCACGTGAAGCCCTTGATTCTTGGTCATCATGCTGAACCGGGTAGGCCAGCCAGCTTTCGTCGCCAGTTGTTAAATCGCGTTTTACCAATCCGGTATATTCATCATGCCGTGTTCCGTACACCAGCCATTTTCCATCACTTGAAAGTGTGGGGCGGAATGAAGACCCATACCGGTCTGATTGAACTGTAATTTCTCCTGTTTCGCGGTCGTAAGTTGCAATCTGATATTGCGGCATACTAGCATTGTAATTCCATGTTCCAAATCTTCGGGAGAACCACACATATCGATCATCAGCACCAAAAGCGCCTTCCAGCATCCTAAGGTTACCAGGTTCATCGGTCAAAGCCACACCAGAGCCACCATCGATATGGTACATCCAAATCTTATGATTACCGGGATCATCTTTAGAGGCAATTACATATTTCCCATCCGGCATCCATTCCGGGGATTGATACTCATTATCTTTTCCTTTTGTAAGCTGCTCTTTTTCTTCTGTTTCCAGGTCATAAATCCAGACACCCTCTCCACCAGATGCATCAGAGATGAAAGCTATTTTCTTCCCGTCAGGACTGAACCGCGGCTGACTGTCAAACTGCATGCCCTCAGTAATTTGTACAGCTTCTCCCCCTTCCATTGGAATAGTGTAGAGATCACCGAGATAATCAAATACTATGGTTTTCCCATCCGGACTCACATCCAGTGCTATCCAGGAACCTTCATTCAGATCAAAAGAAAATTCACGGCCGGGTTCCAGTGGAAGATCGTTTTTCTTTTCTTCTTCCGTACTATCTGCATCGGCCTCCCCATCCTGGGCAGCAGAAAGCTGTGGCAAAAAGACTGCAATCAGAACCACAAATAAGGATTTTATCCATTTGTTAAAAAACATGTGCTTTTCCATAGTATGTATACTTTTTGGTTAGAGATGAGAAGCTAAAAAATTTGACGAATCAGCCCAATCGTTTTACAAGTATATACAAGTGTGGTTCTGCTTTTGCCACTAAAACACGAAAGCGCAAGAAGAAGTTATTATCTGATTTCGAATAAAAAAATTGAGACTTCCTCTACTTTGTGTATCGGTAAGTAAGTTGTCACCCTGAACTTGTTTCAGGGTCTGAGAAGAGTGATTTTCTGATCGCGGCAAGCTTCTTCGCTAACACCTCGTCCTTTTCAGATGCTGAATCAAGTTCAGCATGACGACCTGTTAGCTCTTCCAGTCATTTCGAATAAAACATTGGGTTTCAGAAATGTTATCTTCACCAAAAATTTTATGGCATGACATTTACAGAAAAACTTAGAGCCTCGATAAAAGAAACCGGCTCTACCTTATGTGTAGGACTTGATCCAAACCTTGACCTTCTTCCTCAGCCTGTTAAACGGCAATATGAGTCTACTGAGGAACGGGTTACCTATTTCTGTAAACTGGTTATTGATTATACAGCTGAACATGCTGCGGCTTTCAAACCTAATCTCGCTTTCTTTGAAGCTCTGGGGGCAAACGGGCTGGCTGTACTTGAAGAAGTGATTAATCATATTCCAGAAAATAAAATCGTTATAGCTGATGCGAAAAGAGGCGATATCAGTTCTACAGCCGACCACTACAAAAAAGCCTATTTTGATGAATTCAATGCAGATGCCATCACCATTAATCCGCTGATGGGTTTTGAAACGCTGGAGGCGTTTTCCAAAGATGAAACAAAAGGCATGTATGTACTCACACTAACCTCTAACTCTGGAGCCTCAGACTTCCTCAAGCAGCCCTTTAAGAATTTTGACTCCATGTCGGAATATATTGCTGATCAGTTAGCCAAAAAGTCTCGTTTTTCAGACACTCATTTGGGTATGGTGATTGGGGC
Organism: Gracilimonas sp.; assembly: GCF_040218225.1. Taxonomy (NCBI): domain Bacteria; kingdom Pseudomonadati; phylum Balneolota; class Balneolia; order Balneolales; family Balneolaceae; genus Gracilimonas; species Gracilimonas sp. The sequence goes on from NZ_JAVJQO010000006.1 coordinate 644,791, forward strand.
CACACAAGCTGAAGAAGCTTCCTCCGTTTTAAAATATCATCCCGAAGGAGCTTTACTGATCCCGGGAATTGGTGCACAGGGCGGGTCGGTATCAGAGCTCGAAAAAGCATTAAAAAGTCATGAAGGCATCCCGCTAATCAACTCCAGTCGCGGAATTATTTATGCAGGAAAAGATGAAGGAGACTGGCCAACTTATGTCGCCGAACAAGCCAAATCGATGAAACAGAAATTAAGTTCGATCACAAAGAAGTATGTCTAAAAAACCAGAAGTTATTGTTTACACCGATGGAGCCTGTAGTGGAAATCCCGGACCGGGCGGCTGGGGAGCTGTCCTCATTTGGAATGGCAAAGAGAAAGAACTTTCAGGCGGAGATGCTCAAACCACCAATAACCGGATGGAGATGCAAGCGGTGATTGAAGCACTCAAAGCTTTAAATAAACCCTGCTTGGTTAAAATCCACAGCGATAGTGCTCTCATTATTAATGCCTTTACCCAAGGCTGGATTGACAACTGGCAAAAAAAAGGCTGGCGAAAAGCAGACAAAAAGCCAGTTGAAAACAAAGAGCTTTGGCAAGACATGCTGGTGGCCATGAAGCCTCATGATGTAAAATGGGTAAAGGTAAAAGGCCATGCCGGCATTGAGTTAAATGAAAGGGCAGATCAACTCGCCGTAGCCGAATCGAAAAAATTTTAAATGAAGAATTCTAAATTTAAAATTGGATGCACCCTAATTTTAAATTTTTCACTTTGAATTTTTAATTCCCTAAAGCGAAGCGTAGGGAACCATATCCAGGTCATCAAACTGACCGGCTTCTGCCTTCATTTTCCCTGTTACAGCTATCATAGCCGCATTATCGGTACAATAACTTATTTTTGGAGAAAACAGCTGTACACCCATTTCTCTGGCCATTTTTTCAGACTTTTCTCTCAACATCGAGTTAGCCGAAACTCCTCCTGCCAATAATACCGTTTTAACCCCGGTTTGCTTGATGGATCGCTTCAGCTTCTTCACTAATACCTCGGCAATAGCAAACGACACACTGGCACAGATATCATTTAAATGTTCCTCAATCCAACCCTCTTCTTTATCCTGAAGATAATAAAGCACACTGGTTTTCAATCCGGAAAAGCTGAAATCCAAGCCTTTCTGAAGTAACGCCTGAGGAAATTTGTGGAATTTGAGATTCCCATCTTTAGCTAATCTATCCATATGTGGTCCGGCTGGGTATGGCAACCCCAGCAATTTTCCGATCTTATCAAAGGCTTCTCCGGCAGCATCATCTCTTGTCTGACCTATTATCTCGTGCTCAAAAGCTGACTTCACATAAACCAGCTGTGTATGCCCTCCCGACACGGTAAGCGCTATAAGCGGAAAATCAGGGCTGTTATCAATGAAATTAGCATAGATATGGGCATCCATATGGTTTACCCCAATCAAGGGAATATTCTTTGACAGGGATAACCCTTTGGCAAAGCAAGTTCCAACCAAAAGCGAACCCAGCAAGCCCGGGCCCTGGGTTACCGCTATGGCATCAATTGCGTCCATTGAAATCTCTGCTTCTTCCAAAGCCTGATTCACCGTTTGCGAAATGGTTTTTTGATGAGCCCGTGAAGCCAGCTCGGGTACCACACCTCCAAACTTAAGGTGTATAGACTGTGAAGCAATGACATTGGATTTAATGCCATCAGCTGTTAAAACGGCCGCTGAAGTATCGTCACAAGAGGATTCAATTCCGAGAATATTCATGCATTAAAGATAAGAATGTTGAACTTGAAAGACACTTTTGATGGAACACGGATGAGACGGATCGAGATTATTTTCGCCGATGTGGAATTTTCTTACCCCGGGATCATCCGCTATATCCGTTTTACCTGTGTTCCATCTACAAAACATGATTATCACAAACAAAAAAATCCCGACGGGAAAGCCCGACGGGATTAGATTTATCTGCGTGAGTAAGTGAGTTATACTTTACTTACTTCTTCTCGTCGTCGTCAACTACTTCGTAATCTGCATCTACGGCATCATCGCCTTCATCAGATTCTTCGGAAGCGGATGCACCATCAGCACCAGGAGTTGGTCCTCCGGCAGCTCCACCTGCTGCGGCTTCTTCCTGAGTAGCTTTATATATTTCCTCAGAAGCACCGGACCAAGCCTGATTTACAGCTTCAATCGCTGAATCAATCTCGTCCATATTTTCTTCTTTGTGTGCTTTTTCGAGGGTTTCAAGAGCATCTTCGATGGCTTTTTTGTTATCATCGGAGATCTTGTCGCCGTACTCGTCCAGCTGCTTACGGGTAGAGAATACCAGGCTGTCCGCCTCGTTCAACTTCTCAACACGCTCTTTAATCTTCTTATCTTCTTCTGCGTGTTCTTCAGCAGCTTTTTTCATTTTTTCGATTTCCTCATCAGATAATCCTGAAGAAGACTCGATGCGAATACTCTGCTCTTTACCTGTGCCTTTATCCTGCGCCTTGATATTCAGCACACCGTTCGCATCAATATCGAATGTTACTTCGATTTGAGGCACTCCGCGTGGTGCCGGTGGAATTCCATCTAAGTGGAAGCGACCCAGTGTTCGGTTATCCTGAGCTTTGGCACGTTCACCTTGCAGCACATGAATTTCTACACTCGACTGATTAGCTGCAGCCGTCGAGAAAGTCTGTGACTTGCTGGTTGGAATGGTACTGTTTGCTTCGATTAGAGGAGTCATAACTCCACCCAGCGTCTCAATACCAAGTGTCAGAGGTGTTACATCCAGAAGAACTACATCTTCTACATCACCTGACATTACACCACCCTGAATAGCAGCACCAATAGCGACCACTTCATCAGGATTTACACCTTTACTTGGGTCTTTGCCAAAGAATTCTTTAACAGCTTCCTGGATTTTTGGAATTCGGGTTGAACCACCCACCAGAATTACCTGATCAATATCATTCTTGGTAAATCCGGCATCGTCAAGTGCTTTCTTACAAGGATCTATGGATCGCTTGATCAGGTCATCAGCCAACTGCTCAAACTTGGCACGGCTTAAATCAATATTCAGGTGTTTAGGTCCTGAATCGGTAGCCGTTACGAATGGCAGATTAATATTGGTTTTTTGTGAGCTTGAAAGCTCAATCTTAGCTTTCTCAGCAGCATCTTTGAGTCGCTGCATAGCCATTGGATCTTTACGAAGATCAATGCCTTCATCTTTCTTAAACTCATCAGCTAAGAAATCGATGATACGCTGATCAAAGTCGTCACCACCAAGATGGGTATCACCATTGGTTGATTTCACTTCGAAAACACCATCACCTAATTCAAGGATAGACACATCAAAAGTACCACCACCAAGGTCATACACTACAATGGTCTGGTCTTCATCTTTCTTATCAAGTCCATACGCCAGTGAAGCAGCTGTTGGCTCGTTTATAATTCGCTTTACTTCCAAGCCGGCAATTTTACCTGCCTCCTGGGTAGCTTTACGCTGGGCATCGTTGAAATAAGCAGGAACTGTAATAACAGCTTCCGTTACTTTTTCACCCAAATACTCTTCAGCAGTTTGCTTCATTTTTTGAAGCACCATAGCTGAGATTTCCTGAGGCGCATATTTACGATCTTCGATTTCAACACGTGCTGTGTTGTCATCACCTTTAACGATCTTATAATTTACCTGCTTGGTTTCATCTTTAACCTCATCAAACATGCGTCCCATGAAGCGTTTAACAGAAGCAACGGTTTTATCCGGGTTCGTGATAGCCTGACGTTTTGCAGGCGCACCAACCAGTCGCTCACCATCTTTGGTGAAAGCTACAACAGAAGGAGTAGTTCGCCCACCCTCGCTGTTCTGGATTACCACCGGCTCATTACCTTCCATTACGGCAACGCACGAATTGGTAGTTCCTAAGTCAATTCCTATGATTTTTCCCATTGGTCTAAAATCTGAGTTTTATTTGTTTGATTTAATATTCTTTTGTTCGCCACAAAAACTCTAAAACACGACATTAGTTTTTCTTTCGTGTTTTAGAGCTTTCGTGGCCTTAATCTATTTAACCGGAATGGATTGTGAGTCCTTCAAAGCCTCCGATTTGGGCATGGCGATTGTCAAAACACCATTTCTGAAACTGGCTGACACTTCGGCCGCATTTACATTTTGCGGAACCGCAAATGCCCGGGCAAAAGCTCCACGACGACGTTCTTGTCGTTTAAATTCTTCACCATCTCCAGCAGTGATTTCACGTTCACCTTTAACCGTCAGCACATTATTTTTCAGAGAAATACCTATCTCTTTTTTGGATAATCCCGGAAGATCAAGCAGAATTTTAAATTCTTCTTCACTCTCTACGATATCACAGTCAGGAGCAAAATCTTTGTCTTCGTTGGCCAGCGGTACCACTTTCTCAACAAACTGCTGAATATCTTTTCCCAGCTTGGAGAGGTGTCGCTCTATCTCAATACCAAATTCTGTAAAATCTCCCATGTGCGTAATGGTTCGTTTATGTTCACCAATAAACAAGCAATAGCAATGCCAATCAGGGAAGGAGGTGGGAAAACTGACGTATTGACGGACGTATTGTCAGGAGTTAAAGTTGAGAGTTGATAAAGTGATGAGTGATAATTGGTTATTTCAGACAGTACAGCGCGTTCAAGCGGATGCTTGCGCTATTCTGGTTCTGTGACTTAGGATGTAATAAAATAAATCCTACTCATCTTTTTATCACCGCATCAAACCAGCTAGATCTTCCCAGAAACCGGGGTAGGATACGGCAGCGCTCTCTGCATCTTTGATGGTGCACTCTTTTTGAGCTTTGAGTGATAGTACCGCTGAGGCCATAGCAATACGATGGTCGTGAAAAGATTCAAACGTAGCAGATGAAAATGTAAAGTCCGGATCTCCGTGAATAATAAGACCGTCTTCTTTTTCTTTAAAGTCAGCTCCCACAGCTTTCAGCATTTTTGCCATAGCCATGATTCGGTCAGTTTCTTTGTGACGAAGTTCTTCCGCGCCGGCAATTTTAGAAGTGCCTTCAGCAAATAACATAGCTACTGCTATTACAGGAAGTTCATCAATACAATTGGGAATAATCTTTGGATCTATTTCGACAGCCTTCAAATCGGAACCTTTTACAATGATATCACCAGCAGGCTCTGCCCCCTCCATGCGTTCATTTTCTATGGTGATATCGGCTCCCATTTCACTTAAAATATCCAGTAAAGCGCTGCGAGTCGGATTCAAGCCTACATTTTCAATCTTAATTTCAGCATCTTTCTGAATAGCACCGGCCACCAGCCAAAATGCCGCCGCAGAGAAATCCCCTGGGATAGTGTAGCTCTGATTCGGAATTTCATCAGCTGAACTTGCTGAAATGATTCTCCGATCCTGAATTACTTTTTGATCGAGACTTAACAACCGTTCGGTATGATCCCGGCTGGGCAGGATTTCAATAACCTGTGTCAGCTCTTCTCCGAATAATCCCGCCAGTAATACACATGATTTAAGCTGGGCGCTTGGGATTGGAAGTTCAAATTTGAGGGGTTTTAAAGCTTCATTTCGGTTGATAAACAACGGAGCATAGGCACTATTTCGGGCCAGAATATGCGCGCCCATCTTCTCCAGTGGATTGATAATGCGCGTCATCGTTCGCCCACACAACGACTCGTCTCCGACAAGCTTTGCCGAAATTCCAGCACCTACCAAAACTCCCGAAAGCAACCTCATAGCTGTTCCTGAATTTCCACAATCAAGATCTTTATCTGGAGTTTTAATGTGGCTTCTTCCCGTTCCTTTTATAAAAAGAGCACCTTTTTCTTCTTTAACCTCAGCTCCAAGCTGCTGAACACAACTCAACGTACTTTGGGGATCCTGAGCCTGGGAATAGTTTTTCACCTCCGAAACACCTTCATGCAGTAAAGAAAAAATGGCAGCGCGCTGCGAAATTGACTTATCAGGAGGAAGAATAAGCTCACCTTTCAAAGATGAAGCCGGATTAATTTTTTTTATCATGAATCTGTTTGGCTTAACAATCTCTGAGCTTTTTGCTCTGCTTCAGTACCGGGATAGGTATTCACAATAGAATTCAATATGGTCATGGCTTCACCACGATTCCCCAGGCGAATGTGGCATTCAGCAGTGGCATACATCGATTCTGATACCCAGTAATCAAATGCTTCAAATAGCACCTTCACTTTGGCAAATTCTTCGATGGCCATATTGAATTCATCCTGCTGCTGAAGAATTTTTCCAAGGTAATACTGTGCTTCTGCACCAATTTCAGTTGTGCTTTTCTCGGCAATAGGAAATAGCAGTGCCCGGGCTTCCTCATAATTGTCATTGGTGAGAGCTACTTTACCCAAGCCCACTTTTGCTTCTTCGTTATTGGCATTTACCTGTAATGCAGATTCATATTCTTCTTTAGCCTGCTCTACTTTTTCCTGTGCCAGACTGGCATTCCCCATTCCAACATATGCCTCTTGCCTGAACCGCGGAGCTGATTCTAAAAGCTGAGTATAGTTCGCATGTGAACGTGTGTATTCTCCCCGTTCAAAGTTTAGCGTACCCAAGGATGTTAGTGCCGATGAAGCTAAATCATCACTTGGAAATTCATCAATAATGGTTTGATATGCTTCAATGGCATCTTCAATCTGATCAAGTTGACGGTAAGCCTCTCCAAGGTTGGAATAAGCTTCGGGCATGAGCCTTTCTGAGTTTGTAACCCGCAAATACTGTCTGAATTCTTTAATCGCATTTTCATAATCACCCGACTGAAAAACATTTAACGCCTGTCGGTATCGCAACTGATCGGCCGTGGAGCTGGTCGGATTATCACTTAAAAACTCTTCTAAAATCACAGAACTGCTATCCGACCTTCCTGCCGATAATTGTGCATACTGAATTCCGTTAATCGCCTCAATGATATAACTGCTCTTCGGATATTCATTCAACACTTTTTGGTAGGCAGCAATAGCCCGCTCATACTCGCCAGCATTATAATAGGCATCACCAATGTTATATTGTGATCGAGCCGCCCAATCGGTTCCCGGATACTTATTAATTACTGTTTGAAATTCTTCGACAGCCTGTGAATAGTTATTTGTGTTCAGATAGATATAAGCCACATTATACTGAGCCTGCTCTCTTAGCCTGCTGAATGGATAAATTCGAAGGGTTTTCCGGAAGTTTGAGACGGCATCGAAAGTACGACCTGCCCGGTAATAACTGTTTGCGATCTGAAACATGGCATAGTCGCCTCCGGGTTCAGCTCCAATTGCTTTATTATAGCTTGCAATGGCTTCCCGATATTCACCAAGTGCATAATAAGCATCTCCGATTCTCAACTGAGTGTCAGTATCATATGGAAAAAGAGCCGTTTCAGGTTTTTCATAATTTTGAAGAAAATCTTCCAGTGGACCTACAGCATTTTCATATTGTCCCATTTCGAAATAACTCCAGCCCAGGGAATAGAGCGCCGGTCCCATCATTTCATTATCGGGATAGTTTTGGGTATACATCCTGAATCGTTGTGCAGCACTACTAAACTGATTCATTTTATAGTAACTGTCTGCACTCCAAAACAATGCTTCCCGGCCAACTTCTGTGTCAGGAGTTTCAGCATATACCGATTCGAATATGGGCTGAGCTTGCTGGTATGCCTGGTTTCGATATAAAATCCATGCTTTCTGGAATCGTGCCTGACGTTTCAGCTCAGGATCAATGTCACCTACTTTCTCTGCTTCTTCAAAAGCCTGAATAGCCCGTGTATACTCCGCGTTTGCAAAGAAAGCTTCGCCAAGCATGGCATAGATTTTTGCCGGCTCTTCAAGTTCAACATCGCTTCGCACCAAATCCAAAAGCACCTCAATTGCCTCTCCATATAAAGAAGCCTGAAAAGCGGAAACTGACCACTCATAGTAAGCCCTTTCAACCCAAAGTCCGGTTTTATATCGTTCTCCAAATTCCCGAAATGAGTTTATAGATTTACGATACTGACCACCAAGCTTTTCATTTACCGCTTTATAGTATTGAGCTTTGCGTGCAATTTCGTCATCACCTACTGCGGCTTTTCCAAACGACTCTGCTGCCCAGTGATAAATTTCCTGTTTGTTATACACCCAACCCAGTCCATAATGGGCAATGCGCTCCTGGGGTGTGCCCTTGGTCATGTTGATATAACGCAGATAAGATTTTGAAGCCGCGTCATGTTGACTCAGGTAATTCTGACTTTCAGCAATCAGAAATACAGCTTTTTGCTGGGATTCTCCTTCAAGGTAAGGCAATGCACTATTTAAAGCTTCAATCGCATCTTCATATTTCCCCTGCATGTAATAAGATTCCCCAAGCGCCGTACCAACCCTGCGCGTTATCTCATTATTCGGATATCGCTCTTTAAGTACTTCAAACGCTATAGATGAAGCATTATACTGCTGCTGAGATAAATAAAGCCTGCCCCGTGCATAAAGGGCTTTTGGCGCCCATTCAGAATCCGGGAATTCATTGGCCAACTCCATGAAATAAACTCTTGAATCGGAATAATCTTCGTTCTCTGCAGCCGCTTCAGCTATCCAGTATTTCGTTTTAGCTGATTCAGTCCCTTTCATCCAGGAAGAGATGGCCTGCTGATAATATTCTATTGCTTGCTCATATTTTCCGTTATCTGTAAAGCGATGGCCGAGGTCTTTTAGTAATTTTTCTGAAAGATCACTTCCCGGATAGTTCAGGACAAATTGCTTGTAATAGGACTCTATATTAACGGAATCTGATCCTGTTCTTGCTCTCGCCAGATAGTAATCTGAAGAGATTCGCATGTTGTGGTTGGGAAACTCCGCGTTAAACTCTTCAAAATACTCGACCGCTTCTTCAAAGAAACCATTTTCATAGAGATTTATGGCTCTTTCATACAATTGGGTTGACGGTGACTGTATATTCTGTGCCGGAAGCACATTCACCAGAAATAATGAAATAAGGAAAGTAAGAAGGCTGCTTTTAGGGACGAAGTGCATGAACTCGTCAGAATAAATAGGGTTAATAGTTACTTCTTATATGTCAAGATAGCGAATAAGTTCATCCGCACGGTCAGAAAAATTGTGCTCCAGCACCTCGCTATTGGCTTCCGAGGTTATAGTATACCCAAAACGGCGTAATCCTGCGCTTACAACGGAGGAATCTTCGAGGTTCAATTTAAAAGAAACCCGATAGGCCTGATTTTTTGCATTGGGTTGTTGAACAGCCACTCCCAATATTTTTGCGCCTTCCATTTCGATGATTCGAACCAAATCAGAAAGCGTAAAATCAACCTGATCCAGCTCTACAGTGATAACGGAGCCAAAGCTTGAAAGGTTGAATACATCTCCCAGGGCACTTAAGACATCTCTTTTCTTAATCATGCCCTGAAATTTCATTTCTTCATCCGTAACAGGTAACAGAAATAGCTCCTTGGCAAGCATAATACGTGAAGCCTCAAATAAATGCTGATTGTATGGCACAAAAATTGGGTCTTCCAGCTCTACTTCAGAAAGCGGAGATTCCTCATCCACAACTTCGATAAGCTTACCCAGCGAAGCCATACCCACCACACGATTATTGCTATCCACAACTGTGAATTTGGTTGTGTGCAACAGATCGATCTTCATCAACGCTGTAGCTACGGTATCTTCTACCCGAAGAGGTGATATGTCTGTATTCAGGATTTCGTTTATTAGCATAATTGATTATACAACTTCGCCATTAGTACCAATAGTATCCAACAAATGGGATAATTGCTTAAAATCTTTTTTGGCGATACTAAAGGTTAGTTCAACATCGGTACCTTCATAGGTTTCTTCTTCAACATTGGCGTTCTCATGAATAAAAGCAACTGCCTTGTATTTTGAAACCGGGATTTGCAGTGTGTAACGGCTGTAATCAAGCTCTATCATCTCTTCAATGCTATTTTCAAGCTCTTTAAGGCCAATTCGTTGTTCTGCAGAAACAAACACTGCATTCGGATACATTCTCTTCATATCTGCAACCTGGTGCGCATCCATCTTGTCTACTTTGTTAAACACCAAAATCGTTCTTTTGTTCGTGGCTTCAATTTCTTCCAGTGTTTCTTCTACTACTTCTATGTATTCCTGAGCCATTTTTGATGAAGCATCAACTACATGAAGCAATATATCGGCTTCACGAACCTCATCTAACGTAGATTTAAAACTTTCGACCAGGTTATGGGGTAGTTTTCGTATAAATCCTACCGTATCTGACAGAAGCACAGAGTGGTTCTCAAGCTCATGCCGGCGTACAGTGGAATCAAGCGTAGCAAATAAACGGTCTTCTGCAAATACTCCTGTTTCTGTCAGCGCATTCATCAAGGTTGATTTTCCGGCATTGGTATAACCTACCAGCGATACTCTATTCATTCCCTCCCTGCCTTTTCGCTGCGTAGTTCGTTGTTTACTCAGTTTTTCGAGCTTGTCTTTTAATACAGAAATTCGCCGGCCAATCAGCCTTCTATCCGTCTCAATCTGTGTTTCACCCGGACCTTTGGTTCCAATCCCCCCTTTCTGGCGGGACAAGTGAGTCCAGTATCGGGTTAAACGGGGAAGCAGGTATTCGAGCTGGGCAAGTTCTACCTGAGTCTTGGCGGCAGCTGTTTTGGCACGAGCTGCAAAAATGTCCAGAATCAAAGAACTTCGGTCCAAAACTTTGGCATCGGTACCTTTTTCAACATTCCGGATTTGCGTTGGAGAAAGATCATCGTCAAAAATAACCGTATCAATGTTCTTCTCTCCCATGATACGCTTAAGCTCGTTGAGTTTACCTTTACCAATGTAAGTAGAAGGGTCGGGGTGAGTTTTATTCTGGAGTACTTTTTCAACCGTAATCCCACCGGCAGTATCAGCAAGTAATTCGAGTTCATCTAAATATTCTTCTGCCTGAAATCTCGTGGTTTCAGGTCCATATAAACCTACCAATACAACTCGTTCTCGCTCTATATCGGAATTTTTTACGTCGTCTAGCAAATGGGTATTTTCTTAATTAGTCTTCCTGAATTCTCTTGAGGTCGATATCGGGTATCGCTTGTCCTTCAAACTTGTTTTCCAGTTTCAAAGATACAATTTTTTTTACTGCTTTATATCGGTTCTCGGGCACAAATAGTTTCAATTGCTTATACCCTTCAGCAAGCGACTTGTCCAGTTCTGAGTAGTTAAAAAGGTATTCAACCCCACCCTTTCCGGGTTTCACTACATAGTCTAAAATTTGAAACCAGGGAATCGTTTGAGAAGGTTCGTTTATGTTCTTCACGATGCCATAGTCAGTGATATAATACTTAGAGGCCAAATAGCTTGAAATGAACCACATGGTACCAATCCATACATAGGCAAAAAAAACGGGAAACCTTGCAATATCTCCTGTGAATACCACTATCGCTGAAAGGCCTAAAATCATTCCAAGAAAAACCGTAGCAAATAGTGGGTAGCCGTTTAGTTTACCCGCTCTCCAGCTAAGGCGCACTTTTCTCAGTCTAAGTTTATTCTGAAAAGAATAACCAGCCAATAAAGTGGATGCAATGGTAAACATTACAATCACACCACGAAAAAATGTGGAGAGTATTTCTTCCATTAACTCACTGTTTCTGCTTTATACCATATAGAAACTAAAGATTCTGTTATTAAAAATAACAAGCCTGCCAACATAAACCAGTTCCAAATTTCTTTACCAAATCCCGAAGCCATAATCTCGTTTTGTAACTCTTCTTCATTAAGTTCAGCGGTATTAACCCAGTTTATCTCCCCTCCGTCTATCAGGTTCTCGAGCTGTTGCTCATCCGTTTCTAAGAAATCTGATTCTTGAGGGCTGAGGTTCGCTGAAAGTATATATTGTTGATTCCCATCAGTGACCGTAACCCAACCCGGCTTCCATTCTTCTGCCGGGTACCTGAGGCGGACACCAGATGAAACAATATCTACCGTAGGTTTAATTTCATCTTCGTCTACTTTGATAACGGCATTTTCACCGTCAATATTTCCTCTCCAGCTAAAGGTGTCTCCCAGTTGATGATTTGCAAACCCGCCCTGGTCAGAAGAGGCTGAATACAACAATATTCGATAATAGAATGGTGCAAAAAGAGGCTTAACAGGAAAATTGGACCAACCCGGATCGTTTCCGATAGTAGCTATAACCAAACTCCCCTCACCAAACCTTTTCTCATGAACCAGTACATCTCCATTATTCATGCTTAGCAAATCAAAACCGGTACCTGAAGTGTTGGTCACCAGTTTCAGATAATAGTAGATCTCAGGGTTTGTAAACCTTAACTGTTCATCATGCTTTCTTTCAAATAAACCGGAAAATGCAGGATGATCTTCCAGCAATTCATCGGCAGTGGCTACTGAGCTAAATGATGCATATTCCCCCTGAATTCCCCCAAATCGACCAGCATTAAATTGGGTAAATAAACGATTATAATTATTGATATCCCCATTTTCTGAAGGAAAGAACATCACTCCTCCTCCATTTTGTACATACTCCTGAAATGACTGAAAACTATATTCAGGAATTGATTCAACACCGTCCAGCAGAATCGCATCAAATTCACTCAGATTTACCGATTCAAAAATATCTGTGGTTGCTTCCTGATAGGAAAGCTGCGCATCATTTTCACCAGCTACCCGAAGCATGGCGCCCGTATAAGAAATAAAATCCGGATTGCGATTCTCTTCGCTTACCCACAACACATTCCGCGTTTCAGGAACCTGTACAGTGAAGAAATACTCGTTGTCGGGCTGAAATTCATCCCCTTCAATTATCAATTTCCCTTTTGAAGAACCCGTTTTGGAAGGAGTGATTTCAAAGGTAAAGGTCTTTCTCTCATTAGCCGCTAGTACCACTGAATACTGCCCGGCATTTTGTCCCTCAAACTCCAGAGACACAAATTGATTTACAGCCGCTACATCGCTTTGATTAGCCAGCTCAACATTGAGTGTGAAAGGAATATTTGTGCCTATCATATTTGTTGAAGTGCTGACCTCAGAAATCATAGTATTTTGAACCTCTACTTCCCCAACATCTATGATACTAATTGAAATATCTTCCAGGTCCATATCTTGCAAATCATCCAGCTGACTAAGCTGGCCATCCGTAATCACAAAAATATTTTTATTCTGATAAGGAGCTTCTTTTACCGACTCTATCAAACCTGATAACCTGTTTAGCGTAAAATTACCGGCTGATTTTATTTCAATTTCATCTACTGTTTTAAGAAGGTTTGCCCTGCTCAGTATGTTGCTATATTCTCCTTCTCCATTTGTAAGCTGAAGCATAAAACGGTCTTCATCTTTAGCAGAGCTTTCGATGTTACCAATTACCTCTTTGGCATATTCAAACAATGGCCCTTGCTTCCCGATTCTAGACATACTTATACTATTGTCTATCAGGATCGCGTTTAGGGCCGGAGCCTGTGCACTTCCTCCAGCTGATAAGCCTGGCGGTAAAAAAGGGCGGGCAAGCACCAACGCGAGACAGGCAATAGCCAGCAAGCGAAGAATCAAAAGAAGGTATTTCTTGATCCGAATGCGCCGGATAGTCGTATTCTTTAATTCCTGAAAAAAAGCCAGCGTAGAAAATGCTACCTTTTGTGGGCGCTTAAGGTTAAGCAGATGAATAAGCAGTGGTAAACCCACAGCAATCAAGGCAAATAAAAAAATTGGATTTAGAAAACTCATTTAGCGCTCAAAAAATGTTACCTTTATTTTGTTTAACCGGAACTTTTTGTGATCCCGGAAATTAGCCAATACAGAACCAAGACTTAAACAGCTCATTATTTCTTATTGATGCAACGCCTTTTTCAACTCTTAATTACTTTTTTCTCCATTAGCCTTATAGCAGCCTGCTCATCCATTCCGGATAAAGAGTGGTTTGCACTCATTCCAGAAGGATCTACTTTTGTAGTAGTACCTGAGGATGGCTTGAATGTACAAGATATCGCAACCAAAGAATACGCTGCTTATCTTGAGGATTTAACTCCATCGGCTCTGCAACAGGTTGCAGGCATCGATGCGGAAATTGAAAATCCTTTAACCATTAAGGCTGTTGCTCTTTACCCGGCAACCTCGATTCATTCAAACTTTTTATGGATTACGGATTCGCCAAATACGAATCTAAGTAATTGGGCGTCCAGATTTTATCAACCATTTACTCAGAATAATTACGAATTTAAAGGTTTTATCATTCATAAATTATTCTTCAATAAGAATGAAATTTATGCTGCTCAGGTAAATGACTTCCTGGTTCTGTCAGAATCCAGCCTGATACTCGAAAACTCCCTTCGAGCTTATCTTGGAGAAAATCCTTCCATTCAACTTCAGCAAAATCCTGCCCCTTCCACGCTTGTATTAAACACTCCACAATTAGACCGGTGGATTGAACAGTTTGCAGCCGTTATCAACCGGCCAGCATTAAAATCTTCTTTCAAAGGAACCAAGCCTGCTACCTTTATTTTTGATTCCTATTCGGATTCTACCAATAACATTCAGCTTTCGGGGCGGGTAGAGCTTACCCAGGATCAGCATTCTGTTTTAGTTGATGCTTTTTCTTTTGAGAATAAGCCCATCACCCTCGACCGACATATTGCAAGTAATGCCGCTGCTTTTGCCGTGCTTCGCCTGCCTCCTGTTTCGGTTCCGATTGAACCAACTAATACCATCAGCACTAAACTTGATTCCGTGCTTCTGGATAATATCAGTTTGTATCAAAATTTGGCTGCTACCTTGGATTCAGAGTTTGCTTTCGAAGCTTTTCCTGAGTCAGGGCTACTTGCAACGGGTGAATTTTTGCTTATGCGCAAGTTAGGTGACCGAAGTTCGTTTCAAACACAGCTCAACCGAATTGTGCGTGATGGACTTATCAATGTAGAGGATAACACATACCAAATGAGCAGCAGCGTGATGGGTAAGCTGATTGGTTCTGAAATGAGTACTCTGCGTGATTTTTATCTCGCCTTTTCGAATGATGTAGTGGTGATCGCCAAACGCAAAGGACTGGCTGAGAGTGTGAATGCTGACCGAATTCGCCGGCGGGTCATTTACTATGACGAAACCTATTCGAATGTGAGGGACGACCTCCCGGAAGAAGTAAGTGGATTCGTGTGGTCTGCCTCCAATGATTTCCTTCAATTCATCAGACCTTATTTAAAACCAGAAAGTTCTATCGCAGGGTTACTTGGGCGCTTTGATATCACTTCAATGACGATGACAACACAGGAAGAATCTGTTGACATCACCATAAATAGTTATTCTAAAGAAGGGTCAAGCCTTCCTTACGAAGAATTATGGGTAATGCCGCTTTCCAATTTCGAGCTTAGTGGAAAACCTGTTTTAGGTGATTTAGTTGGAAGCAGCACTGACGAAATTATTTTTTCAACACAGGATGGCAGAGTCATGGCCCTGGCTTTAGATGGCACCATCGCTATGCAAACCTCTACAGATGGGCTGGCACCTATTGGAGGCCCGCAACTGTATGACTGGTATGGAAATGGCCAACAAATCATATTCCTTGCGGCAGGATCAAAGATCTTTGCCTGGAATGAGAATGGGAATCTTTTACCCCGTTTCCCACTTGAAATGAATGAGCCTATTACTGCGCCTATTTTGGTTCAGGATGTTCTGAGAAATGGAGTGCCGGAAATTGTAGTAGCTACCGAAGACCGAAAAGTACATGTTCTTGACGGCCGTGGTGAGAACGTCAGAGGCTGGCCTCAAAACACAAACGCAACCGTTCAGTCGCAACCTCTTTTCGCTTTGCTGGATAATGTTTGGTCGGTTTGGGCCTTTTCGGAAAATGCGTTACATAGCTGGCTAAGAAGCGGAAATACGCGCCCCGGATATCCGCAATTTGTTAATGCCCGGTTTACCAATTCACCACTGGTTTTCGAAAATCAGGTGCTGGCCAGTGCAGCAGATGGGTATCTTTATTCATTGGGAATCAACCCTCTTTTTAGTGATTCTTTAGCCACCACAATCTCTGAAGATTCGGTTTCTATTCGCTCACTTTATGTAGCCAATAATGAACTTTCCTCTGTTTCGTATCGGGAAAATGTGTTGTTAAAGGATAGCACTAATTTTTATCGGGATGATTTATTAATCAGCCAAAGTTTAAATGGTTCTTTATTCCTCTACAATAAGGAAGGAGAACTACGATTTACAAAAAGCCTGGGGCAACCTGCCTCTACCACTCTGATTCCTCAACTCATCGATATAAACTCAGACAACAATCTAGAGCTTCTCGCTTTAGCTGAGTTTGGCCGGCTTTATGCCTGGGAAGTACTTACCGGAGAGCGCTTATTTGGAATTCCTACATCAGGAATGAAATACCCAATCATAACTGATTTAAATGGAGATGGTCAAAAAGAATTAATTGCTCAAACCAGGGAAGGACTTCGTTGCTGGACTATAAACAGAGAGAATTAGGTCTTAAGGGAAGGCTTTAAACAATGTCGGCCAGAGCTTCTTCGAGGTATTCAAAATGAAACTCAAATTCTGACACCTGTAGCTTTTTAGGCTGCATGCGGATACTATCTGTTACCGGCTTAGCAGCTTCTCCCAGCGCAATGTCTAAAGCAAATTTTGGTACTCTGAAAAAAGAAGGGCGATTCATAATACTCCCGAGCGTTTCAGCAAACTCATTCATTGTCACGGGATTAGGTGAACATACATTGTAAGGGCCTGAAAAGTCATCCTTCATTAATGGAAATATAATCGCATTGCACAAATCAGCTCTGTGAATCCAGCTCATATATTGCTCACCGTCACCAATGGGACCACCTACCAGAAACTGAAAGGGGGGAATCATTTTTTCCAAGGCCCCGCCCCCTTTTTCCAGTACAATTCCAATACGAGGATTAGCAACCCGTACTCCAAATTCTGATGCCTTCTGAGATTCAGCCTCCCAGGCTTCGCAAACCTCTGCTAAAAAATCATTTCCATACGCTTCTTCTTCATCCAGAATATCACTTCCACGATTTCCATAAATACCAGAAGCAGATGCCGAGATAAATACCTCTGGCTTATTCTTAGCTTCACGCATTGCATCCACTAGTTTTCTTGTAGAATAAACCCGGCTTTCCATAATTCTCTCTTTTACTGAATCTGTCCAGCGTTGACCAAATAAATTTTCTCCGGCCAAATTGATGACTCCTTCAACATTTTCCATTTCCGAAGCAAGATCATCTTCCCAACTTATGAATCGCTGATTTTTAGCGGATTCATCTTCGTATTTCTTCGGGCTTCGGGTAATGATTACAATGTTATGCCCTTGCTTAAGCAGGATGGTTTTAAGTTCTTCTCCAATAAAACCTGTACCACCAGTGATAAGAATATTCATAATTTTCAGTTCTTTAGTTTGATATCAAACCACTTCTGATGGGAAAAACATTCACTTACTCACACCAAAACCTGGCTTTTCGGACAATTCAATTTCCCCGGATTTTAGAACATTCAATCCCTTGAATGGATCATTCCCAATCAACAAGTGCCCGTCCAGGTCAGCATATTCAGCTTCAAGGGCAAGTAAGGCTCCTGCAGCGTTGGCAAGAGAGCTTTCAATCATACACCCGATCATTACCTCCATTCCAAGAGAATGAGCCTCTTTAATGACATTCCTCGCTTTCATCAGGCTTCCAATCTTCATCAGCTTAATGTTAATGACATGAAAAGCCTCCGCTATTTCTTCCAGGTTTTCATCACCAATAAAACTCTCATCTGCTGCAAGTGGCAATAGCGACCATTTTTTCAGCTCTTTCATTAACTCGAATTCTGCCGAGGGCATAGGCTGTTCAATCAGTTCTACGTTCTGCGTCGCCAAAAATTCAATTTCCCTTTTTGCCTGCTCAAGTGTTGTCCAGCCTTCATTAGCATCAACCCGGAGCGGTTTGTCGGTAACTTCCCGAATAGCCTCTATGATTTCTCTATCGCGATCAGTACCCAGCTTAATCTTATATACCGGATACTGACTGGCAGCACGAATTTTTTGCTGCATTCTTTCCGGTGTATCCAGACCAATTGTATAGGATGTAACCGGACCTTTTGGAGAGTTTAACTCCCATAGCTTCCAAAGGGGTTCGTTCTTTGATTTTGCCCACCAATCCAGCCATGCCATCTCAATAGCAGCTTTAGCTGATTGTATATGAGGTAATTCTAGTTGCTCAAGCTTTTTTGCAATTTCACCCGGGCTTGCAATTTCATCAAAAAAATGATCGGGAAGTCCCTTAAAGTATTCAATCACTTTTTCAGGAGTTTCATCATACCGGGTATTGGGTCCGGCTTCTCCATATCCTGTCATCCCATTTTTGGTAACAGACAGAAATACATTAGGCACTTCAGACTTTGATCCTCGTGAAATAGTAAAAACTTCTCTGAGCTTTAGTGGGAAGACTTCCCAGTTAATTTCAAAATGAGACATATCCAAATTTTTGAATGAGCTGTAAATAAATAAATACGGCGGGAGCTACCAGCAAAAGTGCATCAAAGCGGTCAAAAAAACCACCATGACCAGGCAGTAAATCAGAAGAATCTTTAACCCCGGCTTTTCTCTTGATTTTGCTCTCTATTAAGTCTCCAATAGGACCAAAAGTGCCCACTAACATAATAAGAGGCAACATAAATGTCATGGTAATACCTGTTTCAAAAGGCACGGCATACAGTGCAATTGCCAGTCCTACAAAACAACCGAAGTAACCCGAGATAAAACCCTCCCATGTTTTATTTGGGCTGATTGCAGGGGCTAGTTTTCTTTTCCCAAAAGACCGGCCACCGAAATAGGCAAAAACATCTCCTCCCCAAACCATTAAAACTGTTGCAATGGTTAGTATAAATCCTGTTTCATTAGTGCCAATGTCACGAATCAACATAAGACATAGCAACCCTGCCGGAGCATATAAGCCAGCAAAAAAGGAGGTACTTAATTTTGTAATGCTTTCTTCAGTAGTATCAAAAGTTTGAATAGCGATAAATAAAAGTAAAATTGCCAGCCCTATTTCAAAAGCATATGGTAAAACCGGAAATAACATGATCCATAACCCTATGGTGTAAGGGAAATATTGATCGGTTGGGTTACCGGCACTGCTCATCAGGCGCATTACTTCCTGCTGAATAAAAAAACCTATAAAAATGATAAACCCTTTGAAATACCAGCCTCCCATCCATGTTAAGAAAATGAATAAAATAGCCGCGGGTACTGCAAAAAGTATGCGTTTAAGAAGTTCGCTCAAATCGGGTTCCGGTTATTCGGTGTCAGGATTGAAATCGGGATTTTCTTCTTCCAGGTCTTCAAGTGCTTTCTTTGCCTTCACTTCAAACTCTTTGGGGACATACAAATAAACCATCGCCATTTCACTGACATTCAGGCTGTAAGCTGAGTCACGCTTGGATAAGATATTGGAAGGAATTTTAAGGTTAGACAGATAGTTTTTTGCCATTTCAATTTCCAGGTCGGTACTTCCTTCGAGCACACAAACCCAGTTGTCTATATCGTTAGGCCTTGGAGAATTTGAAAAGAAACTCATACTTCCTGCTCTTTTGGTTTCATCGTGTACAGATAATAAAGTAAACCTGTGGTTAAAACGATACTGACAATTACCAAGAATACAGGAATATCCATATCCGGGGTGATTTTTTCATCCAGCATTTCCGGATAAAAACTGCTCGCTACTACCTGTCCCCCGTTATTTACAAAATGGGCAACCATTGCAGGGATTAAACTATCAGATATGTAAGTAACATAGGCCAGAAAAACACCCAGTGTAGCAAGGGGCAAGAAGTTTGAAATTTGAAGGTGATAGGCTCCAAAAATTGCTCCTGAAATTAAAATAGCAGCAGTAATACCCCAGCTTTTCTCAAAGGCTCTTTGAACATAACCCCGATACATGATTTCTTCACAGACCGCTGGTACCAGGCCGATATGAAAAACACCTAAAAGCAGGGCATTGTCTGATTTCAGGAAGTTAGAGATCATTTCAGCCATCGTTTCCTGCATTTGGGCCATTGCTTCAGGAACAGGAAGGAAAGAATTAATCCAGCCCAGAAACAAAATAGTTGGTTGCGCAACAACAAAAAGAATAGCGGCAAGAATCGTTACCTGCCAAACATTACCTGAGAGCTTCATTCTCAGGAATTCTTTTCGTTCTCCTTTAACAGCATGGAGTTTAACTACCATTAATGTAGCGAGTGCCATGATCAGAATTTGACCGGACGAATTAGCAAGAAAAAGAATATCAAAGTTATTGGAAAGCTCACCCAGCATGGTTTGAACATCCAGGCTTTCAGCCGTAGCCAAAATCCCAATAAATCCTACAATACCCCCCACAATGTTGAAAGCAATGAGGGCTACAAAAACCCAGCCTAAAGCCATCCCCCAATGGGCAAAACCGTTACGTTCTACCCATGGAGCTGGCTTATTGTTCTCATAAATTTGCTGATATTCGCTATGTGAAGATGCCGTCTCTTTTTCCTGATTCATTAACTTCTTTTACTCTTCTGATGCAAAAACTTTAGCGCCTATAAGTCCTGAAATTACGTTCAAAATTGCCATACCGACAAATGTTGTTCCAGCAAAAAGCGCAATGTTACCCATAGAGTTTGGATTTTCCATACTTGCAATAGCTTGTTCTTTTGCCTCTGCTGGCATTTGCATGGCTTCAAAGTTTTGGATATTCCATTCCAGGATAGCTTCTTGATAACTTGGGTCAATGACATTCCAAAGTTGACTCAATGCCACAATAATAATAGTTGAAACAACTCCAACTAATAAACCTAAAAGTGCTCCTTTGCCAACCTTGTAGGTTACATCATATTCATTTGTGAAATGCCAATTGGCAATAAACCCGCCAATGGCGCCAACTAAACACCCGATTGTCCCCCAAATTTGGGCCGAATTAAATAAAGAACCTGAAGGTTCTGAATTGATTGTCATATAACCACCAATCAAACTAAAGACCGTAACGATAATGCCGGTTATTAAGGATGCAATTATTACCGAATTCCAATAACTTGGGTTTTCTTGTACCTGTTCGTTTTCCATATCCATGGTTACTCCGATTTGTTAAGTGTGAAAAATTCGTTCGCCAAGATAAGTGCGATAGGCAACCCAAATAAACTGCCAAGCACAAATCTTGAGATTAGGGTATTCGTCCATAGTCCGAAATAGTTTACCGAAACATCGGCTAAATTTAACAGAATAGCAGCAATTAACCAGTTCTTTTCTGTGTTTTGTGAATCATTTCTTAAAAGAGCATAAAAAGGCATAACAATCCACCCAGTCAACAGAGCTGTATAAATTCCAAAGCAACGCGCACAAACTGCCATCTGAACTCCTGAAATGGAAAATGACCGGGCTGGATCCTGATGACAAAGCACATCAAAAATGGCAAATTGCCAGCTATTAAAACCATGGAATGAGCTTGAAAATAAACCTGGACCCAGGGCAGATATAAACAAAAAAACCAGGGCTAATAACAGGCTCCAAAATAACGATTTGTTATATGCCTGAAGGTTCCACACGCAATTATCCGTTGAGCTGGTCTTTTATCCCTTTTAGAAATGACTTTGGAGCCCGAAGTGGTTTTCGGGATTCACGATCCATAAAGCAAAGGCTGACTTCCCCAAAAACATGCACCTTCTCGGACTCTGAGGTTCTGACTTCATAAAAAGTCTGAAGGCGCACTGTGGGCACATCATATACCATCACTTTAATATGCATTTCCTCGTCGTAGGTAATAGGCATTTTATATTCCAGCTCGGCATGAATTACAGGCAGCATCACGCCAGAGTCTTCCATTTCACGATAAGAAAGACCATAAGAGCGGATCATTTCAGTTCGGGCTACTTCGAAATATTCCAGATAACGGCCATAATACGCATACCCCATTCGATCGGTCTCTCCATACCGGCTGCGAAGACGGTGCGTGTATTCAATAATTGGTGGCTTTTCCGGGAATTCCACAACAGCTACTTAACTACTTTCCACTCACCCATTTGAGCATATTTATCAATGCGCTGCTCAATAAGTTTTTCGGGTTTGAGTTTTTTAAGTCGTTTCAGGCTTTCCAGGATTTGTTTTTTAAGTGCTGAGGCAGCTTCATCGTAATCGCGATGAGCTCCTCCCATTGGTTCAGGAATCACTCCGTCAATCACTTTTAGTTTTTCCAGATCCACTGCAGTCAATTTGAGCACAGCTGCAGCCTGTTCTTTATAATCCCATGTTTTCCAGAGAATAGAAGAACAAGATTCCGGAGAGATAACAGAGTACCAGGTATTCTCCATCATATATACTTCGTTACCCATTCCAATTCCAATTGCCCCACCACTGGCCCCCTCGCCAATCACAATTGTAATAAATGGCACTTTCAGCATGGCCATCATTTTCAGGTTTTTTGCAATTGCTTCTGCTTGGCCTCGCTCTTCTGCTTCCAGTCCGGGATAAGCACCAGGGGTATCCAGCAAAGTTATAATTGGGATATCAAATTTTTCAGCCAGCTTCATCAACCGATATGCTTTTCGGTATCCTTCCGGATTGGCCATCCCAAAATTCCGGTATTTGCGGCTATTGGTATCACGACCTTTTTGGTGACCAATAATCATTACCGATTGTCCATCAATGGTAGCCAGTCCACCTACAATAGCTTTATCATCAGCATGATACCGATCGCCGTGAAGCTCTACAAAGTTTTGCGTGATTTTATAGATATAATCCAGGGTGTAAGGGCGATCCGGATGGCGTGCTAACTGAACTCGTTGCCAGCGGGTGAGATTAGTGAAGATAGATTCTCTGAGCTTATCAACCCGTTTTCTAAGGCTTTCAATCTCTTTGTCCAACACACCATCACTAACATTCGATAATTCTTTGAGTTCTTCAATCTTGCCTTCTAGTTCAGCAATGGGTTGTTCAAAATCTAAATACTGCATATCTGATTTTTTAATTTTTTTATCAGGATTAATATAAGGAATCCTTTCCTGAGGTGAGAGTTTCGATTACAGGTTAAAGTGCCCCGAAAATACTACGGAATTTTAGAGCCCAAACCCGCCAAATAGCTTCTCTGACAATTGCTTTCGACATTTTTGAGACACCTTCTTCCCGTTCTCTGAATACAATAGATACTTCTTTTAACTTGAAACCGGCTTTCCAGGCACGAAAGTGTAGTTCAATCTGAAAAGCATACCCATTCGATTTTATGCGCTCTATGGAAATGGACTCTAACACTTTTCGATGAATACATTTAAAACCTGCCGTTGTATCAAAAATGGGTAAACCTGTAATTGTGCGGGCATAAATATTAGCGCAGTACGATAAAATCAGTCGGCTTAAGGGCCAGTTTATAATACTGATTCCATTTGCATACCTAGAGCCTACAGCCACATCAGCTGCACCCGATTTCACCTCATTGATCAGCCTTTCTGCATCGTAGGGATCATGAGAGAAGTCCGCGTCCATTTCACAAACATAATCATAACCTTTATCCAGAGCATATTCGAATCCTTTTACATAGGCTGTTCCCAACCCGAGCTTCCCAGAACGCTCGATAAGAGCCACCCTGCTGGAATACTCTTTTTGTGCTTTCTTAACAAAATCTGCTGTTCCATCAGGGGAACCGTCGTCAATCACAAGAATATCTACCTGATTCTCAAGACTCATAACACGCTCTATCAACCTGGTGATATTATGTGCCTCATTATATGTTGGGACAATGATTAATGTATCTGAGGCCATAGCTATTGTCCTTTTCCTTTTATGACAGTGATCATAGTATTAATCAGGATTTTCGCGTCCATTCTTAGAGATGCATTTTCGATGTAGAATAAGTCGAATTTAGTTTTCTCCTTCACATCATCTAATGATGCATCATATTTCCATTTGACCTGAGCCCAGCCTGTAATACCCGGACGAACCCTTAACCTGCGGGTATAAAGAGGAATTTGCGTACTGAATTGTTCCACAAAATGAGGTCTTTCGGGCCGTGGACCTACCAAGCTCATATCACCTTTCAATACATTGATAAATTGGGGTACTTCATCAATTCTGAGCTTTCTGAGCCAATACCCCAACTTAGTTACCCGGGGATCATCCTTCTTTGCCCACGTAGGACCACTATGCTTTTCAGCATTATCCAGCATGGTTCGGAATTTATAAATAGTGAAGATTTTCCCATTTCTGCCCACTCTTCTCTGTCTGTAAATTGCCGGTCCGGGTGATGTAAGACGAACAGCCAGGCCAATGAGAATCAAAAATGGAAATGTGAGTAATAAAACGACCAGAGAAACGACAATATCGAGCGCTCTTTTTATTGTTTTTTCCCAAAGCGGCATAGGTTCTGGTGAAATTTCAACCAGTGGCATTCCAAAAATCTGATTAGTCTTGCTAAGTCCGCTTACCAACTGGTAAAAGTCTGGAAGTAGTTTCAGTGATACTTCCGGAGCATCTACTTTTGAGATCACATCTACCAAGTCCTGACGCCGGTCAGGCTCAAGGGCCACTAAAATATCCTGAACCTGCCGTTCTTCTAATATCTCTTTGATCTGATCCAGGTTTCCAATCACATCTTCTTTACTGATACCTGTTTCAGGAGCAGGTGCTTTACCATTCACCTGTATAAACCCCAACACCTGCATACCCAGTGTTTTATTACGATTCAAGTCATCATAAGCTGCTTTTGCCGTGTGTCCGGTTCCTACAATAACCGTACGGTGCAACCCTTTACCCTTTTGAGCATAATGCCGCTGAATTGTTCTAACGATAAACCGGTTCAATGCCAACAGAACAAAAATTGTAGCCCAGTAATTGATAATGATCATCCGCTGGTCGCTAATAGAAATGTTCTCGTTGATATTAATTGCGAAATATAAAATCAACGCTCCCAGCAAACTTGCTTTCAGTACTTTTATAAATTCATCCAGACGAGAAACCAGGTATAATTTTTTATAGGACCCCATCACCACGAAAATAGCCAGCCAGTAAAAGCTTATAATTACCCCACCCGATATGAAATTCAGGTTAAAATCCTGAATCAGCATATTCATGGTATTTGGATAGAAGGAATGAAATACAAACCAACTTGCCAGTATAATTAGAAAGTCTAATACACTGGTAAAAATAACTTCCCGATATCTTTTTAACTTCAGCACTATATTAATATGAGCTTACAATTTTTTAAGACTGCCAAAATAAGCAATTTTAGATAGGCTGCATAACTTCTAAAACTTAAATTTAATTTAGATTGTACACACTTAAGCAAAAGACATCTACTACAAAAGCCCGGCTTGGAGAACTAAAAACGGCTCACGGTACCATTCAGACTCCCATTTTTATGCCGGTTGGTACGCTGGGAACCGTGAAAGGTGTCTCTCAGGATACATTGGTTGACCAAATTAAAGCGCAGATCATCCTTGGCAACACCTATCACCTCTATTTGCGGCCGGGGTGTGATATCATCAAGGAGGCTGGCGGATTACATAAATTTATGAACTGGGATCTTCCTATTCTCACAGACTCTGGCGGGTACCAGATTTTTTCTCTCTCCGACAACAGAGATCTGGATGAAGAAGGAGCCCATTTTCAAAGTCATATTGATGGATCACGGCATTCTTTTACTCCCGAAAATGTGGTTGAGACACAACGTATTTTAGGCTCTGACATCATGATGCTACTGGATGAATGTCCGCCCTACCCAAGTTCTTACGAATACGCTAAAAACTCTATGGAACTAACTCACCGCTGGGCGAAGCGCGGCAGAAGGGCTTTTCTTGAAACGGAACCACTTTATGGTCATGAACAGGCCCAATTCGGAATTGTTCAGGGAGGAACCTATAAGGATTTGCGGATTGAGTCTTCCAAGTTTATGGCTGACCAGGATTTTGAAGGTATTGCCATTGGCGGACTTAGCGTGGGCGAACCCATCGAAATGATGTACGAATTTACCGATTTAAACACCGACTATCTGCCGGAAGATAAAGCCCGTTACCTGATGGGCGTTGGTACACCCGCTAATTTATTGGAAGGAGTAGCCCGCGGAGTCGATATGTTTGACTGTGTGATGCCTACTCGGAATGCCAGAAACGGTACTATTTTTACCCGTCATGGAAGGGTGAACATCCGGAATGCGCAGTGGAAAGAGCATCATGATTACCTCGATCCTGATTTCCCAAGCGAGTTATGCAATAAATACACCATGGCTTACATCCATCACCTGATTCGAAACAATGAGATTTTTGGATTGGTTCTTGCCTCCATTCACAATCTCACTTTCTATTTATGGCTGATGGAAGAAGTTCGGGAACGAATAGCAGATGACACTTTTGGAGAATGGTATCCCGGAATGGTGAAGCAATTAGAGCAACGGATTTAGGGTTTTATGACAATCCTTCCTCTTTTGTCAAGGTTTCTAAAGGACTGGGGCCGTTAAATATCGTTTTGATCAGGATATCTATATCCATCCATAGTGAGTAGTTTTGCAGATAATAAAGCCCAAAGCTTTCGGCTTCTTCTTCCTGCTGTATTCGGTTTTTACTGATTTGAATTAGCCCTGTGATTCCTTTTTTAGCCGTGCCTGATTGTTCTAATGAATTCTTACTTATGGGCGCACCAACCAAACTCAGTTTACCTGATATTATATACCTTAATAATCGGAGCCGATTTTTCCATTTATTATTGCTGATATCCCGGTACAACTTAATTCCATCAATTGAGATTAAGTCTTTTTTTGAAAAAAGCAGTCCGGGCCAGCAAATCAGAAAGAGCATTGAGAATAACGGAATAGAAACGCCAAGGTCCAGCAATCGTTTAAGTAATTTATTGATAGGCTTTGAGTATTCGAATTCAACTTCTACCAAAGGAATGGCTTCCAGATATTCCACGTTTGACTTCCCTAAAATAAAATCCATGGAATCGGGAATCAGCTTAAACACAACCTCTTCTTTCTGAAGGTTTGAGATCTCTTTCAGCATCTGCTTATAGCTGATCGAATTCAAAGCAAAAAACACCTGATCTACCTGATAGGCTTTAACCAAATCTTCTAGTTGAGACAAACTCCCTAATGATTTTTCATCATTCTCTTCAACATTTACATACCCAATCACTTCATAGCTCCAATCGGGGCGGGTATGTATTTTTGAAATGATGTCTGCTGACTGGCTGGCATCCCCAACTAAAATTACGCGGGCATTTCTTATCCTGCCTCTGTTACCATTACTATCGTGATTCTTGTTTGCTCTGATCAATTTATAGGTAACAAAAAAGATCACTCCTAAAACAAACCCAAATATTAGCCCCAACCTTGAATAAGCAAGATTTCGCACAAAAAATGTAATGATAACGACTCCTGCGTAGGTAATGGTCAATGCTTTCAGAGCGGTAGAGATAGATTCTTTATTCTTTCTGAACATCCCCAGCAAACTTCCGCTAAAGAGAAATAATAGTGTCATCAGCAGGTTAATCCAGAGGTATTTTGTGCCCTCAGGATTCATGATGTTCGTGCCTTTTATAGCGTACCTTCCAATAAATCCGATAGCGACGGATAAATTTAAAAGCACCAAATCTGCAATAACGGGTTTTAATTTTCTGAAATTCGTCGAAGCAAAAGAAAGCCCTGTTTTCAACCAAATAGCCAGATAAATAAAAACACGGAAAAAGAGGCTGTACCGGGAACTATAGTGTTTATCAAAAAACTGATAGAGCGCCTTATTGAATATTCGTATATATCTCAGGTCTCCTTTCTTAGTACTTTCCCCCTTGTAATGAATGATCGATGTTTCTGGAACATAATCGATATGATAGTCCGTTTTCTGAACCCGATAACATAGATCAATATCTTCCCCATACATAAAAAAACGTTCATCAAAGCCACCCAGTTCTTTTAGCAGGTCTGTTCTCCAGAACATAAATGAGCCCGACAATACCGGTATTTCCGTTGCTTCATCTTCACCCAGCCAGCTCAGGTAGTATTGGCCAAACAACTTGCTTTCAGGGAACAGGGTATTCAACCCAAAAACTTTGCATGAGGCAGACCATATGGTAGGTATTGACCGTCTGGATTCGGGGGCAAAGGTTCCGTCAGGATTTAAAATCTTACAACCTGCAGCTCCACATTTTGGATGCTCTTTCATATGATTGATCAACACATCCAGTGTGTCTTCACTAACAAGCGTATCTGGATTAATAATCAGTGTAAACTCTCCTTTTGCCTTTTTTATAGCCTGATTATTAGCCCTGCCAAAACCTACATTTTCATCGTTGGCTATATAATTAACTTCAGGATAACGCTCCTTGAGATAAGAGACGGAGTCATCCCCGGAATCATTATCAACTACGAATATTTCCAGATTAAATTCGTGCTGAGCTTTCTTTAAGGAGTTTAGCAGATTAGAAATATACTCTTTAACCTTATAGTTAACGATGACCACCGAGATATGAGGAGCTGCATTTTGCACGCCTTAAAATCCTAAGTTCTTGGGGTGATAGTCAATATTTTATTCCTGAACATAGAGAACGCTCTTTATTTTACGATTACAACTTTACCAACGCCCGTTTCCCTTCCGCTATCTTCATATGCGATCAGAAAATAAACACCGGTTCCCAGACGATTACCGTTATAATCAAAACCATCCCAGCTTATTCTTCCACCCCTTGCTTCAAGTTCGTTAACCACAATACCATCAACTCCCAATACTTTAATTCGGGTTGATTCGCTCAAACCCTCTACAACAATCTGATTGTGTTTAGAATATTGAAATGGATTGGGAAACACTTTAAGCTTATCCATTTTATTAACGGGCGCTTTCGGTATGTCGTAATAACTAATCAGCCCCAATTCAGTAGCGATAAATACTTCCCCCGTTTCGTCGTCAATGGAAATCGCTTCGATGTTATTTGAGATAAGGTTGCTATTTTCTGTGGTGAACCGGTTAATTATTCGGCTTCCTTCTGCATTCAGAACCCAAATTCCCTGATTAACACTTCCAATCCACTTCTGATTGGCATCATTAACGGCCATAGCGCTCACATTTACATCGCGAAGTAAAAACCGTGATGCTGCAGTTGTATCTTCGTTTATAAGCCACTGTGCCTGCCTTTCATCTGGACCTCCATCAACAATTAATTCCGGAAATATAAACCGTGCAATTCCTCTTCCGGTACCAATCCAAACTTCCCCATTCTTATCCTGAACAATGGCATTAATCTTATCGTCTGGAAGATTTCCGTTAGCTATCGATGAAGTCAATTCTACTGAGCTATCATCGTTAGGGTCTGAAGGATCTCCGGTTTCTACAATTAACAGTCCTTGTCCTACATTATCACTATTCACTAAAGAGATCCACTTTTGATCAAATGAATCAACAAAAAGATTAAAATAAAGGTCTGCGCCTGCACGGCCCCTAAAAGGAATCCACTCTTCCGTTCCGTTTAGTTGGACGTAAAGTGGAAAATCTGACCAATATGAAATCGCCCACATATTATTTTGAGAGTCTTCATCCAAACCTGATATCACTACATAATTTTGATTTTCATCAATACCAACCAAACTGGAATTACTTCTGTCGTAAACTGTAACTTCATTATTTGACTTATTGTGCCGGATGATTCCATCCCCCCAGCTTCCGAAGTAGAATGAGGAATCGTTTGCCCCAATCGAATAGACATAGGCTATATTGCTTAAAGCGGGATCGGTATTACTGTTAAAGTTATTCCATGTCCCATCTTTATAAATATAATACCCCCTTAAAGCTGCGAAAGCGTCTGCACTTGGAAATGATGAGGTTGAAGAGGCAATCAGAGTGTTCTCATCTACCATCAACCTCCCAAAAAAATTGAGATATGGACCGGTTGGTAAATAAAATTGTGGTTCACTGTCTCTGTCTTCAAGAATAACAAGTCCTTCATTAGTTGTACCAACAAAAACACGCTCCCCTTCAAACCTGAAATCCGTAATTGTACTCTCGAGGTTAAAATTTATTGTTTCCGAGTTCAGATCGGAGTCTATAATAGTTATCGCTGAAGCAGTGGCTACTCCTAATTCTTCTCCGTTTAAGCTTTTTTGAAGACTTTGGATTCCATTTGCTGCAAAATCGGGGTGCAATGACCAGGAGCTATTATCCCAAAAATAGATACTTCCATCAACAAGTACGTTTATGTTTTCATTGAATAACTGTATTTCCTGAATAGAATTAGCAGGCAGTCCATCATCTTCTGTAAAATTAGTCCAGTTATCTTTCTCCACCAGGTTGGTATTCAAGCTCCCATAAGCTACACCTTGCACAGTAGCGGCATAAAGTGTATCAGAAAAAATATCAAAGTTATTTACCTGTACTCCAATGTCAAAAGCACCTAATTGCAGATAGCTGTTTTCAACAAATAAGTTTTGGAGGTTATATACAACTATCCCAAAACTGGTTGCCACGTATAGCCTATTCTCATAGATTTCGAACGCGTTTATACTCTTTGAGTTAAAACGGGAAACTCTTTTTATATCCTCAATCCTCTCAACTTCATTCGTCTCTGAATAAATCACATCTATAGTTCCATCAATATATCCGGCTATAAGGCGATCCTTATCCGCTATGATTGCAGTCGGGTTAGAACGGTAGAGGCCATCCAGTGTAGTCATCCGATTCATAATTTCTCCCCCTTCCACACTAAATATACCCCCTAGGGTTGCGCTATAGACAATATCCTGATTTACAGATATTGAGTTAATGGTAGAGTAAGACGGGTAGGCACCCCAGCTTTGAAGGTTCTGTGAATAAACTGTAACTGAAATCGAAGCAAGAATAGATAAAAAAAATAATTTCTTAATCATATCAACCAATTAGATGTCTGTGTATTTAAGTAATTGATTGCGAGCATCGGCTCGCCAAAATTAAATAACTCGTAACTCTATTTTATACAGCGTTGGTTTGATTTTTGAAATTATTTAGAGCGTTAACATAAGCAAAAAGGAGAGCGGGGAAAATTAATTTGGAAAATAATTTTACCCGGGATAAAAAAAAGCCTCTTCAGGGATGCTGAAGAGGCTTGGGGTAAAAAAAGAAGAAGGCGACGACCTACTCTACCACGAGTGCAGTACCATCGGCGCTGCAGGGCTTAACGG